>NZ_JAUNKC010000006.1 GCF_030532965.1 Corynebacterium sp.
CCATACTCATGAATCCTTCCTAGAAACCATTCACAAGTAGTCTGACAATTATTGCATCAGCTAAAGCGGAAATCCACTTCCGAATCACATGTGGCTGCAGCCCTAAACTTTCAGCATAAGGAGTCTTCTCACCCCGCCCCAGCTTCACATAACACAACGCAATCTCACGCTGCTGCGCGGGGGTAAACGACGAAGCCACAACATGAACTTCCATACTCATGAATCCTTCCTAGAAACCATTCACAAGTAGTCTGACAATTATTGTTTTTCCTATTTTTGCACCCATAGACCAGTTGTTTTTCTATCATGGACGATAGGAAAAATTCCGAAACCAAAATGTGTTGGAGCCTTCAACACTCCCCAAAGACGGGAGTGTTTGTACATAAGGACGAAGGAATGGCATTGTGGTGGCCGCACCCATAAACCTCAATTATCTTTTCGACTTTTACCCGTTAAACAATCATGTGGTGCCACCGCAGTGGTGTGTGAAGCGAAACGAAGAACAGCGAACAGGGTATGCGCTTGGGCCCCGTGAAATCGGCTCGCTTGATGTGTCCAGTGGTGGCGTCCTCGCGTGCGATCTGGGTAGTGGGGACGAGAGTCAGGGCAGCGGCGTGGAGTTGCCTGCACCGAATGGTTCCCACCGCGTGGTGGCCACCTTCGCCCACGAACTTGAAAATCCTCAGTCGTCTCAGGTTGCCTACTTAAGCGTCGTCTTTTCTTCCGCACCCATTGCCCGTTTCGGAATCATTGAGTATTTTGACCCGCAGTGTGTCGGTTTTCGCGACGCTGCGGTTTACCCAAAGACGGGTGTTTTAGGGTTTGTTGATGCTAGGTGGCGTGGGGATATGCTGACGGAATCCCTTGACGGGTGTGGGGTGGTAGACACGTCGATTGCGTTTAGTCTCCTAGATTCCACCAATTCAAAGCATTCTCTGTGGGCGAGCTTTGATGCCGCGGGTGAGGTGATTGGCTACCACCTTGATTGTGGTGTGGTGGAGATGCTTAGCGATCAGCTCATTCATCTCAATCCACATACGTTGCGGTTCGAACTTTTGCCTGACAATATTGATCCCCATTTTCACCGATTGCTGAGACAATCTGGGTGGAGATCCCATCGCCAAATCAGCGGAACTTGGTGTGATTCTTTAGCAGAATCCGTTCGCTGGTTTGTGCAAAATTTGTGGGGTTTAACCATTGTGAATGAGATACTTGGGTACAGGTCTTCGGGGCGTGAGGTGATGGTACATCGCCGGTTCGAGTTTGGTGCCATAGATACGGCGGCGGAGCGTGCTGGGGATAAGTTTGTGCTGGGGGTTGCAGATAAACACACCATGCTTATCGACGAGCACGGCGCTTTCACCCTCAGGTCGCTTGATGGCGCCGAACACCGCATTCCGGGAACTTTCTATGAAGGATTGTTCAATGTGATACGCGGCCACCATGAGCTTGTCGGGTTGTGAGTAAAGAGGTGCGCGTGTGATGGAAAAACCGAATCGGATTAGTTCGGACTTTTATCAGTTGCTCCTTCGATCGGGGTGGTACCCGGAACGAAAAGTGGCGAAGGAAGATTTAAGCAACGACCTTGAAACATTTCCTGATGAGGTGACAGATTTCTTGCGGGAAATTTGGGGGTTACATGTTGTGCGCGAGACGATAAGTCCTCTTTCCGGCCCGAGTTACGCCCCATCGTATTTCACCAGTGTTTTTGAATTCGGGGAGCCAAGTAACCAGTTGTGGCATGACCACGAATGGGAAAATCCGTTGGACCAGCCGCTTCGTATGTTCGGCAATCAGGATCAGCGCCAACTGCTGATTGATCATTCGGGTCGGATTTTTATTGTTCCGGACAATGGTGATGTGTATTTTGTGGATGGCCAGTTTTACGAGGGGCTATACAACCTTATTTATGGTTTCGGTGCGCGCTACATTGTTTACGAAGATGGCGAGTTCTGGGAAGAGAAGTAAAGCCCCAACTTAAAACCGAAAGTGCTTGTTTTTTAAACGCAGGGATTAGCGGTAGTCGAATTGCTATGATGGGTGGAAATTGCGGGATTGTCGTAGCTTGCCGCTTGAGGCACTGACACGGGAAGAAATGAGAGGCAGATGAGCACTTCAAGAAAAATCCTTGGCACCATCCTGATCGTAATGATGCTTGTATCCCAACAACTGGGGTTGCCGGTTTGGATTGCCGCCTGCTTGGGCGCTTTGGTGCTGGTTCTGCTTTTCCTGCCGAGGCAGCACCAATAGCTGTTAGATAGTGCGGGGCCGGGAATCGTCGAAAAGCAATCGCTGAGAGCTTTTCGACGACTAAAGGGGCAGCCGTTACCTAACTAAAGGTATGGTCAGCGGTAGGAAAAGTCTTATTGTTTACAGCTTCCTTATAATTCGCTGCCGCATCACGTAACTGCTGACCAACCTCGGCGAACACCTCAACGAACTTTGGAATGCGCGCGCCGGGGAACATTCCCGCCATGTCGTGCCACACCAAAACCTGGGCATCGGTTTCCGCACCAGCACCAATGCCGATCGTTGGAATCGGACAGGTTGCGGTGATCTCCGCGGCAAGCTCGGCCGGAACCATCTCAAAGACCACCATGTCGGCACCCGCAGCAACAACAGCGGCAACATCGGCACGAACCGCATCGGCAGCCGCACCCCGGCCTTGTACTTTGAAACCACCCAAACCGCTCACCGATTGCGGCGTGAACCCCACATGCGCACACACCGCGAGACCCGCATCTTTGAGCGCCTTAATGCGCGACGCCATCCGCACGCCGCCCTCAATCTTGATCACGTGCCCACCGGTGCGGTGCAGCATCTCCGTCGCGGAACGCACAGCTTGCTCATCACTTGCCTCATAGGTACCGAACGGCAAATCGACGACAACCAGAGCATTTCCGGCACCCCGCACCACGGCGGCAGCAAGCACGGCAAGTTCATCGAAGCTGATGCGCGTAGTCGAATCGTAACCATAAACCACATTGGCGGCGGAATCGCCCACCAATAAACACTCGATACCAGCGGCGGCAAAGGCGCTGGCCGTAGCGTAATCATAGGCGGTGAGCATCGCCCACGGGCGTTGGCCTTTTAGCCCTTGTAGATCGGTTACCCGGACTTGCTTTGTGGGAACTAGATAACCAGGTGTGGGGGTGGTATTTTTTTCTGACATATATGGGTTTCCTAAATGGACGAAAGCCTAAAGATTTGGGAAGTATTGTACTGCGGAACCCTGTCTTTTTATAAAGCTTGAGTCTAATTTTAAGAACAACTTTAGGCTATATTTTTTGAATATGAGCCTTAACGAATATTTGCCGCGGGGGTAGCGGGGTCCTAATCTTAATTAGGTTAGTCTCAGTTTATGATATTTTTTAGTCGCACTTCCGCATGGGGGCACAATCACAAATGGTACCTCAACAGCGGAACTGCCTAATTTGAAAACTTTGAAGTTTTGAGGAAGAAGATTTCGTGAAACTCAATATTCGTCGAAAAGCGTCTGTCGTTTTCTGTACAGCGATCATTTCAACGCTGGTGAATCCATCGGTTAATGCCCAAAATATCACCGCTACGCCAGAGCCCGAGATTGCAACCCGAGAAATGACGGATCTCGGTCCGTCACTTACCGAAGAGCCTGCTACAACACACCTAGACGAGACTACGGCCGAAAACGCGCAAGAGCCACTACAAGGAGAGTCAGCGTCAGGTAATGGAAACACCACTATCGAGCTGCAAAACGAGGCTGTAGCCGCTTCCATGCAAAATCCAGGTTTTGGATTTGTTGCTGAGGGGGTGGATCGTCTAGCGCATCCACAAGTGACTTTGTCTGAAGGAAAAGCAAACTGGGATTGGGTGCGTTCGTTCCGGCAATATGTTGGACGCCATCAAGAAACCCGCGACCAAGTAGAACTTGACCCTTTTAACGAATATCTACTGTGGCCGTTGAAACAAAACCAACAAGTGGATCTCAATAATCTAAAGAAACTGCATTTCGCAGGTTCAGTTCATTGGACACATCATGGAGGTATTCTTGATGTGACCTTGGCAAACCCCACCATCGACTTTGAGAAGAAGCAGTTGCTTGTCGACGGAAAATCTGCAGGAACCTTGGCAAATCCAGGTCAGGCTGTCAATGAAACTCAAGAAGTGTTGCTTGAATTGACCGACCTCAAAGCCGAGGTGAAAGATGGGTACTTGCAGGTGACATCATTCCGACCCAAGATCACGTCGTTTGCAAATGACCTTGTCGGATTCTATCAAGGTGAATATCGCGAGCCTTTCGTGGCTACAATCAAAATTTCTGGCAGTGAAGGGGAGCGGCCAGACCCGATCTTGTGGAAGCTGTTTCCAGAGAAGTTCGATCATTTGCGCCCTCGCAATATCGTGCCAGACGACGGGGAATTGGAAGATAAACCAGTAACGTTGGACCCAGCATTGGAAAAATGCATTCGATTCGAGTTAGAAACTGAAGAGCCAATCACAACTAAAACACTTCAGCGACTGTTTACCCTCCCCTGTCACGGGCGAAATACACAAGAGGATAAGAAAGTCCGATCACTTGACGGCCTTCAACATGCACATCGTCTAAGCCGCGTGATTCTTGCTGAACAGCGCGTCACCGACTTAAGTCCACTTCGCGACCTTACGAAGATTAAAGAACTTGATGTTTCCGGAAACGGTTTGACCAGCATCAGCGATATCGGACACCAACCGGAACTCCTCAACCTCAAGGCTAACAACAATAAGCTCATTGATATTGATCAGATTCTTTATCTGCCTGCGTTGACCCGTTTGGAACTAAGTAACAATAAACTATTTCACCTCAATGGGCTTCCACTTAATAAAGAGAACCTTCGAATTTTGAAGGTTGACCATAATGAAATTGAAAGTGTGGCGACCTTAAAGGACTATTTATATCTCAAGGAGCTAAATGTTAGCCATAATGCAATCGCCGATATTTCTCCGCTAGGCAAGATTAGGGGCCTAGAAAAGCTCGATGCTTCGCACAATTTCATCACTAACCCAGAATCCCTGGCGCCATTGGCAGCATTTGATAACCTAACTAGCCTGCGCATTTCTCATAATAAGTTTGAATCTCGCGAACCCCTTGCGGTCTTCGGTAATCGACTCAAAGATCTGCCCGAAGGACAACCAATTCCACAAAATACTGCGGAAAAGCCAGCGCCGAAAGTAGCACCTACCATCACTACTCAGCCAAAAGATCAAAGTGTAGAGGTTGGTAAGACAGCAGAGTTCATCGTAGTGGTTGAAGGTACACCGAAACCGTTAATTCAATGGCAACGTCTTAATGCGGGCAAGTGGGTTGATATTCCAGGTGCAACAGATGCCACTTTGACGGTCACCGCAGGTGAAGGTACCGCAGTCGATGGGGCACAATATCGTGCCGTTGTACAAAATGCCGTGAAGAAGATGTACTCTGGGTTTGCGGTATTAACTGTCAAGGATGTACCACGGACATCGACTCAGGCGACTTCTACACAATCTACAACCACGTCAACGCAACCGAAACCCATGCCGCCAACTACAACCCCTGGGATGAACTCCTCAAAGTTAGGTACTGGTGAAATTATTGGCATCATTTTCGCTGTGCTAGGCGGAGTCGGTGCCATAATAGTGGCAGCAATGCAACATCTTGGTATAACCCCACAGCACATTGCGAAACTATTCCAGCGCTAAACCGCAATGACGGTTGACGATAGCAATATTTCTGCGCGATACCAGTGATGTACAAGAAGATTTGCATGACGAACTCTGGGGCTTTGCAAGTTTGACGCTGAATTAAGTGAAAACTGAAAAATCCTAGAGTTCGTCGAAATCTCGAGACAATATCGGATTATGGTCTGATCGCTAATAACAACAATCACTATAAGGCCACTAACGTGACACCACATTCAGCGGCAAGTCCCTGCCACTGCTGAATAAACTGCAATGCGCGGGTACCTGAAGCGCAGAAAACACCCAACATTTTTCCGTGATGTTGCGAAAAGAAACATGCAAGAGAATCTTGGGTGGCTGCCGAAGATGGAACATGGACAGAATCGGGAATTTTCACGTCCAACTCCCGCTCGGTTCGTTCGCGAATATCAACAAATATATCAATCTCGTTGTGGTGTGGAAGCCTCGTTGGAATCGTGCGCGCCGGGTCACGACGTACCTTAAAGTTCTTCATCGTGGTGGTGCGGGCATCATAGGTGACTATGGTTCCGATGCAGGTGGGCAGCGAACTGAGAAGTTTCAATGCTTCCGTTGCCATGAGCGAACCGACGACTGCGGTGGTGGCGCCCAGAACACCAGCCGTGGCACAGGTTTGGGTCGTTTCCGGAATGGTTGGGAACACGTCCCGAAGGTGGACAACACCAGTGCGAAAGACACTCATGCTTGCGCTGAAGCCCAACACTGTGCCCCAGACGAGTGGGATTTCCAAGATTTCGCAGGCGTCGGCGATCAGATACTTGGCGGCGAAGGTGTCCGTGCAATCAAGCACCAGGTCGTGGCCGTCGATAAGCGACAACGCGTTGTCGGCTGTGATTCGGCGATCACAGGTAGAAACAACGATCCCGGGCTGCAGCTGGCGGAGCTGACGGGCCGCAACGTCTACTTTAGGTTGCCCGATGTCGGATACGCCGAACAGAATCTGCCGGTGAAGGTTGCTGAGGGAAACCAGGTCATCATCAACGATCGTTATTTTTCCCACACCCGCAGCTGCAAGGGCTTGTAACGCGGGGCACCCCAAGCCACCTGCGCCGATGACCATAACAGTGCCACCGGCGACAGCATCTTGATCGAAGTTAGGCAATTGCCGCTGACGTCGGGTGCGTTCAAACTCCGCCGTCACATCCATGACACCAATCCTTCCGTAGGGGAGGAGGCGTGGGCGTGTTCTCGTTTCGGAATTCGACCCGCATCGCGCGCTAAAAGCCCAGCGTGAACCGCGTGCTTCATGGCGGTCGCCATGGCTACTGGGTCTTGTGCACGATTGATAGCAGAAGCCAGCAGCACCCCATCACATCCTAATTCCATAGCCCAGGCTGTATCAGACGCGGTGCCAATTCCGGCATCCAAAAGAATAGGAACCTCCGCGCGGGAACAGATCAGTTCAATATTGTGCGGATTCAAGATGCCCAAGCCGGTGCCAATAGGTGCCCCGAGCGGCATGACCGCGGCAACGCCGACATCCTCTAACCGTTTTGCGGTGACGGGGTCGTCGCTGGTGTAGGCGAGAACCGTAAACCCATCGGCGACGAGCAGCTCGCAGGCGTCGATAAGCTCCGTGACATCGGGCAGTAACGTGTCCTCGTCGGCGATAACCTCGACTTTTACCCAATTCGTGTGCAACGCCTCCCGGGCAAGTTTGGCGGTGAGCACGGCGTCGCTGGCGGTGCGGCACCCGGCAGTATTGGGCAACGGTGCGATTCCGAGCCGCTCCAGCATGGGAAAAATAGGGGTGCCCGCGCCGAAACGCCGCATGGCAACGGTAGTCATTTCCGTCCCCGAAGCGACCAGAGACTTTTCCAACATATCCATGCTTGATGCGCCGCCGGAGCCCATAATCAGGGCTGAAGTGAATTCTTTATCCGCGATTTTCATGTGGTTAGCCGCCTTGAAACGCCGTGAGAACGTCGATACGGTCGCCGGATTTGACCTCGGTTACGTCCCATTGCGAAACCGGGATTACCTCACCATTGCACGCAACCGCAACGCCGTGGCTATAACCGATTTCCGATTGAATTAATTGTTCGATGGTAGCTGCGTTAGTCTCCACAGCGGAGTCGTTAAAGGTTATTGTTATCATCTGTCGAAATTCCTTACATATAAGGTGACGGGGCGAGGGGTTTTACGGATCCTGCGAAAACCGGTACGGGTCGCAAGCCCTGAAGTGAGCGGGGATCTCTGCACCGAGATAAACCTCAGCGGCTGTTTTTCCGGCCAAGGCTGCAAGTAAAATTCCGTGCCGGAAATACCCGCTCGACAACAATTGGTGGGTGCCGCTCAGCCAGCCGAAAAACGGCAGATCGTCAGGGCTGCCGGGCCGCGCCCCGACGCTTGCCTCTATGAGTTCACATTCCTCAATACCGGGAACGATGCGAATGGCATCTTTTAGCAGCTGATAAACCCCGTCGACCGCAGGGCGGGTGCGGGAATCCTCCCGCGAGGTTGCGCCGATGCACAATTCGCCGTCCGGGCGCGGAATGATATACACCGCGCGATCGTTGACCCAGCCTCGGATGACCTTGGACACGAGCGGGGTGGGGCACGCCAACCGCAAAATATCACCGTATACCGGGCGCAACGGTACGTGGTTTGCGGCACCAAGCCCAGTGCAAATAATCGCATTGTCGGTTTCTGGCGCTTGCTTTTCGACGACCGTAACGCCGCGATTGCGCAAGGCATCCAGTAATGCGGCGGCCAAAAGCCGAGGATAAACCTGATGGTCCCCGGGGATACTCACCACCCCGGCAAGGTCAGGACTTAAGCGTGGCTCGCACCGGCGGGCGGCGCGGACCGTTAATCTTTCAATGTCATCGGCATTAAACCCCGCTGGACGGTAGTGCGCGAGATCAGAAAGATGCTGGGCATCTGCGCGATCGGCTGCGACTACGAGCGTTCCGTTGGTGTCATAACCGGTGTCAAGGTCGCTAAACTTACGAACCCGCGCGATTAAGTCGGGATACAGCTGAGCCGACTGCAGCATGAGGGGAAAAAGTAAGTCTTGTTGAAACTGCACTTCGGCGATCGGCGCCAACATGCCGCCAGCAAACCTTGTGGCGCCGCTGGTCGGATGGGGGTCGAAAATTTGCACTTTTTCGCCCCTATCCGCCAATTCAAAAGCGGTGCATAAACCAATGATTCCGGCACCAACCACGGTGATCATAATGCCAACCCCGGTTCCAGCTCGAAGGCCCGGACCATAGCCACACCCGCCACGCCGGTGCGCATGATGGCGGGCACATCGGCGGGCCAAATATCGCCGATTGCCACCACCGGTACGCGCGAAAGCGCTGCTAATTCTTCAAGTCCGGCCACCCCAAGTGGTGGCCTGCCGGATTTTTTTGTGGGGGATGGGCGAAACGGTCCAGCACCGATGTAATCAATAACATCAGCAACCTCATTGGCATTACGTACCAGCTCAGCCGTGCCAGTGGTCAAACCAATGATCGCGTCGGCTCCTAACATGCGGCGGGCAGCTGCAACGGGGAGATCATCTTGGCCAAGGTGCACTCCGGCGATCGGGTAACCTTCAGCGCGCAGTGCCACTGCGACATCGACGCGGTCGTCGATAAGCACTGTTTGATGGGGGAGGGCTGCTAAGGACACCGCTTTTGATAATTCGTATAGTTCCCGGGCCGAAATGGGCTTGGATCGAACTTGGATACAGGTTGCGTGTTTTGCTTGGCGAACCGTCTCCAACGGATTGGCACCAGTGACCAAATAACACGAAAGATCGACGTCGGGCAATCTTGCTCACTTCCTTCGCCGGTACTAACCGGACAGGTTCGGACGGTCTTGCGCAACGTCAGCGCAATCTCAGCCCCGTGTGTTCGGGGCACCCGTGGAGAAAAGTTACAAACGAGTCTAAGTGTAGCCCTAAAAGGGCCACTGTGATGAAGGAAATCACCAGAATTTTCGACACCGGTGAGGTGTAACGCACACATTTTTTATGACTGGATTGGTTCGAGCTGGCGCTTGTGAGGTTGTGCATTGTTCTCTGACTCCGCTTAAAACCTCCCCGTCACTATGCCTGCTCGACCTTTTCATTGCTTATGGGCGGAAAATCTCATGCTTTCTTTGAATCAGTCGAGTTGCCCACCAATAAGGAGTTACAAGTTGCGGCAAATTCTTATAGGGTTTCGCCGGAACCAGTGTCTTGGTAAGTGAAACCCGCGTACTCGACCTATTCACCATCATGAGCAAGAAAGCACTCGCCTAAGCCCGCATGGGTCGAGTTCCGCCTGGTACCCCTCTTTTCTGGAGCTGTATCACACGACGGTGCATCAATGCCTGCTCGACCTTTTCATTGCTTACGGGCGGAAAATCTCATGCTTTCTTTGAATCAGTCGAGTTGCTCACTAATAAGGTGCTACAAGCTGCGGAGTTCTCTCAAGCAAGAAAACTTGTTACTCCCTGACGTGGATTGCTCGTGACTGTATCGGGCTTGGAGTTGAAACGGGGCGATAGTGTGTGGGATAATTTCGCGGTTGTCTGGTTTTGCCAGCCTTCATGAATTTTGCAGTGGATATGAACCAGCCGAGCGCCCACAATTGGGAAGTGCCGCTAGGGTCCTCTTTCCTTAAAATCAGAAAAGGAATTTGTTCAATGAACATTCTTGACAAAGTCGATGCAGCTTCCATGCGTGACGACATTCCCGATTTTCAGCCGGGTGACACCCTTGACGTGCACGTAAAGGTTATCGAAGGCGCTAAGTCTCGTATCCAGGTGTTCAAGGGCGTTGTTATCCGCCGTCAGGGCGCTGGCGTTCGGGAGACCTTCACCGTTCGCAAGATGTCGTTTGGCATCGGTGTTGAGCGTACTTTCCCAGTTCACAGCCCAAACATCGAAAAGATCGAGGTTGTAAGCCGCGGTAAAGTTCGCCGTGCGAAGCTGTACTACCTGCGTAACCTGCGCGGTAAGGCTGCCAAGATCAAGGAAAAGCGCTAATTTTTTCCGCTTTGCCAAAACTAAGTGGTGTATCACCACTTACCACCGGCCGTGGGCGTTGAATACAACCCGACGGCCGGTTTTGCTTTTGCCCGATAGGTTTCTTCGTAAGCCAGTGGGCCAGTGCGGCACTGGTTGGGTGCAACCGTTTAGTTTTAATTGCGCTCCCGAATGCGCCGAATTTTACGAAACCCCATATCACCTTCGCTGGTGGTTTTCTTGATGCTTGCTGCTAAGCTCGTTGGTTGTGAATCAGCAGGAGAATTACGAAATTAACAACGATCCCAGCGACACTGAGTCCGAAGTGCACGAGACTCCAACCAAAGGTGACGATGAGAAAAAGCCCATGCCGTGGTACATCGAAATCCCCGCGGTGGTGCTGGTTACGATCATTTTTGTTGGTATTTTTCAAGCACTGATCGCCCGGGTGTATATGATTCCGAGCCAGTCCATGGAGCCGACCCTGCATGGGTGCGCAGGGTGCGTGGGCGATCGCATCGTAGTGGAGAAAATCACCTATGCGTTTAACGATCCGAAACCGGGCGATGTGGTGGTGTTCTCCGGAACTGATTCCTGGAACATGGGCTTTAGTTCGCAGCGTTCCGAAAACCCAGTAATTCGGGGCCTGCAAAACCTCGGCTCCTATGTGGGGTTTGTCGCGCCCGATGAAAACATCCTTGTTAAACGCGTGATCGCCACTGGTGGGCAAACCGTTCAGTGTTTGGAAAACGACCCAGGGATTATGGTCAACGGCAAAAAAGTTGACGATTCCTTCACTCTGCAGCCGACGCAGTACACGATCGATACGGCTACTGGTTCCGAAGCCTGCGGTGGCATGTACTTCGGACCAGTCACGGTTCCCGAAGGCAACCTGTTCATGATGGGCGATAACCGCACCAATTCCGCTGATTCCCGGTACCATCTGGGCGACGAATTTCAGGGCACCATTCCGGTTGACAACGTGAAAGGTAAAGTTCAGGCTATTTTCTTCCCACTAAGCCGCCTCGGAACCGTCGCAGATCCGGACATTCAGCAGTAGGGTCATGCCACCGGCTGCAGGAGGTGGCGTCGAAAAGCACAGCGGAAGAAGAAAACAGTAAGGGTGGCGGACAGTGCGCAGGCTCAAACAACAGCGCACATACGAGGTGGCGCTGGAGAAAGCAGGGCTCGGCCCCGTCGCTGGTGTTGATGAAGCCGGACGGGGTTCCTGCGCCGGGCCGATCACCATAGCTGCATGTATTCTGCCGTCGAAGCCTATCGACGAACTAGCGGAGCTGACCGATTCCAAGAAACTATCAGCCGCACAACGCGCTAGGTTGTTTCCATTGATACAAAAACACGCCGTATCCTGTTCCATTCTGCATATTTCCGCCGCCGACATAGACACATTTGGTATTCAACATGCCAATGTTTCCGGAATGCGCCGGGTGGTGGCCCGTCTCGGGATTCAACCGGGGTACGTTTTAACCGATGCGTTGCCGATCGACGGCTTTCCCGTGCCATATTTGCCCATGATTGGTGGGGATGCAGCTGCCCGGTGTATCGCAGCTGCATCTGTGCTGGCGAAACACTCGCGGGATGAACTCATGCACGATTTAGACGTCGAATTTCCGGGCTACGGCTTTGCCAAACACAAAGGATATGGCACAAAAATACACATGGATGCGGTGCGCCGTTATGGTGCCAGCCCGGTTCATCGTTATAGTTATGCAAATGTAGCCACCGCGCATAACCTGTGGCTTGAGCAAGAATTGACGCAACCATAAACCATGGAGGGTGCCTTCGATGAGTGCAGAGGAACTCGAAAACTACGAGGCCGAAGTCGAGCTGAGTTTATACCGCGAGTACCGTGACGTGGTGAGCCAATTTTCTTATGTAGTGGAAACGGAACGCCGTTTCTACCTGGCAAACGCGGTTGAGCTGATTCCGCATACCCAAGGAAACGATGTTTATTACGAAGTCCGTATGTCGGATGCGTGGGTATGGGACATGTACCGATCTGTGCGCTTTGTTCGTTACGTTCGGGTCATTACCTACAAGGATGTGAATATCGAAGAATTGGACAAGCCAGATTTGGTCATTCCGGAGTAGAATATATCGGCCGTAAAAATCGCGCAGATTCTTAAAACACCAGGTGTGGAAACCGTAGCACGATGCGAATTCCACACCTGGTGTTTTATTGCATGAAATCGCTAGAGAAAACTTCATAACTATCGCACCGTGGAAGTACACAAACCATTCGCTTGTCGACGCCTAACAGCGCCGCAGTACAAGCACAAGTAGAAGGACGTGAAAACCATGGTGCATGCACCCATTGGCGTAGTACGTAATAGCCACAACCGTGACATAGGGGAGACCGGTGAAAATATCGCAGCCCAGTTTCTGTTAAGTCGCAATTACACAATCTTAGCCCGCAACGTCCGGTACGTGGCTGGTGAATTGGATCTGATTGCGCAAAGCCCGACGGGCGCAATCGTATTCGTCGAAGTAAAAGCCCGGACAAGCAGCAATTATGGAAATGCCGAGGCAGTCAGCCCCAGCAAACTGCGGAAGATGCGGCGCTCCGCCGCTTTGTGGTTGCGGGACAAGCCGTGGACAGATGTGCGTTTCGACGTCATAGCCATCACCTTAAACCGCACCACCACTCATGAAATCGACTGGTACCAGGGAGTTGATAGTGGTGCTTGCTAAAACACTGTCCATGACGCTCAATGGTGTGAACGCCGACATTGTGGAAGTGGAAGCCAATGTGGGCGCGGGATTACCCGGTACACATATCGTGGGAAAAGCCGCTACCGGGGTGCTAGAAGCGCGTGATCGGATCAGGACCGCTGCGGTAAATTCCGGATTGAGCTGGCCGAAAACCAAGGTTATCGTGAGCTTATTGCCCGGAAATCTTGCAAAAACCGGAACTCATTTCGATGCGGCAATCGCCGTGGCAATTCTCAGCACCACTCGGTCGTGCACTTGGAATTACCATGTGCTTGAGCGCACCATGATTCTTGGCGAAGTCGCCCTTGATGGGGCGCTTCGGGCAGTCCCCGGGGTGTTACCCGCATTGTTGGCCGCCGCACGTAGCCAAGTGGAGACAGTGATTATTCCTGCTGCGAATAGCCCCGAAGCAATCATCGCCACCGGTATCACGGTCTTTGTTGCCGAATCGATAACGGAGATCATGGAGTGGTTGAGTAACGACGCGAATCTCGCTACTCCGCAGCAATGGTGCGCACAACACCAGCAGCAATCCGCTGTGCACGACGCGCCGACCCCAGCAAAGGACATGAACCAAATAGCTGGGCAACCAGAGGCGAAGTTTGCTGCGGAGGTTGCTGCCGCCGGCGGACATAATGTGTTCTTTATTGGGCCGGGTGGCTCGGGAAAGTCGATGATCGCTGAGCGGATTCCAACGTTGCTACCCCGGCTGACCACCGAGGAAACGATTGAATCCACCGTTGTGCATTCTATAGCGGGCAGATTAGCCAACAACGTGGTGTCAACCGCGCCGTTTATCGCACCGCACCATAGCGTAACCACCGCGGGGTTGCTGGGTGGTGGGGCGGGAAATCCGCTGCCAGGTGCGGTGAGTTTGGCACATAATGGGGTGCTGTTTCTTGATGAAGTTTCGGAAATCCCCGCCCGGGTGCTCGACCAGTTGCGGATGCCAATGGAAGATGGTGTCGTGCGATTGCAACGATCGCACCGAACTTTTGTTTTCCCAGCGCGGTTTCAATTAGTTCTGGCTGCCAACCCCTGCCGATGCGGGGCTGAAACCCCAACGGAATGCACCTGCTCCGGTGCGGTACGGGTGAAATACCTGGATAATCTGTCGGGGCCATTGCGCGATCGTATCGATATTTTCGTCCGTACCTATTCGAAGGGCCCGCTGCGTGGCGATGCCGATTCGGAATGTTCGGCCGCGATTGCCGAGCGCGTAGCCGAAGCCCGAAACCGCGCACGTCAGCGATGGGAAACTGCAGGTTTTGGCGCGATCACGAACGCCGCTATGGAATCGGCGATCATCCGGCGTCATTTCCCAGCAGATGATGCTGGCATGGCCATGCTGGAGAGCTATCTCGCTCACGGCGATGTTACTCAGCGCGGCGTGGACCGGGCGCTGAAACTGGCTTGGACTTTGGCTGATCTTGACTGCGTGGCAGCGCCGACGCTGGATCATGTTGCTCGTGCTCTTGAGTTACGAGAGGACGTGGCACTATGACGCATGAGCGGCGGCGCGCATGGGCGTACCTTTCGCGGGTGATCGAAGGGCCGAGTAGAAACCTCCAGCAGCTTTTCGACGCCGGACGTCAGCCCGAAGCGATAGCGCAGGCGGTGCGACGTCGGGAGGGGTGGATTGGTTCGCTCTTGGCGGAAACTGAAACCAGATACACCTGGGATCGGGCAGATGAGGACTTGGCGATAGCCCAAAGCGTCGGTGGACGATTGATCTGTCCAGACGATGACGAATGGCCAGTCGAGGCTTTTGATTCCGCTTTCGGTTTTGCGGCAAGCGGATGTAGTGAGCACACGCGAAGTTATCAGTCAGACGCTGTGGCACCCCATGCGTTATGGGTGCGGGGCGGTAATCTGCGGCAACTGAGCAGTCATTCGGTAGCGATTGTTGGTACCCGAGCCGTGAGTAACTACGGCGTTCAGGCAACTCGGATGATCGCGGCTGGGTTATTGGAGCACCAATACACCATGGTCTCCGGCGGAGCATTGGGAGTTGATACCGTCGTTCACTCGGAAGCCTTAACCCGGGGCGGCAGCACGATTGTCGTGCAGGCGTGCGGTCTGGATAAACACTACCCGGCTAAGAACTCGGGGTTGTTTCAAACCGTGGCATCACGGCCTAACTGCGCCATAGTTTCGGAATACCCGCCCGGATTAAGCCCACAACGGCACCGGTTTCTCACCCGAAACAGACTGGTAGCCGCGCTGAGCCAAGGTACGGTGGTGACCGAGGCGGCGTGGCGTTCGGGAGCATTGAATACATTAAGCTGGGCGGCAGCATTCGGCCGAGTAGCCATGGCGGTTCCGGGGCCGATCACAACTACTGGTTCGCTGGGCTGTCACGAGCGCATCCGTAGAGGCGATGCTGAGATGGTGTGTTCCGCGGAGGAAGTGCGGGAGATGGTGTCGAAAATCGGAGAAGTGGATGTCGGTGGCCAATATGAAATAGATTTTGCGGCTTCTCCTGTTCAAAAGCTATCGCGCAACGAAATGCGGGTTTTTGACGTCACTGGCCCCGATTCCATGGATTCATCGGAAATTGCTCAGGGCGCTGGGTTGCCGGTGAAGCTGACCGTATTCTTACTGATGGATCTATCCCGCCAAGGATTGATTGAGCGGGTAGGAAACGGGTGGCGTCGGAGGAAGGCTGACGAATGACTAGCCATTGAAAGCTTGTTTCCGGCAGCATCTTGGATTGCGAGTGCGGTACGAGACGAACTAAACCTCCAAAAAGGATGTGACATAAGTCTCCTTGCGGATTGGATGTATGCTCGTTAATATTGGGTAGGCAAGCCTAATTAAGTCTTTCGCAAAGGGTTCTGGGCTGGTTCCCTTGAAAGACTAGCCGTGGTGGTCTTTAGAGACGATCTATTAAGGCATTAAGGTTATGCACTATGGGTGAGTCAGAACTGAGGGTGACGCGGAATCGAAGTTCCGCGTCACCCTCATCTCAATTATCTGAAGCTATAGAAGACTTCGTTGAATACCTAGAGCTGGTGGTCGGGCGATCGCCAGCAACCGTGCGGGGTTACCGAAGCGACCTATCGGATTTTGCGACTGTCGCGGACAGCTTCGACGGTTTCACCTTGGCCAATCTGCGTACTTGGCTTGTAGGGGCAGTCGCGGATGGGAAATCGCGCAGCACCCTTGCTCGTCGTACAGCTGCGGCACGCGCTTTTAGTAAATGGAGCGTCCGGAATGGTTATTTATCGGAAGACGTTGCTGCCCGCTTAGCTACTCCGAAGATTGGTCGGAAGCTGCCCGTCGTCGTGTCGAAAACAGCGGCAGATGAATTGATGTCAGCACCCGTTGCTAAGAAAGAGCCCGAATACCTGCGGGATGTCGCGATGCTGGAATTGTTATACGCCACCGGGATCCGCGTGTCGGAATTATGCGGAATTAATCTCAATGACCTTGATCTGTCGCGTCGAGTGGTCACCGTCACCGGTAAGGGGGATAAGCAACGTGTGGTTCCATTTGGGACGGCCGCGCATTCCGCAATCGAGAATTGGATGAGCCTTGGGCGTCCGGCATTATTGGCTACCGGAAAGCCCGCCACCGACGCGATGTTTGTGGGTTCACGCGGCGGCCGAATCAATCCACGGGTGGTCCGCGATATTGTCGCTGCGGCGGCACGAAACTCTGGCATTGATTCTTTAGGCCCACATGCGCTGCGGCACACAGCAGCAACGCACATGTTGGACGGGGGAGCGGACCTTAGGGTGGTGCAAGAACTTTTGGGGCATTCGTCGTTGCAAACAACCCAGATTTACACCCATGTCAGCACTGAGCGGCTGAGCCAGGCGTTTAAGCAGGCGCATCCACGGGCTTAAGGCGGATTATCGGTGCGGCTAGTAGTGACAATGGGTTAATGTAGTCGCGTTGCCCGTACTTGGCACCCCAATGTAACCCGTCATCGCCATCGGTGCTCGGGGCACGTTGCCCAATTTTTTGGCCTCGCTGGATTGTATCGCCGACTGTGACTATCGGGAATACCGGTTGATAGGTGGTGCGCAACCCACCGGCATGTTCAATACTGATTGTGGGTCTTCCTGCCAGTAAGCCTGCGTATAAGACCGTTCCAGCGCCAGCGGCATATATGGGGTGTCCCACCGGGGCTTCAAGATCCACCCCTCGATGTCCCGGCAGCCAATCGTGTTCGGGCTTATCGAAGCCGCGCAGAACGCGTGGTGGTTGATCGGTGCCTGAGATGGGATTGACGAAGGTCCTATCGATTGTCGGGCGTGAGGCCAACACACCAGGTGATTGCGCCATGGTTGTGGGTGCTTCGAAGAACTGCCAGGCAGAAACGACAATGAAAACTGGAAACAGTAACTGTATGAAACGTCGACAAGCAGCGACGGTAGAAACATGAGTAGCCATAGTTTTAGATCTAGCTGCACATGGCGATAGGTGGGGAAACCGGCGAAATTGCCTGTGGAAAACGTTAGCTATGTGGCGGAAGTGATTGAAGTGATAGCGCTTGTGGATAAGTGTCAATTAATAGCGCCCAATTTGGTGGTATCCAGCGGAAATGACTAAGATGTTACGTCGGCAGTGTAGCAATTGGGATTTTTCCAGTTCTACATTGACTACGCGCAATCATGATCTGCAAATGTGATTTCCCACTTTAGGTGCAGAACCATCTTGTTCAAGGTCCATTCCTCTTGCTTGAAAGTGGATATGGTGAACGGGGTGGATTGGTTGCTAGGCGGCAGGGAAAACCTGTCATGTAAGAAAACCGAAACTATTAGATTTTAGAAAGGGAGCAAAACATGGCTGTAGTAACCATGCGTGAGCTTCTTGATTCTGGTGTGCACTTCGGCCACCAGACCCGCCGGTGGAATCCGAAGATGCGTCGTTTCATCTTCACCGAGCGTAACGGCATCTACATCATCGACCTTCAGCAGACCCTGACCTTCATCGATGAGGCATACGAGTTTGTGAAGGAAACCGTTGCACACGGTGGCACCATCCTCTACGTTGGCACCAAGAAGCAGGCTCAGGAACCAATCAAGGTTGAAGCTGAGCGCGTTGGCATGCCTTACGTGAACCACCGTTGGTTGGGCGGTATGCTCACCAACTTCCAGACTGTTTCCAAGCGTCTGCACCGCATGAAGGAACTGCAGGCAATGGATGCTGCTGAAAACGGCTACGACGGCCGCACCAAGAAGGAAATCCTCATGCTCACCCGCGAACGCACCAAGTTGGAGCGGGTTCTCGGCGGTATCGCTGACATGAACAAGGTTCCTTCCGCATTGTGGGTGGTTGACACCAATAAAGAGCACATCGCAGTGAACGAAGCTCACAAGTTGAAGATCCCAGTGGTTGCTATCCTCGATACCAACTGCGATCCAGACACCGTGAACTTCCCGGTACCAGGCAACGACGATGCAATCCGTTCCATCGCGGTACTGACTCGGGTAATTTCTTCCGCAGTCATCGAAGGTAAGAAGGCCCGCGAAGAGCGCGCACTGGCTGCAGCTAAGGAAGCTGCCGGTGATGCAAACCGTGAGGAAACCGTAGAGGTTGCCGCCAAGGTCGAAGCCCCAGCAGAGGTTGCGGCTAAGGTTGAGGCTCCAGCAGAGGTTGCCGAAGAAGCACCAGCTGCTGAGTAAAAATCGCCGCCGGGTTATCTTTTTTAAGCTCGGCACAGCGTAAAGCTTTCGCCCCCACCGTACCGCTGCACTATTGAATGGTTTCGGCTGGGGGTGCTTGTGCAACGAGCACCTTAGTTTTGCCAGTTGGATTTTGCTCTGGTCACCACTGGTGTCGCTGTACTACTTTTAATTTCATTGACATATTCCTATAACTCAAGGAGGGTCGCCCCCACATGGCGAATTTCACCGCTGCTGATGTTAAGAAGCTTCGCGAGGTCACCGGTTCCGGCATGATCGACTGCAAGAAGGCTCTTGCAGAAACCGATGGCGATTTCGACAAGGCTGTCGAGATCCTGCGCATCAAGGGCGCAAAGGACGTCGGCAAGCGTGCCGAGCGTAACGCTTCCGAAGGCCTGATCGCAGTGTCCGGCAACACCATGGTTGAGGTTAACGCCGAAACCGACTTCGTTGCTAAGAACGCTGACTTCATCGAATTTGCCCAGAAGGTTGCCGACGCTGCCGCAGCTGCAAAGGCAAACACCCCTGAAGAGCTCGCTGCTGTTGTTGTCGACGGCAAGCCAGCAAGCGAAGCTATCTTGGAGCTGTCTGCCAAGATCGGCGAGAAGCTGGAGCTGCGTCGCGCTACCACCGTTGAGGGCGAAAACGTTTCCGTGTACCTGCACCACCGCGCAGCTGGCCTGCCACCTGCAGTGGGCGTTTTGGTTGCTTACACCGGCTCCGGCGACGAGGCCGCTGCCGCCGCACACCAGGCTGCAATGCAGGTTGCTGCGCTGAAGGCTGCATACTTGAGCCGGGAAGACATTCCTGCTGAGGTTGTGGAGAAAGAGCGCCATGTCGCGGAAGAAATCACTCGTTCCGAAGGCAAGCCAGAAGCTGCGATTCCGAAAATCGTCGAAGGCCGTCTCGGTGGTTTCTACAAGGACGTTTGCTTGCTGGAGCAGGCTTCCGTAGCTGACTCCAAGAAGACCGTGAAGCAGCTCATGGAGGAAGCTGGTGTAACCATCACCTCCTTCGCTCGTTTCGAGGTTGGCCAGCAGTAATCTGCTAGCGCTGAAGAAAGCACCCCTGGAAGGGACTGTCGGATAAGCAGTCACCTGCCAGGGGTGCTTTTAGCTCCTGCTGCAGTAAGTGCCGTCGGTTCGCCACTAATAGGTGTTAGCGGGGTTGAAGGGGTAGAATCTAGTGCTTGAGATTCTTTGGATCTTTTCCGCAGCACAACATTGTTGCCCGCGGGATGTATAACTGATGACTAGCTTGGATCGTCGACAAGCGAACCGCTCCAAGCACCAGGGAAAGGCGCCTTAGAAACCATGACCGATTCCACCAAGCGTTCCGGCTATAAGCGAGTGATGTTAAAGCTTGGAGGTGAAATGTTCGGCGGGGGATCGGTAGGCATCGACCCGGACGTGGTCTCCAACGTCGCCCGTCAGATCGCCCAGGTAGCCCGCGACGGCGTTCAGGTCGCAGTCGTTATCGGCGGCGGTAACTTCTTCCGCGGGGCGCAATTGCAGCAACGAGGGCTTGATCGCAACCGTTCGGATTACATGGGTATGCTCGGAACGGTGATGAATTGCCTGGCGCTGCAGGACTTCTTAGAACAAGAGGGAATCGATTGCCGGGTGCAGACCGCAATCAATATGGCGCAGGTTGCGGAACCATACCTCCCGCTTCGGGCAAAACGGCACCTGGAAAAGGGGCGGGTCGTTATCTTCGGTGCAGGCATGGGCATGCCGTATTTCTCCACCGATACCACTGCGGCGCAGCGCGCATTGGAAATCGACTGCGAAGTCCTGCTCATGGCAAAGGGTGTGGATGGCGTCTATTCCGACGACCCACGGGTCAATCCAGACGCGAAGCTCTTCCACGACATTACGCCACGGGAAGTTATCGAACAGGAACTCAAAGTTGCTGACGCCACCGCGTTTTCTCTGTGCATGGACAACAACATGCCGATTCTGGTGTTCAACTTATTAGTTGAAGGCAATATCGCTCGGGCATGCGCCGGTGAGAAAATCGGTACCTTGGTTCAGCAATAGTTCGCTTTAATGGCCTTTGGACTAAAAGTCCTGTTAAGGTAGATATCTGTACTCTGGCTTGCGTGAAACCCACCAGTGTTTTGCGGCAAGCCACATCACAAAAATCAAAAGGAAGACTCTCATGATTGATGACGTGCTGTTGGAATGCGAAGAGCATATGACCACTTCCGTGGAGCGCACCCGGGAAGAACTCACCCATATTCGAACTGGCCGTGCGAACCCATCCATGTTCAACGGCGTCATCGCTGATTACTACGGTGTTCCTACCCCGATCACCCAAATGGCAACCATTTCGGTTCCGGAAGCGCGCATGCTGCTGATCAAGCCTTATGAGATGTCGACGATGGGTGAGATCGAAAACGCAATTCGCAATTCCGATCTGGGTGTTAACCCAACCAACGACGGCCAGGTGCTGCGGGTGACCATTCCGCAGCTCACCGAGGAGCGTCGTAAGGAAATGGCGAAGCTGGCTAAAGCTAAGGGCGAAGACGGCAAAATCGCCATCCGCAACGTTCGTCGTAAGGGCATGGATCAATTAAAGAAGATTCAGAAGGACGGCGACGCAGGTGAGGACGAAGTCCAAGCAGCAGAAAAGGAACTGGATAAGGTAACCCAGAAGTACGTTGCTTCTATCGACGAGCTTGTTACGAAGAAAGAAGCGGAATTGATGGAGGTTTAGCCCCCGCCTGTAGGTTCCGATTTCGTGCTTCTGGTCGCCGCGTCCCGTGGGGAATCACGAGAAACCGTGCGTGGCGATCGACCCCCCTAGGGAAGAGGACAAAAATCCCTAGGGGTTTAATGCATAGCCTGACGAAAGTTGACATTCTGCCGATGAATACCACAGCCCGCCATTTGCCTAAACCGAAAAATTCCGCTGGCCGCGATTTGAAAGTGGCCATTCCGGTGGGGCTTGGCCTATTCGCCGTTGTTCTATTGGCAATCTTCGTCATACCATTTGGGTGGTATCCGTTAGTCGCCATCGCGATTTTCTTCGCACAGTGGGAGGTGATCTCCCGGCTCTCGGAAAAAGGCTATATCGTGCAGCGCTGGTGGCTGTTATTCGGCGGGCAGCTGATGCTGTGGTTATCGTGGCCGTTTGGCCCGAAGGGGCTGGTATCGGGATTTGTCGCCGCTGTTTTGCTGGTGATGTATTCCCGGCTTTTTCATCACGGCAAAAACTCCGCGCCCAAGAACTACCTGCGGGATACCGCCGTGGGGATTTTTGTGCTCACCTGGATTCCGCTTTTCGGCAGCTTCGCGGCGATGATGTCGCTGCTTAGGGGGCATGAAGTTGCTGGTTCCATGTTCATTATCACGTTTATGATGTGCGTGATCGCATCCGATACCGGTGGTTATATCGCCGGGGTGATGTTCGGTTGCCACCCGATGGCGCCTGCGGTGAGCCCGAAGAAGTCTTGGGAAGGTTTCGCTGGCTCCATTCTGTCGGGTGCCTTGGTCGGCGCATTGAGCATGCATTACCTGCTTCATTCCGACTGGTGGTGGGGTGTCTTGCTGGGAATCTTATTGGTCATCTGTGCGACACTGGGTGATCTAGTGGAATCCCAGTTCAAACGGGAATTGGGGATTAAAGACATGTCGCAGATGATACCGGGGCACGGCGGGGTTATGGACCGACTCGATGGCATGCTGCCCGCCGCTATGGTGACCTGGTTAGTGCTGTCGGTAATCTCCCTTTAGCTTTTCGACGCCACCAGGGTTTCCCAATCAACGTGGTAGGTTGCGCATAACGAAAAACCCTGTGCTGTCCGCCTTGGACTAGCGCAGGGTTTTAGCGTTGGAGCTAGCGGCTTTAATTCTTTTTGATCTGGCGGCGTAGCTGTAACATGCGAACCCCACCGACGAGGGCCATAATCAATGCGCCAGCGATGGCGGCAAGTAAGAAACCAACACCGGCCGGGAACGTGAATTTCCAGGCGAATAGCGTGAGATCCACCGGCTGTTGATTCTGCAGAATAAATACCAAAAGCACAATGAGCAAAAGCGCGCCCGCGATGAGTGCCACCCAGGTTCCGCCCGCGAACGAGCTCTTAACCGCAGGCTTCGAAGCGGGGGCCGGAGTGGTTGCGGGAACCTCGGCAGGAAGATTGTCAACGGCAGGTTCGTATTCATGAACTGAGGTGTCCGAAAACGAATCTGGTTGTTCAACCATATCTTTGGCTAATGCGTCAGAATGAAAATCGTCGTTATTTTTAGACATGGTTACTATTCAACTGTGTTTAGTAGCTCAATACAATCGTGACAGCTAAAAAGTGCGAGATTGTTATGAAAAATAGCAGTTCCACGCTGGTGCACCGCCGCCGAATCGACCTTTTGCCCTGGTTCGTGCGAAAATAGTTTGATTATGGCTACACCCATCCCCCTTAACTTTGCTACGCCACGACGGGCAATGCCCCCGAAACATTTCGCGGATTTAACCAACGACGAACGCATTGCCGCTTTAGCTGAACTTGGGCTGCCCAAATTCCGGGCAAACCAACTGGCTAAACACTACTACGGCCGAATGCAGGCCGACCCGCGCACCATGACGGACCTGCCAGCAGCCGCGCGGGAAAAAGTAGCCGAAGCGTTGTTTCCCACGTTGATGACCCCGGTACGGGAAGTCTCAGCTGATGACGGTGAAACCCAAAAGACGTTGTGGAAACTTCACGACGGTACGCTTTTGGAATCCGTGTTGATGCGGTATCCCAATCGCGCGACCCTTTGCATTTCCTCCCAGGCGGGTTGTGGCATGGCCTGTCCGTTCTGCGCTACTGGACAGGGCGGGTTGGATCGTAATCTCTCCACCGCGGAAATTGTTGACCAGGTGCGTGCGGCTGCAGCGACAATGGAAGCTGAAGGCGGCCGGTTATCCAACATCGTTTTTATGGGCATGGGGGAGCCACTCGCCAATTACAAACGCGTGGTTCATGCGGTGCGCCAAATCACGGAGCCGGTGCCGAACGGTTTCGGCATCTCGCAGCGCAACGTCACGGTGTCCACGGTTGGTTTGGCTCCTGCGATCCGCAAGCTTGCCGACGAGGATCTCTCCGTCACACTCGCCGTTTCGTTGCATACCCCAGACGATGAACTGCGGGACACGTTAGTGCCGGTGAATAACCGCTGGTCGGTTGAGGAGGTACTGGATGCGGCTGCATATTATGCTGATCGGTCGGGGCGGCGGGTGTCCATCGAATACGCCCTGATTCGGGACATCAATGACCACGGGTGGCGGGCCGACATGTTAGGCAAGAAGCTCCATCGCGCCTTAGGCTCCAAAGCACATGTCAATGTGATTCCACTCAATCCAACGCCAGGTTCCAAGTGGGATGCATCTGATAAAACCCAGCAGGATGAATTTGTTCGGCGGGTCATCGCGCAGGGGGTTACGTGTACGGTTCGAGATACCAAGGGCCAGGAAATCGCGGCCGCCTGCGGTCAGCTTGCCGCCGAAGAACGATAAACCGTTAGGTTAATACCTAGCGGTCCCAGATTTTAAGCCTCATGTTTTTTGGAAAAACATGAGGCTCGTTGCGGCGATTTTTATTGAAGGCTTTTGTCGCCTTAACGCTTATGCGGTACCTTCACCGCGACGGCATAGAATCCGTCCTTTTCGGCGATGGCAACGGTGATTTTTGATGCATTGGAGCGCAGCAGAACGTCGCTGTTCTTCTTCTGGCTGAATAGTTTGTCGGTGGCTGCGAGTGGGTCGTCGGCAAGCGCATACACTTCCGTCAACGGAAGCTGTTGTTGCACGACTTTGCCGTTGACGAAAAGCTCAGCTTGCTTTTGCAGATGGGATTGGTGCTGATCATCGACGGTGAGTACGCCCAGACCTGCTGCGGTACGTTTTTCGTTGATTGCGGCGATGACGGATTCGATCTGCTTCGCGCGTTCTTGCAGCGCGACTCCTTGGGTGATGGGACGAACGGAGATCCAGAATTCGTCGCCGTCTTGGTACAATCCGACGGCGACGTGGCTGTACCGAGCGTCAGTGAGGATGAAATTAAAACCAGATTGCTGTGCCCAAACTGCAACAGCTTCTAGCGGATCGTGAGCACGCCACACGGCACGCTTAATTCCGGAGAAATAGAGTCGGTTGATATCCTTCATGTGCTTGGCCCACGCCACCTCTTCGGCGTTAAACGAAGGCGCAAGCTGAAACGGATTCACCCCGTTTTTCTTGCGTGCCTCGTTTATCCGGTCAACCAGCTTGCTCACGCGGTCGTCGTCGGATGTCAGCGCATCGCCCTCGGTGACGAATCGTGCGGAACCGCCCCACCAAAAACCGTTTGTGGCAAGACCAATAGCGACCTTCTTAAGATCAGGGCGGCGAACCAATTGCGCCAGGAAATCATATTTGGCGATCGATTCGCGGTAACCGACCACTGGGTCTTCACCAGAGATTGGGACTACCCGCATAGAATAATCGGTCTGGAAACTGCCGGACTTAATGAAGTCTTCAGCATCCTTTTGCTCCGCCTTGCTCAATTCCGCATCGAGCGTAACCGGGTTCAAGCCTTGGCTACGACGCTGGCTATTGATCTCGTCCAGGACACGTTGAACTTGGCGGGCAACCGAAGAGTCGGAGCCGGTATCAGGCGTCGACGGATTTTGCTTCCGCGGCGGGGTAGAACTTGACGAGCTGGACAGGCTCGACAGGTCAGTTTGCTTGCCTGCCGTGTTATTGATACCTGGCTGTGCGGAATCGGTAGGTTCCGCCGAAGGATTCCCGGAAGCAGGTGGAATGGTTTCCGGTGCGGGTTGGGTTGGGTTATTCGGTGCATCCGGGAACCAGAAGGTCGAGGATTCCGTGGTTGGCGGCGCGGTGGTTACATGAGGCGTCAATTCGCCTTCAGGCTTGGCTGGGTGAGTCTGCTTTGTGTCTGCAGAATTTTGTGCGGTTGTCTTGGTGACAAAAGCGACGATGCCAAGAATGGCTGCGAATAGTGGCAAAGCGCCGCCAAGGATTTTATAGAAGAAATCGGTATTGAACTCCGAAGAGCCAGCGGGAAGGCTGAAAGCGTGATGCGGGTTGGGGACCTGCGCGGTGGCTGGTGTTTGTGCGGAATGTAGGTTGCTGAAGCTAAGCGATGCGACAAGTGCACACGCCAGCGCTTTTCGACGCCAGTTACGAGGCATGAGACGGTATCTCCTTGGCAGATGAAGATGAAAGAATCAGAACTGAAATTTAGTTTAACTGTCAACTGTTTAAAATGATAAATAGATAGAAAAGTCAAAAGATTGAATTAAATAAAAAATGATAAACGTATATATCTGGCGGGGTTCGGGGGTGGATCTGGGGTAGAAAATTTTCCGGATTGTAGTGCGAAAAGGTGGCCGGTTCGGTTATGGCAATAAAAAATTCCGCCTACTATCAAGTAGGCGGAATTTTAAGGAATATTCTTAGTTTTCCAACTTGCGAAGGTGGGAAACCCGAGACGGCTCGATATTCAGAGCGCGTAATTGGGAGTCGGTCAATTCAGCGTATGGGCCAGTGCAGGTTGCCTGGAGGTAATT
The DNA here is from genome assembly GCF_030532965.1 of Corynebacterium sp. Lineage (GTDB taxonomy): Bacteria > Actinomycetota > Actinomycetes > Mycobacteriales > Mycobacteriaceae > Corynebacterium. The sequence continues at coordinate 26,579 of NZ_JAUNKC010000006.1, forward strand.
CCAGTCAAGCTCTTTATGTCCTACTGGCTTATTGTGAGCGGTCAAAGTCCGAGCTTGCTTGCCTTGTGGTTCAAACAGCTGCCAGAGCAGGCCGACCGCGATCAATGCTGCGAAGACAAAAAGGAAGATGGTTTCGACATGACCCTTGTGGTTACCGAAGTTGTAGCCCAACAGGATGAAAACGCAGATCCATCCCGAAATCTGGGTTGCATTGCGTCCGATGTGGTGCCAACCCCATGCTGCTGATGGTTCATCCAGGGTGGATACACCATTGTGTACCTCAGGGGCGATCTCGTGAGAACCGGCCACGCTCTTCTCCTTAAAACTTGATGTCACGCCAGGCTTGTGGTTGGTAGTTGCACATAACCATGCGTTAGTAGGGGAGTTTGAAACAGAAATAGATTTCCCAACCATTTTGGCATAACTGCACGTTTCAGGCGACATTAACCAACGGAAAGCCCTTAGTGTGGCATATGACACATTTGCTTTAACCTGCGGAAACGTAAAAATTTGGGCGACTGTGTCGCATTCTCAATCTTAAGTTGGTACACGTTAGGGGGTGAAAACGAGGTGAAAACCTTCGACTTCGATCGTGATCAAGCAGTGTGCCGACTTCCGGTCTTCGATCAATCACATCTGCGGTGCGGGAAATACCAGTAGATAATGAAACAATGGAACTTATGAAGACAGCGGTAGTAATTCTTGGCAGTACCGGTTCTATAGGCACGCAAGCTCTTGAGGTCATCGCGGAAAATCCCGATAAGTTTCAGGTCGTGGGGATTGCGGCAGGTGGGCGCAATCCGCAGCTCATTATCGATCAGGCGATCAACCTTAAATTGTCGGCCAACCAAGTGGCAGTAGCCGACGCCCAGGCGGCACAGCAGGTGTCAGAAGCGCTGGGCTCTCAAGTACGCTCCGGACAGAACGCCGCTGAAAATTTGGTCCGAGAAACCCCGGCTGATACAGTACTGAACGCTTTGGTTGGTTCCCAGGGGCTTGCTGCGACAATGGCGGTCATCGAAACGGGAAGCACGTTGGCGCTAGCGAATAAGGAATCGCTAGTGGCGGGCGGAGAACTGGTAATGAAGGCACTTGCACCAGGCCAGATCGTCCCGGTGGACTCGGAGCACTCGGCCATGGCGCAGTGCTTGCGTTCCGGGGAACGCCACGAGGTTGATCGGTTTGTTCTTACTGCTTCCGGCGGACCGTTTCGTGGTTGGACTAGGGAGATGATGCGGGAGGTCACGCCGCAGCAGGCGGCAGCGCACCCTACATGGTCGATGGGGCAAATGAATACCCTAAATTCCGCGACTTTAATCAACAAGGGATTGGAATTGATCGAAGCTTCGCTGCTTTTTGATATTCCTGCTGACCGAATCGATGTCACGGTGCACCCCCAATCCATCGTGCACTCCATGGTCACCTTTAGCGATGGCGCCACTATCGCGCAAGCATCGCCACCGTCGATGAAGCTTCCCATTTCCTTAGCATTGCATTGGCCGCACCGGGTGCCAGACGCACAACCTGCGCTGGATTTCAGCGCCGCAGCCACCTGGGAGTTCTTCCCTGTGGATGACGAGGCTTTCCCGGCGGTTCAATTAGCTCGCGACGTTGCGCTGCGCGGCGGGACGTTCCCGGCAGTGTATAACGCAGCGAATGAGCAAGCGGCGGCAGCGTTCCTTGCTGGGCGGATACAATTCCCCTCCATCGTTGATGTCGTGAGTGACATTGTGTCTGCAAGTTCGCAGTTCGCCGGAACGGCGAATACAATCGCGGACGTTATAGAATGCGAGCAGATTGCCCGGGCTTATGCCGATGAGGCTATCGAACGCATTGAACGATAGCGGTTAAGGAAACTGACACAACAAACTATGTCGTATTTACTTGGTGTTTTTATCTTTGCCATCGGTATCGCCGCAACCATTGCGCTTCATGAATGGGGGCATTTTGCCACGGCTCGGTTGTTTGGCATGAAAGTCCGGCGATTCTTCGTCGGTTTTGGCCCTACCGTGTGGTCGGTGAAACGAGGAGAAACCGTCTACGGGTTCAAAGCGATTCCGCTGGGCGGGTTCTGCGACATCGCGGGAATGACCAATCAAGACGAATTATCGTCCACGGAACGGCCGCACGCGATGATTTTTAAACCTTGGTGGCAACGAATCATCGTGTTGCTAGGCGGCATTATCGTCAATATCATCGTGGCGTTGGTTATTTTGTATGGACTAGCCGTTACGTCCGGATTGCCAAACAACAACGTCGATACGACGGCAACCATCGGGGAAATCAATTGTGTTGCTCCTAAACAGCTCGACGCGCAAACGCTAGCGCCGTGCTCCGGAACCGGACCGGCCGCCAAGGCTGGGTTGCAGGTCGGTGACCGGGTTGTGGCTGTCGACGACGTAAAAGTCGCAAGCTTTGTGGAGCTACGCGATTATGTGATGACCAAGCCGAATGAAGAAGTCGTGCTTCACGTTGAACGGGCCGGAAAGAAACTCGACGTGCCTATTCACGTGGAATCCGCGAGTCGGCTCAACCCCGCCGGTGAAGAAATAACGGTCGGTGCCATAGGCGTGGCGAGCGCGCCCCTTGAGCTATTCGTCTCCTACGGGCCTGTTGACGCCATCGGGGCTACCTTCGGGTTTGCTGGTTCCTTGACGTCGGCCACCCTGAGTGGCTTGGCCTCCTTCCCCCAAAAAATCCCAGGTGTTGCGGCCTCGATCTTTGGCGCCGAACGCGAAGTAGATGGTCCGATCAGCGTTGTCGGTGCGTCCCACGTCGGTGGCGTGTTGGCGGAACGTTCAGCCTGGCCGATGTTCCTCTTAATGCTAGCCAGCCTCAATTTCTTCCTGGCGTTTTTCAACCTGATTCCATTGCCACCGTTAGACGGCGGACACATTGCTGTGGTGATTTACGAAAAACTGCGGGATCTGCTGCGGAGACTACGCGGTTTAGACCCAATGGGGCCAGCAGATTACGAGAAACTGGTTCCGGTGACAATGGCGGTCGCGGCGGTTTTGATCGGGGTTGGTGCCATCGTTATTATTGCCGACGTCGTGAACCCGGTGGATATATTCGGCTAGCAAACCGCCACCTGCGTTCGTCGAAAAGCTAACTGCCACTACCGGGACTTGCGCAACGAGACGTCGGTATCCGTTGCCAACGCCGAAGCGATCCCCAGCAGGATTAACAACACTGTCGGAGCCAACATTATCCACGGAGCCCGCTCAATATAGCGGATCGATTCGGATAAAATAATGCCCCAGTTGGGCGACTCAAGCGGCGCACCCAGCCCGAGGAACCCCAAGCTAACCAGCGCCAATGCGTTATGGGCGATTCGGCTGGCAGCGTGGCGCACGATAGCTGGAATTAACGTGGGTAGCGTGTGAACCCGCAACAGCCGAAACCGGGATGCGCCTTGCACCTGCGCCCAGCGGTAATACCCGGTGGTGCGGGCTTCATCGACGACGCTAGCGGCGTGTGCGGCAAGCGGAATCCAGCCGACACTTAAAACCGCAATACACGCAGTTAATTGCGAAGCGCCGAAAACACCGGCGAAGATCACGCCGATAAACACCGCAGGAAGGGCATTAAGTGCATTGCCCAGCTTGGATACCCACGGCCCGGCCAAACCAAGAATTAATCCCAAAACGGCACAAGCGGCGGTGACCGCAACGGCGGCACCTAAGCTGAAAACCGCGCCGTGGGCAATCCGGGCTGCTAAATCCCGGCCAAGATGATCCGTTCCCAGCGAATGGAGCGCAGAGGGCGGGCGAAGCCGTTGCTCCGGCATAACCGTCGGGGCAGGCAGAATAACCCACAACACCAACAACGCCAGAAACGGCAGCGAAACGATCATAAGCGCCCAACCACCCCGAGGCTTAAGCCGGGCATCGGCCGATTGCGACGAATAGGCAGTTTCGGCTTGCACAAGCGGCGCAAGCAATCGGTGCCGTAACAACTGGGCAAGACCACCAGAGGCCAATCCCACCACCAATGCAGTAATCACAATCACCTGTAAAACAGGGATATCCCTGCTAATCGCGGCTTTCACCGCAGTGTTCCCCATTCCGGGAATGCTGAATGTTGTTTCAATCAGGACAGTCGCCGCCAAATTACCGGCGAAGAACAGGACAATTTGCGGCAGCAACACCGCCATGCTGCGTTGCAACAACGCAGATATGATTATGCTCTTTTTAACACCGTTTAGCCGCCACGATCGAACCCACTCTTCGTGGGAAATACCATCAATAGTGATGAGCAAAATACGCCCCAACATGCCAGCCGCCGGTAATGCCAGCGACAACACGGGAAGGACCATGTGCTTGGCTGAGGAAAAGCCGCTGACCGGGAACCAACCCCATTGCAAGCCAAAGACAACCAATAACACCACGGCGAGCACGAATTCCGGGATGGAACCCAGCATGGCCATTCCCAAGATATGAGAAGTCCGCGCGGGTTTGCCGCGAACGACGCTGGTGATGCGGGGGAAAACGAGGGCTACAGCAAACAACACCGCAACAGTGGTCGATAAAAACGCGATGGTTGCTGAAACCCCAAACCCACTCAGCGCCACAGAGGTGGCTGAGCGGGCCGGGTTGACCCAGCTCACACCGAAATCCCCGCGGATTGCCCCCGAAAGCCACTGGATCACCCCAGCGAGTGGAGTATCCGGGAGATTCAATTCCTCACGGATCGCTGCCAGTACCTCCGGATCAGGTTCCCGTTCTTTTTCGCGAGCGCGGAAAACGGCAAATGCAAGATCCCGCTGCCCAATGAACGGCAAGATTGCGGTGACGATGATTCCGGAAACCAATAAGCCGAGGGGGAAAGCGACCGTCGAAAAGCAGCGGCGAAGAGCCGACGGTTTCACCTTTGTCGGGTGTGACGGTGGGCTAGTGGTAGCGGACATGGGGTTCCTTTTAAACGGTAATCGGACTGCGGTGGTGGTTGTGCCGCGGCCACAGTGGTTACCTCAGTGGCCGCGCTGAATGAGATCATGTCAAAGCAGTGCCTTACTCAAGGCTCACCTGATTACTTGCTGATCTTGGTGTCTTTGGTAATCAGCTTGCGCTCAAATGGGTCGAAGCTAACACCGTCTAATTTGTTGTAGGTAATGAGCGAATACTCGTGGGCTACTGGAATGACCGCATTGTCGGCAACGACCTTGGCACCGATTTCGGCAGCAGAGGTGTAGCGCTTGGTCGTCTCGGAAATCTTGCTGGTTTCCTCGATTGCTGCGTCAATCTCCGGATTGCAGTACAGCGACAAGTTGTAGGAACCCTCGCAGCTGAAGTCGGAGCTGAGGTAAGAAACCGGGTCGGCAGCACCGGTCTGGTAGTTTCGGGATGCCAATACTGCATCGAACTCGCCATTAAGCAATGCAGGTTCGAGGGAATCGTAATCCTGGGCCACGACTTCGACGTCGAAACCAACGCCACGCAGCTGCTCAGCCAATACAGACGCTGCTTCCGGTAGCTCCGGACGTTCTGTCCAGGTAGCCAATCGAATCTTGGTGCCAGCGGCGTCCTTCGTTCCAGCTAAGGAATTCTTCGACTCTACGGATTTAGCCCAATCGGCGGATTCGCTGAACAAGCTGCCGCCAGCCAGGGAGGCGTGGCCCTCATAAATGTTATCGACTACCGATTCAGGCTTTACCGCCTCGGCGGCTTTTGCACGAAGCCCAGCATCAGCAAAAGCGCCGGTCTTCGTATTCAAGTGCAGCAATACCGCCCGCGGAATAGGGGTAGATTCCACCGTCAAATCGCCCAACTCCGCCAGCTGCGCGATTGGCACCGCCTGCGCCAGTGACACCTCGCCCGCACGGACAGCGTTTGCGCGACCAGCGCCGTCCTCAATGAACACCGTTGTCACTGCGTCCAATGCTGGTTTGCCGTCCCAATAGTCAGCAAAACCTTCGGTCTTTGCTTCGCTATCGGTCAGTTCCACCAACTTAAACGGACCAGTACCGGTGCCCACCAGGGGAGGAGTAGCACCTTCGTAGGCCTTTTCGGCGAGGATAATCGCACCCGAGTCGGCGAAACGCTGGGCCAAAATCGGATCTGGATCAGCCGATACCACCTTTACTTTGTTGTCACCTTCCGCGGTGAAGGTCAACTCCGATTTGCCAAGACCTTTGGGCCGGGAATCGGCCTTAACAGCATGTTCAAGAGCCCCTACAACCGCTTCTGGGGTGAGATCGGTTCCGTCGTGGAATTTCACGTTGTCACGAAGAGTGAATTCGACGGTTTTGTCGTCGATCACCTCCCAAGATTTGGCCAGCTCCGGCTGAGGTTCGCCATTGGCATCGAGCTGGAGTAGTGCCTCACCGATGCCCATTCGGGTGTTGAGAAGCGCGTCGTCGGAATAAGGCGATAGTGAGGCTACCGGTTGGAACGGAAGCGCAATCTTAACTGCATTATCGCCGGTGGCGGCGTCTTCAACGGTGCAGGCACTAAGGACGAATAACGAACAGGTTGCGGCTGCGGCGATACGCATCATGGTGCCGCGTCGTCGTGGAAATGACATGTGGGATTCTCCTTACAATAGAGGTGTTTTTCGTTCATGTGGGTAGTTGCGGAAGGAGTATTTTCCATCCGGCTATACTGCGGATTCCCGTGGAACCGCAGAAACCAGCTCAGTAGTAGAGCTGCAGGTAGTGCTGTGCGTACGCCTCGGGCGGCCCGGTGGCACCGAGAAGAAGAAACGACAGTGTCTGCATGTATTACACCTGTGCCTTTCTGGACCGAGCTATGGTGGCGATCTTTGGCAAGGCAATCGCCGAGGCCGCCATGATGGCCGTGAGTACCAGCCACGGAAGTGTAGCTGCAGGTTGCGGGGTGTGGGCGAAATCGAGGAGGCGGCCAAGAACCAGGGAACTGATCAAAACCGCCAAGCCGCCGAAGGAATTGAGGAATCCGAAATAGGTGCCGACGTGCTCTTCGTGGGCGATGATGCCTACTAGATCACGCGCGATCGGGACGGCAACCATCTGGCCGATATGCAGGAGCATCAACATGACAAGGATGGGCGCTATCCCTAGCCACCCAGCGGCGGGGGCGAATGGTGCGAGGATCGCTATGAGTGCGAATGATGCAGCCGTGCTGATAAATCCCACTGCCAATGCGACGGTTGCCGTGCGGCGTTGTGCCCAGCGCGCCAGCGGCATTTGCAATAGCAAAACGAAGACGCTGGCGAAGACGAACATCCAGCCAATCGCGTCCTGGCTGCCCGTTGCGCGTTCCAATTCCACGGGTAGAGAAAGATACTGTTGGTTATAGGCCACCAAACCGGTGCTATAGGCCACGGCAAACGCGATAAAGAGTTTGTTGCGTAGCACCGTGGTCAGGCTGTTCCACACCGATGCGCTTGGTGGGGTGGAGACAGCGGGGACGATCAATGCGTGGCTTATCAGGAGAACACCGAAGATCGCCGCAGCGATGAAGCACATCAACGGGAAACCGATCGGCAGGAGAACCGCCCCTAGGATTGGCCCGATGAGCGCACCAACCCGCGAAAATACCGTATCGAGGGCGAAAAGCTCGGCGCGTGTGATGATTCCCGAATCCTCTGTGCTGCGTCCAGCCACGGAAAACGACGCCTCCGCGGCGGGTGAAAAAAGGGCGGCGGCGAAACCGATCAGGACAACCGCGATCAAAAGCTGCGGGGTGGTGGTGGAAAGCCCCGCCGCGATAAACCCAGTGATCCGGATGGTAATGCCGATCAACAAAATAGGTTTGACTCCAAACCGATCCGTTAACGCTCCGCCGACAAAAAATAAGCCTTGCTGACTGAACGTTCTTAACCCCAGCACCAAACCGATCATCGTGCCACTCGCGGCTAAAGATTGGCTCATGTACGTCGCCAAAAACGGAACTACCAGGTAAAAGCCTACGTTAAACAGCATCTGGGTGACCAGTAGCAGCTGAACCGCAAGCGGTAATCGCGCGAATACTGCCCAGCGAGAACGTCTGGCTTCGACGGCGCGACTCGGTGATGTAGTAATGGTTCTGATCCTTATTGTTGGTAAATGGCTGTCTCGGAATTAAGCAAGTTGTGGGCGTCGATAAGCATGCGCCGAATGGGGCTTGCCGAGGATGTATCCCAAAACTCTGCGGCAGCTATGTCCTCGACGATTCTGCCGTCGGAGACGATGACGCAGCGAGTGCATAACGTCGTTGCGGCCACGAGATCATGGGAGACCAACACTGTGGTGAGATCCGGCGATTTGAGCAGGCCGATCACTAAATTCTTAGCGGTGCTATCCAGTGCGCTGAGCGCCTCGTCGGCGTAGATAACCTTGGGATTGCCGATGAGAGCACGTGCGATTCCGACGCGTTGCCGCTGGCCGCCAGAAATCTCATGCGGGTATCTGTCGGCGATGTCCGGGTTGAGCGCTAAGGATTGCAGTAATTCCGGGACTTCACGCTGCGCGGCGGAAACGTCGCCACCGGCTATAGCGATCGGTTCAGTTACCACGTCGATGATCCGAAGTTTGGGATTGAGGCTGCCATCAAGGTCTTGGGGGATATAGGAAAAGTCGCCGATATTGGGAGCGATGACATCGCCGGAATCCGGTCGCAGCCACCCGCATAACAGACGAAGCAGGGTGGTTTTTCCAGCACCCGACGCCCCTAACAGAGCAACCTTTTCCCCCTGGGAGATGTGCAACGAGGTTGGTTGCAGATAGGGGAAAATGGCGGCGTTTTGTATATCGATCATTGCCACTCGCTTTCAAACTGCGCCACGTAGCCGGTTCCAGATTCGGCAGGATGCATGGTGATCACGGACGGGCAGAGGGCGCGGGCGGCCGCCAAGTCATGGGTGATAAACAGCACCGACATGGGGTTAGTTGTTTTCTGCGAAGCCGCCACCACATCGCGCAGGGTATAAACGATCTCGGAAGTGGCGATCGGGTCGAGCGCGGAGGTAATTTCGTCCGCGAGCAAAAGATTGGGGCTTACCCCTAACGCAAAGGCGATCGCTGCGCGTTGCCGTTGACCACCGGAAAGCTGAAGCGGGTAACGGGAATGAAGCTGTGGGTCAAGCTTGACTGCGGAAAGCAGTTCGTGGGCGTAAGCGACGCTACCTGCCGTCAGTGCAATTTGCTTGTCGACGCGCTGCAGTGGGTTTAACGCCCCGAAGCTATCTTGTGCGACAAATCCAATGGTTCCCGCTCGCCGAATCGAACCGGAAATCTGTAACTGGTGAGTATCGAACCCGCCGATGGCCTTGGCGAGGGTGGTTTTGCCGGAACCGGACGCGCCGACTACCGCAGTTAATGTGCCCGGCAGGATTTTAAGGTGTGGGACGTAAACCGCAGGTAATGTGCCGTAGCTTAAGGTCACGTCTTCCATAACGCATAATTCCAGCTCCGCCTGGCACCGGGCTGCTGTGGCCTTAGAAATGGTTGTTCTCCTCAACTTATAGACCACATCATCGTGGTTTCAGGACATACCGCTTCGGTTGATAACCGGGGTGATGGTTAGGCGGAAACTGACTGCGATGTTCAATAATGGTAATAGTAACAGCATCTATTTTCAATAAGTGTGCCCAATCTCAAACAATGGGTTTATTTCGCACCAGCCACGACGGGAAAGCCGAGAGTAATTCCAATTTTGCTCAACACTCTCGGTGGCGTAGGACAGCAGAACCCTGGTTGGCAGGAGGTACTGTCACTAGAGTGGACAGAGGCACGACAAACTTCTGCTAACTGTGTTGTTACGGAATCAAGCTTGTTTCCCGTCTACCAACAGCGCAGTTTTGTACCGTAACCGCGATTAATAGCAAGGGGCATTCTATGGACAATGCGATACCAAATGACTTCGAGAAGATGTCAGGAGCAGAACACAACTCCACCGAAAGCGGTTATCCGGCACCGCCTCATCCGGCACCAATTGCCTTCGAAGTGGTGAATCTTTGCAAGCGATTTGGCACCAAAATCGCGGTGAATAACCTGTCCCTTGCAGTGCCGCGCGGCAGTATTTTCGGTGTGGTCGGCCCTAATGGTGCTGGTAAAACAACGATGCTCAACATGGCAACCGGGTTACTACGGCCCGATTCCGGCCGCGCCGTAATCTGCGGTCACGACATGTGGACGGATCCAATCGCTGCAAAGGCCGCCATGGGGCTATTGGCGGACGGAGTGCCAGTTTTTGATCGGTTGACCGGTTGCGAATACTTAGAGTATCTCGGGGCGCTGCGCGGCATGGATCCGACCGACATTTCAACCCGCAGCGTTGAATTGCTGTCTGCCCTGGGGTTAACAGAAGCCCGCGATCAACAAATCGTCGACTATTCGGCTGGTATGACTAAGAAAATCCTGCTGGCGGGGGCGCTGCTTCATAACCCCCGGGTTTTAGTGCTTGACGAACCTCTGGAAGCGGTGGATCCGGTATCGGGCCGAATCATTCAACAAATCCTCAAAGCATACGCCGCTGCTGGGGGAACAGTGGTCATGAGTTCCCACGTTATGGAATTGGTGGAGGGACTGTGCGACCATGTGGCAGTCATCCACCAAGGAAACGTGCGCGTGGCAGGAACCGTCGAAAAGCTCGCGGCCGAGCAATCCCTGACTGACTTGTTCGTAGCCATCGTTGGCGGCGGCGAACTGGCCGAAGGGCAGCTGGCGTGGCTGCGGCAGACAGCTGATGCCCCGGAACAGAAAGGCAACGGCTATGCCCAATAACGTTTCCCAACCAGCTGGTGATTTCCACCCCGCTGAAAGCACGTATTCACCAGCTATCACCGCACACCCCGACCCCATGGGATCCGGTGCAGGTGCTGCGGTACCGGGTTTCACCCGCACGCTTATCCGGCTAAATCGAACGTTGTGGTGGCGCTCATTTAAATCGAACGCGAGCTCCATCATGATGAATATCTTGATCCTCATTTATGGGGTATTCGGATTGCTAGCCATCACCGCGATGATGTCGTTTGAAATGCTCGATGGGAAGCTGGGCGCACTGGCTGGGTCCGTGGGGCTAGGCATTACCTGTTATGTGTTTCTCGCAGTGATGATGCCAGCAGGCGAGGGGCAGATAATGCCGGAATCATTCGCCACCTTTCCAGTGTCTGCTAAACAGATAATGCCAAGCCTGATCATTATTCAGGTGCTGCAAACCCGTGGCTTTTTGGCAGTGTTCTGCACCATCATTACGACGATTGCTACGTGTATCGTATGGGGCGCGTTGGGGTTCGGCGTGCTGCAAATGACGATTGTCGTTGTGTCGATGCTGATGAGCCTCGCCATCGTATTTGCGCTAGCCGAATCGATCGCAGTATTGCTATCAAACGCAAGTAGCGCGAAGCGAAAGGACCGTAAAGCAATTTTGGGCTTCGGTGCGTTTTTCGTCATGTGGATCGCATACATGGCGGTGATGAATAACGCACAGAACCAAGGTTCGCTCAACACCTACGGGGAGTATCTCCAGTGGTCCCCGCTCGCCTCTAGTGCGGGCATAGCCAGGTTCGCGGCGGAGGGAAAGTGGGGCAATGCTGCGGCTTGTTTCGCGATCACGCTTCTTACGTTGGCGGTGTCGTTAACTATTTGGTGGCGCAGCACCGAGCATCGGTTGGCAAACCCACTCGGCGGCCAAACCTCTGCAAGTTCACCGCGCCGGGGCTTCACCACCAAACCGGATAACGGTGTGGGGCGCAGCTTACTGCTGCCTGGGTTGGCTTTTACCCCTCGTAACATGGTGCTGTCGCGGGTTGTCCGATACATCAAACGCGACACCCGCCAGATTATTGCTTTGGCGATGGTGCCGATGATGTCGGTGTATTTCCTTTTCATGGACTGGCAATTCGGCGGCAGCACCGTACTGCTAGGCATAGTGCTCATGGCTATTTTAAGTTCGATTAACGCCGCTAACGATTTTGGTTTCGACGGCCCCGCGAACTGGCTGCATTTGACTTCTACTATCAGCGCCAAGGATTTGCTCTTGGGGCGGCACTGGGGTGCGGTTCTGCCATCGGTGGTAGCGAGCTGGTGTTTTTTCTTGCTCGTCGCGATTGTAAAGCCAATGCCGGAGACCTTTCTGATCATCGGATTAGCGTTGGGTCTACAGGCGACCAGCTTGGGGATCGCCGTGTTTTTAGCCGTCTACAATCCGTTCCCAACGGCGCGGCCGGGTACCAACCCGTGGCAAGACCGTTCCGGGTTTTCCGCAGGTGCGTTTATTTCTTCTTTTGCGGGGATTTTCCTGTCCTGGATTCCGCTACTTCCGGGAATTGGACTGGCGATTTATGGCTTCGTCCAGAATCTTCTGTGGGCACAATTGTCCGGTGTGATACTAGGAATTGGCCTAGGGCTCGTGTTTTACGTAGTGATGCTGCGGGTGGCTATAAAACGCTTGCACAACCACTATCCAGAAATCTATGCCAAGGTGCGCCGGCACGTCTAGGCAGATATGCCGCGTGGGGGCTTATCTCAGCGGAGGATTTTCCGGAGGAATATGACGGTTGCTTTTCGACGCGTCCCGGGTCGCGTCGAAAAGCGAAAGCGGGCATGCTGTAACGCAGACACCCACCGACGAGCGTTTGGAGGTGGGCAAGCAGTGCATTGTCTGAAACGACGGGAGCTTATGAGCATTGTGCAGTGCCAGTGCTAATAACGGTTGGTGGGATAAGCAGTGATAGAATTTGGGAAGTTTTACACTGACTTTTTATCCTTTAGGAGCAGCCCACGTGTCTACCCCACTCAACCTCGGTTTCCCCAGCACTTCTGAGCAACCCCCGGTGCTGGCGCCGCGTCGGAAAACCCGGCAATTGATGGTAGGCAATGTTGGGGTTGGTTCCGATTACCCGGTCTCGGTGCAGTCGATGACCACCACCAAAACCCACGACGTCAATGCTACGTTGCAGCAAATCGCCCAGCTGACAGCCTCCGGCTGCGATATCGTGCGGGTGGCCTGCCCGAAAACGGTTGATGCCGAGGCGTTGCCGATTATCGCGAAGAAGTCACCCATTCCGGTTATCGCGGATATTCATTTCCAGCCGAAATATATCTTCGCCGCCATCGATGCTGGTTGCGCCGCGGTGCGGGTCAACCCCGGAAACATTAAAGAATTCGACGGGCGGGTCAAGGAAGTAGCGAAAGCCGCAGGAGCCGCTGGTATCCCGATCCGCATCGGTGTTAATGCTGGTTCGTTGGATAAACGCCTGTTGGAAAAGTACGGGAAGGCAACCCCCGAGGCGTTGGTGGAATCGGCCCTGTGGGAGGCGTCGCTTTTCGAAGAACACGGATTTGGCGATATCAAAATCTCCGTCAAACACAACGATCCAGTCATCATGGTGGAGGCTTACCGGCAGCTGGCCGCGCAGTGCGATTACCCACTTCACCTGGGTGTAACCGAAGCGGGTCCGGCTTTCCAAGGCACCATCAAATCATCGGTGGCTTTCGGCGCATTGCTATCCGAAGGCATTGGTGACACCATTCGCGTTTCCCTCTCTGCGGACCCGAAAGAGGAAGTAAAGGTCGGCGATCAAATCCTGCAATCCTTGAACCTGCGCGAACGCGGGTTGGAGATTGTGTCCTGTCCTTCCTGTGGTCGGGCGCAGGTTGACGTTTACACCCTTGCCGAGGAAGTAACCGCCGCTTTGGACGGCATGGACATTCCATTCCGCGTTGCCGTTATGGGCTGTGTTGTTAACGGCCCCGGCGAGGCCCGTGACGCCGACCTAGGCGTGGCTTCCGGAAACGGCAAAGGCCAGATCTTCGTCAAGGGCGAAGTGATTAAGACGGTTCCGGAATCGCAGATCGTTGAAACCCTCATCGAAGAAGCGTTGAAGCTTGCCGAAGAGCAGGGGATTGAGATCAAAGAAGGCGGCCAGGCCAAGGTGTCCATCACTAAGTAGGCTTAGATTCTCTTAAGTTTTTCGGCGGCGGTCTACCGTGCGCGCCGCCGTAGAGAGGGTGTGTTGCTGCGCCCTGCAGAAAACAGTTCCTGGCAACACCTGTTGGTCTTTTGGCCCGAAATTCCGGTGTGGTGAGCAGGACGTCTGTAGATTTGGTGCTAATCTGGCCAGCATGAAACACTCCGCCGTACCAGCGTTCCGATTTGCCGTGGCTGCATGTATCGCGGGTGCGGTGCTTTGCGGATGCACCCCAAAGCCATTATCCGCAGAGCCAGTTGTTGAGGAATTTCTCAGCCAGATGGCGGCGCGACAGATTCCGGCAGCGGCTGAGCTTACCGACAAAGCCCACAACGTTGCCGACGTTTGGGACGCGACCTGGACTGGGCTGCAGGCGGAAGGGCTGCACACCGACATCACCGATATTGATATCCGCGATTCCCTGGCAACCGCGACATACACTCTTACGTGGGATCTCCCGAAAGATCGGGAGCTACGCTACGACGCCACCATGACCTTAAACAAGATAAATAACGAGTGGAAAATCCGGTGGCAGCCGACAGCATTGCATCCGAAATTGGGGGCAAATCAACACCTCGAATTGCGTGCGGTCAATGCCCAACGGGCCAGCATCGTGTCTTCCGATGGCACGGAAATCCTAGCGCCCGGAACGGTCGATCGGATCCTGGTTGATACCGGCAAAATCTCCGATCGTAAAGCCACCGCCAATGCGATCGCCCACGCCCTCGACGTAGCCCATGCGGAGGACGAATCGGTTCCGCAGATAGAAGCCGCCGAATTGGCGGAATCGCTGCAAGCAGCAACCGGTACCTATTCGGTAACAACGGTGAACCAACAAGCCGGTGCCCGGATCAGGGAACTATTGGCTGAAAAACCGGGGATCATATTCAACGACGAAGCCGCCATGGTGAGCAAAACCCCCGGATTTGCCCCAGATATCGTCTCCCGGGTGACGAAGCTCGTCAACGAAGAATTAGAAGGTGCTAATGGGTGGCGGGTGGCGGTGGTCACCCACGACGGTGCACTTATCGACGACATCGAGTACCACGAACCAAAGCTAGCACCCGCCGTGCGGGTAAGCCTGGATCATAAGGTGCAGGTAGCGGCCGAAGACGCGGTGAATCTACGCTCGGAAATGAAGGCAATGATCGTGGCGATCCGGCCAAGCAACGGCGAGATCCTGGCCGTCGCGCAGACTGATAAAGCCGACGAAGAAGGCGATCTCGCGTTAACCGGGCAATTCCCACCAGGTTCGACCTTCAAGATCATCACCGCATCGGCAGGCATCGGGCAGTCCGGCCTACGTTCCGATTCCGTCGTTCCGTGCCCCGGCACAATGAATATTTACGGCCGCACGGTAACTAACTACAACGGCTTTGCGTTAGGAAACGTGCCGCTGCAAACCGCATTCGCCAGGTCCTGTAACACCACCTTCGCCGATATATCCACCCGCCTTGAAGCAGGGGAACTCAAGCGAGTAGGTAAGGAATTTGGCATCGGTATCGATTACGATATCCCGGGGCTATCGACGATCACCGGTTCAATTCCCAATGGTGATACCCCATTAGACAAAACCGAAGCCGGGTACGGTCAGGGTTTGACATTGGTCAGCCCGTTTGGCATGGCATTGGTATCCGCCACCGCCGCGCATGGGTCCACCCCGACGCCGCAACTCGTCAGTGGGTTTAGCACAACCCAAAAAGAAACCGTCCCGCCGCCGTCGCCGGAAACCATCGAACAGTTACGCCTCCTCATGGGGGCGGTGACGGAACCGGGTGGTACCGCCGCCGGAATCAACGCGGGTGGAAAAATCTTCGGCAAGACCGGTGAAGCCGAAATTAACGGCGGTTCCCACGCATGGTTCACCGGATACCGCGACGATATCGCATTTGCGACGTTGATCGTGCTGGGCGGTGGTTCGGAATCAGCGGTAGCCATCACCGATAAGTTCTTCCAGCGGTACGACGAACTAAATGCCCCTGCTGGTTAAGCCAATAGGGAGTTACGCACCAGCTGGACTACGATTACACCCATGACAATTCGCAAACCGTTAGTTCCAGAAAAACCCACACCCATTCGGGACGTTCCCGCCCATATCGAACGGCCAGAATACGTATGGAAAAAGAAGGTGCGCGAAAACTGCGGCGAGCCGTGGATTCAAACCCCAGAAGTCATTGAGGCGATGCGGGAAGCCTCGAAGATCGCGGCAAACGCCCTTCAAGAAGCCGGTAAGGCAGTAGCCCCCGGAGTAACGACCGACGAATTGGACCGGATCGCCCACGAATACATGCTTGACCACGGCGCTTATCCCTCCACGCTGGGATACTTGGGTTTCCCGAAGTCCTGTTGCGTGTCCTTGAACGAAATTATTTGCCACGGAATTCCGGACACCACCGTCATTGAAGACGGCGATATCGTCAATATCGACGTCACCGCATTCAAAAATGGGGTACACGGCGATACCAATGCAACCTTCCTGGCAGGCAACGTCAGCGAAGAACACAAACTTCTTGTCACCCGCACCGAAGAAGCATTAATGCGGGGAATCAAAGCCGCGAAACCAGGGCGACAAATCAACGTCATCGGTCGAGTAATCGAAGCGTACGCCAAACGCTTCGGATACAACGTTGTGCGCGACTTCACTGGGCACGGCGTTGGTCCCACCTTCCACAACGGCTTGGTGGTGCTGCACTACGATTCCGACATGTACACAGATGTCCTTGAACCCGGCATGACCTTGACCATCGAGCCGATGATTAACCTCGGCGAATTGGATTACACGATTTGGGACAACGGTTGGACCGTGCAAAACGACGACTACAAATTCACCGCACAGTTCGAGCACACCATCGTGATTACGGAAACCGGCAACGAGATCCTTACATTGCCAGATTCTTAAGAACGAAAGCGGTAAGAGAAATGGTCGCGTTCATGGTAGCTGGCTGCACGTCCGATGCCGGAAAGTCAGTGGTGGTTGCGGGGTTATGCCGGGCCTTCGCGCGCCGGGGGATACGTGTTGCGCCGTTCAAGGCGCAAAATATGTCCAATAATTCGGCAGTGACCCCTTCCGGTGGCGAAATTGGGCGTGCGCAAGCGCTGCAAGCAGTCGCCTGTGGTCTGAAACCAGACACCCGATTCAATCCGATCCTGTTAAAACCGGGTTCTGATCGAACTTCCCAATTGGTGGTTAACGGCCAGGCCACCGGGAACGTCAGCGCGAAAAGCTACATCGAACATCGGGGGTATCTCCGCGAGATCGCCCGCCACACGCTTGCGGAATTGGAAGACGAATTCGACCTAGTGGTCTGCGAGGGCGCGGGTTCGCCAGCGGAGATAAATTTGCGGGAAACCGACGTTGCGAATTTCGGTCTGGCGCAAGCGGCACAGTTACCGGTGTACCTGGTGGGTGATATTGATCGGGGTGGGGTGCTCGCGCATTTCTACGGCACCTATCACATCGTTGACGAGTCGGATCGGGAGCTGATCCGCGGATTTGTCGTAAACAAATTTCGCGGGGATGAGTCGATTCTGCACCCAGGGTTAACAAGACTGGAGGAGATGACGGGGGTGCCGACGTGCGCGGTATTGCCGTTTATTCCGGGGCTCTGGGTGGATGCGGAGGATTCGCTGCAATCGACGGTCGGCACCACAATCGGGCCGCACACCCCGGCCGTGGGCAGCCAGCGGCTGCGGGTGGCAGCCGTTCGATTGCCGCGGGTCTCCAACGCGACAGACATCGAAGCCCTCGCGTGCGAACCAGGGGTTACGGTGAGCTGGTCGGTGGACCCGGATTACATCGCCGAGGCTGACGTCGTGGTGGTGCCTGGCTCCAAATCGACGGTGAGCGATCTCGCGTGGTTGCGGGACACCGGAATCGCGGCGGCGATCGAGCAACGCGCGGCCGCCGGAAAGTTCGTTATTGGGATCTGTGGTGGGTTCCAAATGATGTGTTCGCAGATAACCGACCCGGTGGAGTCCGGGAATCCGGAACCCGTGCCCGGGTTGCAGCTTTTCGACGCCGACATCGCCTTCTCCCCGGAAAAAACCCTCATCAGTCATTCTGATGGTGCCTACGAGGTACACCATGGTCAGGTGGTGCGCAGCCAAGAGCAACCGTGGATTGGTGACGAAGGCTGCCAAAAGGGCCATCTGTTGGGTACTCATCGGCACGGACAATTGGAAAACGACGCATTCCGAAAAGAACTACTGATAACGATCGCCGCCGCGATTGGGAAGACTGGGTTCCGTGTCGACGAGACCATGAGTTTTGCCGCAGAGCGGCTGCGGCAAATTGACCTGATAGCCGACACCATTGAAAGCTGTTGGGATCTTGACAAGCTTCTTGACGATGTCGGCTTTAGAGCTTAGAACTCCAGGCCGAGCAGAGCGTTTTCGATGAGCTCCGGCAGAGCAGGGTGAATCCAGTATTGGTCGCGGGCGACCTCGCGAACATCCAGATCGAAGGCCATGACCGTGATTAATTGTTG
The DNA here is from genome assembly GCF_030532965.1 of Corynebacterium sp. Classification (GTDB taxonomy): domain Bacteria; phylum Actinomycetota; class Actinomycetes; order Mycobacteriales; family Mycobacteriaceae; genus Corynebacterium. The sequence goes on from NZ_JAUNKC010000006.1 coordinate 44,938, forward strand.
GATAAGGGTTGGGGCCTGGGGGCCAATGATATGGGCGCCCAGTAACCGGCCGGTGTCCTTATCTGCAATGAGCTTGGCAAAGTGTTCGGTGTCTTCCATCGCCCAACCGTAGGCAACATCGCCATAGTTTTGGATTTTTACCGTGATGTTGTGGCCAGCATCGCGGGCTTGCTGCTCGGTTAAGCCAACCGTTGCGATTTGCGGTTGTGTGAAAACCCCGGCTGGAACGTTCTTATGGGGCATAGGAATCATGTCGTCCGGGTGCAAAATATTGTGGCGCACCGCGCGGGTTTCCGCGTTCGCGACGTGCTTGAGCTGGTACGGCGAGGAGACGTCGCCAAGCGCCCAGATCCCCGGCGCGGTGGTACGGCCAAATTCATCGACCTTGATTGATGCACCTTCCATCTCCACCCCGGTAGCGGGGAGGTTGAGCTGGTCGCCGTTGGGGATACGGCCGGTGGCGACTAGCAGGATTTCACCGTGGATCGTCGAGCCGTCGGAAAGCGTTGCGGTGATTCCCGAGTCATCCTGCGTGAAGGACTCAAAAGTTACGCCGAGTTTGGTGGTCATTGCTTTTTCGGTCAATTCGGTGATTCGGGCCGAAACATCGGCATCAAGATGCCGAAGGACTTTTGGCGAACGATTGACTAAGGTGACGTCAACTCCGAAAGACTTGAAGATGTGGGCGAATTCTAAGGCGATGAACCCGCCACCCATGACGATCATGGATTGTGGCAGCTTTTCGAGCCGCATGATCGTTTCGTTGGTGTGGTAGTCCACTCCGGATTCGGCTACCTGTTCCGGGATCTGTGGGCGGGCACCTGCGGCAATGACAATGGTGTCGCCAGAGATAACCGTAGCTTGATCGCCTTGACCAGTGCTGATTAGTTTTTCGCCGACGAACTGGGCTGGCTGATCGTACACATCGATGTTTGGGGTTTTCGGCCCGCGTCGATAAGCTTCGCCGCTTTCGGCAATCGGGTCGATTCGGTTTTTAAACACCCGCTCGACGATGCTGGGCCACTGGACTCCGTTGAAGGAAGCGTCGACTCCGTAACGTCCTGCTTCCTTTACTGTCTGCGCGACTTCGGCGGCGTAAACGAACATTTTTGTGGGAATACAACCCACGTTCAAGCAGGTTCCGCCGAAGGCACCCTTTTCGATAATTGCGACGGATTTATCGTGGAATTCTGGCCCCGGAATGGAATTTCCAGAGCCAGCGCCGATGACGATCAGATCGTAGTGCTTTTCTGCCTTGAGTTCAGACATGTTTTACGTAACCCTTATCTACTAACGAAATATCACTAATGTAGCAATAGCCATGATGACACCCGAATAGCTTCATCAGTGGCATGCAACTAATAGTAGTAACGACACTCTACGTCGGGGTATTCCTGGGTTAGTTTTCTTTGGGTAAGCCGCAGGTGTTCTTGAGCCAGGAGACACATTGTTCGAGGGCTTGAGCGCGGGCGGTAGGTTCGGAGAGGAACAGATCGTGCATGCCATTGGAGATCTGCACCGTCGTTACATTGCGTGCAACAAACGGTGACCATTGCTTGATCTGTTTCACGTCCAAGACGGTATCGGCCGTATGCGATTGTTGCGAATATGGTCGACCCAGTCGGGATTGGTGGGAACACATCGAAAGCGTCGGTACACCCGCATCCACCGACCCGGTATGAATGGCACGTTGCGCAAATAAAACAGCACGCAGCCAGCCCATGTATTTCGTATGTCCACCGATGGGTTTGAATGTGGTATCAAAATCCCACTCGCCGTGCCGCGACACATGCAGCGCCTCCCCGTAGGTCCCCAAATTTCCGCCGCGAACCGGACGCTTCGGATTGCGTTTGCCATTCAACTTCACCCACGGGGTTAACGTTTTTACCAGCACCTTGGGTGCCATCATGTCCAGCCACGGGCTGTTTAAAACCAAGGCCTTAATCCGATCATGCAGGGCAGGATTTGTTCGCCGAAGCTCATCCAACCACACCGGCGCAATAAGTCCGCCGGTGGAATGGCCAATAACAATGATCGACGAGTAGTGCTGCGCGAGGAAGGAACACACCGTAGAGAGGTCTTCGTGGTACTGCGACAGGTCCGTCGAATAATGCCAGGTGTGGCCGTCACGATGCGAACGGCCGCATTTGCGAAGATCGACGCCGTAAAAGTCGAAACCATGCTCGTGGAAAAATTCGGCAACGTGGGTTTGGAAGAAATAGTCGGTCATGCCATGGACATAGACGATGGCTGGGCGAGACGCATCCGAATCGTTGACAGTTGGGTGGAACCGTACGAGTGTCGTGACGATATCGGATTCCCCATCCGGATCGGCTCCGAGATTGAACTCAATATTCTTGAAGTTTTCTCCTAAAATATCAGGTTCCCAGTGGGCGGTTGCGAAGCGAGGCGACTCGACGGATTGATTCATGCCACCCACTTTATTCCGAAATATCCGTTCGCTAAAACCGGCTCCGACGCACTCCACTGGTGGTTTTGGAGGGGAAATAACTTCTGGTGGGTGGGAGTTCAGGCCGACTTCGGCCAACTCGGCGATCAGTAGCGTTTTGCTGATGCGTGGGAAATGGGAAACCCGTGACCACGCACCCGATGGGTTCAGTTTCGTGTGCGGGGGTATTACGTGGGGGCGGGAAATGCTTGGTTTTGCTAAGAAAAGCGTCAAAATATGCCGGGGTTTTCCCTGATGGGGGTGATCGTGTGGGTTGTGTTACCTGCGGCGACGTCGAATCCAATGTGAGAATATTAAGAGAACATGACAATTTCAGTACCCCCGAATGATTCGGGCGTAGACTGTAAAGCCGATAGGCGCGAATTTCACCTCGCACTGTCATTAGGAGGGCCAATCCGGTACACGACCACAATGGTAGTCATCGGTGCGGTGCTTCATTGGCTTAACAGACATTGTGGCCGACCATGAAGAAGCGGAAATACTAAGGGAAATTGAAATGTCAGATTCCACGAACAACGCAACTACCATTTCGGACGAAGTAGATGTCGCGCTCATCGGCGGCGGCGTCATGAGTGCCACCCTGGGCGCGATGCTCAGGACACTCGAACCAGGTTGGTCCCAGGTGGTTTTTGAGCGCCTCGATGCGCCAGCCGAGGAATCTTCCTCCCCATGGAATAACGCGGGTACCGGCCACTCGGCGTTATGCGAACTCAATTACACCCCGGAAGTCAATGGCAAGATCGAAATCTCCAAGGCCATCGGGGTCAACGAAAAATTCCAACTGTCCCGGCAGTTCTGGGCTTACCAAGTGAACGAAGGAGTGCTGCCGACCCCGCGGGAATGGATCAACCCAGTCCCACACGTTTCTTTCGGTCAAGGCGACGCTCAAATTGCTTATCTGCGTAAGCGCTACGACCGTCTGGTCAATCACCCGCTTTTCCCCAACATGGAATACACCGAGGATCGTGCCAAATTCGACGAGCTGCTTCCGCTGATGGCCGATGGTCGGCCCAAGACGGATAAGGTCGCCATTTCTTGGACGGAAGGCGGCACCGATATCAACTATGGTGCTTTGACCAAGCAATTCCTGGCCGATGCCCAGAATAAAGGCACCGAGATCCGATACGGACATGAAGTAACCAAACTCCACCGGGATGGTTCGAAATGGAAACTGACCGTCAAGAACCGCCACACCGGTGATGTATCGGTATTCCGCGCCAATTTCGTGTTCGTCGGCGCAGGTGGCATGGCATTGCCGCTGCTGCAAAAAGCACGTATCCCAGAAATCCGTGGTTTCGGCGGCTTCCCGGTCTCCGGTGAATGGTTGCGTTGTACAAACCCAGAAATCGTTGAGCGTCACGCCGCTAAGGTGTACGGCAAAGCAAGCGTCGGCGCGCCGCCGATGTCCGTGCCGCACTTGGACACACGCGTCATCGAGGGCGAAAAAGGCCTGTTGTTCGGCCCATACGCAGGTTGGACTCCGAAGTTCTTGAAGCAGGGTTCCTGGTTCGACCTGCCGAAGTCGCTGAAGGTGACCAACCTGGCATCCATGCTCAGCGTCGGCGTGAAGGAATTAGGTCTGACCAAGTACCTGATTACCGAATTGATGAAAGACAAGAACGCGAAGATGGAATCTCTGCGGGAATACATGCCAAATGCCAAAGATGAAGATTGGGAGTTGGTTACCGCAGGTCAGCGCGTGCAGGTTATTAAGCCAGTCGTCGGCCCGTCCTTCGGTTCCCTGGAATTCGGTACCACCTTGATCAGCCATCTCGACGGCTCCATCGCGGGTCTTCTGGGTGCGTCGCCCGGCGCATCGATCGCACCTGCCGCCATGTTGGAAGTACTAGAGCGGTGCTTCGGTGATCGGATGATCGAATGGGGCGACAAGATCAAAGAAATGATGCCATCCTACGGTGTGAAGCTGGCAACCAATAAGGCATTGTTCAACGAGATGTGGGACTACACCCAAAGCACCCTGCAGCTTGATAAGTAACACCCCTATTGACAACAGGTGTCACCAACGTTTTCAATAAGGCACGGCCAATCCGCTAAGGTTGATCCTGGTGCATTACGCGCCAGACCTCAGCTGGATTGGCCTTTGGCCTGTTAAGCCGCAGTTATGAGAAAAGAGTGAAAGTCATGACGTCGATAGTGCCACAATCATTTCCATTTTCAGCAGTGGTGGGACAAGACCAATTACGCCTTGCTTTAATCTTAACGGCCGTCTCGCCTCGGATTGGCGGTGTCGTTATCCGCGGCGAAAAAGGCACCGCGAAAACAACAACCGTACGGGCTTTCGCAAAGCTTCTCGACGGCGCCCCGCTGGTCAATCTGCCAATCGGCGCAACCGAAGACCGGGTAGTAGGGGCATTAGATCTAGAAACCGTACTCACCACAGGGCGTGCCACCTACAAACCTGGATTGCTCGCCCAGGCCAATAACGGAGTGCTTTACGTTGACGAAGTCAACCTCCTGGCCGACCACCTCATCGACGCACTATTGGATGCGGCGGCAACCGGCGTTGTCACCATCGAACGAGACGGCATCTCACACTCTGCCGAAGCAAGTTTCGTCTTGGTGGGAACAATGAACCCGGAAGAAGGGGAACTGCGGCCTCAGCTTCTGGATCGCTTCGGGCTATCCGTCGAAGTCAGTGGTTCCCGCGATGTTGACATTCGCGCCGACATTATCCGGCGGCGGCTGGCATTCGAACACGATCCCGCAGCATTCGTCGCGCAGTGGGCAGACAAAGACAACGAAGTAGCAGAACGCATTAGGCAGGCGAAAGAACTACTACCGCAGGTCGAATTATCTGATGTGAACCTCGGTCGGATTGCCCATGTGTGCGCTAGCTTCGACGTCGACGGCATGCGGGCGGACCTCGTCATTGCCCGCACCGCCTGCGCACACGCGGCATGGCAACACCGCACTGAGGTCACCGACGAAGACATCAAAGTAGCAGCCGAATTGGCATTGCCGCACCGAAAGCGACGCAACCCATTCGATGAGCCAGGGATTGATCAGCAAGAGCTCGACGATGCACTCGACCAAGCCCGAAACGAACACCCCGACAACGAGGCTGAAGTCGAAGAAACTTCCACTACGCCACCATCCGAGAACGACGACCCAACAGAAACCCAACCTACAACCGATGGAGAGGTAGGTAACGCCGAACAAGGCGCACCCTTTCGCCGTCCGGCAACTGCGCCGTAGCGGGAGGAACTCCGCAGGCGAAGCCGCGCCGGGGCGCAGGGCACCAGCGGTGACGAGAACCGGGACTCCGGTCCGGGCGGTGTCTGACGGGCGTGGCGTTCATGTGGTTGGCACGGTTCGGGCGGCTGCTGAACGCGGTGCCCGGGTGGAAGACGGCATCATTCAGTTTCAGCCTGCGGACTTACGGGGCGCGGTGCTACGTGGAAAAGAATCCAATCTCATTGTTTTCGTGGTCGATGCTTCCGGCTCCATGGCGGGAAAAGACCGGCTGGCGGCGGTTACCGGAGCGGTCCATTCGCTGCTTGGCGACGCCTACCAGCGCCGCGATCGGGTTGCGGTGATCAGTGTCAGAGGTGCGCAGCCGGAACTTATCCTACCGCCGACCGGCAGCATTGACGTCGCCCACCGGCGGTTGGCCACGGTACACACTGGTGGTCGCACGCCACTGGCGGAAGGGCTTCAGCTGGCGCAAGACGTGATCGAGCGGGAGCACCGCCGTGAACCAGGTAGACGCGCGCTTTTGGTCGTGTTATCTGATGGTCGGGCAACCGGGGCAGGCGGTCTCGCGAGACTGCATTCTGTTGCGGGTGTGATCGCCCAACGCGGGTTGGCGGGTTGCATCGTGATCGATTGCGAGACTGCCGGGCGGGTTAGATTGGGGTTGGCGCGTGAATTAGCGAATAATATGGGCGCGGTGTGTTTGCAGCTAGCCGAGCTTGATGCCGAGTCAGTCACCGGCGTCATCGATGCGTTTTAGCTTATAAATGTAATTAAAAGGAGAACAAGTTGCCTAAGGGAAAAGTAGATCCAGCAAATATCCCAGATGATGGGCTAACCACCCGGCAGCGTCGGTTATTGCCGATTACCGCTGTGCACACGGGCCCGGGGAAGGGGAAATCAACCGCAGCATTTGGTATGGCGCTGCGCGCATGGAACCAGGGGATGAATATTGGCGTGTTCCAATTCGTGAAATCCGCGAAGTGGAAAGTGGGGGAGGAAACCGTGTTCAAGCGCCTGGGGCAGGTGCATGACGAAACCGGCGAGGGCGGCGCCGTCGAATGGCACAAGATGGGCGAGGGGTGGTCTTGGTCAAAGAAAGCGGGTTCGGAGGAAGACCACGCCCGCGATGCCCACGAGGGATGGCAGGAGATCAAGCGTCGGCTAGCGGATCAAGCGCATGATTTCTACGTTCTTGATGAATTCACGTACCCGATCAAGTGGGGGTGGATTGATGTCGACGATGTTGTGGAAACGCTTCGAAATCGTCCGGGTGTTCAACACGTCGTGATGACTGGTCGAGACGCGGATCCAAAACTCATTGAGGTTGCTGACTTGGTCACCGAGATGACCAAGATTAAGCACCCGATGGATGTGGGACGCAAGGGGCAAAAAGGGATTGAATGGTAGGGGCTAATTCACCCTAAATCGATAGGTGGCGTGTATTTTTCTTCTGCACGCCACCTATTTTTAAATCTATATCCATAAATAAGTCCTGTTGGGGTTGCGTGTTTTTCGGTATAGTCGAAAATATGACGCAGGACACATTTAATGGCATGGTGGGTGCTGTACCACAATCTGGTGCGGGGCAGCCGATGATCGTTTTCACCGAAGTAGACAAGTACTTCGGTGACTTTCACGCGTTGAAAAACATCAACCTTTCCATTCCGCGCGGTCAGGTTGTAGTAATTCTAGGTCCGTCCGGTTCCGGCAAATCCACCCTGTGCCGCACCATCAACCGGCTGGAAACGATAGATAGCGGCACGATATTCATCGACGGCGAAGCGCTGCCCGAAGAAGGAAAAGCGTTGGCGAGCTTGCGGTCCGATGTGGGAATGGTGTTTCAACAATTCAATTTGTTTCCGCACATGAGCATCCGGGACAACGTCACCCTGGGGCCGATAAAGGTACGGAAGCTGGAAAAATCCGCCGCGGTGTCGCTCGCCATGGAGCTGCTAGAACGGGTGGGGATTGCCGATCAGGCAGAAAAATACCCGGCGCAGCTTTCCGGCGGTCAGCAACAGCGCGTGGCGATCGCGCGGGCATTGGCGATGCAACCAAAGGTGATGCTTTTCGACGAGCCCACCTCTGCACTCGACCCGGAAATGGTCAATGAAGTCCTCGACGTCATGTCCGATCTCGCAGGTGCTGGAATGACGATGGTGTGCGTCACCCACGAAATGGGTTTCGCCCGGCGCGCGGCCGACCGGGTGTTGTTTATGGACGAGGGGGCAATTGTCGAGGACAGCCTGCCGCAAGAGTTTTTTCGGCAGCCGCGCACCGACCGTGCCCGCGACTTTTTATCGAAAATTCTTGCACATTAGCTATGAAGATAACGGAGTAGGAAATGAAAACAGGTCTTGGAAAAGTTATCGCCTTAGGTTTCAGCGTCGTGGCGTGTTCTGCAGCGATGGTTGCTTGCGGTGGCGGCGGCGCTGGGCAGGGGCTCTTGGCCGGGATTGAATCCGGCACGGTGACCTTGGGTACTAAATATGATCAGCCAGGTTTGGGTTTGAAAGAGGCGGACGGGTCAATGTCGGGTCTTGACGTCGACGTAGCAACCTATGTGGTTAATCATATTGCGAAGGAAAAGGGGTGGGCAGAACCTGCCATTACTTGGCGGGAAACCCCATCAGCGCAGCGCGAAACGCTGATTAATAACGGCGAGGTGGACATGATCGTGGCCACCTATTCCATTAACAAGTCGCGGGCCGAGTCGGTGGATTTCGGTGGGCCGTATCTTCTGACACATCAAGCGCTTTTGGTGCGGTCCGATGACTCTAATATCACGAAATTAGAGGACCTTTCTGGCGGTAAGATCTTGTGTTCGGTTTCGGGTTCCACCCCAGCGCAAAAGGTTAAAGAGGCGTTGCCGGACGTTCAGCTCCAGGAATACGATACATATTCTTCCTGTGTGGAAGCATTGCGGCAAAAGAACGTGGATGCTTTGACCACTGACGCCACGATCCTCAACGGGTATTCGCAACAGGACCCTGGCGCGTTTAAAGTTGTAGAGATGGAAAAGGACGGGCAACCGTTTACCAATGAGCATTATGGTATCGGAGTGGCCAAGGGGGATGCGGAGGCTACGACTGCAATTAATGCGGCGCTGACCGAGATGTATGACTCCGGGGAATTTGATGCGATTGTGGCGAAAAATCTGGGCGACTCAGCTGCCGGGGTTACTCAAGCAACACCTGGTGATTTGTCGTTTATCAAATAAAAGGAGCAGGCAATGGAGGCTATGTGGTCGCAGCTTGGGCCTGCGATTGGTCCAGCATTTCTAGTTACGGTGAAACTGACGGTTATCGCTGCAGTGGGATCGTTAGTGCTGGGCACGGTGCTGGTTGCGATGCGGGTGTCTCCAATTGGGGTGTTACGCCGGGTTGCGTCTGGTTATATCACGACGGTTCGCAATACCCCGTTGACTTTGGTCATCTTGTTTTGTTCCTTTGGGCTGTACCAAAGTTTAGGTTTGCAATTGGCGGATCGACAGTCGCCGACGTTTTTGGCTGATAATAATTTCCGTCTCGCTGCGCTGGGGTTCGTGTTATACACCTCAGCGTTCGTCGCGGAGTCGTTGCGGTCGGGGATTAATACCGTCAGTTTTGGGCAGGCGGAGGCGGCCCGGTCGTTGGGCTTGACGTTTTTCCAGTCGTTTCGCACCATTGTTTTTCCACAGGCGCTGCGTGCTGCGATTGTGCCGTTAGGTAATACGTTGATTGCGTTGACGAAGAATACGACGGTGGCCTCAGTGATCGGGGTCGCGGAGGCGTCGTTGTTGATGAAAGAAGTCATCGAGAACCATGCGGCGCAATTGTGGATTATTTTCGGCTGTTTTGCGGTCGGCTTCATGGTTCTGACTCTGCCGATGGGGCTCGGCTTGGGTCGGATTTCCGAACGGTTGGCGGTGAAACACTAATGAGTCAGACTCGAGCCACGGTTTTATATGACACGCCCGGGCCGAAAGGGAGGCGTCGAAACGCGATACTGTCGATCACCGTCATTATGTGCGGAATCCTGCTGGTAGCCTGGGTGGCGCGAACGCTATACGAGGCTGGGCAATTGGCACCAGATAAATGGCAGCCGTTTATTTCCGCAAACACTTGGAAAACCTACCTCATACCTGGCCTAGTAGGAACGTTAAAGTCGGCGTTCGTGTCCATCGTTTTGGCTGTTATCGTCGGTGTCGCTCTTGGATTAGGCAGATTAGCCAAGACCCGCGCTATTCGCTGGGGATGTGGGGTAGTGGTGGAGTTTTTCCGGGCTATTCCGGTATTGCTGTTGATTATTTTCTGCTACCAACTGTTTGCCGTTTACGCTGTGGTGCCGCCGAGACAGCTGGCTTTTGCTGCGGTGGTCGTTTCACTTACGTTGTATAACGGCTCGGTGATAGCTGAGGTGGTACGGTCCGGGATTAAGAATTTACCGAAGGGCCAGAATGAAGCCGCTATGGCGTTAGGGCTCAGCCATAATCAAACGATGTGGAAAGTGCTGCTGCCGCAGGCGGTTGCGGCGATGCTGCCTGCATTGATTGCCCAGGCCGTCATCGCGTTGAAGGATTCCGCGTTGGGTTACCAGATTGGTTTCGTGGAAATTGTGCGGCAAGGCATCCAGTCGTCTGCCACCAATCGGAACTATTTGGCGTCGCTGATTGTGGTTGCGGCGATCATGATCGCGATTAATTACGCGCTGGGGCTAATTGCGCACCGGGTTGAGCAACAATTACGCGCCGGTCGTGCGCGCCGTAATATTTTCGCAAAGGTTCCACATATGCCAACGGATCAGGGGATTGAAACCAAAGACAACGTCAACGTTGACTGGCACGCCCCGAACCATACACAGATTCGTAATCCCGCAGAGTGATCATCACCCATAGGGCCATGGAAAATCTTCGGCCGATCTGTAAGTGAGTTGCTCAATGCCACGGTGAAATTCCAAGGCATCAAATTCGGTGCCATCGCAATCTGCTCGTTCTATTAAGCGCTCCCAAAGATCGGCAATCCGGATGAAGGTTATAACATCAACACCCATGTCCACTGTGGTTTCAGCGCCATCGTGATCGAGAAAAAACACTGTTTGCGTGTCGATATGGAAAGCCCAGCTGTCGCCGCCGCCAGCGTGGGCAAAAATCCGAAACGGCGCTGGAGAACCAATCTCCTCCGAAAAGCAGTAAATATCCCATTGATCCCAGGCAGGAATGTCAATGCGGGCATCACCGCTTAATTCCAGACCGTCTAAATCACACAACGCCGAAGCGGCCGCCGCGCCTAGGGCGTCGAAAAGCGATTGCCGCACCGCGCGGGAGACGTTCGGGCCGCGCCACCTGTGCATGGACGTATCGCCCACAATCTCTGATAACTCACGTACACCCATGTCTGTTCCCTTCGGCAAAAAGATTATGCTTAAACCACTATGACAGATTCGATGAGCACCCGCACTCCAACCGCATCCCCCGGAATTGTGATCGCCGCCACCGCTTCCGGCACCGGAAAAACAACGATTACCACGGGTCTGATCGCGGCACTGGCGCGGCGCATGACGGTTGCACCATTCAAAGTAGGGCCCGACTACATCGACCCCGGCTACCATGGCCTTGCGGCAGGCAGAACCGGACGCAACCTCGATGCTGTCATGTGCGGCGAGCAGCTGATCGGGCCGCTATACGCCCACGGGACACGCGGCTGCGACATTGGTGTTGTCGAAGGCGTCATGGGGCTTTTCGACGGCCGGATACCCGACGGCAACGGCTCAACCGCCGATATCGCCCAGATCCTGGGTCTACCAGTGCTTCTTGTTGTCGATGTGCGCGGAATGAGTCAATCCGCAGGCCCGTTAGTGCGCGGCTTCGCCACCGCACGTCCCGGGGTGAGAATCGCCGGAGTGATCCTCAATAAAATCGGCACTGAGCGGCACGCAGCCGTCTGCCGCGACGCCATCGAAGCCGAGGGAATCCCCGTTGTTGGGGCGATCCCGCGTCAAGACAACGTGGCCGTACCGTCGAGGCACCTTGGCCTGGTTACCGCCAAAGAACACGGCGGGGCAGCCAGCCAAGCCATTGACCAGATGGCGGCACTGGTCGAAACCCACTGCGACATCGACCACATCGTATCCCTGGCGCGCACCACATACACCGGGCCTGTATGGCAGCCAGAAAACTACGTGACACCAACCCACCATCCCACGATCGCCATCGCCGGTGGCAAAGCCTTTACCTTCGCATATGCAGAACACCAAGAACTTCTGAGTGCAGCCGGAGCCACCGTCGTTCACTTCGATCCGCTGACCGACCCCTTCCCGGACTGCGATGGACTTATCATCCCAGGCGGTTTCCCAGAAGAACACGTCGAAGCCTTAGCCAGCCGCACTGATCTGCGCCGCGCAATCCAACAACACGTGGCCGAAGCCAAACCCATCCACGCCGAATGCGCCGGACTACTGTGGCTTCTCTCTAGCCTTGATGCCCACCCCATGCTCGGGATCATTCCCACCCACGCTGCCATGGGGCGACGGCTGACCCTGGGATACCGCGAAGCAGTCGCACTAACCGACTCCGTCCTCTATGCCGCTGGCCAACGGATTACTGGACACGAATTCCACCACACAGCCCTTACCAACACCGAAGCCGACGGCTTCCTGCCCGCCTGGGGCTGGCGGACCTGGGACGGCACCCCAACCACCGAAGGATTCGTCGGCGGCACGATTCACGCCTCCTACCTGCACACTCACCCGGCGGCCCACCCGGACGCAATACAACGCTTTGTCGCCGCCTGCGCAACTTAAGGCCTAAGTGCCGCAATACGTCACGTAATCCCCAAACCCCTCCGGGGTGGGCTGTTCAAACCGCTCACAGCCGGGGCGCCGGACAGTGGGATTACGCAATACCTGCCACAGCTTGTGAAACTCCGCCATATCCGACAAGGCGTTTTCCACCAGATGATTCCGGGCAATATACACCGGATTAATCCGCTGCATCTGCGCTAAATCTGGGTTGAATGCCCGCCACCGCCTCAGCCAACCCGGATCAAAGTCGCATGACTGATGGTGCTCAGCCAACTGGCGGAACGTGAGCGTAATATCCTTGCCTTCGGTCTGCATGACCACCAGGAAGTCGTCGATAAGCTCCGACACGGCGCCTGCAGAATCATCCCACCGAAGCCCCAACGCCGCCGCCAGCTCACCATAAAACGCCTGATGATACCGCGGCCCGAACTCCCGCACCGCCTCTTCCGCAGCCGTCACCCCAATCAACGGGATCAACGACTCCGCCAACCGGGCAATATTCCACCCCACCATGCTTGGCTGATTACCAAACCGATAGCGGCCCGCAGCATCAATCGAACTGAACACCGCCGCGGAATCAAAAACATCCGTGAACGCACACGGCCCGAAATCAATCGTTTCCCCCGAGACGGTCGTATTATCCGAATTCAATACCCCATGCACAAACCCAAACCGCATCCATTTGGCAACCGTCACCGCTTGACGACGCACAATCTGCGACAACATGCCCACATAATCAACCCCCGGAAAATGACGAGCAATCACATAATCAGCCAATGCGGCAACCTCCTCCACACCCCGCAACGCAGCAAACTGGAAGGAACCAACCCGAATATGCGAATCAGCAACCCGCACCAATAACGCACCCGGCTCCGCCTGTCGACGCTGCACCTGGCCACCGGTACGAAACACCGCCAACGACCGCGATGTTGCAACCCCCAATCCATGCAACGCCTCCGAAAGCAAAAACTCCCGCAACATCGGCCCAAGCGGCGCCAACCCGTCACCACCACGCGAAAACACCGTGCGGCCGGAACCCTTAACATGCAGGTCAACCAACCTACCCTCAACCGGAACCTCGCCTAACAACACAGCCCGGCCATCGCCCAATAGCGGAACAAACTGGCCAAATTGATGGCCGGAATACGCCATCGCATGCCCAGGCATAACCAAAAGCTTATGCAAATGCCCAATGGGGAGGTTTAAATCCTGACCCAGCGGGGAATTAACGACTACCTCCTCCAATTGGGGAAAATCGGCCAGTCGCGCCGGGGACACCAACCACGGCAGGGCAGTGGCGAGGTCGTGCTTGAGCTCAACATGCGGGTTCATAGTTTTACTCTAACGGCGATATGCTTATTCACCATGACTACACCCCCTACTGTCAGCCTCGTCGGCGGCGGGCCCGGCGCCTGGGATCTGATCACGGTGCGTGGCATGAACCGCCTCAACGAAGCCGATGTGATTCTGGCCGACCACTTAGGTCCAACCACTGAGCTCGACAAACTGTGCGACTTATCCACCAAACAACTCATTGATGTATCTAAACTTCCGTACGGAAAACAAGTCGCCCAGGAAAAAATCAACGATCTGCTCGTTGAACACGCACAAGCCGGGAAGAAAGTCGTGCGGCTTAAAGGCGGCGACCCGTACGTTTTTGGTAGGGGATTCGAAGAACTCACTTATTTGGCGCAACACGGAATCGCCTGCGAAGTAATCCCAGGTGTCACCAGCGCGATCTCAGTTCCCGCCATGGCAGGCGTACCGATTACCCAACGCGGTATTGTCCACAGCTTCACCGTCATCTCCGGGCATGTTCCGCCTGGCCACCCGCTGTCATTGAATAACTGGGAAGCGCTAGCTGCAACCGGCGGCACCCTCGCCGTGATCATGGGCGTGAAAAACGCCCGCCCCATCGCCCAGACGCTTATCGACGCCGGACGCAGCCCCAAAACCCCCGCCGTCGTGGTGCAAGAAGGCAGCACCGAAAGCCAGCGCAGCTTCCGCTGCGACCTCGGAAGCCTCGCCGACGTCATAGAACACGAGCATATAGTGCCGCCGGCTGTCTACATCATTGGGGATGTTGCCGGGCTTTAATCTGGTACCTGGTTTATGCTTCGACCACCAACGTCAATTCCAACGAATCCGGCGTCGATTCAATCACCATGCCGGATTCCTCCAAAACGGTGCGCACCTGCGACAGTGACGTTGGCGCAGTCTCCGCTAACGCCAATGCCCGCGCCACCAGCCCTTTGTAGTGCTTATTGAAGTGGCTCACCACTTTTCGACTACCATCAGCAGCCACCGACTCCACCCGGACTGTGACAGCGCCGGGCGCCTTTCCCAATTGTTGGTACGTGCCGGAGCGAAGATCAACAACAAGCCCCGGGTAATCCGCGATCGCCTCGGAAATCTTCGACCCCCACCGCTTTTTCATCGTTGGCGGTTTTTCCGACTCACCAGAACCTGCGATAGGTAGCTTGGTTCCACCGGAAAGCCGATAATTGGGGATCTGGTCGGTGGCTTTTAGCAGTCCAAACAACGCGTCGCCCACCGCTAGTCGCTCCAAGGCTGATGGCGGTAGGGAAGTGGCATCGAGGGCGTCGAAAAGCACACCGGTGAACCGGAAAATAGCTGGCATTGTCGGCGCAGAGAACAATTCCTGATTCACGGCGATTAATGCACTAAGTTTTATGGAAATCCCCAATGTGGCAAGGGCTTCTTCTTCAGGCAGCGCGATAAGATCCGCCGCGATCTCTTCCCGCACCCCATTCAATTGGGGAAACGACAACGTGGACAAATCAAGTGGCGCACCGGTACCACCTGCGGCCTTGGTTTCGGACGGGGGCAGAATAATTAACATGAAATCCAACTCTATACCCATCTACACCCACAGGTGGTGCTAGATTCTGGTTTTCCCACACGACCAATTAACCTAGAACCGCACGTAACGAAAAATCATGGCAGTTTAAAAGGGGGATTGTAACCGGTGGCTTTAGATGTGGCTCAACCACCTACAACCCAGACCCCGCGAAAAGCCCAATTGCGGCGAGTATCCGCAATCGACGGATTGCGGGGGTTGGCAGTACTTTCGGTGGTTCTCTATCACTTCTTTGGCACCATCGCCCCCGGTGGTTTCCTCGGGGTCGATATGTTCTTCGTCCTGTCAGGTTTCCTCATCACCTCACTGCTTCTGCGCGAATACGCGGTGAATTCCCGCATCGATCTGCGGTTGTTTTGGCTCCGTCGGGCTCGGCGCATCCTGCCAGCCGCCATCGTGGTTCTGGTGATAGGCACCGCCGCAGCGGGGCTGGTTGGTGGCGACCCGGCGGTGGGCTTAAAACCCCAATTCATTGGGACTTTGGCTTTCGTGAACAACTGGATGCAAATCGCCGGAAGCGAAAGCTATTTCGCCGATTTCGGGGTTCAGATTTTCGCCCACTATTGGTCGCTGGCCGTGGAGGAGCAATTCTATGTGCTCTTCCCATTGCTCGTGGTGGTGCTACTTCGACAGTCTCGTGCAGCGTTGATTGTGGCCAGCGCCGGTTTATGCTGCGCCTCGTACGCCGCGATGCAGATCCTCTATTCCCCAGAGCTTGACCCAACCCGAGTGTATTACGGCACCGACACGCACTCCTTCGGCCTCCTCATTGGGGTTTTACTAGCCTGCTTTACGACGAGCACCTCCGCCGATCCCCACACCGACTCCTGGCCGGTAACGCCTACCCGGCACGCCCCCGCGATGGGGATTGTGGGGCTCATCGGATTGGTAGCCTTAGTGTGTTTCACACCCGACACCTCGGCATTCACGTACCGAGGTGGGCTTCTGGCAGCAAGCCTATTCACGATGATGCTGTTGTATTCGATCCTGCACCAACAAGGACCAGCCCATGCCTTCGTCAATACGAAGTCCACGCGGTGGCTGGGAAAAATATCATTTTCCCTCTATTTATGGCACTGGCCTGTGTACGTCATCATCACCGCCCTGACCCACCATCCCGTCCGGTCAATCATCGCCCTGGTTGCATCTCTTTCATTAGCGCACCTCAGCTACACCTGGGTAGAAACCCCCATCCGACGCCACGGATATCGCCACATTTGGAACATACTGCGCCCCAAACCCAGATTGATAATCATCGGGACCGGTATAACCCTGCTCATGACGGCCGGAATTGCGATAATACAATCCCCGAACGAAACCGCCCTGGAACGGCAGCTTAAAGAACTATCCGCAGCCGCAACGACAACAACTGCGGCACCTGCGGGACCGGCGAACGTCGTCAAGCTAAGTCCCGGCCCGCATCCCGTTCCGGATAGCGCCGCGCTCACCGCCATTGGGGATTCTGTCATGCTAGCCAGTAGCGACGCCCTTAAACGCCGCTACCCACACATCCACGTCGATGCTCAGGTTTCCCGCAATATCGATGCTGCCCCCGACATTCTTAGAAGTCTCGACGCGAAAGATGCCCTCGACCCGATCGTCATCTTAGGTTTCGGCACCAACGCAGAACTTGACCTCAATGCAGTAGAAACCACAATGACAATCCTCGGCCCCGACCGCATCGCAATTCTCGTCACCCCCTTCGGCGACCGACCATGGATCCTTAAATCACACGACAACATCCGCACCGCGCACGCCGAATACCCGAACCTGTACATCGCCGATTGGTGTGGCAAAGCCCAGGCGGACCCTGCCATTTTGCATGACGACGAAATACATCCCACGGATATCGGAGCCGAAAAATACACCGAGGCTATCACCCAAGCCCTCGTGCAATGGGCAAACCACCGAAACCCAGAAACCCCTACCTGCGACAAACCCCGACAATGAAAAAACACGCCATCTTTATCGTAAGTACCGCCCTCGCTGCCTTGACTGCGTGCAGCCCCGAGCCAACCTCACCTGCTCCGACACCCACCACAATCACAGTTGCCACGGAGCCCTTTGCCTCAATCAACCCGTTAGAACAGCAACCACACCCGCTAACAACGCTGCTGTACCAGCCGCTCTTTAGCTACCTGCCACACAGCACCAACCGGTACCACCTCGACACCGTGCGCTCACTCGGCAACGTCACCGACATTAGCCCCGACGGAACCACCTACACCATCACGCTCCACAACCGCAGCTGGTCCGACCAAACCCCCATCACCACCAACGACATCGAACTATGGTGGCAACTGTCGAACACCGCACAAACCCTGCCAGAAACCGTCACCGAACTGACGATTCTCAGCCACGATACCTTCACCATCACGGCCGACCAAGCCTACAATCCGACCTGGTTCATCGGGAACCAACTCAACCGCATCACCCCGCTGCCGCAACACGCTTGGAACCCCACCAATACCCTCACACCCACTGAACTACTCGAGGCCATCACAGCCGACGCTGCCAACCCCAATCAACCACGCTGGAAGACCACCAACGGGCCGTACGTTATGGCAGCACACTCAGTACAGGAAACCACAACGCTCACCATCAACCCCAATTACGACGGCCTCGATAAACCCACTATCCCGACGGTCATCCTGAGCGCCGCCAACGACCGGCACCACACCGCCGACTACCAAACACTGCCCCCCAATACCGATCCGGGTGCTCTGAACGAACTACGAGATGCTGGGTTTACGATCATGCCACGGTATGGGCATGCAATTAACTATATGGTGCCGAATATGACCAACCCCCTCATTGGGGAAATGTATATCCGAAGTGTTATACAACAACTTGTCGACCAGCAGAAAATTATCAAGACAGTCTGGAACGGGCACGCCCTCCCAGGATGTGGGCCAACTCCAACGAACCCCAATCAACCATGTTCGTCGACATATAATCCAACGAGCGCGAAAAAAATACTGGAGAAAAACGGCTGGGTAAAACGCGGCGGTAGATTCCACTGCAGTGAAGCTGATAAATGCGGTGGTGGAGCGGAAACAGGGCAAGAACTAGCTCTGGAAATTGCCGCGCCTACCGGAATCTTCAGCGACAAGATCTTCCCAATTCTGGAAAAAGACTTTGAATCAGCAGGAATAAAACTCCAGCTAAAAACCACCGAGAATCCGTTTGAAATGCTTGCCGAATGTGAGCAAGTGGTTGAATGCTCCTGGCAATTGGGGATTTTCACAAACAGTGTTGCATGGATATTCCCAATTGCGGCTACAGGCGAGGACATTCTTTCCACCTCCGGCCGCGCTAATGTGGGTTCCTTTTCCGCTCTCGAGGTCGACGCTGCGATTGAAGCTTCCGTTTTCTCCAATGGTGAGGATGCGACAACTCCTACCTACATCGATGCAGTTGCCTCTGAGCAGCCGTTGATTTGGCTTCCAACTCCTCCGGAGAAATTCGTGGCGGTGCGCGACTCGCTCGTTGGCGTGGATCCCACAAGCGGTTTCGTCCCCCAGGACTGGCGACTGCACTAATTTTCGCGTTTCGGCACGCCTTATACCGGGTCTGCCAAGGTGTCTGCAGACCCGGTGTGCTAGTTGCGATGTAGTTAATGAAGTAGCCTGCGTGCTACTTCGTAGAAGCTTTTGTTAATGATCGGTGCGCGGTTAAACCGAAGGGGACTGGTGGGGGTTCGGCGATGTCCGATTCTTCCGGATGTCAGATCTTTTTCAATTCTGCCGTTTTTAGGTTTGGCTGGATTGTCGTCGTTTTCCATGTTGTGGCGTTTGCATAGTGGTGCCAAGTTGTTTTGTTCGGTGGCTCCGCCTTGGGAAAAAGCCGTGATGTGATGCTGTTGGCAGTGTTGCGCTGGGATACGACAGTCGGGGTGTACACACATGAGGTGTCCGGCGATGGAGATGAGACGTTGTTCGTCGCTGGCGAGCCGTTGCCGGATGGGGATTGGTGGGCTGAGCTCGATAGTGTCCGTTGTGGTTTTATACGCGATTGTAGTGTAACCGTGGGGTTTAAGAATGAGGTCGGCGTATTCTGCGAGATCGATCATCCCGCCGGTTGTTGTTGCTACAGTTCCGTCGATGTGTTCGACGGTTTCGGCGAGCGGGATGAGAATGAGCGGGCCATAGTGGTTGTCTGGTGTGCTGCCGGCGGCGGGGGTGCTGACCCGATTAACGATAAGCTGAGCGCGTGCTTCCTCAATGCTGCTGGCGTGATGTTGGTGAAAGAGCGCCTTGGCTTCGTCGTTAAGTGCCGTGAGCATGCGGTTTGCTTGTTCGCTGGTCAGTTTCATCATGACGTGGTGCATGCCGTCGATATCGGGCGTTTTGCTGAAGCGGGCGTAGCTGGCGCGGGGTTTATTGGCGAGTTGTTCGTTGAGTTTAGTTACGCGAATCCGCATGTATTCCCCCAATTCGTCGGTTGTGGCGGATGCGCCGTAGCGGAGGAATTCAGTGCAAATGTTGTCACGGGGTACCCCGAGGTTGGACAGTTTGCGGCAGTATTTGGCTATGGTTGCAAGCTTTTCGACGCTCAACCGTGCGGCCGCAGCTTCGTGAAGCTCTGCGGTGGTGAAGAAACGGGCATTGCGGATGAGTTTCGTGGCGTTATTGAAGGTGTCGCCGAGCGCTTGGGCAATGTCTTCCGGTTTTGGTTGTTCCGTTTTGATTTCAAGCAGCAACTCAGCACCGTGGCTGGTGAGATTGCGGTAACGGTTCAGCAGTACGCCCATGGTTTTGACGGTAGAGGCGTCGAAAAGCGATAGCAAGCGAAATGAGAACATTCTTAAGCAATATTTTCCCAGTTCACACGCCAGATAATTTCTTGCTGATAGTTTGTCAATTGGGGGAACCAAACCGGGGTTTCGGTGAGTCTAACTAATAATGTGCTCTGCATGAATTCCCCCAATGCGGGGGCTGCTATTATTACCAACCATGATTACTCGTCTTTCTACGCTGTTTCTGCGCACACTGCGCGAAGATCCAGCTGATGCTGAAGTTCCTAGCCACAAGCTTCTAGTCCGCGCCGGTTATATCCGCCGTGTCGCTCCCGGTGTGTACACCTGGTTGCCGTTGGGGTTGCGGACGTTGCGCAAAATTGAGGCTGTGGTGCGCGAGGAGATGGATTCCATTGGTGCACAGGAGTTGTTGTTTCCTGCGCTGCTGCCTCGGGAACCGTATGAACAGACGAATCGGTGGACTGAGTACGGGGAGTCTTTGTTTAGGCTCAAGGATCGTAAAAACGTCGACATGCTTTTGGGGCCTACCCACGAGGAGATGTTCACTGCTCAGGTGAAAGACTTGTACACATCGTATAAGGATTTCCCGGTTACGCTTTACCAGATCCAGACGAAGTACCGTGACGAAGAACGGCCTCGGGCAGGTATTTTGCGGGGCCGGGAGTTCGTGATGAAGGATTCGTACTCCTTCGATATGACGGATGCTGGTTTGGAACAGTCCTACGCCGCGCACCGCAAGGCATATCAGGCGATTTTTGATCGGCTGGGTGTTGAATACGTCATTTGTCAGGCAACCTCTGGCGCTATGGGCGGTTCGGCTTCGGAAGAGTTCTTGGCAGTTTCTCCCAATGGGGAGGACACATTCGTTCGGGCGACTGACGGTGACTACGCGGCGAACGTTGAGGCGGTCGTAACGCAACCTGGCGTTGCTATTGAAATCGCCGGTCAGCCAGACGCGCAGGAATACGTTACGCCGGAATCGGAAACAATCGAGGCATTGGTAGCGTGGGCTAATAACGCAGGAATTACAGTCTCCGGCCGGGATGTTACCGCGGCGGACACATTGAAGTGCTTGGTGGTCAAGGTGCGGCAACCAGGCGCTGAGGACTGGGAGTTGACGGGTATCCTGTTGCCTGGCGATCGGGAAGTCGACGTCAAGCGTCTCGAGGCATCATTGGAGCCTGCAGAGGTTGAATTGGCAGTCGAGGAGGATTTCGCAAAGAACTCTTTCCTGGTTAAGGGGTATGTCGGTCCTCGCGGTCTGGCTGCTAATGGTGTGACGGTGCTTGCCGATCCCCGCGTGGCCGAGGGCACTTCGTGGATAACCGGTGCGGATGCGCCTCAACGGCATGTGATTGGTCTGGTTGCTGGTCGTGACTTCACGGTGGATGGTTTTATCGAGGCTGCCGAGGTGCGCGAGGGCGATCCGGCGCCGGACGGTCAGGGCGTGCTCACGCTGGAACGAGGCATCGAGATCGGCCACATCTTCCAATTAGGCAGGAAATATACCGAGGCGTTCGATGTGCAGATTCTCGACGAGAACGGTAAACGCGCAATCCCGACGATGGGTTCCTACGGCATTGGGGTTTCCCGGTTAATGGCGGTGTTGGCCGAGCAACGCCACGATGAAAAAGGCCTGAATTGGCCCGTAGCTGTAGCGCCGTATCATGTGCATGTTGTTGTGGCGAATAAGGATGAGGCCGCAGTCGCTGCTGGTGATCGCATCGTGTCCGAGCTGGATGTGGCGGGCATCGAGGTGCTTTTCGACGACCGGCCGAAGGTTAGCCCCGGCGTAAAATTTAAAGACGCTGAATTGCTCGGCATGCCGTTTGTTGTGGTGATCGGCAGGAGCTTTGCGGATGGAGTAGTCGAGCTGCGTGTGCGGGGTGGGGAGACTCTATCGGTTGCGGCCGACGACATTGTCTCCCAGCTTCTTAAGTTGCTTGCACGCTAACTTATATATTTCCCCAATGGGGCATCAGGTTTTTGCTGGTGCCCTCTTGTAGTTTGTCATCACCCGCGCGTTTTAAGCTGTTGAATGTGCCGATAAAGCCGATCACACAGTCGTTAAGTTACGCCAACGTTTTGGGCGGGTGTCGGGTAAGACGCCCGCCATCAAGCCCATTCGTCACACCGGCATGGCCAGTTCCTACAACATGCTTATCGACGAACTTCGGGTTGCCGGATTTCATCGTGGCGTAGTTCGTCCCACACGTTGTCTTTTCTGCCATGCTTTGGTAGCCAGCTTCTGAATAGAAGCGCAGCACCGGAATAGGGTATTCGGAATCATCGAACACGACCTGATCACCGGAAAGCCCCGCGATGTTGTGGACGAAATGAGCGTTTAAAGAAACCGCCGCCCGAACGCTTTTTAGGCGTTCTTCTCCCACCGCGAAGGCCGCGGAGTCACCCAACGAATGACCAGCTACCACAATGCGCTTTGGAGCAATAAAACGCTCATTGCGCGTTTGTGACGTTTACTTGTCAATGAATGACGTGAGGCGCTTTTCCCTTAGCTTTTAACGCCACCCACAGGCACATTGATGCAAAAAGGGAGGCAGGGGTGCCCCGCCTCCCGTTGCCTAGGTGAGAGAAGTTAAAGCTCTACGGCGTTTTCGATACGCTCCCGGTTGCGCTCCTCTTCCCATGCTTCAATGCGGATTCGGAAGAGCTTCTCAATGGCCTTGTATTCGTTGACCCATTGGGTTTTTTCTTCAGGCTGTAGGTTGTGTTCACTTGCCCAAATCTTCACCGCTGGCAGAAGCTCGGCGATACGGCCTTCCCAATCTGCGACGCGAACACCGTAACCGGTGGTGGTGCGGAAGATGGTGATGCTACGCGGGTGGCTTGCGATGTTGGCGACGTACATCAGGTGAGTGGAATTGAGGATTTCGGCATTGGAGGACACCTCAGCGCTGCCGTAGATTTCTGCGTTTCCGGAAACAATCGCGGAGCCTTCGACCACGGCGGCACCGTAGACGTGCGCGTTTCCTGCGATACGGGCTTGGCCGTGAACCCAGGCGTTGCCGGAGATATTGGCCTGGCCGTAGATTTCAGCCTTACCGTACACCTCGGCGTTGTCTAGCACGTGTGCGTCGCCCCGGACAACAGCCCGGTCGTAGACTTTGGCGTTGTCGTAGATGCGAGCATCATCAGCGATGAGTGCGTCGCCGTAGACCCGCGCGGTGCCCTGCACCCAGGCGTCGTTAGAGACCCAGGCGTTGTCGGCGAGGTTTTCGATGCTTTCGACCCAGCCGCCCAGATCGCCAGCCAGGACGTCGTGCTGCGGGATGTCCTGGGTGGCCCGGATACGGTGCAGACGCCGTCCTTCGAAGGTGACCGTGGTTTCCTGGGTCAGCTCGAAATGCCGCTTAGATTGTGGCTGTGCCTCTGGTGCCTTAGGTGCCGGGGCAGGTGTGCTCGGCACGGTTGCCCGTGGCGTTGTTGGGGCGGGAGGCGTTGCGGGTTTCGCGGCAGGTTGAGTCATTGGGGTTTGGGGTTGCTGCGGGGTGGCGGCGGTAGGTCGTTGCGTGGGGGCGGTGGCAGCTGCGGCTGGCTTGGCTGCAGGGTGTGTGCTCGACCGTGCGGTTTCGGAGCTTGCTCCTGATGCAGTGCCGGTTGCTGGCTTCTCAGGGGTGCTCTTGTTCGCTTGATCCGCCCACCGGGTGTCGGAGTGCTTAGTTGCTTCGGAATCGAGCCACACGACGGTGTCGTCGGATTTCGCGGCGTGGGTGCCGGGGCGCTGTGGCAGGGATGATTCTGTGTTGCGTTCTGGATTGCTCATTATTTTCTTCAGTCTTTTTTCTAGGTTGTGCAACTTCCTCGTTGCCGGTGGGCTACTCGGTTCTGTGCTTGATGATATGACATTAGGTTGATAAATGGCACATTATTTGGCTGTCTAGCCTATGAGTTTTAGTTAATTTTCTTGTTATATATTTTTATATTCCACGACTCAATATTCACATAGCATTTGTGACATTTTAGCGGCTAGGCAAGTAAAACGCGATTTATTGACGGTTTTATTTTCTAAGGATTTTCTCGTTTATATGCAGCAAATATGCGTTTCTGCTGTGAAAATAGGGGTATATCGGGTGTGCTATTTTTAACCATTAGGGGTTGACAAAAGTGTAGCGATTCTGATACTTCCGATGCGCCAGGGAGTGGTTTGGGCGGTTTCGGCGGTCCTTCGCCAAAAGGCTTCGGTGGTTTCGGTGAGCTTTTCGACGGCCCCAATAGCGTCCTGATTGTTAGTCAAAGGTTGGTCTGGAGGCAGGATATCGCTTGGAATCTGATACCCGGCCGGGATCGCGGGTGGATTGGCAGCCGTGGTGAGGTTTTCTGTCAGCGCCGCCAAGACTTTTTCGTGCTGATCTTCAAGATCATCCAACCGGTCGCGGGTGGGGTTATCGGCAAAGGCGCGGATGGTGCCGATCGTGTACAGAACACCCAATTCGCGTTCGATGGCTGATGCTACTGCGGATTTGTCGGCGGTGGCTGATGCACCGGTGTCTTCAATGAAGGAGGTGAAGTCAATGCCGTCGAAAAGCTGCGAGGGGCGCTCAGGGGTTGGGGTCAAGGCGTAGGTTTGGCTGTAGACCTCGACAACAACGGGTAGGGATTCTTGGGGAACCTGCGACAATTGTTCTTCAATTCCGGCGGTTCCGGGGTTCGCGACTGGGATGGGGGATTTATTAGGATCGCAGGATTCGGGGACGCTTCCGTCTTCAAAATGGCCACAAAGCCGGGTAATTTCAGCCAGCACTGGTTCTTTTAATGAATCGGAAGTTTGCTTATAGATGCTGGTTAAGGCCGGATCTGGTTCGGGTGCCGCGCAGCCGGAAAGGGTTAAAAGTACCATGCCGCAAATAAACAAACGTCGAGTCATGTCGGCTAATTGTACTAGCATGGCGGACATGGCTTTTCCTTCTGTCGAAACACTAACCACACTTGTGGCCCCCATCGTCGCTGAGCATGGCCTCGACCTAGAGCGGCTGCGTACAACGCGGGCGGGCAAAAAGTCGGTGGTAGCTATCGCGGTTGATGGTGACGATCGCCCAGGATCGGAAGTATTGGAGAAAATCACGCAACAAATCTCCGCCTGTTTCGACGAGGAAGAAGAAACAGGCAATCTCAATTTCGGTCCAGGATATACCTTGGAGGTCAGCACCCCGGGCCTGGATAGTCCGCTTACTCATCCGCGTCATTGGCGTAGGCAGCGTGGCCGGTTGGTTACGATAACCGAGGAAGGAAAGAAACGCACTGTTCGCGTGGGTGCGCTCAATGACGATGAGACTGCTGTTGCCGTTATCTCTAAGAACGGGAAGAAACTAGTTGTCGAGTCCATTCAATTAGCCAATCACCCAGAAGCAATGGTAGAAATTGAGTTCGCTACTCCTGCGGCCGACGAACTCGAATTGGCTGCAGCTACCTACGACGATGTTGTGCGCTAACGCATAGCGAGAGGAACACTAACAAGTGAATATTGATGTCCAAGCACTGAAAAATATTGAGGCCGAAAAAGGGATTCCGGTTAGGGAATTAACTGAAACCATCGCCGGTGCTTTGATGTTTGCCTACCGAGAGTTCAAAGACGCTCCGGCTGAAGAAGGCACCAAAGCCCGTGTTGATATCGATATTGCAACCGGCAAGGTTGCGGTCATTGTCAGTGAGCTTGACGACGAAGGAAACGTCGTCACCGAATACGACGACACGCCTGCTAATTTCGACCGCATTGGGGCATCAACCGTGCGCGATTCCATCGTGAAGCGGCTGCGGGAAGCAGAGACCCGCCAAGCATACGATGCCTATTCCGAATATGAAGGGCGAGTAGTTTCGGGCATTGTTCAAGCAGATGTTTACGCCAACGAACGCGGAATCGTCATCGTTCATTTGGGAACCGAAGCCGACGGGCAAGACGGTGTACTTCTGCCCGCCGAGCAACTGCCCGGGGAAAAACTCAAACACGGCGACCGGGTGAAGTCCTACGTGGTCGGTGTCAATAACGCGGGTCGCAATCTCAATATCAACCTTTCCCGTACTCACCCAGAACTCGTCCGTAAACTGTTCGAATTGGAAATCCCGGAAGTAGCTGACGGTTCTGTCGAGATCGTTTCCATCGCACGCGAAGCAGGCCACCGATCAAAAGTCGCGGTTCGGGCGACAGCGAAGGGTCTCAATGCCAAGGGGGCCTGCATCGGGCCACGCGGTCAGCGGGTGAATAACATTATGAAGGAACTGGGCGGTGAGAAGATCGACATCATCGATTTCTCCGAAGACCCAGCCGCCTATGTGGGTAACGCATTGGCGCCGTCGAAGGTGGTGCACGTAGAGATTGTCGACCTGGAAGCGCAAACCGCTCGGGTGACTGTTCCTGATTATCAACTGTCCTTGGCCATTGGTAAAGAGGGACAAAATGCTCGTCTGGCAGCCCGGTTAACGGGCTGGAAAATCGACATCCGATCGGATGCCGCGTAAACATTCGGGTTTCAAATTAACTTTTGCACTGTCATTTAAGCTAAGCTTGTCAAGGCTTAAAAGTCTCGAGTGAATTGCCAATAGGCAAAATAGCGGCAGAAGTTGATCATGAAGGAGCCGGATGGGTAGTAACGGGTCGAGTGTGTCGTCGAAAAGCACAACGAAACATCGCCGTCCCATCCGAATCCGAACCTGTATCGCTCATAAAACTCGACACCACGACAGCCAATTACTGCGGGTTGTGGCGGCACAACCGGAATCGGCAGAGATCGTTCTTGTTCCCGATCCTAACCGCAGTCTCGGCGGGCGTGGTTGTTGGATCACCCCCACTCTCGAGGCGGTTGAGCTAGCAGAAAAGCGCAACGCATTTCGTCGTGCGCTTAGGGTGTCTGCTCAGGTAGACACCGGTCCTGTACGTAAGTACCTCGCAGCGAATCCGCTGGACCTAGAGAAAAGAAAGAAGACCGAACACTGATGAGCCTACGATGAAGCATCAGCGATGAACGTCCACATCAACCAGGTGGAAAACCGCATCTAGGCCCGGAAATCCGGGCACGATGCCGCTTTTCACCGAAGAACACAAGGAGAAAAGTGCCCGGAAAGCTACGCGTACACGAGCTAGCAAAACAACTCGGCGTAACCAGTAAAGAACTACTAGCCACTTTGAAAGAAAAGGGCGAGTTCGTTAAAACCGCATCCTCCACCATTGAACCGCCAGTGGTGAAGCGGATGAAGGAACACTACGCCTCGCTAGGGATCACCCCGGCAGACGAAGCACCGAAAGAAAAAGAACCCGCCAAAGCTGCAGGAGCCCCTAAACCAGGTGCCCCGAAGCCCGGCGCTCAGGCAGCCGCAAAGCCAGCTGCACCCAAGCCAGCTGCACAAGCAGCGAAACCTGCCCCAGCACAGGCAGCCAAGCCTGCCGGACCAAAACCCGGACAAGCAAAGCCTGCTGCACAGGCAGCGAAACCAGGTCCAAAGCCTGGACCAGCACAAGCGGCAAAGCCTGCCGCAACTAAGCCACAAACGCCTGCTTTCAGTGGCTCGGAAAAGCCTGCAGCCCCGAAGCCTGGTGGTTCCGCACCAACCCCTGGGGCGATGCCACGACCACAGGCGAAGCCAGGACCGAAGCCTGGCGCACGCGCGCCACGTGTGGCGAATAACCCATTCTCCACTGGCGGCGAACAGCGTCCTGCACCACGCCCGGGTGGTGGGCGGCCAGGCGGCCCAGCCCGTGGTCAAGGCGGAAGTCAGGAACGTGGGCCACGCCCAGGTGGCGCTGGTCGCGGTCGGGGTGGCCAAGGCGAATCTCGCGGAGATCGGGCTCCACGGCCGCAAGGACAATCAGCACAGGCCGGTTCCGATCGGCAGGGTGGCGGACGTAGGCCTTCGCCTGCGATGATGCCAAGTCAGCCGAGCCCAGGGCAGATGCCAAGCCGGGCCAATGGTGGACGCGGTCGCGGCGGCGCTGGCCCAGAATCTAAGGGTGGCGGCTTCGGCGGTCGCGGCGGCGGAGCAGGCCGCGGCGGTCGGCGCGGCGGAACCGCAGGTGCATTCGGTCGTCCGGGTGGCGCGCCGCGTAAAGGCCGCAAGTCGAAGCGGCAGAAGCGTAACGAGTACGAGGCAATGCAGGCTCCAAACGTCATCGGTGGCGTGCGGCTTCCAGACGGTGGCGGCGCAACTGTACGGTTGGCGCGCGGCGCATCGCTGTCCGATTTCGCCGATAAGATCGGCGCGGAGTCCGCAGCACTGGTGCAGGCACTGTTTAACCTCGGTGAAATGGTGACCGCCACCGCATCGGTTTCGGAAGAAACCTTGATGTTGCTGGGCGACGAAATGAACTACGTGGTTGAAGTCGTGTCGCCCGAAGACGAGGACCGTGAATTGCTGGAGTCCTTCGACCTTCAATTCGGTGAAGACGCCGGCACAGAGGAAGACCTCGAGTCTCGGCCACCGGTGGTTACCGTCATGGGTCACGTTGACCACGGTAAGACCCGGTTGCTGGACACGATCCGTAAGGCCAACGTTGGTTCTGGTGAAGCTGGTGGTATCACCCAGGGAATCGGTGCCTACCAGGTGAAAGTGACGGTCGACGACGAGTCGCGCACGATCACATTCCTGGATACCCCAGGTCACGAGGCCTTCACCGCTATGCGTGCCCGTGGTGCTAAATCCACCGACATCGCGGTTCTGGTAGTTGCTGCCGACGACGGCGTAATGCCACAGACGGTGGAAGCCATTAACCACGCTAAGGCTGCCGATGTACCGATCGTGGTTGCCGTGAACAAGATCGATAAGCCAGGTGCGTCCCCAGATAAGATCCGGGGCCAGTTGACCGAATACGGTTTGATTCCGGAAGAATACGGTGGCGACACCATGTTCGTGGACATCTCTGCTAAGCAGAACATCAATATCGATGGCCTGCTTACCGCAGTGACTTTGACCGCAGACGCGGCGTTGGATCTTCGCGCTAACCCAGACATGGCGGCTCAAGGTGTAGCCATCGAAGCACACCTTGACCGAGGCCGCGGTCCGGTGGCAACCGTTATCGTCCAGCGTGGTACCTTACGGGTTGGCGATTCCATTGTTGCTGGCGACACCTTCGGCCGCGTGCGTCGCATGGTTGACGAATACGGCAACGACGTTAAGGAAGCTGGCCCATCACGGCCGGTTCAGGTGCAAGGCCTCAACGGCGTGCCAGGTGCTGGCGATAACCTGCTGGTGGTTGAAGACGACCGCGTGGCTCGCCAGATTGCTAACCAGCGCAACGCCCGTAAGCGCAATGCCTTGGCGGCTCGCACCCATAAGCGTGTCTCCTTGGAAGACCTCGATGCGGTGTTGAAGGAACAGTCCACCCTCAACCTCATTATCAAGGGCGATAATGCCGGTTCGGTGGAAGCTCTGGAAGAGGCATTGCTGAAGATCAATGTTGACGATGAGGTTCAGCTGAACATCATCGACCGGGGTGTCGGTGCCGTTACTCAGACCAACGTGTCGTTGGCTGCAGCTTCCGATGCTGTCATCATTGCCTTCAACGTTCGCGCGGAAGGTAAGGCTACTGAGGAAGCAAATTCCGAGGGCGTCGATGTACGGTACTACACCGTCATTTACCGTGCGATTGAAGAAGTAGAGGCAGCGTTGCGCGGCATGCTCAAGCCGATCTTCGAAGAACGCGAAGTCGGTAAGGCTGAGATCCGTGCTATCTTCAAGGCCTCCGCAGTCGGCCTCATCGCTGGTTGTAAGGTCGACGAAGGCAAGGTGCGTCGTGGTGCATCTATCAGGCTGGTCCGCGACGGAAACGTCGTGGCAGCTGACGCAACTATCAACTCGTTGCGTCGGGAAAAGGACGATGTCACTGAGGTTACGGCTGGTTACGAATGCGGTATGGTTCTGTCCTACCCAGACATTCAAGTCGGCGACATCATTGAGGTGTTTGAACAAGTCGAGGTACCTCGTACCTAACTGCCACACGCAGTAAATCGTCGTTGAAAATGGCCCCACCTGATCGTTGTTAGGTTGGGGCCAATTTACGCCCTCAGTAGTGGAAAACGCCTAAACTTTTTAGAGTGAAAACACTACGATTTTAAAGAAAGAACCAAAAATATAAGCGTGCATTCTTCTGCGATGCACTTTTCAAGGAGAGAAAAACTCATGGCTGATCCCGCACGCGCCCAACGAATGGCGAAGCGAATCT
This sequence comes from Corynebacterium sp., assembly GCF_030532965.1. GTDB lineage: Bacteria > Actinomycetota > Actinomycetes > Mycobacteriales > Mycobacteriaceae > Corynebacterium. The sequence goes on from NZ_JAUNKC010000006.1 coordinate 75,212, forward strand.
TGCACATCGTGGCTTCTGCTATCGAACGGGAAATTAAAGACCCCCGTCTGCAATTTGTCACGATTACAGACTGTCGGGTTACGGGTGACTTGCATGATGCAACGGTATTTTACACAGTGCGCGGCATGCAGCTTTCCGACGAGCCCGATGTGGAAGCCGCAGCTGAAGGCTTGCGCCGAAGCAGTGGACAGCTGCGTCGCATAGTCGGCGAGCAACTAAGCGTCCGGTTCACCCCGACGTTGAGTTTCGAATTAGACACCGTGCCGGAAACATCCGCCCGGATGGAAGACTTATTGGCACGTGCCCGGCAACGTGACGCGGAACTTGCAGAGTTACGCAAAAATGCGACCCCAGCCGGGGACGCAAACCCCTATAAAACTGATGTTTCAGCTGAGGAAGACAACCGCTAGTTGAAATCTTGTAACGCATTAAAGAGGTCGCGATGGAATTTCCGTCATATCTGGGCGCAGTGCCAATCCTTAAGCCGCTGTCGGCAGTGGATACATCAGATTGGGCGGAAGCGACCGCTAAAGTGCATGAACATTCCTCGTTCTGTGTCGTTGGCCATCACACCCCGGACGCCGATGCCATCGGATCGGTGACCGCGTTGGTGAAGGCCTTAGAATCCTTGGATAAAACCGCCATTGGGGTTATAGGCCAGACCGAGCCGATCGATTCAGCGTTAATGACAATTCCCGGTGCGGATCACATCCAATTGATTGACGGCGACCTGCCGGAATGTGAAGTCATCATCGTGGTGGATTGTGGTTCAGCCTCACGGTTGGGGACTGTTGCTGATCCAGTGGTGGCTCGGATGTCGGACGTGATTTTGATTGATCATCATGCCTCCAATCCTGGTTGCGCCGGTGTTAATCTGATTGATTATCGTGCGGAATCCACCACGACGATAATTTGGCAGTGGCTAAGGGCGTTGGATGTCGCAATAGACAGGGACATAGCGCACGGTTTGTATGCAGGCCTGCTCACAGATACTCAAGGGTTCCGGTGGGGGCGTCCGGTCATGCACGAAATGGCGAAGCAATTGGTTGACACGGGCCTCGATATCCGCGCCATCGGCAACCAATTATTCGGCGGATTCTCGGTAACCGATTTAAAGGTGATTGGTACTGTTTTATCCCAATTATCCGTGGTGCATTCGAGATGCCACACCATTGTGGTGGCGGAAATTAGCAATGACAAGGTTCAGCAAGCATCCATCGGTGCGGTGGAGTCAATCGCCGAGATGATTAAAGGCATTGAAGAAGCCGATATTTGCGTGGTGATTAAGGAATATGAACCTGGCCTGAACGGCGTTAGCCTGCGTTCGGATACGGTCGATGTTTCGACGCTTGCTCAGGCATTGGGCGGCGGCGGACATTTGCGTTCCGCTGGATTCAGGTTGGAGGCACCCGCGAGCCATATCATTCGCTTGATTGTCGAACAGGCTTCCCAGTTTTGTTCTGTGCTTCCGTAAGATGGCTGAATTGATACCTTAAGCGGAGGGTTTCAGGTATTGAACTGCCTGTTTTTAACGCGCATATTGTGAAAGGACCTGAGTGCGTAATCAATCTGATGTATCCCCAACCGCGGGTAGCATTCTTGCGTTGGCGTTGCCAGCATTAGGGGTGCTCATCGCCACTCCGCTTTTTCTTCTCCTTGATACTGCCGTGGTGGGGCAATACGGCGGCGCAACGTTACTCGCGGCGTTGGCCACGGGAACGACGTTATACGCGATAGTGACAACACAATTAACGTTTCTGTCCTACGGCACGACCGCTCGAGCCGCGCGGCTTTATGGGGCTGGTCGGCGTGATGAGGCAGTATCGGAAGGTGTGCAAGCAACGTGGGTTGCGGTGGCTATCGGCGTGGGGTTGCTAGGGGTTATGTGGTGTGGTGCGCCAGTTTTCACGCTGTGGCTGTCGAATGATGAAAAGATCGCAGCGCTTGCCACCTCTTGGTTGCGGGTAGTGAGCTTTGCTATCCCATTGGTGCTGGTAGACATGGCCGGAAACGGGTGGTTACGCGGCATCCAAAATACCCGGGCACCCTTGATTTTTACGTTGGCGGGGATTATTCCCGGCGCGATTTTGATTCCTATTTTGGTTCACTCATATGGTTTGATCGGATCCGCGTGGGCGACGTTGATTGGGACGTTGATTACGTCCGTGTGTTTTTTGGGTGCGTTGCTTCGGGTGCATTCGGGGTCGTGGTTGCCGCAATGGTCGATTATCGTCAAGCAATTGGTATTGGGCCGGGATTTGATCCTGCGGTCGTTGGCGTTCCAAGTGGCATTGATTTCAGCAGCGGCGGTGGCGGGCCGGTTTGGTGCGGCTGCGTTGGGCGCGCATCAGGTGCTGTTGCAATTATGGAACTTCATCGCCTTGGTTTTGGATTCGCTGGCGATCGCTGCGCAGTCGATGGTGGGCGCGGCGTTGGGGGCTAGTCGGGTTGCGGTCGCACGGTCGGTGGGGGTGAAAGTGGTGGTGTATTCCGTGGCGTTTTCGTTGGTATTGGCTGCGGTGTTGGCTGTTGGTTATTCGGTGGTGCCGATGATTTTCACGTCTGATTCTGCGGTGATTTCTGCTCTTTCCGGCCCGTGGTGGCAGCTGGTTCTTTTGGTTCCGGTGGGTGGTGTGGTCTTTGCCCTGGATGGCGTTTTATTGGGTGCGGCCGACGCGGCGTTTCTGCGTTCGACGACGCTTGTTGCTGCCACCTGTGGATACGTACCGGGTATATGGTTGGCGTATGTGCTAGACACCGGTTTGGTGGGGGTGTGGTGGGGTCTGGTGGCCTTTATGACCATTCGGTTGGTTGCGTGCGGTTGGCGGTTTCAGTCGATGCGCTGGGCGACATAGTACCTGTGCTTTTCGACGCCGAACTGCCGCGCGGTGGGGCAGTGGGGCCTGAATGTCCTAGCTGTGTGGTTAGATTTAAAAAGAAGACGAGGAGGTGTGAGCGGGCTGGTGACTCAAACGTTGTGGGCAGTGGCGGATTTGCACGCTGCGGTAAAACAAAACCGGGCAGCAATCGACCGGATTGTGCCGCGCGATCCGGGGGATTGGTTGATCGTTGCCGGTGACGTCGCTGAACGCACCGAGCTGGTGATCGAGATTTTGCACAAGCTTCGCAAACGCTTTGCCAAAGTTATATGGGTGCCGGGCAACCATGAGTTGTTTTCCCGCTCAACGGATCGGTTTCAGGGGCGAGCTAAATACGACGAATTGTGCGAGGCGTGTCGCAAGATCGACGTGTTAACCCCTGAGGATCCGTATCCGGTTTTCCACGGTGTGACAATTGTCCCGTTATTCACTTTGTACGATTACTCCTTCCGCCAGCCTGGGTTAACCGTCGAACAGGCTGTCGCAGCTGCCCGGGAGCGGGGCATTATGCTTACCGATGAATTCGCCATCGCACCGTTTGTTGATATCCGGGCCTGGTGTTGGGACCGGTTGGCATATTCGATTAAGCGGCTTTCGCGGATCATGGGGCCGACGATCCTCATCAATCACTGGCCACTTGTGGTCGAGCCGGTTAACAAGCTGAAATACACAGAGATTGGATTGTGGTGCGGAACCCGTCATACCCGCACGTGGGCGCAACGATACGACGCCCAAGCGGTCATCTTCGGGCATTTGCATACCCCGGGTGAAACTGTCGTTGATGGTGTGCGCCACATCGAAGTCTCCCTCGGTTACCCGAGGGAATGGCAATCGCCGGGGCATTTAGGTCCGTGGCCGTATCCGGTGCTGGAGGTGGAGTGATGAACCCTGATCTTTTCCCAGCTTCGGCTAAATTTGCCATGCTGAAAGTTCCACTCGGGTCGACAGATCTCAGCCGGTTCGATTTGCTGCACCCGCTGGAGCGCGCATTGGTGGCGCATGCGGTGGATGTCCGCAAAGCGGAATTTGGCGACGCCCGCTGGTGCGCTCGACAGGCACTAAAGGAGCTGCACCGGGAATCCGACAACCCGATTTTGCGGGGTGAAAAAGGAATGCCGCTGTGGCCCGCATCGGTGTCCGGTTCGTTAACCCACACCGATGGTTTCCGGGCGGCAGTCGTCGCGCCGCGGCTGTTGGTGCGCTCCATGGGATTAGATGCCGAGCCAGCAAATCCGCTTCCGGACGGTGTCGCCGATTCCATTGCGCGCGAAAGCGAACTGCCGCAGTTAGATCGATTGCGCTCCGGCGGCATCGACTGCGCCGACCGGTTGTTGTTTTGTGCAAAGGAAGCCACCTATAAAGCGTGGTTCCCACTCACCCGACGCTGGCTGGGGTTTGAACAGGCCGAAATCGACTTACGTGATGACGGCAGCTTCGTGTCGTACCTTTTGGTGCGACCCACCCCGGTGCCGTTTATCGAAGGCCGCTGGGAAATAACCGACGGCTATATCATCGCGGCAACGGCCGTGTATTAGCCGCTACAACGTGTTGGGCCGGGCAACGAAGGTCGTCGACAAGCGGCTGCCGGATTCTTTCACAAGCGCAACTGCTTGACCGTTCGGTGCCACCGCAGCATGAACACCACGCAATCCGCGCGGCTCAAGCCACTTACCCATCGATAGATCCAACGCCTGGCTTGCAGTTACCTCAAGCACCGGGAAACACCGAACGAGCGCCGCATCCAGGCTTAACGAAAGTCGGGGGTTTTCTTCAATGTCCGCAAGCGGCAGTGCATCCGCCAGGGTGAAATTCCCAACCGCTAACCTGCGCAATGCCGTTAAATGACCACCAACCCCCAGCTGGGCGCCCACATCCCGGGCCAGGGACCGAATATAGGTACCGGAGGAACACTCAACCACAACATCAACGTCGATAAACTCCTCCGACGCAACAACGTTTGTAATATCAAACCGAGAAACCGTCACCGGACGCTCCGGCAATTCCACAGTTTCACCGGCACGCACTCGCTCATGGGCGCGTTTACCGGCGACCTTAATGGCGCTCACAGCAGCTGGTCGCTGCATAATATCCCTCGTGTGGTCTGCGACCGCAGCCGCAATATCCGCCTGTGTAATCGCAGCAGGGGAACAGCGGGTAATAACATCGCCCTCCGCATCATCCGTGGTGGTCGATGCCCCCAACCGAATGGTAGCGGAATACGCCTTCGTGGCAGCCACCATATGCGCCAAAAACCGCGTTCCCCGTTCAATGCCGACAACCAAAACCCCGGTCGCCATCGGATCAAGGGTACCCGCATGTCCAACCCGTTTCGTTTTAAATGCCCGCCGCAGTTTTCCCACCACATCATGCGAGGTCATGCCAGCCGGTTTATCCACTACCACCAGGCCAGAAGTGGCCAGCGGATCGGGTTGGGTCACAGGGGGCTCATCAAAGCTCATAGGTGAAAGTTTAAGCGCACTGTATGGCGTTTGCGATTTCATAACGTAATCTTAAGCCTGTGGATATTTGGCGTGGATTTAACGACGTACCGGAAAACCTAGGAAAAACCGTAGTTACCATCGGAGTATTCGACGGAATGCACCGGGGGCACAAAACCCTGTTAGCTGCGGCAACCAGCCGGGCACAGGAACTAAAACTAGCAACAATTTTACTCACCTTCGACCCCCACCCACTTGCCGTATTGCGGCCAGACAAAATGCCACCGCTTCTAGGCACAGTAACCCACCGGGCGGAGCTAGCCGCCGCGGAAGGCATCGACCACATGCTCGCCATGACCTTCAATGCAGCGATGGCGCAATTGAGCCCCGAAGAATTCTTCACCACCATCCTGCTAGATACCCTTAATGCCCAAGTCGTCGTCGTGGGCGAAAACTTCACCTTCGGGCACAACGCAGCAGGAACCACCGAAACCTTAGCCGAACTCGGTAAAAAACACGGGGTGGAGATTCACGTCCAGCGGTTGCTTATCGACGACGGCGCGACCGTCTGCTCAACACTCATCCGACAGCTCCTGGCCGAAGGAAAAGTAGCCGAAGCAAACTGGGCACTAGGGCGCACCTTCAAAGTCCGCGGCGAAGTAGTCCGCGGAGCTGGCCGCGGCGGAAAAGAATTAGGCTTTCCCACCGCCAACCTCTATTTCCCCGAATCCGTCGCATTACCCAAAGACGGCGTCTACGCAGGCTGGTTCCGGATCGTCTCCGACGCACCCGTCGACGGCGACATGCAGCAAGGAATTGATTACGCAGCCGCAATCTCAGTGGGACACAACCCCACCTTCGGCGACGCCCGCCGCAGCGTCGAAAGCTACGTCATTGGGCGAAACGCCGACCTGTACGGACACACCGTCGAAGTCGAATTCGTCGACTACATCCGGGGCATGGAGAAATTCTCAAACGTTGACGAACTCCTTGACGCAATCCGAAACGACATTACCCTCGTACATAAAGCGCTAGAAACCGAAGAAATGGAGAATCCATGAGCCCCAAAAAGATCATCCTCGACCTCGACACTGGCATCGACGACGCAATGGCGCTCGCCTACGCCCTTGGTTCACCCGAACTAGAACTCATCGGCGTCACCGGAACCTACGGCAACGTCCTGGTCGAAACCGGAGTACGCAACAACCTCGCACTGCTCGAACTATTCGGCCGCCCAGACATACCAGTTTTCTCCGGCATCAGCCACGCCCGAAAAAAGGACTCCTTCGAAGTTCTCGAAATCTCCGCCTTCATCCACGGCACAAACGGAATCGGTGAAGTCACCATCCCTGATCCCACCAGCACTGCCCAAGAAACTTCAGCCGTGGACTTCCTCATCGAATCAGTACGCCAACACGGCGACGACCTCGTTATCGTCCCCACCGGCGCATTAACCAACATCGCCGCGGCTATCGAAAAATCATCTGAATTTGCCCAAAACGCACACATTGTATTCATGGGCGGAGCGCTGACCGCGCCAGGCAATGTCAACGCCTGGTCGGAAGCAAACGTTATCCAGGATCCGGAAGCCGCCGATATTGTTTTGCGGAAAGCCGCCGACGTCACCATGATCGGTTTGGATGTCACGCTGCAAACCCTGCTTACCTACGAAGAAACGAAGCAGTGGCGGACACAAAACACACCAGGTGCGCTCTTTTTAGCAGATGCCGTCGACTACTACATCAAAGCCTACGACACCGTTGCGCCACATTTGGGTGGTTGCGGTTTGCATGACCCGCTGGCTGTAGCGGTTGCAGTCGATCCATCATTGGTCACGCTTCTTCCGCTCAATATGAAAGTCGACTGCGATGGTCCGACCCGGGGTCGGACGATTGGCGACGAAACTCGCCTGAACGACCCGGTTAAAAACGCACGGGTTGCGGTCGGCGTTGACGTTGAGCGTTTCGTGTCGGAGCTGATGAACCGGCTTATGCAGCTGACTCGACCCGCAGTGAGCTGATTACTGGGATCAGACTTTAGCGTGCTACAATCCTTGAGGTTTCTTTTACTGTGGTCCACAGCAGTTGAGAATCACCAGGATAATTGCTGGTTTATATAAGGTTAATGTGGACTGAAAAACAAGGAGTATTTCCATGGCTCTTAGCTCAGAGCAGAAAAAAGCAATCCTCGCTGAGTACGGTCTTCACGAGACCGACACCGGTTCGCCAGAGGCACAGGTTGCATTGCTGACCTCCCGCATCAACAGCTTGACCGAGCACCTGAAGTTCCACAAGCACGATCACCACTCCCGTCGTGGTCTGCTGCTTCTGGTTGGTCGCCGCCGTGGCCTGCTGAAGTACCTGGCTGCTAATAACGTTGACCGGTACCGTGATCTGATCTCCCGGTTGGGTCTGCGCCGCTAATTAAGCGATTGCATACGACACTCCTTGTAGTGTGTCGAAACCGCCTTGCGCTCTTCGTGAGTTGTGCAAGGCGGTTTCGTTATTCTTGATTGCCAAGCGACGGGGTGGGGGTGGATTGCTGGGGTTGCTGGCAGTATAAAGCAACGATTCCCCGGGGCGCGCGTAGTGTTTGCGCTGGTAAATGCGAAGAAATTTGTGCTTGTCGACGTTAGTGGGGTGCGGCTTTGCTGAAAGGTCTTTTAAGCATGAATAAGAAGTTCTCATAAGTGCACGTTACGTGCTATACTCTGACCTCGTTGCCTAGATTTAATAACAAACAAAACCCCTAAGACGGCACCGATGACCGTCGATAAGCACGAATGTCAAAGAGGAGACGTGCATAGTGAGCAACAAAAATCTAAAAAAACTGATTTCTTTTAAAGAAGACCCAGAGTTTGGGATCACCGAGGCGGAAGCCATCATCGACAATGGGGACTTCGGTACCCGCGTGATTCGATTCGAAACCGGGCAACTAGCCCGCCAAGCAGGTGGATCTGTTACCACCTATCTTGACGACGACACGATGCTGTTATCGACGGTGACAGCATCCTCACAACCGCGCGAAGGATTCGATTTCTTCCCACTCACCGTCGACGTTGAAGAGCGAATGTACGCCGCGGGCCGCATTCCAGGCTCCTTCTTCCGCCGCGAAGGTCGCCCATCCACCGAGGCGATTCTCGCATGTCGGCTCATCGACCGGCCGCTGCGCCCGACCTTCGTCAAGGGCCTACGCAACGAAGTCCAGGTAGTTGTCACCGTCTTGTCGGTGGACCCGAAGGACATGTACGACGTCGTGGCGATCAATGGTGCATCCGCCGCAACCCAACTGTCCGGCCTGCCGGTTTCCGGCCCGGTTGGTGGCGTGCGCATGGCGCTGATCGCAGACCGCGAGCATCCCAAGGGACAGTGGGTCGCATTCCCAACCCACGAGCAACATGAGCAAGCACTGTTTGAACTGGTAGTAGCAGGCCGTATTGTGTCCAAGAAGGTGGGCAAGAAGACCATCGACGATGTTGCCATCATGATGGTGGAAGCCGGTGCCACGGAGTCCGTCGTCAAGCAAATCGCAGACGGAAAGCCTGCCCCGACCGAAGAAGTGGTCGCTCAAGGCCTTGAAGCTGCGAAGCCGTTCATCGAGGTTCTGTGCCGCGCCCAGGAAGGGCTGGCCGAATTGGCGGCAAAGGAAACCCAAGAATTCCCACTGTTCCCACCGTATTCCGACGACATCTACGAGGCAGTGGAAAAGAAAGCCTCCAAGAAGTTGCGGGAGCTTTTGACCATCAAGTCAAAGGCGGAGCGCGACGATGCCACCAACGAATACATGGAGAAGATCGAAGCTGACCTGATTGATCGCTTCGACGAGAATGAAAACGCCGCGAAGGAAATCCGCGCTGCCTACAACGCAGTGATGAAGAAGATCGTTCGGCACATGATCCTCACCGAAGAATTCCGCATCGACGGGCGCGGCGTCAAGGACATCCGCGATCTTTCGGTGGAAGTAGAACTGATTCCACGCGCCCACGGCTCCTCGCTGTTCGAGCGTGGCGAAACCCAGATCATGGGTGTCACAACCCTGGATATGCTGAAGATGGAACAGCAAATCGATTCGCTTACCCCAACGACATCGAAACGCTATATCCACCACTACAACTTCCCACCGTATTCCACCGGTGAAACTGGCCGCGTCGGTTCACCAAAGCGCCGTGAAATCGGTCACGGTGCGCTCGCAGAACGTGCGCTTGTGCCAGTGATCCCCTCCCGGGAAGAATTCCCGTACGCTATCCGTCAGGTTTCGGAAGCTTTGGGTTCCAACGGTTCCACCTCCATGGGTTCTGTCTGCGCCTCCACGTTATCGCTGCTTAACGCCGGTGTGCCGTTGCTGGCTCCGGTAGCCGGTATTGCAATGGGCTTGGTCTCCGACGAAATCGACGGCGAAACCCGCTACGTTGCCCTCACCGATATCCTCGGTGCTGAAGACGCCTTCGGCGACATGGACTTCAAAGTTGCAGGCACCGCCGACTTTGTGACCGCGCTGCAATTGGACACCAAGCTTGATGGAATTCCCTCCGAAGTACTAGCTGCGGCATTGTCTCAGGCGCGCGACGCCCGCATTTATATCCTGGACACAATGGCCGAGGTCATCCCAACCCCGGACGAGATGAGCGAATACGCACCACGTATCACCTCCATCAAGGTTCCAGTTTCTAAGATCGGCGAAGTGATCGGCCCAAAGGGTAAGAGCATCAACCAGATCACGGAAGAAACCGGTGTTGAGGTCACCATCGAAGAAGACGGTACCGTCTATATCTCCGCGGCTAATAGTGAGGCAGCCGATGCTGCGATCGAAAAGATCAATGCCATTGCTAACCCGCAGTTGCCAAAGGTGGGCGAGCGGTTCCTAGGAACCGTGGTGAAAACCACCGCCTTCGGTGCTTTCGTATCGCTGGTTCCAGGGCGCGACGGCCTGGTTCACATCTCGAAGCTTGGTAACGGCAAGCGAGTAGAGAAAGTCGAAGACGTTGTACAGGTTGGCGAGAAAATCGAGGTAGAAATCCTTGATATCGACAACCGCGGCAAGATCTCGCTGGGGCTTAGCCAAGATAGCTAAACCTGACTAGCGCCAGACGACATCAATAACGCCCGGCAACCACGTATTCTCGTGGTTGCCGGGCGTTCGTAATGTCACTTCGTTGTGAAAGATGCCCAAACATCTTGCGGCACTATTCGACGCTAAACGCCCACTGCACGCCGAATGGATCAAGAACCTGACCGTAGTGCCCGCCCCACGGCGCCACCTCAAACGGCATGGCGATTTCACCGCCACCGGCGACCATCTTGTCAATCAACGCCTCCGCCTCCGCAACACTCGTGGCTTCAATCAGAAGGGAATATGCGGTACCTCTGAGTTCCAGTTCCTCACCCGGCGCGTTGTCACCGCCAGCAATCGTGCCGGATTCGAGAGTGAGAACGGCGTGCGCCACTGCGTTGGGGTCGGGGGTAAATGGAATTCCCTCCATCGGTGGGAAATCGGAGTACCTCATGAGATCAAGGGTGCCGCCGAAAACCTGTTGATAGAACGTAAAAGCGTCGGCGGCGGTGCCGGGAAATGAAATATATGTAGCTAAGGTCGCCATCGGTAGCCTTTCTTTATGCGATAAAAGCCGTGAGGCCGATCTTAGATCATTCCCCATTACCATGCCTGCAAACCACTGGTGGAAGCGGTTACGGAAAGAAGGACAGCCGAGGTATCAGGCCAACTGGAAGTCCGGAAGGTTGACAGGATCAGCATTCGGGGGCGGAGCAAGGCCGACGGTTTTCTCAGTCGGCAGTGGCCATTGCCAGGAGGCTTTCTGGGTGTCATGTAGAAGGTAGATATTGCCGTCATTTGGTGGCAGTGTGTACATGTTTACTGTTTTAACCTTGTGTCCCGGTCGGCCTTCTAGCAGCCATTCTTTGTCGAACCGTGGGTCCAAGACACAATCCAAGGCGGACTCGAGCGGTTCTGTGAAACCGTCGGGGGTTTTAATGGCCCATTCCGTATTCCAATTGAAGTTTTCTGCCTCGAAGGACAGGTCCTGATCTAATTCAAGGGAAGCCTCTACGATGAGAAGTTGGTTTCCGTTATGGGTGGAGGAGTATTCTTCGCTGTCGCTGGGGATACCCAAGTCTTCGCAGGAGTCGGCGAATTTGAGGTCAATGACGTCGAAGTTGACGGCGCAATGAGATTCGGTGCAATCAAAGCCGCCCGCTTCGCCTGGGGTTGAACGAAATTCTATTGGTTTTTCTTCGGTTTGCTCATCGTCGTAGATGAAGTCTGGGTCGTGGGTCACTATGTCAGAATTTGGATGATAAAAAAGCCAGGGTACTAATCCACAACCGGAGACACTAGTAGCAGTGAGGATTATGGAGGCAAAAACTAAAAGTTGCTTTCGCATGGGTGTCGACTCCTTGATTGTCAGTGGATAGAAATGATTGCGGTGATTAGCCGATATTTCAGGTAAAAGTATGGCGGTGAAGTACTTGTTAGGATCACATTTTAAGTTTTAGTTGCTGGTTGCCAAAACGGCATCCATCCAGCGATTTTGCTATCATTTGACCTCATCAAGGGATCGGAGGGTGCCGTGGATTTTCTCGATTGTTACCAGCTGTGCAAAACCGCTGATTCAGCGCAATTATGGGCCTGGACTACGCATGAGGATGAACAGCTGCGATATGCCGCTGGGCGGCAGCTCCAATATGAAAAATTTTCCGCGATCGCCCAGGTCATTGAAGAGAAGCTTTCCTCAAAGTTCGATCCCCGGTCGTGGGAAATGATGGCCTTCATCGTTGGCCAGCCGCAGGCGGAATTAACCAGAGATGACATTGTGCGTATTCAAGACATCCTTACCCGGCTGCTGTGCAGTGATAATGAGGCGGTTGTTGCGTCTGTTATTTGTGCACTCGGTCACCTGTATTCCAATGGTTTATTGGGGGAGGAAGATTTCTGCCAGTTTGAACCGGCAATCCGCACGGCCTGCGACCGGGACGATCGTGATACCCGTATTTCATTGCTGTTTGCCATTGCAAGTTTGCCGCCTCGCAGTTTTCTCGCCGATTACGTTCTTCAGCAGATGCGGCGACCTGGGCAAGACCCTGATTCTTCGGAGACAGTGTCGTGGGCGTTATTTGCACTTGAGTATGGACCATATCCGTTTGAAGAGGTTGATCCCTTGCTTATCACCATTGCCGAAACCGTAGACTCAGACGTGGCAGCTGAGGCGCTAACCCTTCTTGTCCAGCGCGAACAAGACTCGGCATTGGCTCTGGCAGAAGAGTACTGTAAACGGCGCGAATCTGCCTTTGCTTTCGATGCAGAGATAGAAATCCATGACGATTTGCTTACTGTGTTGGCAGACAGTCGCGATGAGAGATTGCGTGCAATTTACCAGCGGCTTAATGCTCTTTTAAAAGCCAGTGACTAGCATTACTGCTTCGTGTTGTTGCGCGTAGTCTACCGCAGGTGAATCCGGACACGAAGCTTTATCCGGGACTAAAAATCCGGAAGTTTTCGTGGGGTTGTTAAAGAAATTTATCGACGGATCCGGCTAAGCGGTGCTTGTCGCGGTTCGATCCGGGTAGTGTTTTAATCTATTGGTGATAACCGCTTGAATAAGGAGCATAAGATGGCAATCAAAGTTGGGGTAGTTGGGGCTCGGGGCCGGGTTGGACAGGCCGTATGCGAAGGAGTTACTGCCGCTGACGATATGGATCTAGTGGCCGAGATTGACCGGGAAGATCCCTTGCAATCGCTTGTCGACGCCGGCGCCGAGGTCATTGTTGATTTCACCACCCCCGACGTCGTCATGGGAAATCTGGAATTCTGTCTCACGAACGGAATCCACTGTGTAGTGGGCACCACCGGTTTTACCCCAGAACGTGTGAAACAGGTCGAGTCGTGGTGCGAAATTGGAAATGCGCACTGCCTGATCGCACCTAACTTCGCAATTTCCGCCGTGCTTACAATGCAATTCGCCCGCCAGGCTGCTCGATTTTTCGATTCCGCCGAAGTGGTGGAATACCATCACCCACATAAACTTGATGCACCTTCCGGCACCGCGATCCACACCGCAGAGGGGATTGCAGCCGCGCGTCGAGAAGCGAATATGCCGCCGATGCCTGACGCCACGCAGCAATCATTGAATGGGGCGCGTGGCGCAACCGTCGACGGTATTGCGGTCCATGCGGTGCGAATGACCGGGATGGTTGCCCATGAAGAAGTGATCTTCGGTGCGCAGGGCCAATCACTGACCATTCGTCAGGATTCTTACGATCGGACGTCCTTTGTTCCAGGAGTTTTGGTAGGGGTGCGGGAGATCAGCAAGCACCCTGGCGTAACGGTCGGTTTGGAACACTTTTTGGGGTTGTAGAAAATGGCGTTGGAATCACAATTGCGGGTAGAGCTACTGGCGTGTTCGGAGTTTTTTGCCCCAACAGACATTGCATGGGAGACGGATACTACAGGGCCGGAAGCGCTCGTAGAATTCGCGGGTCGTGCTTGTTACGAGACTTTCGATAAACCAAATCCCCGTACCGCCACTAATGCTGGCTATATTCGCCACATTATGGAAGTCGGGCACATGGCACTGTTGGAGCACCCGACGGCTACACTGTACATACGGGGTCTGTCCCGGTCGGCGAGCCACGAACTTATTCGTCACCGCCACTTCAGTTTCTCGCAATTGTCCCAGCGGTTTGTCCATACCAACCAAGCTGAGGTAGTTGTTCCACCACTAATTGCTGAAGACGACCGGTTGCGGCAGTTGTTTATACAGGCTATCGATGAAACCCGATTTGCCTACGACGAATTATTGGCAGCCTTGGAAGAAAAACTTGCCGACGAACCCAATGCGCTGTTGCGGAGGAAACAAGCTCGTCAAGCAGCTCGGGCCGTTCTTCCCAATGCCACTGAAACCCGCATCGTCGTCACCGGAAACTTCCGTACCTGGCGCCATTTCATCGGCATGCGGGCAACGGAACATGCGGACGTCGAAATTCGTCGATTAGCGGTGGAGTGCCTGAAAAAACTCAAGGAAAAAGCTCCCGTTGTGTTTGGCGACTTCCACATCGCTACGCTTTCCGACGGCTCGGAAATGGCAACGAGCCCATATGTTGCGGACTTTTGAGAAAGATATTAAACCCGCGCGAGGTGGCGAATACCGTGTTTTCCCACCTCGATTGCCGAACCGTTGGCGCGGATGAAATCTACGCTTCTCTCGTCATACGGGATGGGGGTAAGCGAGACAAACCCGTGCGAAAAACGGGGATAATTCCTACGAATCGGGCAAAAGCGGGTAACCTTGTCTTTCATGAGCACAGGTTTGGTAGCAACGACGGGAGCCGAGACCTTCGGCACGATTTCCGTCGCTATGGTTACGCCGTTTACCACCACTGGTGAATTGGATTTAGAACAAGGGGCGCGATTAGCGCGGCATCTTGTCGATAACGGCGTTGATTCCTTAGTATTAGCCGGCACCACCGGCGAATCACCGACTACCACTCTCAATGAGAAAATGGACCTGCTCAGGACCGTTCGGCGGGAAGTGGGGGACAGTATCAAGCTGATCGCTGGTGCTGGATCCTATAACACCGCCGTGTCGGTCGAAGTAGCGAAAGCATCTGCCGAAGCAGGTGCCGACGCGCTTTTGGTTGTTACTCCTTATTACTCCAAGCCGAGTCAAGAGGGTATTTACCAGCATTTCGCAACGGTAGCCAACGCTACCGCGCTGCCGATTTGTGTATATGACATTCCACCGCGTTCCGTGGTGCCGATTATGCCCGATACACTGCGCCGGTTAGCGGAATTGGACACAATCCAGGCTGTTAAAGATGCTAAGGGAAACATCGCGGAATCCACCAGCTTGATTCAGGAAACTGGACTCGCATGGTATTCCGGGGATGATCCGTTGAACTTACCGTGGTTATCGGTAGGCGCGACAGGTTTTGTGTCTGTGATTGGGCATTTAGCCCCCGCTCGATTGCGCGAAATGCACACACTATTCAATAACGGCGATCTCATCGCCGCACGTGAGCTCAATGCTTCGTTAGCGCCGTTGGTAGCTGCGCAAGGTCGGTTAGGGGGAGTCACTATGGCTAAAGCTGGCTTGCGCCTTCAAGGAATTACCGTAGGCGATCCCCGATTGCCGATTGTGGCACCAAATGAGTCCGAATACGAGGCATTGAGACAAGACATGGAAAAAGCTGGAGTTTTATAACAATGACTGAACCTCGTAGTCGTTCCCGGAAAGTGACCCGAAAGGCGGGATCTCCGGAGGCTGCAGAAACCCCTGTATTTCAAGCGCCAAAGGAAAAAGGCGAAAAACAGGAAAAGAAATCGTCGAACCGGTCAGGTGGCCGGTCTCGGAATTCGAAACGCACCGACAATAATTCCGCGAACCGCGAGAACCGCGGCCGCCGAAACGTCGTCAAGTCGATGCAGGGTGCGGATTTAACAGGGCGGTTGCCGCAACCACCCAAAGCGCCACGTAACGGGCTTCGTATTTATGCCCTAGGCGGTATCTCGGAAATTGGCCGTAATATGACGGTTTTCGAATACAACAATCGGCTTTTGATCGTTGACTGCGGTGTGTTGTTCCCGTCGTCTGGCGAGCCCGGTGTCGATTTGATCTTGCCGGATTTCGGTCCGATTGAGGAAAAAATCAATAAAGTTGAGGCACTAGTCGTGACCCACGGCCATGAGGATCACATCGGTGCTATCCCGTGGCTGTTGAAGCTGCGACCTGATCTACCTATCATTGCCTCCAAGTTCACCCTCGCGTTGATTCGGGCGAAGTGCCAGGAGCATCGCCAACGGCCGAAGCTCATTGAGGTTACTGAAAAGTCGAATGAGAATCGCGGCCCATTTAATTTGCGGTTCTGGACCGTCAATCACTCGATTCCGGATTGTCTCGGTGTCGCGATCAAGACCGGCGCTGGTCTTGTCGTCATGACCGGCGACGTGAAGCTAGATCAAACCCCGCCGGATGGTCGACCAACGGATCTGCCTGCGTTGTCGCGCTTCGGCGACGAGGGAATCGACCTGTTCCTATGCGATTCCACGAACGCTACCACCCCAGGTGTATCCAGTTCCGAATCGGATATTGCACCAACATTGAAGCGAATCGTAGCTGACGCCAAGCAGCGGGTTATCCTCGCGTGTTTCGCCTCGAACGTGTATCGCGTGCAGGCGGCGGTGGATGCGGCAGTGGCTGCTGGCCGAAAGGTCGCATTCAACGGTCGTTCCATGATCCGCAATATGGAAATCGCGGAGAAGCTCGGTTTCCTTAAGGCACCGCGCGGCACGATCGTGACCATGGACGACGCCTCCAAGATGGCACCGCATAAGGTCATGCTAATCACCACCGGTACCCAGGGTGAGCCGATGGCGGCGTTGTCCCGGATGGCGCGTCGTGAGCATCGCCAGATCACGGTACGTGATGGCGACGTTATTGTTTTGTCCTCCTCCCTGGTGCCAGGAAACGAAGAAGCTGTCTTCGGTGTTATCAATATGCTGGCCCAAATTGGCGCAACCGTCATTACGGGTAAAGACGCGAAAGTGCATACCTCAGGGCACGGATATTCCGGCGAGTTATTGTTCCTCTATAACGCTGCGCGCCCGAAGAACGCGATGCCGGTTCACGGCGAGTGGCGCCACCTTCGCGCGAATAAGGAACTAGCGATCGCAACTGGTGTCGAACGCGACCGCGTGGTGCTTGCACAGAACGGTGTCGTGGTGGATCTGGTTGATGGCCGTGCTTCAGTGGTCGGCCAAATCCCAGTGGGTAACCTGTACGTCGATGGTGTGACCATGGGCGATATTGACCAAGAAGTTTTGGACGATCGTACCTCGATGGGCGAAGGTGGCTTGATTGCCATTACCGCAGTGATCGACAACCGCACCGGCCGCCTTCTGGAGCGACCATCGGTTATCGCAAAGGGCTTCTCCGAGGACGCTGTAGCGATGATGCCGGAAGTTACCGAGCTTGTCCAAAACACCATGAACGATCTGGCCGCTGAAGGCGAAAACGATCCGTACCGCATGGTGCAGCAATTGCGTCGCAAGGTTTCCCGGTTTGTGGAGCAAACCTGGCGTCGTAAACCGATGATTATGCCGACCGTGGTTCCAATGAGCTCCGACGTTCATTCACCGGTTGAGGATGAGGAAGTTCGCCAGTCCCGGCCAAGCCAGTAACGGTGTCATTTTTCGTCGCTAGAAAAGTCATGTCCGAGCCAAGTATTAGACTTGGGGGCATGACTTTTTCTGCTTCAGAGCGCCATGCCCTTGCCGCCCTCATGCGCGCCGTCGGTCCCGATGCACCCACGTTATGCGAGGGCTGGACTGTTAAAGATTTATTAATTCACTTGATAATCCGCGAGAATCATCCGCTGGCGGCGCTGGGTATGTTTGCTGCACCGGCGCAGGAAAAACTTCGCGACAAAACCGCCGAATTGGCAGAAGAACCCTTTGATGCATTAGTGCGGCAGTGGGAGAGCGGTTCCCGGTTGTGGCCGCTGGCGAAACTCGATCGAATAATGAACGTTGCCGAGCATTTCGTTCATCATGAAGACGTGCGTCGAATGTTGCCCGACTCGCATCCGCGAAGTTTTACCCGAAGCGACCAGTCGCAGCTTTACGACGCAGCAAGGTTTGCGGGAAAAGTGATGCTGAAGCGCTCAACGATTCCGGTTATCCTGGAACCTACTGGTTGGCCCCGTGTTGTTGTCCATGATCGCCGGGGTGTGGCGGACGCTGGGGGACAGGTGGCGACAATCCGAGGCGACATTGGTGAGATCGTGTTGTGGATTTTCGGCCGCGACGTTGCTGAGGTTACCGTCACCGATCCCGCAGGCGGTTTACACCGGTCTAGTGTTTAGGCTTGACTTTCTTTTTCTGGTGTTTAGAGTGTTGCGTATGTGAAAGATGTTGAATGAACAGCTAAACTCTTGGGCATGACTGTCACACGCACTTCTTCGACTGCATCCCGTGGTGGACGTTCCAAAAAAGGCGCCACGGGGCCGGGTTCCCGGGCAAACCGTCGTGGAAACTCAAATCGCACGAACACTTCGGCAAGCCGCACTACTGCGGCTACATCGGGGTCACGTGTTGTGGCGGGAAGTAACACTGCGCGTCGCGCAGCCGAAACAGGAACGGAACGAACCGGAAGCGCACTTAAGCCTGTTGGTGCCGGTATTGCCGTGGTGTTTGGGGCTGCCGCCAAGGGGTTAGGATCTCTTACCCGAGCAGTGGTGCCGCATAAGCGTAGTGACGAATCGGATTTATTTGAGGATTTTGAATCAACTGACGTGGAAAAAACAGATGTAACTTCTCCCGACAGCTCCGAGCGGGGGTCGGGAACCGAACCTAAAGCTCACCAGAGCAATGCCGACAGCATCGGGCTGTTGCTTATTGCGTTGGCTGTCGTACTTGGCGCCTCAGTATGGTTTAGCATCGCAGGCCCTATTGGTGCGGCGATCGCTTATGGGATGCATATGGTGGTCGGCGCGGGCGCGCTGGTGCTGCCGGTGGCTTTCGTCGCGCTGGCAGTGGCATTGATGCTGGGGTACCAACCACAGCCGCACGATCGGCTTCAGGTGATTGGTGGCACTGCACTCATTATCGTGTCGATGTTAGGTTTGGTGCACCTTTTTGCTGGCAATCCCAGCGATTGGTCTGGTCGGATGCAAGCAGGCGGTGCGATTGGTACGGCGATCGGTGCGCCGCTGGCAGTAGGTTTCACTGAGTATTTAGCCATCCCGCTTCTATTCCTGCTCATCGTGTACGGTGCGCTTCGAGCGACCGGAATTAGCGTTCGGGAGCTGGTGGACTACGTCCGTGAAATTATTGCTGAACGACGCGAAGCCGAAGATGACTATGACCTTGACGATGACTACGGTTACGTAGATCAGGCTTTAGAAGATCGAGTGTCGGGCCACGAGGCTTCCTATCGGCCAGCTCCACAGTCGGCACCGCGTCCCCGCGCTTCCAGTCGCAGAACAGGGCAGCACACCAGCGATGCTCCACCGGTGCAGCAAGCGCTTTTCGGGGAGCCGCAGAAACCGGCAGCTGAGCCGACGACTCAGCTTTTTGGCGGTGTTCCACCTAAGCCGAAACGTGAACTGACAGACACCGATGAATTCCCAGCTGTGGAACCGACCACTGTCATTGAGCGCAAACCTAACCGAAAGAACAGCGCGGCGTCTGCTTCACAGGTTGATTCCCCGGGTGGCGCAACCGCAGCCATTGCAGGGGGAGTTATTGGTGCGGCGGCAGGTGCGGCGTCGCAAAGCGCGAGCGATGCAGTAACGGCAGCGCAACGCGGATTGGAAGTCGCCAAGTCACTTCAATCCGCGCCAACTGCAAAACAAACACAGCCTACTGCGGCAGAAAAACCGGCGGCACGTACGCTCCCGGCGGCTGATGCTCCGTATGAATTACCGAGTACCGCGCTGCTAACTCCGGGTGCGGCACCGAAGTCACAAACGGCGGCGAATGATCGCATGATCGAAGCGATCACCGATGTCTTCGCGGAATTCAAAGTTGACGCCCATGTTGTCGGCTTCAGCCGGGGTCCGACAGTCACCCGGTACGAAGTCGAATTAGGCCCCGGCGTGAAGGTTTCGAAAATCACGAACCTGCAATCTAATCTCGCATACGCAGTGGCCACGGACAATGTCCGGTTGCTCACCCCAATTCCGGGTAAATCTGCGGTGGGTATCGAAGTTCCCAACACAGATCGGGAAATGGTTCGTCTTGCCGACGTCCTTAATGCCCCGAAGATTCACGGTGATACTGACCCAATGCTTATTGGCTTGGGCAAAGACATCGAAGGCGAATTTGTGGCGCATTCCGTGCAAAAAATGCCACACTTGCTGGTAGCAGGTTCCACTGGTTCCGGTAAGTCGGCGTTTGTTAACTCGCTCCTGGTCTCGTTGCTCACCCGCGCCACCCCGGAGGATGTGCGGCTGATTCTGGTTGACCCGAAGATGGTGGAATTGACGCCATATGAGGGGATTCCGCATCTGATTACGCCGATCATCACGCAGCCGAAAAAGGCCGCCGCTGCATTGCAGTGGTTGGTTGAAGAGATGGAACAGCGGTATATGGACATGAAGTCCGCCCGAGTGCGGCACATCAAGGACTTCAACCGCAAGATTCATAGCGGCGAAATTCAAACGCCGCCAGGTTCGCAACGCGAGTACAAAGCGTATCCATACATTGTTTGTATCGTCGACGAGCTGGCTGACCTCATGATGACCGCGCCGAAAGAGATCGAGGATTCGATCGTTCGGATTACGCAAAAGGCGCGTGCGGCCGGTATTCACCTGGTTCTTGCAACGCAGCGTCCATCGGTCGACGTTGTCACCGGTCTGATCAAAACCAACGTGCCATCCCGTCTTGCCTTTGCTACCAGTTCGTTAACCGATTCCCGGGTTATTCTGGACCAAGCTGGCGCGGAGAAGCTCATCGGTATGGGCGATGGCTTGTTTATTCCGCAGGGTGGTCGGCCACAGCGTATTCAGGGTGCATTTGTCACCGATGAAGAAATCCAGGCAGTGGTTGAGGCTGCCAAGTCCCAGGGCGAGCCGGAGTACACCGAGGGTGTGACAGAAGACAAAGCTGCCGAATCGAAACGCGACATTGATGACGATATCGGAGGCGACCTGGAAGACCTGCTGCAAGCGGTGGAACTCGTGGTGACTTCGCAACTCGGTTCAACGTCAATGCTGCAGCGCAAGATGCGGATCGGCTTTGCAAAGGCAGGCCGGTTGATGGATTTGATGGAATCGCGTGAAATCGTGGGTCCTTCGGAAGGATCTAAAGCACGGGAAGTGCTTATCAAACCCGAAGAATTGGACACCATCGTGTGGATGCTTAAGGGCGGCGATCCACGCGAGGTGCCAAAAGAAGACGGATTTGAGGACAGCGGCATAGCCTCAGATTCCGACTCCTCGGTTGTGGAAGCGACCTATAACCCATCAAATAACGCGTTTTAGTTTTTGCTCACATGTGCCCCTTGCGTTGGCTACACTGCCATGCAGGGGCATTTGCATGATTTGCAGAAAGTGAGGAACGCGCATGATTAGCAGCGCCGAAGTTGGTCGCCGGATGGTGGGGTACCAGATGCCAGCTATCACCTTGGACGAATTCTTTAACGGCAATAACGAAGAAGAGTCGATCGCCCCAAACCAATGGGGGTTTGGCAGGCCACCGCTAGCCGAGATCGAATCACGTCTGCGCGCGATCAACGCTTGTGATGACGTGGCGTGGGTCAGGATTGAAACTCACCCGGATACCGAGATGGAAGAAGAAAACGGGATAGTTGCTGCAGAGTCGGCGATTATCTGCACCTCGGCGTTTGCTGAGGATATAGAAGCCAGGGTAGGGAATATGGAACAAGATGGGGTTTGTGAACTGCCTGCAAAGTTAAAAGAGATATGCGATATTCCCGCTGTTCCTGATGGTTATCGCATTGTTTTCGTTCTATGGGATTAGGAGTGATAAAAACATGAAACTACTTGTAACAAGTAGCCGGGAAGTCATCATCAGCGTCGAAGATAAACAGGTGTCCTTCGCGCTAGGTTCGCCGGTAGCGCCAGTCGTTGAGGCGCTCAAGGAGCTTTTCGACGACGTCAGCTGCGAAGACAACCTGGTTTACGCGGCAGAAAACGCGTTCCAGATTGAGACTCAAGGCGATTGCGTAGTATCTACCCAATGGTCGTTGCGAGATGTTCCATTTGAATCCGTTGTGATAGCCGATATCGATTTTATTAGCACCCCCGCCAAAGAAATTGCACCAGCATTGGCGCAGCTAGAAACTGAGCAGGTGGTGCATGCTGAAGGTGAAGAACCTGTATATATCGGGTTGGGTATTGCTCCATGGCGGAGATTCACGGAAGAAGACGTGGAGCAAGAACGCCAGGATTATATCGACGATGACGCGGAGGATTTGTACTTAGAAGAGTTGGAAAAAGCTCGGTATTACGAGTCGGTTTTAGTGGGAACACCGGAGTATATGCAGAACTATGTCTAGTTCGTCTGATCGGAAGATATGGATAGCGGAAACAAGTGCCGTAACCACAGTGGTGAGCGGCGCTGATGCTAGTAGTCTTGTTCGGCGACGATTAGCATCCGGATTCCATGAGACGAATTTCGAATGTAATAATGCAGCTTGGGGCATCACGGTGGTCACCAATGGACAACGCGCTATGGTGTGCTGCACGTTGTCAGATAGCGGTGAATATCGGCATCTGATCGATGCATCCGCGACTGGTGAAAGCTGCGGCTATATTCTGTCCAATGGGCAATCTGATTGCTATGCAAACCGTGACACTGTGGAATTGGACGTTGCATTAGATGAGCTCGCACGGTTCATCGATGGCGAAAAACCACGCGCGACCTGGCAGGTGGATTAGAACCTATTCTGTGGTAACATTGCTTCACGTTGGAGGGGAGTACCCCACAAACAACGTGGATCGTCAACACGTGACTTGCAGGATTTCGGTTCTGTGGTGATCCGGTTCCGTTGGGTTAATGTTGAGTTTTTCGATTCCGTGAACCGTCGAAAAGCACAATGTTAACCGGGGGAGACCTCCGGCTCTATTCGCATGTTTATTTTCACGAATGAGACCGGAGGATTGTAACTTCAATGGAAGTGAACCTAACCGTATGGGCAATTACCATCGCCGTGGTAATTGGCTTTTTTATTTTCGACTTCTTTTCACACGTCCGCACCCCGCACGAACCGACTCTTAAAGAATCCGCGTGGTGGTCGGTGTTCTACGTCGCCTTAGCGTGCGCCTTCGGTGTCTTCTTATGGTTTACCTGGGGCGAGCCGGGCAATCCCCATCAACACGGCATCGAGTTCTTCACCGGCTATATCACGGAAAAAGCGCTCAGCGTCGACAATCTATTTGTGTTTGCTCTTATCATGGGGTCGTTCCGGATCCCGCGGAAATACCAGCAAAAAGTACTGCTTATCGGCATCGCGCTTGCCTTGGTGTTCCGCCTCGTTTTCATTTTGGCTGGTGCTGCCGCCATTTCCTTGTGGTCGGATGTGTTCTATCTCTTTGGAATCTTCCTCATCTACACCGCGGTGAAACTCATAGCCGATGAAATCCGCGACAAACCCGAAACTGATCCTAACGACATGTGGATCATTAAAACGCTGCGGCGCGTGATCCCCGTTACCGCAGGTTACGAGAAAGACCACCTGTATGTCCACAAGAAAGGGCAATTTGCGCTAACCCCACTTTTTGTCGCGTTGGTGGCTATTGGAATGGTCGATATCATGTTCGCGCTTGATTCCATTCCCGCGATTTACGGCATCACTGCCGAGCCATATATCGTCTTCACGACGAATGCATTCGCCCTTTTGGGATTGCGGCAAATGTACTTCCTCTTGGATGGATTGCTAGATCGCCTCGTCTACCTCCCGTACGGCTTGGGTGCGGTTTTGGGTTTCATTGGAATCAAACTCATTCTTCACGCACTTCATGAGAACAAACTGGGCTTTATCAACGGTGGCGAACCAGTCCATGTGTTTGAAATTCCAACCGTATGGTCGTTGGTTGTTATCGTTGCGATCCTGACCATCTCGGTACTTGCATCCTTGCTCAAATCCAAGCGTGATGAGGTTCAAGGTGCCGTTCCCGTCAAATGGAACCGTGATTATGCGGAACACGATGTTCCAGTTGATGGGGAACCTAGTGTGGTCGCAGACAAGAAAAACCAAGGTAAATTAGCGGACTAATCCCGCTGTGTACACGTGGTGTGAGGGGCAGTTCGTTTCAATGCTGCCACTCACACCATTAGTTGTTAGGGAGCCTGGTACCCAAACACATTTAGCACCGGGTTCCATGTGTGAAAAACCCGCCCATCAAGCGCCCCGCCAACATAAAAAGGATCGCTATCCATGAGGGCAGTTGCGTCGGCCACCGTTGCTGAATCAGCGAGCTGGATGACAATGAGCGCACCTCCTTCGCCATCAGTGAACGGGCCGGAACCGATCAACTTTCCTTCGTCTTTGAGGCCGGACAAGAATTTGCGGTGCTCCGGTCGAATCTCAGTGATGAGTTCACTATCGGCTTTGTACTGGTATTCAATAGCAAAAACGGTCATGTAGCTGATAGTAGTGGGTTCTACTTAAAAATTTGTGGCCAATTACTTGTGTAATCTAAGAAGCTATGAACACGCCTTCGCCCAATGCGGTAGATAAGCAACCCTCGAATCTTAATCTGCCTAACGTCTTGACCAGTCTGCGCATCATAGCGATTCCACTGTTTGCGTGGTTGGTTTTAAAAAGCGAAAGTCAACACACATCCTGGATGCTGTGGTCCTTCGCGTGCTTTGTGGCTTTGATGATCACTGACAAACTTGATGGCGATATCGCACGATCCCGTGGACTGATTACTAATTTTGGCAAAATAGCAGACCCGATCGCGGATAAAGCTTTGATGGCGACTGCGTTCATTTGTCTAAATATCACTGGCATTCTACCGATCTGGATCACCGTGGTGATTCTTATCCGCGAAATCGGAATCACTATCTGGCGCATGCTGGAATTACGAAAAGGCAATGTCGTTCCTGCCTCCAAAGGAGGGAAACTCAAGACAGTCTTGCAGACGTTAGCGGTGGCACTATATCTTTTGCCGCTCCCACCATCATTCCACTTTGTAGCGTTGACAGTCATGATCATTGCAGTCGTCGTAACCGTCGTTACTGGCGTGCAATACATCTACGATTCATTTCAGATCAAGAAAAAGTAAGCGACAATGTTTTCTGTTTCCTCTCAAGCAAATGTCGTGGTTTCCACCATGACTCGGATGGGGCACACGCTCTCCGCCTGTGAATCGTTGACCGCTGGGTTATTCTGTGCGACTGTGGCTAATATTCCAGGCGCGAGTGCGGTTCTCACCGGTGGATTAGTCACCTACGCAACACCGCTGAAAGCGGTTATCGGGGGAGTTCCGCAAGACGTGCTCGCTACTAATGGTCCGGTTTCGGAAGTGACTGTCCGCCACATGGCAGAGCACGTGAAAAAGACCTGCCTATCCGATTGGGGAATTTCATTGTCTGGGGTTGCCGGACCTGATATGCAGGATGGGCACCCGGTGGGAGAGGTGTGGATAGGCCTTGCCCGACCAGACAACAGTATTTCCGCCTATCTCGCGGGCGATCTCCTGACGGAAGCACCGCAATCGGTGCATCGGCTATTGATCGGCGACCGGGCGACGATTCGACACACCGCAGTCTCGGCCGCGCTTGGTTTATTAATCAGGGAACTATCGTCTTATTCGACGTGATTCTTTCTTGAGCGGTATAGACTCAAGAACTTTTGGTTGTCGGGAACAAACTGACGGCGTTTACCGTTACACTAAGTGATGATGAAATACACCGCAGTTCTTGAAAAGCCAGTAGCACCAACAGCTACCCCCAAAACTCCTGAGCCTCTTCTGCGTCAGGCGCTAGGTTCGGCTTTACGGGCCTTCCGTGCAGACAAAGGGATTACGTTACGTGAGCTTGCTGAAGCGTCGCGAGTCTCGCCTGGTTACCTCTCTGAACTGGAGCGAGGACGCAAGGAAGTATCGTCTGAACTTTTAGCCAGCGTATGCCACGCGTTGGGTACCAGTGTTTCGGATGTTCTCATTGAAGCCGCAGGTACCATGGCGGTGCGCAATGTGGAAAAGGAATTGGCGCACGTTTAGTTTGGATCTGGTGGCTGCGTCGAGAAAGTCGCATCATTCCTCTAAAAAGGCCATCATTTTCCACTATGATGGGCACCGGTTAAGAAATAAAATACAAAAGTAGAAAGGCGCTTAACAGTAATGGCGAATCCATTCGTGCGGGCTTGGAAGTATTTGATGGCCTTGTTTGACAGCAAGATCGATGAGCATGCTGATCCTAAGGTTCAAATCCAACAAGCAATTCAAGATGCACAGCGTCAACATCAAGAGCTGTCTCAGCAAGCAGCAGCGGTGATCGGTAACCAACGCCAATTAGAGATGCAGCTTAACCGTCGTCTAGCAGATATTGAGAAGCTCCAGGCGAACACTCGGCAGGCGATTCAGTTAGCCGATAAAGCACGCGCAGCAGGCGATGTGCAGAAAGCTACTGAATACGAAAACGCTGCGGAAGCTTTCGCTGCCCAGTTGGTTACAGCAGAACAATCCGTCGAAGACACGAAGCAACTCCACGATCAGGCTTTGCAGCAGGCTGCGGCAGCAAAGAAAGCGGTCGAGCGTAACTCGATGGCATTGCAGCAGAAAGTAGCGGAGCGCACCAAGCTCCTTAGCCAGCTTGAGCAGGCTAAGATGCAGGAAAAGGTCGCAGAGTCGATCCAGTCCATGAATGCTATTACCTCGCGTGATACTCCTAACCTGGAGCAAGTTCGAGAGAAAATCGAACGTCGTTACGCAAATGCTCTTGGCACCGCCGAACTTGCAGAAAATTCTGTCCAAGGACGCATGGTCGAGATTGAGCAAGCTAGTGTTCAGTTAGCTGGCCATTCCCGTCTTGAACAGATCCGTGCTCAGATGGCTGGCGAACTGGCTTCAGGCTCTTCTTCCGCACAGCAATCCATTGAAGCACCGGCTGATCAACCATCGGCAGCCGATGACGCCGTGGCGCAGCGTATGCGTGAGCTACGCGGCGAAAGCTAAATTTTCACCAGTAAAATAACCCCTTGTCAAACCTCTAACAGTTACGAGGTTTGACAAGGGGTTATTCAGTCACCGACTCCTCGGGCCATGAGGGCATCTGCTATGTTTCGGGCCCGTTTTATGGATCGAATAAGCACTGGGGTGCCGAATGCCGTTATGGAAAAGGCTGCGCCGCGGGCTTTTCGTGCATCAAGAACCTCATAAACCGTAGCCAACATTAATGGTATGAGTCGCATCGTGAGGGAGAACGCCAAAACGATAATGTCAACGGGTACACCGAATCGGGCCAGGGGTTGAAGTGCTCGCTCCATGGCTTCCATCATTTCGTCGATCGTTGTCGTCAATGTCAGTAGCATGGCGAGCATAATTGCTGCGAAGATCACGAAAACGGTGACGAGGGCTTTTTCGATGCCGCTTTGCCACCACTGAAACGCACCCAATGCTAACAAGACTGGTAGCGGTGGCCATAACTGTTGGAATGCGATGCGGGCTGGTATTTTTCCCAGAACGTATAGTCCGGCGACGCAGACGACGCTTAGGACAGCGGCAGTTGGCGTGGAGATTAGAATGCTGGTCCCGACGATAAAGACGATCAAAAAACAGAACTTGAGCAGCGGCGGAAGTCTGTGAATGACGCTGTTGCTAGCGACATAGACACCTAAGGGTATTGACCGCATCATAGTTCCTCCGCAGCCATTAGGTCTTTATAAAAGCTGATTACGTCGTCTGGATTGCCGTCGGCAACAATGCCATTGTCATGGACACATAACACCCGATCGAATCCGGAAAGAAAATCGAGATCATGCGTCACCACGATCATTTGCTGTGCTAAGCCATCAAATACGGCGCGGATTTTGCGGCGGTTTCGCATGTCAAGCAGAGTAGTTGGTTCGTCTGCCACGATGATGTCTGGTTCCAAAACCAAGACGGCGGCTAATGCAAGCAGTTGCTTCTGTCCGCCAGATAAAAGGTGAGGGGAGTGTTGCGCGTGTCCTAAAAGCCCGAATTGTTCCAGCATGTGGTGAGCGCGTTCTAGGCGCTCTGCTTTCTTTATGCCAAGTCGTCGAAGTGAAAAGGCAACGTCGTCTTCGACCGTAGGCATAATGATTTGGTTTTCGGCATCAGAAAATACAAATCCCACTTGGCGCCGGACTTGTTTACCATTTTTGGCGACATCAAGGCCATTGACGGTCACTTTTCCTTCCGTGGGTGTGCCGAGGCCATTGATTAATCGGATGAGGGTGGATTTTCCGCCACCGTTAGCCCCGATGACCCCGATGCGATGCTCCCTGAGGGTGAGATCGACATTGCGGAGGACTTCGCGTTCTTCGTATTGGACGCTGACGTTTTCGAAACAGATTTCCGGCACAAGATTTCTTTCGCGACTTAATTTGTAAAACACAAAACCCAAGGCAGATTTTATTGCCTTGGGTTTACATTAATTTACTTAACGACGATTACGAATGTCAGGCAGCGCCATCAATACGCTATAAGCGATTACGACGACAGCTGCTAGTTTGCCCAGATCAGGGATGATGAAGGGGAGATTAACAGCTGCCGCTGCGGTCAATGTCATATCGGAACGGATCATCAGGCCGATGGTGCCGCACAGATATTGAGTTGCAAGTGCCGCCAGCCCAGCTACGATGAGGAAAGCGATAAGTGTGTTGGACTTTCCTTTAGGGCTCGCGTAGCTGATCAAACCAGCCACGATAACTGCGATGAGGTAGCCAACAAGGTATCCGACAGTAGGGCCGGCGATGGCAGCAAGTGTCGTTTTACCGCCAGAAAGTACCGGAAGCCCGATTAGTCCAAGACCAAGAAATAGCGCGACGGCCAAAAACCCCCGTTTGGGGCCGAGGACGAGACCAGTCAAAATGACGGCTGCATTTTGCAGAACGATTGGGACGCCAGCGGCACCAACGGGAATGGCAACAAAGGCTAATACGATGATCAGCGCTGCAAATACTGCGATGTATGCGACATCAAGCAATGTATTTGAAGAAGTTTTTTGTGTTGTCATACCTGGACACATTACTGCTAAACATTGTTCAAGCCACTTCAGGGGCGCCTGCCCCACACAAAAGGGGGTAGTGAATGTCGGAGTTAACACGCCACCTTGGATCAGCGGGCCGATTCATTCGATAGATACAATGGGGTTCATGCGGCTTACTCAGTTTCAGAAACTAATAACTGACGAATTCGGGGACCAGTATGGTGCCTGGATAGTGCATTCCCATGTTGTTTCCGGAACCGGTAAAACGCCAAATGTCCTCATAGAAGAGGGGATGGATCCCGCGGAAGTATGGGAAAAGATGTGTGACGATTTCCAGATTCCAGCTGAGCGCCGCCTTGGTAACGACGACTAAAATCCGTTGTAATTCCTCGATTAGCTTGCCGCGTTTCGGTTGAATTTCGAACAGTTGTGCGTGTAATATAACTCCGTGTCAGAGTGATTGATTATCTTAACAACATAGATCAACCCAGCACGGAAAGTTTTCTTAAACATTAGGGAACCAAACGGTATAGAAGTTGAGTCTAACTATATGAGGACCCAGATAATCCTCCAGTGTCAAACAACCAAGATATAAATTAAGGATTTTGATATGGCTGCAAAGAAAAGCACCAAAACCGCAGTTTCGGCTGGCGGCGACCGGCAGAAAGCACTCGATGCTGCATTGGCATTGATTGAAAAGGATTTTGGCAAAGGTGCCGTGATGCGTCTTGGGGACGACAATCGTCCGCCGATTCGTGCGATCTCCTCGGGAAATACCGCGATCGATGTTGCCCTAGGGATCGGCGGTTTCCCACGCGGACGTATCGTAGAGATTTATGGGCCGGAATCCTCTGGTAAAACCACGGTGGCGTTGCATGCAATTGCCAGTGCTCAGCGGGAAGGCGGGATCGCGGCATTTATCGACGCGGAGCACGCGCTTGATCCAGAATATGCCCGTAAACTCGGCGTTGATACCGATGCGTTACTGGTTTCACAGCCGGATCACGGTGAGCAGGCTCTTGAAATCGCAGACATGTTGGTGCGATCTGGTGCTATCGACATTATTGTTATTGACTCGGTGGCTGCGCTTACCCCGAAGGCCGAAATCGAGGGGGAAATGGGCGACAGCCATGTGGGTTTACAGGCCCGCCTTATGAGCCAGGCGCTGCGCAAAATGACGGGTGCCCTCTATAACTCCGGTACTACTGCCATCTTCATCAACCAGTTGCGCGAAAAAATCGGCGTGATGTTCGGGTCCCCGGAGACTACGACCGGTGGTAAGGCATTGAAGTTTTATGCTTCAGTGCGGTGTGATGTGCGTCGGATTCAGACGTTGAAAGACGGACAAGATGCAATTGGTAACCGGACAAAGCTGAAGGTTGTCAAGAATAAGGTCTCACCGCCTTTCAAAGTTGCAGAGTTCGACATTATGTATGGCGAGGGAATTTCTCGGGAATCTTCGTTGATCGATATGGGTGTCGACAATGGCATTATTAAGAAATCCGGTTCGTGGTTCACTTATGAAGGAGACCAACTAGGCCAGGGCAAAGAAAAAGTGCGTATGCACTTGAAGAACAATCCAGAATTGGCAAATGAGATCGAGCAGAAGATTCTGAAGAAGCTCGGAGTTGGCGAATACGCGCAGGCTGCTGATGAGCTTTCCGACGAACCTGTCGATATGGTCCCTAATATTGACTTCGACGACGAGACTGATGACTAATAGGTCTCGTTCCTCAGTTCAACAGGAGAAATTGGCACGAGCACAACAAGCTTTCGCTGATTATCTTGAAAACGGCAGTGACTTGTTCGACCCTGTTGTTGAAAAGGGAAAGCAAGAAATACGCCGTAGGGCATTGTTATTACTGGACCAGCGGGGCCGCTCCCGCTCGGAGTTACGTGACCGGTTGCTGCGTCTGGATTTCGATTCGACGTTAGTGGAGAGTGTGTTAGACGACCTAGCGGAATGCCGATTGATCGATGACGCGCTTTTTGCTTCTGAATGGGTGCGGCAACGCCACCAGCGCAGTGGGAAAAGCCGCGTGGTGCTCGATCGCGAACTAAAGTCCAAAGGAGTTTCACGCAGCGAGCGCGAAGCTGCTTTGGCCCAAATCTCTGAGGACGACGAAAAAGACGTCGCTAAACGAATAGCAACGAAAAAGGCTAGTTCGATTAAAGAGATCCCCTGCGATCACAAACAGCGGGATAAGTACCTGCGGCGAATTGTAGGGATGCTAGCCCGAAGAGGATTCTCAGAAGGGTACAGTTACGCTATTGCCCAACAGGCCATTGAGGAAAGAATTGGTGTTTTAGAAAGCAATAGTCTTTAGCGTAACGAAATTGGCGCCCACTCCTTTTGCTCGGTGGGCGCCATGATCTAGTGCTGGCTTAATAGCGGTTTTGGATAACGATGTAGATCTGGTTTCCGAAACCTTGAGCAATGCCAATACCGCCGATATTAGGGACATCGCTCATTAACGCACGGTTATGGCTAGGCGAAGCCATGAAAGTGGCAATGATTAGTTGGGCATTCCACTGATCGGTAGTCCAGATTACTTCTCCGGATCCATCAT
Source organism: Corynebacterium sp. (assembly GCF_030532965.1). Lineage (GTDB taxonomy): Bacteria > Actinomycetota > Actinomycetes > Mycobacteriales > Mycobacteriaceae > Corynebacterium. The sequence continues at coordinate 106,751 of NZ_JAUNKC010000006.1, forward strand.
TACGGATGCTATGCGCATAGGTTCCCGTGGCGGCCATGTACTGTGCCCACCCTTGGGCTTGCGGCTCAAAACCAAGATCGCGTGCGATAGGACGTTTGCCGTGAGCGATGCGCACGCGATTCATTTCATTGAATGTATCAACTTTAAGTTGTTCAATTGAGGTTGCTTGACCAGGAAAAGCGGTAAACCGCACTTGGTTGCCGAGACTGTGTACTTGCTGAAGCGCTGCGTCGAATGGGTTTTGCGCATGTGCTGCAGGGCTGAAAGCGGCAATCGAAAAACACGTCAGTGCAGAAACTGTGAATTTCTTAAGTTTACTTACATTACGCATTGGCGGAACGTCCTTCCGTTGAGGGCGTGACTTTTAAAAGACCAGGTTGATTCGGTAGTTAACCTGCTAATAGGAATAATTGCCTGATTAAAAAATTAAGTCAAGCTGAGAAATATATTAATGAATAGGTTGAAATATCAACTTTCATAACGGAAATCGCAATAGTGTGCCACTACCTGTATATATTGAAAATTCTAAAAAAATTTATAACCCCCTTTGTGGGGGTGGAGGGAATAAATCGGCAGGCAGCGTCCGTGTGGGCCGCGTTTGGTTTTTGTTAAAAGTATTGGGCCAATCGCAAATAATGCAGGTTTTTCCTAAATGTGCGACCCGGTTTTTAAGGCTTAACCTTTAACGAACCTTAGTTTTAAATAAGAATTTTGGGGGAGGGGATTTTTTAGGGCGCCTTGAAACGTTGGTGGTGTCAGGTATTGCCTTTGGGTTTTAGGTGGATCGCCGATTAAACTGGGCAATTGTGATTTCAGCTGTTAGCGAAGAAAAAACCGTGGATAATGCCAAAACCGCACCCAGGACATATGAGGTGCGTACGTTTGGTTGCCAAATGAATGTTCATGATTCTGAACGTTTATCGGGTTTGCTAGAGGAAGCGGGATATGTCCCGCTTGAGGGGGACAACACTCCTGACCTCATCGTTTTTAATACCTGTGCTGTTCGGGAAAACGCGGACATGCGTCTATATGGCACGCTAGGCAATCTTCGTAGTGTAAAACAGGAAAATCCTGGCATGCAGATTGCCGTAGGGGGCTGTTTAGCGCAGAAAGATAAAGACCGCGTCGTGGAAAAAGCCCCGTGGGTCGATGTAGTCTTCGGGACTCACAATATTGGTTCCCTGCCGACTCTTCTGGATCGGGCGGCTCACAATCGACAGGCGGAAGTTGAAATTGTGGATTCGCTGGAGCAGTTCCCATCGGTTCTGCCCGCAAAACGGGAATCCGCCTACGCAGGGTGGGTTTCGGTATCGGTAGGTTGCAATAACACTTGTACGTTTTGTATCGTTCCGTCTTTGCGTGGAAAAGAAGTGGATCGTCGGCCAGGCGACGTGTTAGCTGAAGTTTCTGCGCTGGTCGAGCAGGGTGTCATCGAGGTGACTTTGCTCGGGCAGAATGTGAATGCGTATGGGGTTAATTTTGCCGACCCAACGGAAGATCGGGATCGGTCGGCGTTTTCTAAACTACTCCGTGCTTGCGGCGATATTGAAGGTTTGGAACGGGTGCGGTTTACTTCACCGCACCCGGCAGAATTTACTTCAGACGTCATTGATGCAATGGCGGAAACGCCTAACGTGTGTCCGCAGCTACACATGCCGTTGCAGTCGGGTTCTGATCGTATTTTGAAGGAAATGCGTCGGTCATATCGGTCGAAGAAGTTTTTGAATATCTTGGCCGAGGTGCGGGAAAAGATCCCGCATGCGTCTATCACCACCGATATCATCGTGGGATTCCCAGGCGAAACTGAAGAAGACTTCCAGGCAACCCTCGATGTGGTGGAAAAGGCAAGATTTACTAGCGCTTATACCTTCCAATACTCACCACGGCCGGGAACACCAGCAGCGGAGTACGCTGAGCAGATTCCTAAAGAAGTTGTTCAAGAGCGTTACGAACGACTGATTGCGCTTCAAGAGCGAATTTGTTTGGAAGAGAATCGCAATCTTGTCGATACGGAAGTCGAACTCCTCGTTCAAGCTGACGGCGGCCGAAAGAACGACCGTACACACCGACTCACTGGACGATCTCGGGACGGGCGGTTAGTGCATTTCATGCCTATTGCGGCATCGGAAGGCGTCATCGATGGTGCCATTCGCCCGGGCGATATCGTCAGCACAGTCATTACCGATGCGAAACCTCATTACCTGATCGCCGATAGCGGTGTGACATCGCATCGACGTACCCGAGCCGGCGATATGAGCGAAGCGGGTAAGACACCTACTACCGCGCCAATTGGAGTAGGGTTGGGCATGCCGCGAATTTCAACGGCGAGCACACCAACGCCACCGCCAGTTGCTGGTTGCTCAGATGGTGGCTGTGGTTGTTAAGACTTTGGTGTCTGAATGCAACACATCCGGATGTTTCAACGACTGGCTTACTACCTGCGAGGTGTTAAATGACTGAAAACAATGAAAGTGCGATTGCACATGAAGAAGCCACGCCTGAGGTTTTAGGTGCCCAGGAACTTGCTGAAGCGGAAAAGAAGGCGGCAGCAAAGTTCTCGCTGGAGTATTTCGGTAAGTTCCTGATCGGTGCGTGGGTGTTGTTTGTCATCGGCTTGCTCTTACCGCATGGCGGTGCGGTTCGTGGCTGGCAAGTGCTCACGCTCCAAGGCGAAGCACTCGGCTTGCGAATCGGTGTTGTAGAAGAATTCTTCGTTATTGTCGGCACCTTGGGCGTTGTCGTTTTCGGTGGTTGTTTGCTCCTCACACGGCGCACGATTTTCGCTAATATTTCGTTTTTGCTCACCGGCATTTCCTTGTTCAGTTCGCTTCTCGCAATGTGGATGCGCCTGCAGGACAAGGAGATTTCAGGCGGTCCCGGGTTGGGGATCGGCTTGCTGCTGGAAGTAGCTGCGGTAATTGTTGCTACCTTTGCGCTGTCATACATGATTCTTCGCCGGTCCGACGAACAGGTACGGTTAGCGCAGCAACGTCAACAACACGAGAACCTCGACGAGGTTGGTTATGCTCAGCGTGCTGCTTTGGTTAGTCAACAGCAAAACACACCCGAAACGAATCCGCTGTTTATCGACGATCGTCGGCAGCAAGCCGCGGCGCGGCACAAGAAAACTAACGAGGCTGCCGATTAACGGTTGATGGTCGCTTGATACACCTGGATACGGCTTTGCGGAGTAAAACCAAGTTGTTGGTTTATTCGGCACATGGCCACATTAGAGTTGGCGTTGCTGGTAAAGACGCGTTCCAGCTCTGGCCACTGGTTGGCCGTAGTTATCAAACTAGCTTCTTTTAGTGCTGTGCCGAGTCCGGCTCCGCGAAAGTTTTCTGCGATCACGGTTGAGCCTTGATCCGCAACGGTGGGATCTGAATCTGCCAGCCTGGTCGTGTCGGAGAAGCCGATAGGGTGGCCGTCCTTCAGCAGTACCGTGGTGATGTTTTCATTTGCTTTTCGACGCAATAAGGCCCGCGCTTGTTCTAGCCGCTGCTTCGTCCATGGTTGTGGGTCTACCGCCAAGTTGCCGACGGGTATATCGGTGCTCGCGGCGTCGAAAAGCGTGAGCATCCCAGAAACTAGTTCAGGGCTCGGATCGTGATTGAGATAGCTGCAAAAACTATATCCGTTTGGCAGTATGGGCAGTGGAAGCCCGCGTTTAGCAATAACGGGGATATAGCCGTGGGTTTCATCGTGGGCGAGGCTGAAGCCAGCTTCAGCTATTGCCTGGGCAAATCGTGGATTTAGATCACCGTCGGCGAGCGGTACTGGGTGCCATAACCGAACTATCTGACGGTCTAACCGCCTGGCCAACTCCTTGGTCTGATGAAGCAAAGTCAACCAGTGCTCGGTTTCGGTTTCGTCCCCAGGTTCACCCGGAATTGGGGCGATCTCGGCATCTAAAATCACATCGCAGTCAATGCCGTTGGTGTGCGCCTGAAGCGGCACTGACGCCTCGATATAGCCGAGTAGGTCGGCGTCGACAAGCGGTGAGGTAGGCGAGTCCGTATACGCCGAAATGACGGGGTAATTCAGTGCGGACATCGCAGAATCGGTCGCTGCCGCGCTTCCGGTTATTGCCGCCAAAATGACGGTGTGCGATTGGGGATTCTCCTTCAGTGACTCGATGACTGCCCCAGCCGAGGTAGAGGTTGCTGTATCGCCGGAAACGTCCTGCGCGGCGAGATTGGCGGAGAATACGAACGACAACAATGCGTCGCTTGGATCGCAATCTGTGATACCAAGCGGCGGTTGTTCAAATTGGAAAAAGGCAGTCATGACAAACATCATAACTGCCTGTAGCAAGTAGTAACGACCCAGGACTAGCGGGTTTCCACCGCGTTGATCGCGGCATCAGCCCATTCTTGCCACTGAGCTGCCTGTGCCCGCAACTTCTCTGCTTCTTTCGTCTTGCCCTTGGCTTCCGCAGCGTCAGCGGCAGCATTAAATTCGGCTACCCGTGCGCTGAACTGCGCAGCCCGCGCCTGGGCTTCAGGGTCGGTGCGCCGCCATTGCGCGTCGGCGGCTTGGGTGACACGGTTTTCAAGCTCGGCGATTTTATCTTCAAACTCCCGGATCTGGGCCCGAGGAACAAAACCGATTTCTTCCCACTTTTCCTGAAGCTCACGGAGCTTCTGGCGGGCGTGATCGAGACCACCTTCCGGATCGATCAAACGATCGTATTCGTCTAATAGCGCTTGCTTCGCCTGAGCATTCGCCTCAAACTCGCGATTACGTTCGTCTTGGATCGCGTGCCGTGCATTGAAGAAGTGGTCTTGTGCAGCTTTAAACGCATCCCACAGCTTGTCGTCGATTTCGCGCGGTGCACGGCCAGCTTTCTTCCATTGATCCATGAGCTGCCGGAACGCACGGGCTGTCTCGTTCCAATCGGTCGAGTCCTTCAATTGCTCCGCCTGAGCGACAAGCTCTTCTTTCGCCTTACGGGCAGCTGCCCGGCCCCGATCTAGCTCCGCGAAATGTGCACCTCGACGTCGATTGAAGGCATCCCGTGCACGAGAGTATCGCCGCCACAAAGCATCATCAGTTTTGCGGTCGATACCGCGGATAGTCTTCCATTCCTCGAGAATTTCACGAATCCGATCACCTGCGTGCTTCCAGTCTGTGGAGCTCTCGGCGATGGATTCGGCTTCGGCTGCCAACTCTTCTTTGCGGGCAATTGCTGCAGCGCGACGTGCTTGTTTTTCTTCCTTGGCCTTGAGCCCTGCGGCATCGGCGTTATCGATGACGGTTTGCAGTCGAATATGTAACGAGTCAAGGTCGCCAATGACCGCTGCCTCTGCCAGAGACTGTTGTAACTGTGCGGCTTTTTCCTTTAGGTGGTTAGCTTCGCCAGGGTGGGAGACCAACCGCGCTTCCAAATAGACAACTTCGGTAGCCAGATCGTCGAAACGCGCACCATAATGCGCCAAACCTTCGGCGGGAGTTCCGGCTTGCCAAGACCCAATCAGCCGTTCGCCGTCCTTGGTTTTAACGTAGGCGTTACCGCTGTCGTCCACGCGTCCCCACTGTGCCGGATCGGATGCTGGGGCTGCTTGCGCTGGTGGCTGAGCAGAAACCACCGGAGCTGCAACGGAAGCTCCAGGACGTGGACCAGGCCGGGGACCAGGACGTGGACCTGGCTTCGGAGGATTGGGAGTGCTCATGGCTGTTTCCTTAAAAGTATCTCGTACCGCGCGACGCGGCTGCCGAAGTTGTTAACCTGAAATTCGCATCACTTTTACTACTGGCAAAACTGCAAGCTAACAATGACGCGAGCAACGTGTCCGCAGACATACATGCCAACAAACACTATTGACCAACATACCGCGTAATCGGAAGGTATGTCATGGTTGGCGCCGAAAAATCCCAAATTTTATTGGTTTAATTGTCAAAAATAGGACGCCAGAGTGTTGCGAACAACCAATCTTCCAGCGAATTTTGACCGGACGTCCATCCCACAACCGTCGATCGGATTAGGGGATTGGCCATTAAGGTAGGGTAGTGAAGGTGAGGGAACACGATGACGAACGCATACCTACAACAGTGGTAATAATTCCAGGAAGCCCTGCAATAATTCCGGGTCTTGGTTTCGGAGATTCCGTCGGCATGGCAATCCGGGAAACGGTATCGGACCTTTTGTCATCTCTGGCTTCTACACGTTCGCGTGGATCGGAGCGATCTGTTCGCATTCTGTGTTCTCACGATAGTGATTACCAAACGAACATTACTGGGTCGTTTGCTGCCTGGGGTGCGCCTGATGTGACAGTTTCAGGTGGAAATTATCTGCCGGAACTCATTGCTAGGTTTTTTCTCGAATCGGCTGGTTTCACTGTGCCGGAAACTGCAGCTTCCGATACTGCAGCGCTGTCGCCAGGGCTGATCGTGGCGGTTGTAGACGGTAGTGCTGGGTTAACCGCACGCGCTCCGCTTTCGCTGCTTGACCACGCGCCAGAAATTCATCAGTGGTGTGAACAATTCCTAGGGAACCCGAAGAAGTACTGCGGTCAGTACGACCGTGCACGCATGGTTCAAGCCGGAGTTTTGGATCCTAGAATTTGGTCCGAATTAACCAGATTGGTGCCGCACGTTACTAAAGCTGAGCTCGTCGCCAGCGATTTTTCGCTAGGCGTCGGTCGGTACGTTGCACGATGGGAGTTGACTACCTCATGAAACCACAGGTCCCCGTAGTGATTGTAGGCCCCACTGCCTCCGGTAAGTCCGCACTGGCGATAGCAATAGCACAGGAATATGGTGGCGAAATCGTCAACGTGGATTCCATGCAGCTTTATCGGGGCATGGACATTGGAACCGCTAAACTTCCGGAATCCGAACGCGGCGGAATACCACATCATATGCTTGATGTTTGGCGAGTTACAGAGACAGCTTCAGTTGCGCGCTTTCAATCGGAAGCAGTTGCGGTTGTTGAGGACATCAGTCGACGCGGCAAGCTCCCAGTGTTAGTTGGTGGTTCCATGCTCTACGTCCAGTCGCTTATCGACGATTGGCAGTTTCCACCCACAGACGAAACCGTGCGCCTCAAGTGGGAAGAACGACTTGAGAAACATGGAGTCGACGAATTGCACAATCAATTGGCGAAGTTGGATCCAGAAGCTGCCGAAATAATCGAAGACAAAGATCCCCGCCGGACCGTTCGGGCGTTGGAAGTAATTGAGCTAACCGGCCAGCCATTTAAAGCCAGTCAGCCCTCCAAAACCGCACCGCCGCGATGGGGCAGCATTTTACTTGGTTTAGAAACCACTCCGGAATGGTTGAATCCACGTATCGAAGAACGAACTCGCCAGATGTTTCAAGCAGGTTTTATCGAAGAAGTACAACGGTTAGTCAACACGGAAGGTTTGATTGCAGATTCAACGGCGGGACGCGCCATTGGGTACGCCCAAGTTTTGGCGGCGATGGCTGGCGAGCTTTCTTGGGCGGAAGTTGAAGAGCGAACGACGATCGCAACACGGCGCTATGTGCGACGGCAAAAGAGCTGGTTTAAAAAGGATCCACGGATTACCTGGATACCAGCGGCGACGGATACACAAGCCCATGCAACCGCAGTGATAGAACGCAGATCTGTAGGTAAATAATTAGCGTTACAATAGGCAGAGATACAGCCGCTGCGTAAATAGAAGGATGCAGGAAACCCAATGAATGCTAGTAGCGATCATGGTACTCTTCCGTTTCTGAAAGGACACGGAACAGAAAATGATTTTGTGATTATTTGTGATCCTGATGCCCACCAGGAATTGCATCCGGAATTCATTGCCGCGCTTTGTAATAGGCGCTCAGGCATTGGCGGTGATGGATTGCTCCGGGTAGCCCGAACCGGTGCGCTTTTCGACGCTGGCCTGATCACCGAAATCCCAGCGGGTGTTGATCGTTCCGATTGGTTCATGGATTATTACAACGCTGACGGATCGATTGCGGAAATGTGCGGGAATGGCACCCGGGTTTTTGCCCATTTCGTTCGCAGTCGGGGATTGGTGACCACAGATTCGTTTACGATTGGCACCCGCGCAGGTGGGAAAGAGGCCACCGTCTTTAACTGCGACGACCTCACCGCTGATGTTTCGGTGGAAATGGGGGAACCGGTAGTAACTGGAATATCTACCTGCGAGATCGGCGATCGCAGCTTTGCTGGTTTAGGTGTCGATATGGGCAACCCGCACTTGGCGTGCGTGGTTCCTGATTTAACTGCTAGCGATTTAGCGGACCTAGAGCTGGTTCAGCCCGTTTTCGACCAGGAGTTTTTCCCAGCGGGGGTCAATGTCGAGATTTTAACTGCTTTGACCACTGACACGGAAACTCCAATGTGCCACATGAGGGTGTACGAACGCGGTGTCGGCGAAACACGTTCCTGTGGCACCGGCACAGTTGCTGCGGCACGTGCGGCTCTTGCTGATGCTGGTATTGACCTAGGAAGTGTTCGGGTTGTTGTCCCTGGCGGCGAGGTGCTCGTAACCCTAACAGAAACGGGATCGCAGCTCCGGGGACCATCAAAAATCATCGCTGAAGGGGTCGTTTCGAAAACAGCGGTTTTGCCATAAAACGAAAGACAATAGTCGCCCTCTTTCTCCATGAAAGTTGGGCGACTATTGTCGTTTAACTATTGCGTTGCATTTCCTTTAACCGAAGGTATGCAGTGTCTTTACCAGCGGTACGACGATCGTAGACAACGTATGCGCCGAATACTGCAAGTAGGAGCAGCAGCGCGATAAACGCGGTCATCGTGGCGATGCGCAATGACGGCGACAACGTAGAATTCTCAGATACAGAGGTCGGGGTGATATCGAAACCACTGACGGTTATCAAGGACAATGATGGATTGCCGTAGTTGTCCCAGGCCTTGACGGTGATGGTCTCGTCTTCTTCGAAGACTCGGGAATACGTATTAGGTTCAGTGGGAACCTCTTTCCATTCAGGAGAAATCGCCCGCAATGGTTCGTCGGTAGTAATTTTGATGGTAACTGGGCCGTCTTTGTCGGAATCCAGATCCTCTTTATTGACAACCGAAATAACTGGTCCTTGGTATTCCTCAGCAGCGCCTGCGTCGTTGCGAGTCCAGCCTTTTTCCGTCAACTTGGCCAAGGTTTCGTCGAAACTTGGGTGTGGGCACCAATAGACACCAGCAGCGCCGATATTCAATCCGTAAGGCGAATACTGTTGCCGCACCCAGCCGTCAAGTGTCGAGGAATAGTTGATCGGAGACAACCCAGAGTTATCAAAAATATTGTTTAACTTCTGGATCGATGCCAGATTCCAGGTGCGCAAATTCACGTCGAATGCTTTAGCATCGGTGAACATATCGTTCATGTTGCGAACGTTTGCGGTATTCCAACCACTGATGTCCGCACTGAAAGAGTGCGCCGACTGGAACATGCTTGGCATGGTTTCGACGTGAGATGTATCCCATCCGGAGATATTGCTATTGAATGCGTGCGCATTCATGAACATCCCGGACATGTCGCGGACATTTCCGGTATTCCACCCCGAAAGGTCACCGTTGAAAAGGGTGGCACCTTCAAACATGTACGCAGTCGATTGAACTTGGGACATGTTTGGTGCGCCAGAGTAAGGGGAGAATTCCAAGTTATTGGCTTTTTGGAACATTCCTTCCATGCTGCGCCAGACATTCATTCCCCAGGAATCAACACTGACCAATGCACTCGCGGTACTGGCCTGCCGGTCGCTGACACCAAGCTTTATATGCGGGTAGTTTCCCTTCAGCATCACGGTATATTTACCGGGATTTTTGTAATTACAAACGGCATCACCGGTGGTTTCTTCGACGCGGAACCGATTAGCTGGATCCTTAATATCGCAGAAGACTTCGAAGTTTGGTTCAACTCCTTCCGATCCGAGCGCGGTGAGTGCGTAGCTGGTCGGGTTATGCGGAGTCAGCCGGGTATCAATGGTGAATACGAACGCATCAGGATTATTTCCAATGGTTTCGTCGCGGGCGAGCTGTTCCGGTTCTTTCTTAGAGCTGCTGCTTGTCGATGAGGCGGAATTGTTGTTGCTCGTTGGCGAGTCGCTTGGTTCCTTAGAAGGCCTCTCACTTGGGGTGGGATCAACTCCAGCTGGGACTGTGGGTTCCGGGTACTGCAATACAGTGCTCGGAGTTGTCGCCTCGGGGGCACGGGGCGGTGTAGGGCTGGCTGGTGCCGTCCGTGATGGGGCAGGGGCCGGTGCAGGAGCGGGCGCTGGTGCCGGAGCCGGGGCAGGCGCGGGAGCAGGAGCCGGTGCAGGGACTGGTGCTTCTATCGTGATCGGATCAACATCGATCGGAATAGCGGGACCTACCGCCACGGAATCTGGAGATCCTGGAGCTACAACGAAGGGGACAACCGCGACTGGAACTGGGACTGGAACAACGCCAACTACTTCGACCTCAGTTTCTTCTTGTTGAGCGTTACTGGAAAGCGAAGCACTGAGCACGCCGGAAACCAACAGGGTGCTTAATCCTGTTGCCAAAACTCGTGTGGCGCGGGTGCGCTTGCTCAAGTTTCCTTCTCCTCTTCTCGATACTCCACAGCGGTTCTATATAAGCGGAACCTAAGTTTTGGTGTGATTCTTATGGTTTGGGTTCGCGGTTTGCACGGGGCTTAATGTGCCGTTTACGTCCCTATATAAGAATCGAACTCTCTATGAGATTACCAAAGTTTTCCATTCAGAATAATAATGTTAACCCGCTTTTCTTAAAACGGTCTTAACTGTCAGCTTCTGATATTACAGTAAATTCACCCTTAAAGATATTCGTTTTGGAGCGGGATTTCATCTTTAAACCTCTACTTGAATCTTAAAATATGTGCTGGTTGACATATTTGAAAGTGGGTAAAACCAGCAATTATTGGATGCGGTACCGTTTATATTTTTGCTGGCAGTGGCATTTTATGGCTACGGGTCGGACGTCCACCAAGGAACGAATTATCTAAGAAAGACTAGGCTTTTCGTTATGTTTAGCAAGGGGCGGTTCTGATGTTTTCATAAGATTAAAGTTCTTTAATCTTTGTTGATGTGTGCAATAAAAATGACTGCTGTCAAAGGTTGCGCTGGATTTTCGTCGAAAAGCAAACCGAAAACAGAATTAAATATAATCCTGGCCTAATCGATGTGCTGCCCGCCTAGCTTGCAACCATGCCTCCTTTAACTCGAGCGCGCGGCGGTCTGTTACGACCAAAAGCGCTTCAAGCTGTTGCACATTAAGGTTGCGCTTGAGCCGTGCGTTCACGCGCGATGCAAACCTTCGAGACGACGCTGCAAGAAAATGAAAAGCTGAGATATCTGGATCTGTACAGTCCTCATCAGCTAAGGCGGGCCGATGTAGTGTTCTATCTGCAATGGCATCTGCATCCGTACTGGAAAGAAACTCATCATACTTCGCAAGGACATCTTCTATGTCCTCCCGAGACAAGGCGATCGAAGACTTCAATGCATCGGTTTCCAACGAGTTCGGCTGATACCGAGAAACGAAAAACGCAGCAACCAAAATGACCGCAGATAGTGCCACTCCTTCGTATTTGAGCAAATACGTCAATAAGATACAGGCACCGATTATCACGAACCACGGCCACCGAGGCTGTGGACTTTGATCGTCTATTGCATCGAGTTCTTTCATGATGACATCACACTCTCGCACTAACATTTTTAATGCCCACCACAACCGCAACCGCCGGAGCCGCATCCCCCGGATCCATCGCCGCAACCTTGTGGAGCGATGATGGATCCCACCATGATTGCTTGTCCTGCTAGCACACTGTTCTTTTCCGGTAGTTCGATGGTGTCTGGAATGCATACATCCAAAGCGAAAGAGCCATCCACGGTGGCATGGATAAACCGTTGCCCAGTCAGTGCATTGTGACGGTATTCGGCTTCAAGGACTCGGACCGCAATGTCTGCGATTGCACTTGGGGTTACAGCGCCGTTGCCAGCCGCTATGGTTTGTGCACCCTCGGAAACCACGAAACCTACTTCTTGTGACATTTCGGATTCGAATTCTTGCACGCTAGAAAAGTGGCGTAGCCCCTCTGCATACATGAGTGCGGTAATTCCCATTTGTTGCCAACGTTGTTCAGGTTGCTCAGCAAGAAGCGGTCCCTGTGACAAGTTACAGGTCAGCGTTGTTACTGGTTGGCCGTTGTAATCAACGATTTCGCACAGCGCAACGACATCATTAATCATTGACACGTGTGCAAAACTTTGCGCCTGTGCCTCAAATCCTGCGAAGGTAGCAAAAGGCTCTACCGCCAAGATATTGATCTGTGCGCCGGATGGATCGGAGTATTGGACGAGTTGGCCGCCTCTTAATTCACCGATGACGGACAACTGATTCGTGGAAATGGCTGCTTCAACAGCATCTTGCCATTTCTCATACTTCATTCCCAACGCGAAAAGATCTTTGCCCATAGGCAAGTATTTTACGACTAATTGACAAATAAACACTCATTGTGGCGGTTGCAGATTTATAACACTATTTCAGCACCTGCTTAGGAGCAGTGCCGATATAGAAGAAAAATCTAAGACTTTAATACGAAATTTAAGCCGTTAGGTGAAAAGCATCGACACCTTGATTCCCGCAGGCAGCCACCCCTTAGCTAACTTAAGGTCAAGCCTAAGCACTGAACGAGAGAAACTGGTTGGTGTTCCGTCTGATGGCGTTCGCAATACGCGATCACCGTCGGCTAATTACCGCCAACTCTTGGCTGTATCAGAGGATGCATGGAAGAATAATGCAGTAACGATGACTACACATATGAATGATAAAAAGAAAACCGAGAATTCCACCGAGTCGATTCTCAAGCAGGCGTTCCGAAATACAACAGTCACTACCAGTTCGAACGAGCGCGAATTCGAAAACGAATTAGAGTCAGTTTCAACGCAGATTTCTGCGTCGATCGCCGCGCCAAAGGCCGGTGCTAGTCCACAAACGCACCCGACCGTTGGTGAACTTGATCTGGAAGACCGCTCGAGCTTACGTAGCTTGTCACGGGGTAGGTCGTACGCCACAGACCAGGATGATGGGTATGACGTTGAATACCGCAAGCTACGCTTGGAACGAGTTATTTTGGTCGGCGTGTGGACTGAGGGGACAACTGCCGAAATCGACGCGAATATGCAAGAACTGGCAGCTCTAGCAGAAACTGCCGGTTCCGAGGTGGTCGAAATGTTTTATCAAAAACGTGACCGGCCAGATCCCGGAACCTATATCGGATCAGGAAAAGTGCAAGAGCTAAAAGAAATCGTCATGGCGACCGCTGTAGACACCGTTATTTGTGATGGTGAGCTTTCTCCAGGGCAGATGATCGCGTTGGAGAAAGCACTTGATGTCAAGGTGATTGACCGCACCATGCTTATCCTCGATATCTTTGCTCAGCATGCGAAGAGTAAAGAAGGTAAAGCACAGGTATCGCTCGCCCAAATGGAGTACCTGATTACCCGAGTTCGAGGTTGGGGCGGTGCATTATCTCGACAGGCGGGTGGTCGTGCTGGTTCCAACGGCGGCGTGGGTCTACGCGGGCCGGGTGAAACTAAGATTGAGGCTGATCGGCGCAGGTTGCGCAGTGATATGGCTAAGCTACGCAAAGAGATTGCCGGTATGAAAACCGCCCGCGATGTGAAGCGGTCGCAGCGGAAGTCGTCCCCCATTCCGCAAATTGCGATTGCCGGATATACGAACGCGGGGAAGTCGTCGCTCATCAATGCGCTCACCGGCGCGGGTGTATTGGTGGAGGACGCATTGTTTGCGACGCTGGATCCCACGACTCGGCGGGCGGAACTTGCCGACGGCCGCTCCGTCGTGTTCACGGATACGGTTGGATTCGTGCGGCATCTGCCTACCCAATTGGTGGAAGCCTTCAGGTCTACTTTAGAAGAAGTCGTGGAAGCAGACCTCGTGTTGCACGTCGTGGACGGCTCGGATCCATTTCCGCTGAAACAATTCGAAGCGGTTAATGGGGTTGTCACTGATATTGTGCGGGAATTAAAGGTCGATGCGCCGCCGGAAATCATCGTGGTGAACAAGATCGATGCTGCAGACCCGTTGGTATTGGCGCAGCTGCGGCATGCCCTCGATGACGTAGTATTCGTCTCCGCGCACACTGGCGAGGGGATCGCGGAACTGGAAGCTCGTATTGAGCTCTTTCTTAATTCAAAAGACGCACATGTCGAGTTGTTGATTCCATTTACCCGAGGCGAGATTGTATCGCGGCTGCACCGAAACGGCACTGTGTTACGGGAAGAATACTTGCCAGAAGGCACAGCAATGGAGGTTCGACTTCCGCATTCGCTAGCGGAAGAGCTTAGCGAGTTCCTTGTGAGCAATACCTAACGAAGTGGTTCAAAGTTTCCGTCTGAGTGCTTTCACCAACTTGAACATTTATCGCGAGACACGAAATAATAAGGTTTCGTGAGTAAAGCTTCCTGGGGATGGTCCCTGCACGGTGATGGGAAAACCATCAAACCGGGTGCGGTAGTTGCGCCCGATGAACGGCTTGATTGGCCTCGCACCATCGGAATTGGCATGCAGCACGTGATCGCCATGTTCGGTGCAACGTTGCTGGTACCGACATTGACTGGTTTCCCGGTGAATACAACGTTGTTGTTCTCCGGTGTGGGAACCATGATTTTCCTGTTGGTAACTCGGAACCGATTGCCGTCTTATTTAGGATCGTCGTTTGCGTTCATTGCGCCGTTGTTGGCGTCGCAAGGCAGTGGCATCGGGGTTCAACTAGGCGGTGTGGTAGTTGCCGGTCTCGTACTTGTCATCATCGGCTTTATCGTTAAGAAACTTGGCAAACGGGTCATCGATCTTGTCATGCCACCTGCGGTCACGGGTGCGATTGTCGCATTGATTGGTTTGAATCTCGCGCCAGTTGCAGCAGACAATTTTCAAAGTCAGCCGCTGGTTGCCTTGGTCACGTTAGTTGCGATTATTGTCTTCACCGTGGCTGGCCGCGGCATGATAGCTCGATTAGGTATTCTGCTCGGCGTCATCGTGGGATGGGTTTTTGCCGCGGTTACTGGAAACCTGTCAGAGGGCGCTGCGGATACAGTAGCTGCTGCCGCGTGGCTGGGCGTTCCGGAGTTTCACACTCCAGAATTTAAGGTTTCGGCGGTCCTCATAACGCTGCCTGTCGTCGTTGTTCTGATTGCAGAAAACGTTGGACACGTCAAGGCAGTATCTGAGATGACCGGGAAGGATCTTGATGACCTAGCTGGCGATGCCCTAATCGCGGACGGTTTGGGCACTACGTTGGCCGGTGGCTTCGGCGGTTCCGGTACAACCACATATGCGGAAAACATTGGCGTTATGGCGGCGACTCGTGTATATTCCACCGCTGCATACTGGGTTGCTGCGACAACTGCGGTGGTGCTTGCATTCATTCCGAAGTTTGGTGCGTTGATTTTTACGATTCCAGTTGGCGTTTTAGGCGGCGCCGCGATGGTCTTATATGGATTGATCGGCATGCTGGGTGTACGAATCTGGCAAGACAACAACGTGAATTTCAATAATCCGGTTAACTTAACTGCCGCCGCTGTCGCTCTGGTCGCCGGTATCGGAAATTTGACCCTCACAGTGTTTGGCGTGCAATTAGAAGGCATCGCTTGGGGGTCGGTCGGCATCATCGTCGGTTACCCGATTTTAAAGAAGCTTTATCTAGTCAGCGGCGAGGGGAAGAACGCAAAGTTTTAACGCCACCGCTATGACCGCGCGACGTAACGGGCTGGGAACACTTAAAGTGGGTGCCTGCCCGTTTTTGCTTTTCGACGCTCCAAGCGTCCGCGCGACAAAGGTTGACTTCATTGCCAGGTCGGGTCTACGCTAGCAGGGAACCAAAGGAGAGATTGTGTAATACGACAGTTGAGGTTTTCTCACCAGGAAAATGTGTATGAAATGTTGACCTGTGGTTTTGGGGGTTTTGTGGGTGTGTCATAGCAAAGCACGCGGGGTTCTAGGTTCAGAATGGTTTTTGTCAAAAGAAAATCAAACTGAAAGGAACACCGCGTGCTTTGCTATTGTGCCACACTTTTTCG
>NZ_JAUNKC010000035.1 GCF_030532965.1 Corynebacterium sp.
TGTATAACCGGTACCGGTACTACCAACCAGAAGCCGGAATCTATAACGCCCAAGATCCACTCGGAATCACACCGAACATAGCAACACCCCAAGGCTACGTCACCAACCCCACTGTTCTCATCGACTACTACGGGTTGAAGTATTGCCCATCAGCATGGAGGAAAACTAGATTCGGCCGAATCTTTACTGGGTTATCCCCCACTCAAAAAGGCAAAGTAGGTGAATTAGCGGCAAAACTGCATGCGGATCAACTAGGTATGCTCCACGATGATAGACGGGTGTTTTATACTGTCGATGTACGTGATCGGATTTCTGATGGGCGACTTTTCGATCGTCGTACAGATGCTTATCTCGGAATTCCTGAAGACAAGGCAGTTAAAACGCTAGGAAGATCAAAACAGATTGAAGACGGTATTGATTATACAAAGGCTGAAGGAATTGAATATCACATTTTCGTCCTGAAGGACACTAAAATAAGTCGTCCACTAATGAGAGCAATAGATGAAAATGGTCATGTTTTCCTTCATCGAATCAATGAATCTCAAATATTTGTGGCAGGTAGACAGTTAGGGTATTGGTAGGAGAAATTAGAGTATGTCGAACCGGTTTTCGTATGATGAGCAGCGTGTTGTGTTGTCGCAGGTGTTGGTGAAGTTTGGTTTGCCTGATCGGTTGCCGTCGCGGCATGTTTCTGTTTCTGATGATGTGGTGTTGGCGATGGTGGAGCATGCGCCTGAGATTGTTTCGGATTTGTTGGACTATCCGATGGTGCTTGGTGAGTTTGTTTCGTGTTTAGACTCGCATGTTAAGGCGAAGCATGCGTCGCGGTGGGATGCTGCGGTGGCGGCGTTTCGTGCGTTGCCGAGTAGGGAGGACGGTGACAGGCTAAAAGGCGATGATCGTGTAGTGATGGCTGTGTGTTTGGGAAGACTGGCGGGTGGTAGTAAGAAGCGGGTTGCTGAGTTGGTGGGGTTGATTGCTTCTGGTGATGCGCGTGATTTTTTGTTTGTGTTGACGGGGTTGTTGCCGAAGATTTCGCAGGAGCAGTGGGATGTGATTGCGCCGAAGTTTGATGATTTTGAGACGCAGTCGTCGTTGCGAATTAATGTTGCGAAGACGCGTGAGAAGTTGGTGAAGAATGGTGTTGTGCCGTGGTTTCCGTCGGTTGTGAATGAGAAGTTGGAGCAGCATCCGGAGATTATTGTGGGCAAGATTGATGCGTTGTTTAAGGGTCTTGCTGATAAGACGAAGGATAGTCATAATGTGGCGTCGGTGATTTTTTATGCGACGCCGTATTTGTCGCAGGAGCAGTGGGATCGTTTGGTGCCGCTTGTGAAAACGAAGGAAGATAAGAAGTCCATAGCGTTGCTTGTTGATGCGTGGTCGGATGTACTTGCGGAGAAAGGTATCAATCCGTGGTTACCGTGGGCTGCGGAAACTAAGAAGCTAACGTAAAAACGTCGATAAGTATGGGGTAGTTCCGTGGGAAGGAAGCGCATGTGATTAACCCAGAGACGGTATATGCGATTTTGTCGCGTGATGATTTTCTTGGTGTGTTTCCTGGCCAGCCGATTAAGCAAACTCGGGTTGATGATTATTTGAGTTTTTGTTTTGATCAGCCGCAATTTGCGACGCGGTGTAGTGAGAAGATCATTCCCGTATTGGATGCTAGTGAGCGGCAATTGGCGAAGTTTGATTCTGACAAGCCGCATGTCGCTACCATGCTTTTGATGGGTTACTTCTTTGGTAATCAGGCCTTTGTGGATGAGCTCTCAGCGCTTGATTCACGGGTGCGCGCGTTTCCGATTCGATTGGGCTCTAGTGATGTTGCTGCTTTTATAGTTAGTACTTGTTTTGAGTTGTCGAGTGAGTATTTGGATCATTCTGAGCGGATTGTGTATCGGCGTGAGAATTTGGCGTTGCCGAAGTATGAGCGGCCGATTCATTCAGTCCGCCGGTTGATGGTTACTCAGCCTGATGAGGAGGCGCTGGGGTTGTTTCGGTTGCCGCATTTGAGTCAAGTTACTTTTGTGGCGGGTGAGATGGCGGAGTGGTTTGATGCTCATGCGCAGCGTCTGGAAATAAGCCTGCACGGAAAGGCTCAACTTCATCCAGTACTTGGCGAAAGGAACAACGATTATGTCTAAGCGAAGTTCTTTGGATGAGCAGCGTGTTGTGCTGTCGCAGGTGTTGGTGAAGTTTGGTTTGCCTGATCGGTTGCCGTCGCGGCATGTTTCTGTTTCTGATGATCTTGTGTTGGCGGTGATTGAACATTCACCTTTTTTGGTGGAGGACTTGCGGGAATATCCAGTTATGGTCGGTCACGTTATTTCGTGGATTTATGACCATGTGAAGGCGAAGCATGCGTTGCAGTGGGAGGCTGCGGTGGATGCCTTTCGTGCTTTACCTGAGCAGGGTGAAAAAGACCTGTTATTAGGTAGTATTCGGGTTAATGCTGCTTGTGTTTTGGGAAGATTGGCTGGTGGTAGTAAGCGGCGGGTTGCTGAGTTGGGGGGGTTGATTGCTTCTGGTGATGCGCGTGATTTTTTGTTTGTGTTGATGGGGTTGTTGCCGAAGCTTTCGCAGGAGCAGTGGGATGTGATTGCGCCGAAGTTTGATGATTTTGAGACGCAGTCGTCGTTGCGAATTAATGTTGCGAAGACGCGTGAGAAGTTGGTGAAGAATGGTGTTGTGCCGTGGTTTCCGTCGGTTGTGAATGAGAAGTTGGAGCAGCATCCGGAGATTATTGTGGGCAAGATTGATGCGTTGTTTAAGGGTCTTGCTGATAAGACGAAGGATAGTTGTGATGTGGCGTCGGTGATTTTTTATGCGACGCCGTATTTGTCACAGGAGCAGTGGGATCGTTTGGTGCCGCTTGTGAAAACGAAGGAAGATAAAAAGTCCATAGCGTTGCTTGTTGACGCGTGGGCGGATGTACTCGCGGAGAAAGGCATTAATCCCTGGCTACCTTAGCCCGCAGCGGTGTCGTCGAAAAGCAAAAGTTAGGGATAGATTGTGTTCGTATTGGTGTCGCCGCCGGAATTTTCGGAGGAATTGCAGCTGATTTGCGGGCTGGACGAAGCCCAGCGCAGGCGGTTTATCGCGGTTGTGGTGGCCGATTGGTTGGATCGGGTTGCGCCGACTGATCCGGGAACTGCGGTGTCGGCGGAGATGTCGGCGTTGCTGCGAGATTCCGAGCAGTTGTTTAGGCCGGAGAATTTCGCAGAGTGGGCTGAGGAAGCTGATGACGTGTATTTGGACTGCTTGGATGCGGATGAATCGCCCAAGCTGGTTCGGCCGTTGTTTTATCGGGCGCGGTTTGCGAGCGCGGTGTCGGTGGCGGGTGAGGCGATTGCTGACGATAGGAAGCTGGATGAGTTCCTGTACGAATACTCGTTTAGCAGGGAAGACGTCGATATCGATGCTTTTTATATGGCTGCGTATCGTTCATGTTGCGCGCCAGATGTGTGACGGATTTTCGCTTTTCGTTTGCCCCACGCGGCAGCGATCGCCGCTAGTCTTGGTAAAAGACCAAGCAGCATATAAGGAGGACCGTAAATGATTGTTCCGTATTATTTCGAGCTTAGCGACGAGCAATTGGCCAGTTTGCAGGCAGCACCCGATGAGGATACTGCTACCGATATTGTTTTCGAGTGGTTAGAAGAAGAGGACGATACCGAAGTCGAAGACTACATCGAGTTTGATAAAGCGCCGCATTTCGCGGCGGAGTATTTCACAGAACACGATCCCAGCTTGATCCCGGCGATCTACGGGGTGACCACTATTGTCGAGGACCCACCGGTAATTATTTCCACGGCTCAAGAAGTGGCGGATTTTGCTGAGAAATTGGCTGTGGTGGCACCAACCATTGACGACGATGACGTGGTGGAAGTGGTGACCGGTCTGGCTGATTTTTATTCGAAAGCGGCGGCAGCCGGGCATGCGGTGTGCATCGTGTGTAATTAATATGCCAGGCTAACGGTGGTTTTCCTGCACCGCTAAGCGCCCTGGGGGTGGGGCTATGGTGGTGCGAGTTTACCCATCTGGGGTGGGGGAAAATTTTCATGGAACCAAATGGGGGTTTGGGTGAGTCTAACTAGGTAAGCGACTTTTTACTGGGGCGCCGGTTGCGGCGTCGGATTTTTTGGAAAAGAGGTTGGTTACCATGACGTCAGGTCGAATACAGGTCGATGTGCCAGTAGCGCGGAGTCTATTGGGCGACTTACAGCGTGAGGCTGATACTCAAATTCGCGTGCATAATGCGGATATCCCGCAGGTTTCAGCTGGTGCATTGGGGCGTGATTTCGGCGAGTATGAGCAACGGTTGGCGGCCGCGTTTGGCCGGTTGCATGATCGCATCGCGCGTCAGATCGTCAACGTCAAGGAGGCCGCTGCTGCGGCGGACGCTGATGTGGCGTTGATAGCGGCGGTTGATGTCGATAACGCCAGTGGGTTCGGTGGGCAGCGATGAGAAGCGGCATAACCAGCATATTATTGCGTGCAATTGAAAAGTTGGTGACGGCGAGTCGCGGCACCTATCGCCCACCCACCCAGGCGATTGCCCAGGTTGAGCGGGCTTTTGGCGCGACGAAGGGTCTGGATACCTCGGCTATCCGATCAGCCGCCCAGCTCGTGCGGGGTTCGTCCCAGTCGGAAACCGCGGCCGGAATCTCCGAGGTGATAACCGGCGTGCTTGTCGACGTTGCAGTCGGGCTCATTGGCGATGCGTTGCAGGGGTTGATATCGGATTGGTTTGGTGCCTCCGATGATGCGGAATCCGCAGGCAAAGAAGCAGACGCCGCATCGTCAGCCGTCGATGAGATCAATGATTCAGCCACGAACCAATGCCAGAGGGTGGAGGAGCGCGCGGCGGCGCAGATCGACATGCTGGCAACCATGCTCAGCAGCATAGATCCGGCGGAAAATCCAGAAGGTTTTGCCCAGTTGGTTTCGCTTGGGGCGGGTGTCGTTGATGAGTCGCTGTCCGCGATGACGGATATTTGCGGTGAGCGGGATCATGCGATCGCGGCAAGCTATGGAAAGTTGGTCGACGTGGTTGAAACCCTCGCGGAATCGAATGCCCAACAGTCTACGCCACATCCAATGTCGGAAACCCTGGCCGCCGGTGCGGCGAAAACGATGGCTGCGGCCGTTGACGTGCTGGGGACGGTGAAACAAACCGTGGTGGGCATTGGTGATGACGTTGATCGGCTGGTCGATTTTGTGACCGGAGCTGACGATGATGCTCCAGCTGAAAAAACGGTGCTAGCGGCATCGGATTCGCGTGATGTGCAATCTACTGCTGCCGGGCAGGCGGCTGCTGAAGAGCATCAACACACTAAGCCTATAGGGCAGAAAGAGGTACCGCCTGTTATGGCGACAAAGAACGAACCTTATGCCCCGACTGCGGTGGGGCATAAGGGAGCGTCAGCGATGCAGACACCACATTCGCAGGTATCGTGTCCGCCGCCTGCGCCGCAACCGGTGGCAGCGCAGCCGATTCAAACGGATGATGTACGTAATGCCGGAGGGTGGTAATTGAGATGGAATACGCGGATTTTATTGAGAAGTTTCGGCATGCAACGGATAAACGCATGGCGGAATTTGAAGCGCAGCTAAAGGCCGTTGAGGCGGAAGCGAATCGCACCGCCGGGCGTCGTAAAGTAGGCGACGGTGAGATGCCCCGGCAGCCTAGCACCTTGCGCAGGAAAGGCAAGGTGAAAGGGGTGCTGCGGAAGATGTGATGGCTAGTCGGCGTACTGCGCGAAATCTGCCTTGGCCAGTAGCTCCGAGCCGTGGATGGAGGTTACTTTCTTGGCGTAGGAGTCGGCGGCGCGGAAGCCGGAGTACTTGCGTTCGTTGGTCAAAGTGGCCAGCAGGAACCCGGTAATCAGGCCGCGTACCCGCTCCCTGGTGATGTGCCGGTTGCACAGGCCGGTCAGAAGCGGGAAGAGCCGGGACTCGTTAAGCACATCGTGGTTTGCGCCCTCAACCTCCCGGTAGGCCACCGGGCCTGCCCATTGCGCGGCGAGGTTAGCGGGATTTCCGTAATCGAAGAAGGCGTATTCGCCGGTGCCTAGAACCAGGCCGGGGGAATGTACTTCGGCGGCGGCTTCCTCGGCGGAAGGGGTCACGGTTGATGGGTAGGCTGCGACCACGGCTTTAAGGTTGCCTCGACCGGCGGCGGTTAACACGGCGGCACCGGCACCCATGCCGTGCCCTATGACGCCGATGCGGCCCGGGGCCACGGTGATATTGCCGGTACCGAGTTTGACACCGGTGAGTACCTGCAGGCAGGTTTCCAGGTCGGAGGCAAAACCGCGATGGTTGGGGGTGAGGCCGGTTTCGGTATTGGGCGCGGCGACAACGATGCCCCAGCTAGCGAGGTGGCGGAGTGTGGCGTGGTAATTCTTGATGTCTTTCAGCCAGTCATGACCAAACGCAACGCCAGCCAGCGCGTGCCCTTCGGCGGGCGTGTAGATCTTTCCTGGTAGTCCCACGAAATCGAGTTCGCCCGTCAGTACCCGGTGCGGTCCGCGCTTGGATAGTTTCGCTAGGTGTTTTGTTAGATTTTCAGCCACGGTTTAAAGGGTAGTCGAAAGTCGTGGGTTTCGCGGCAGTTGGGAAGTGTTACTCTTGGTTTTGATTATGGATATTGCACCTGGTTATCGCCCGCCGACTTTAACAGTTGATCTTGTCATGTTTCGGATTGCCCAGGGGGCGTTGGAGGTATTGCTGCTGAAACGGGCTGCGGAGCCATTTCGGGGTGAATGGGCCTTGCCGGGCGGCTATAACGCGGCGGGGGAGACCACGGTGGAGGCCTTGAGCCGGGTGGTGCGCGATAAGGTCGGGTTGGATTTGCAGTCTGACGTTGGTTTTTTTGAACAGTTGTGCACGGTGGATACGGTGGCGCGCGATCCGCGGGGCCATGCGGTTTCGGTGGTGTATCTAGGGTGTGGTTTCGGGCTTGACTTACCGGGCGGAACCCAGCCGCATAAGTTCTGGCCGGTGGATGCGTTGCCGGAGTTGGCCTTCGACCACGCGGAGATCATTGATTATGCCCGGCAGCGGCTGGTGTCGAAGATGAGTTATTCCAATGCCGTTTCGGGTCTTGTGGATTCGACGTTTACCCTCAGCCAGGTGCAGGCCGCGTACGAGGCGGTGTGGGGGCGGGAATTGGATAAGCGGAATTTTCGGAAGAAGTTTCTAAGCCTGGGGCTTATCGAGGAAACCGGCGGGTATTGGACTTCAGGGGCGCATCGCCCGGCGAAGTTATATAAGTTCCGCACGTCTGGCCTGGAGATTTTACCGTCGCCGTTTTAGCGGGTTTTTGCTTGTCGACGCTCTACGTCGCGACGGGTTGGTGTTGTTTTTACACTTTGTGTTAGTGTTTTAAATACACTAACTACTGTGATCGTTTTCCACCCAAGGAGATCCAATGCTGTCCACCTTTTTAAGCGTTGAAACAATCGCCTTTGAGCTTTGGGGCTATCAGATAAGCTGGCTCGAATTTATCGGCACCATTTTCAATTTCGCCGCCGTCGTGCTCGCCGCCCGCCGAAACATCTGGACCTGGCCCATCGGCATCATCGGCGTGATCCTGTTCGGAGCCTTGTTTTACCAAATCAACCTCTACGCCGACATGGCCGAACAGGCATATTACCTAATCACCGGCATTATCGGTTGGTACCTATGGGCAAGCACCAGCAGTCGGGGGACAACGTCCGCACAGCCCGGCACCCCGGTTGCCATCAGCAATCTCAGCCGCACCGAATACATCTGGTGGTCTGTCGGCATAATCACTATTGGCATTGCGCTGGGTTTCATGCTCAGCCAGGTTCACCTTTATCTGCCACGCGTATTCCCGGAACCTGCTGACCTGCCAATGCTGGATGCCATCACCACCACAACCGCATTCGCCGCGCAGATACTGATGATGCAACGCAAACTTCAATCCTGGCACCTATGGATCGCGCTCGACATCGTTGCCGTGGGATTGTACTGGTACAAACAGGTCCCGTTTGTGGCGGTGCTTTACGCCCTATTCCTGGTTAATGCGATCTACGGATTCAAGAAATGGCAGGCAGCCGTTACACACCCTGCAACCGAGCCGACTCCAACCCCACAACTGGTATAACCCATCATGAACCAACAACCTTGTGCCGCCGACCCGGGTGGCGTCGATAAGCGATATCAAAGCGGCATCGTCGCCGGAAAATTTTACCCACCGCACGCCGGGCACCACCTGCTTATCGATACCGCACTGTCAAGCTGCGAACACGTCGACGTGCTGGTCGTCGATAACCCCGAGTATCGTATCGATGCAGCGACCCGCGCGGCGTGGCTACGCGCAGCCCACCCAGCAGCACACATCCACATCATCGCCGACATCGGCCTCGACGACGATTCCCGCGCCTGGGCCGCACACGCCATGCAATTTCTGCGATATAAACCCGACGTGGTGTTCAGCAGCGAAGCATACGGCCCTACCTGGGCACACTACATGGGAGCTGAACATGTCATGGTCGACCACAACCGCGACCAACACCAGATTTCCGGGACGCAAGTGCGCGCGGACATTTTTGGCAACTGGCGGCGGCTACACCCGGCGGTGCGCGCCGGGCTGGCTGCCCGGATTGTTGTGGTGGGCGCGGAATCCACCGGAACCACAACGCTTGCCCAGGCGCTAGCGAACAGGCTTCGCGTGCCGTGGGTGCCGGAGATCGGCCGCGACTACACCTATTCCATGCAGTCGTTTTTCCCCGAGCAGGCGCAGGGCTACCAGTGGACAGACGAAGATTTCCACCGAATCGGCAGGCTGCAACAACAATACGAGCGAGAGGTCGCCGCGGCGAGTGACGGGGTGATCGTATGTGACACGAATGCGTGGGCGACCACGCTGTGGCAGCGGCGCTACCTGGGGTACACCACCGACGAGATGAGAACGATCGCGGCTGACTGCCGGGCTGACCTTTATATCCTCACCGGCGATGAGATACCGTTCGTGCAGGACGGGATCCGGGACGGCGAGCATATCCGTCACGATATGCATCAATGGTTTCTTGCGGAGCTATCGGCGATGGCAACGCCAATGATTCAGGTGCGTGGAAGCGTTGAGGAACGGATCGCGGCAGTTTTACCTATGGTGGAGCAGGCCATTGCTGCTGCGGGTCGAATCATCGGTTAAGAAAATGGCACAATGGTGTCCATGAACCTGCTGGAAACCGTCGTTGATTTAGATGCCATCGCCGCTAATACGGAATTGTTAAAACGGCTGGTGTTCCCGGCGCAACTTATGTGCGTGGTCAAAGCAGACGGCTACAACCACGGCATAGTTGAGGTTGCGCAGGTCATGGTGGCGCACGGCGCAGACCAGCTCGGGGTTGCGACGTTAGCAGAGGCCCAAAAGCTTAGGGCTGCAGGAATCACCGTGCCGATTCTGTGTTGGATCTGGTCGCCGGAGCAGGACTTTATTGCCGCGATCGAGAATAATATTGACCTCGCGGTGATTTCAGTGCGGCACGCAGAGGCGATCGTGGCTGAGGCGGTTCGGCGCAACGGCGGGATGGAAACCGGCACATCGGGAAATGCTGCGATCCGGGTATGCATAAAGGTTGATACGGGCTTGCACCGCTCAGGGGTGGATGAGGCGCAGTGGCAGGAAGTATTCGCGTTGCTTAACATGCCCGGAATAATGGTCACCGGAGTGATGAGCCATTTAGCCTGCGCGGACGACGTATCCGACGAGTATACAAACCGCCAGGCGGATGCTTTTCGACGCGCCATCGCCTGCGGTCGGGCCGCCGGACTGGCGTTGCCGGTCAATCACCTGTGCAATTCCCCTGGCACCTTGACCCGGCCGGACCTGTATTTCGATATGGTTCGCCCAGGGCTTGCGGCATATGGGCTAGAGCCGATCGCCGGGTTGGCGCACCGCCTTCAACCAGCGATGCGGTGGGAAGCGGCCGTTACTGTAGTCAAACCCATTAAGGCAGGCCAAGGCGTGAGCTATTCCTTGACCTGGCACGCACCCACGGATGGTTTTATCGCAGTCATCCCGTGTGGTTACGCCGATGGGCTGCCCAGAAACGCCCAATCGCAGGTGGAAGTAACCATAGCTGGGCGCAGGTATCCGCAGGTGGGCCGGATTTGCATGGATCAATTCGTGGTGTTTTTATCGGACAATCCAGCTGGCGTGACAGCTGGGGATCGCGCGATCATCTTCGGCCCAGGCGGCATGAGCGCGCAGGAACTGGCGTATCGGCTCGACGACATCAGTTATGCCATTGTGTGTCGGCCAGGGGGGCGGACCGTGCGCCGGTTTGAAGGCCGGGCAGCTGCGGAAATTACACGATAACGCGATCTTGAGGAGACAGCAATGAAATCTAGTTTTCCAGCAAGCGGAACCGTCCGATTGGAAACCGCCGCCGATACCCAATCCTTCGCCGAGGAATTCGGACAGTCATTAGAAGCTGGGGATGTGGTCATCCTCGACGGGCCGCTGGGGGCCGGTAAAACCACCTTTACGCAGGGGCTTGCACGGGGAATGGGCGTCAAAGGCCGGGTCACTTCGCCCACCTTTGTTATCGCCAGGGAGCATCGGTCGGTTTCCGGTGGGCCGGACTTGGTGCACGTTGATGCCTACCGATTGCTTGACGACGACCCCACCGGCGCGCTTGATTCCTTAGACCTTGATACCGATTTGGCCAGCGCCGTGGTGGTGGCCGAGTGGGGCGGTGGGCTTGTGGAACAACTGGCGGAAACCTACGTATTAGTGCAATTTGATCGCGAAACCGCCGTGGCGGAAAACCCGGAATCGGAGGCCCGGATCGTACACTGGCGGATTGTCTCGCCCATGTCGGTTTAAAACTTCCGCAGGTTATTAGGTACGGTATTGTAAGCAAACCCCATGTAGGTAGAAAGTGACACTATGAAATTAGACTCCAAATCAAGTGCCGTCGTGGCTGCTGGCATTGCGCTTATGATCATTGCGGTAGCGACCATGATTACTGCGTCCTATGTCAATACCACCCCAACGGAAAAAGTCGGCAAGTTTGAAAAAACCATCAAGATGTTCGACGCCGCTGGGCTGCACGTCGGGGCGGTGTCGCTGGGCGATCTTTACGGCGTTGACTACCGGGTAGGCGCAATCTTGTGCCCAGGCGAAACCAACGAGTCGGTGGCGGCGAAGTACCAAATCGATCCGGAGAAGCTTCACCTACCTACCAACGGCATTTCCCAACACCACAACTACATCATGCTCGGTAGCGTAGACGGCAGCTTTACCTTTGAGCGTTTCGATCGGGACACCATCGATCTGTGTAACCTGCAAAATGTGGAACCGTTCAGCACACAATCGCTGGTCCCAATGGTGAAAGAACTCGACGATGTTTGGCGCCTAGCTGCGTAACACTCCCATGCGCATTCTCGCCATAGATTCTGCAACCACAGAACTGATTGTGGGTATCGTCGATAGCGGCGAACCGGTATCCGAGACGGTCATCGCCGATTCGGCACGCGCCCATAACGAAATCCTGGTGCCCACGATCAAAGACAATCTCAGCCGCGTAGGCCTCGGCTTTGCCGATCTCGACGGTGTGGTCGTCGGCCGCGGGCCGGGGCCGTACACCGGCCTGCGGGTGGGGATAGCGACCGCAGCGGCCATCGCCGATGCCCGGCGAATCCCTCTGTTTCAGGTGTGCACCCATGATGCCATTGCCTGGCAATTAACCACCGACCACCCGCAACTTCACGGACATGAGGTTGTGGTGGCGACGGATGCGCGTCGTAAAGAAGTCTATTGGGCGCGCTATAAGGGCGGCAGCCGCATTGCCGGGCCGGACGTCTGCAAACCCGACGCAGTAACCGCCGAAGCTGTTGCCATCAGCTATCCGCAGCACCTTCAGCTGCCGGAGCACTTAAGCTCCTTGCCGTGCTACCAAACGGCCCTTAGCGGCGCCGCGTTGGTCGCGGTGGCCAACCTTGACCAGCCAGTAGCAACCGTGGAACCGCTGTATCTGCGGCGCCCGGACGCCAAAGAGCCAACTGCCCGGCCGAAATCCCCAGCCGTTCCCGACATTGATGTGACTAACGTTGTGTAACGATGAGCGTCCTTGAGCTGCGAGAACTAACCGGTGCCGACGCCCCGCGCTGCGCGGAATTAGAGCGCGTCTTGTTTCCCGGCGATAACCCGTGGACTGCCGCGGATTTCTTAATGGAATTCGCCCAACCGCATAACAACTATATCGGGGTGGTGGATAAGGATAACCCGCGTCACCTTCTCGGTTACGCCGGGCTAGCGAGGCTTGGCCCGCTAAAGTTTCCCGAATACGAAATCCACACCATTGGGGTTGATCCCGCGCATCACCGGCGGGGAATCGCGCGGCTCATGATGGATCACCTTATAAGCCTGGCCGATGCCGATGACGCCCCAATTTTTCTTGAGGTGCGTACCGATAACGACCCCGCTATTACCCTGTATCAAAGCTATGGGTTTATCCACATTGGGTTGCGTAAAAACTACTATCAGCCTTCCGGTGCGGACGCATTCGTCATGTGCAGAAGCAGAAAGAGCGAACGTTAAATGATCATCCTCGGAATCGAAACCTCCTGCGACGAGACCGGTGTCGGAATCATCGAATTGGATGCAGCCGGAAACATGACCATTCTGGCGGATGTGGTGGCAAGCTCCATGAGCCAGCACGCCCGATTCGGCGGCGTGGTGCCGGAGATTGCCTCGCGGGCGCATCTGGAATCCTTGCAACCCGTCATGCAAGAAGCATTAGCGAAAGCGAATATCACGGTGCCGGACGCGGTCGCCGCCACAGTGGGGCCCGGCTTGGCGGGCGCATTATTGGTCGGCGCATCGGCGGCAAAGGCCTACGCCGCCGCCTGGGACGTTCCATTCTATGGGGTCAACCACTTAGGCGGGCACGTCGCGGTGGCAAATTTGGAAGGCGAAGCACTGCCGCATTCGGTGGCGCTGTTAGTCTCCGGCGGGCACACCCAGTTGCTGGAGGTGCAAGCCGTCGGAAAACCTATGAAAGAACTGGGCGCCACGCTTGACGACGCCGCCGGCGAAGCATACGACAAGGTGTCCCGGCTGCTCGGCCTGGGCTACCCCGGCGGGCCTGTGATCGACAAGCTCGCCCAAGGCGGCGATAAAACCGCCATTCCTTTCCCTCGGGGCCTGTCCAAAGCAGAAGACCTGCGCGGCGAGCACCGTCACGACTTCTCGTTTTCCGGATTGAAAACCGCAGTCGCGCGCTACGTCGAACAGGCAGAACGCGACGGGCGGGTCATTTCCATCCCCGACGTGTGCGCGTCGTTCCAGGAGGCGGTGTGCGACGTCTTAAGCGCCAAGGCGATCCGCGCCTGCCAGGACACCGGGGCTAAGGTGTTGCTTCTCGGCGGGGGAGTTGCCGCCAATTCCCGGCTGCGGGAACTGTGCGGGCGCAGGTGCACCTCGGCTGGCATTGAATTGCGGGTACCCCGATTTTCCCTTTGCACCGATAACGGCGTCATGATCGCGGCGGTGGCGGCCCAATTGATCCACGAGGGGGCCGGCCCGTCGTCGTTAAGCGTCGGTACTGATTCCAGCCTCGAGGTGGAAATACCGCAGCTTATAACCGGCTAATGTCCGTGTGTGACCCCTGGTGTTCGCTTTAAGCGTAAGAGCTTGAAGCCTTAGCACTCACGCGGGTAGAGTGCCAGTAGGTTGATGAGCAACCTAAATGAAAGCAAACACTCGTTCCACACTAGGGAGACTATCGTGGCAAACGTCAACATCAAGCCGCTTGAAGATCGCGTACTCGTCCAGATCAAGGAAGCAGAAACCACCACCGCTTCCGGCCTGGTTATCCCAGATTCCGCCAAGGAAAAGCCACAAGAGGGTGTGGTTGTGGCAGCGGGCCCAGGTCGCTTCGACGGTGACGACCGGGTGCCAATGGACATTAAGGTTGGCGACACCGTGGTGTTCTCCAAGTACGGCGGCACCGAGCTTAAGTACAACGGTGAAGAATACTTACTGCTGAACTCCCGCGACGTTCTGGCTATCATCGAAGGCTAATCGCACATGGCAAAACTCATTGCATTTGACCAAGAAGCCCGCGAGGGAATCCTCCGCGGCGTCGACGCGCTTGCCGACGCCGTCAAGGTGACCCTCGGCCCCCGGGGCCGCAACGTGGTGCTGGATAAGACCTTCGGTTCCCCCACCGTTACCAACGACGGTGTGACCATCGCCCGCGAAATTGACCTCGCCGAGCCATTTGAAAACCTTGGCGCGCAACTGGTCAAGTCCGTGGCCGTAAAAACCAACGACATCGCCGGTGACGGCACCACCACAGCTACGCTGCTAGCCCAGGCGATTATCGCCGAAGGGCTGCGCAACGTCGCCGCCGGTGCCAATCCCATCGAATTAAACCGGGGCATCGCTGCCGCCGCCGAACACGTGGTGGAAGAACTCAAGTCCCGGGCGACGGAGGTATCCTCCGCTGCCGACATCGCAAACGTTGCGACAGTCTCCTCCCGCGATAGCGAGGTAGGCGACATGGTGGCCGCCGCGATGGAAAAGGTGGGCAAAGACGGCGTGGTATCGGTGGAAGAATCCCAGTCGATGGAGTCCTACCTGGACATCACCGAGGGTGTTTCCTTTGAAAAAGGCTTCCTGTCGCCGTATTTCATCACCGACGTTGATACCCAGAAGGCCGTGCTAGACGACGCCCTGGTGTTGCTGGTACGCAATAAGATTTCCTCGCTGCCGGACTTCCTGCCGCTGCTGGAAAAGATCGCGGAATCCTCCAAGCCGGTTCTGATCATCGCGGAAGACGTGGAAGGCGAACCGCTCCAAGCGTTGGTCGTCAATGCCATCCGCAAGATCCTGCACGTCGTTGCGGTGAAATCGCCGTACTTCGGGGAGCGTCGTAAAGCATTCATGGACGACCTGGCGGTCGTAACTGGTGCAACGGTCATCGACCCAGAGGTTGGCGTTAACCTCAACGAAGCCGGATTGGACGTTTTAGGTTCCGCGCGCCGGGTTACCGTAACCAAAGACGAAACCATCATCGTCGACGGTGGCGGCACCGCAGAGGCGCTGGAACGGCGCCGGGAGCAAATCCGCCGCGAGATCGAATCCACCGATTCCTCCTGGGATCGTGAGAAGGCGGAAGAGCGCCTGGCGAAGCTTTCTGGCGGTGTGGCGGTAATCAAGGTTGGTGCCGCAACTGAGACCGAAGTTTCCGAGCGCAAATTGCGGGTCGAAGACGCCATCAACGCCGCCCGTGCGGCTGCGCAGGAGGGTGTTATCGCCGGTGGCGGTTCGGTGCTGGTTCAGATCGCCTCGAAACTCCAAGAATTCGCCCAGCAATTCGATGGCGACGCCAAGATCGGCGTATTGGCACTCGCACGCGCCCTGGTGAAACCTGCCTATTGGATCGCCGATAACGCAGGCCTCGACGGCGCAGTGGTTGTTGCGCGCATCGCCGAGCTTGGTAACGGTGAAGGTTTTAACGCCGCAACGTTGGAATACGGCAACCTTATCGAACAGGGAATTATCGACCCAGTGAAGGTGACCCACTCCGCCGTTGTGAATGCAACGTCGGTTGCACGCATGGTGCTTACGACCGAAGCGTCGATCGTGGATAAACCGGCTGAGCCGCAAGCCCCAGCTGCGGGCCACGGCCACCATCACCACCACTAAAAACTGATACAACAGGCGAGGGGCCAGCGAGACTGATTCCCTCGCCTGTTTTTGCATATATTTATGCCCATCGGGCGGCGTTGATGCGGCACTAACTGCGGGTTTTCTTAGAATTTCTAATGTAATTGTAAAATAACAATTGCTGTGTGGATCGAAAAAACTTGTGCGCGGGCATCAGACCAAAGGTAATCTGAGGGGCGATATTGAAGTGTTTTTCGGCCCCACGTTATGGTGTCGTCCAAGAAAGTTGATGTCTGAGTATGAGTGAAACTGAACAGCAGCTAGCGGAATTGGTTCCGCTAGCCAGTCAGGGCGATCCTCGTGCTTTACGCCATGTCATTGAGATAGTGCACCCCATGGTGTTGCGATACGCACGTGCCCGCATTAGCGGTGGTCGCCACCCCACTCCTGAGGACGTTGCACAGGAAATCTGCCTAGCTGTTGCAACGTCCATCCAGAATTTTGTTGACCGCGGTCGACCGTTCATGGCATTCGTGTACGGCATTGCCTCGAACAAGGTCGCCGATGCGCACCGCAGTTATTCCCGCGATCTTTCCAACCCCACCGAAGAGGTGCCCGACGAGGCAATAGACACGGGTACACCAGAGGAAATGGCGCTGATCAGCGCGGGTAGTAACAGAGTGCGCCAACTTCTCGATTTACTTAGTGAAAAGCCTCGAGAAATCATCATTTTGCGGGTGTTTGTCGGGCTTTCAGCAGAAGAAACTGCTGAAATTGTTGGTAGTACCCCTGGCGCAGTTCGAGTTGCACAACATCGTGCCCTCTCCACGTTGCGCAAGGCCCTTTCACAGGAGATAGAAGTATGACAAAGGGAGACGGTTACCAGGAACCGTTCGACGGTCAGCTGGATGAGCTGGCCGCGACTGATGCGTTCCTGACTGAGCTGTCGCACGGTGTGGATCCGACCGATGGCGCGGACCCCATCGCTGATCTTTTGCTGCAATTGCGCGACGAGGTATATGCACCAATGCCAGCCGCACCGGTCATTGAGACGGCAGCGGAGTCTGACACGCCTGCTCCGCACACAATTGCGGACAATCCGGATGTCATCGACCTTGCTTCTCGACGCAACCGGGGTATGGGACGGATCGCCAGTGGCTTTATCGGAGCGGCAGCGGCCACGCTCATCATCGCAGGCGGCGGTTCCGCAGTGCTCAGCGCAAAAGAAGGCTCCGTGCTGTACCCGCTGCAACAACAGTTATTCGGCGCTACCCCAAGCCACAAGGCAGTGGTCGAATTGGCGGGCAAGCTTGAAGAGGCCAATAACCTCACCGCCAACGGCGATGTGGCAGGTGCCCAAGAGATTTTGGAGCAGGCCCAGGCTATGGTGAATAAGTTGGGTGCAAAGGAAGAGGCAGAATCGGTTAAGAAAGAACCGTCGACGGAAACTCAAACCTCCACCGTCACCATCACCTCCGAGCGTCCGGTGGAAACGGTTACCACAACCGTGACCGTGACTACCGAACCTGCTCCTGCTGTGGTTGCCCCGGTGCAGACGCAAACGCAGTCACCGTCGGTTGCGCCGGTTGCACCAACGCCGAGTGCGGAGCCAACCACCGCGCCTTCCCCGGCCCCAGGCGATGGCCTCCAGCTTCCGGAGGAATACCGGAATTAGCCAAGACAAAAGCGGTTCGCGTGTCAGCTCCTGTGAGGCACGTGAACCGCTTTTCCTTTTGCCCTGCTTGTCACTTTTATCTAGGTGCTTCTAATCCGTCTAAATAGCCCAGGCAGTAATCCCACGGCACATACGCTTGGGGGTTAGGGTTCACGCCCGGCTCGTGCACTGGGCTTAGCTCGCCCGCCAATGTGGCTAACATATTGGAGGCTAAGATGTCCCAATCGTAAAAATGCTGTTGGTCGCAGTCCTCGCAGAAGAAGAAAATCCCATTGATGCCGCGGGGTTGCAGTGCTTGTTTGAATTGGGCGACTAACTGTAAATCTTGTTGGATCTGCGCCCGTTCGTCGTCGCTAAGCGGCGGCAACGGTTCGTCAGCTTCTAAAAACGACGCTGGATCGTTGGGGTCGTCTGCGAAAGGATCACGGGGCATTTGCCAATCAAAAGTCACGTCTTTACCCTAAAGTGCTTATCAGGAACTATCAAGCGGAACCCAATAGGAAGCAGCATAACCGCAACAGACGTAGTACATATAGTTAAACGTGCATGTTTATCGCGCGCGATCCAGGTTTGCGGCGCGATGCCTGAACCCTCCGGTCACTCACACCAAATAACGGTACTGCCAAGCCGAACGGTGATCGGAACCAGGCATTTTCAGCGGCCATAACGCTTACCGCAGGCCGCCGGAACCTTCACCCAGACTGGCTGCAGAAAAGGAGCATCGGGACTCGTTGCGGCAATGGTGGGAAATCCGAAGGAAGCGGTTACATAAAAGGTTATAACTGCGATTGCGCCAATGCTGGTAGAAAGCGCTAGGCTAGATGAAACAACTTCGGGCAGTGCTTCTAACCGAATAAATAGCGTGACCTTTTGGCAGGAGGATTTTTAAATGGCACAACAGCGAGTTTCCACCGGTGGCGATGATCCTAACAAGGTTGCCCTTGTCGGGCTAACGTTTGACGATGTTCTGCTTCTGCCAGACGCATCAGATGTAATCCCGTCGGAAGTAACCACCACCACCCAATTAACCCGAAATATCTCGCTGAATATCCCGATCCTGTCTGCCGCAATGGATACCGTCACCGAATCGCGCATGGCAATCGCGATGGCGCGGGAAGGCGGCATGGGTGTATTGCACCGCAACCTCTCCATCGAGGAACAAGCGGCCCACGTGGAAATCGTGAAGCGTTCGGAATCCGGCATGGTCACCGACCCGGCCACCTGTACTCCCGACATGACCATCGCCGAGGTCGACGCTCTGTGCGCAAAGTTTAGGATTTCCGGCCTGCCAGTGGTTGATAACGACGGCACCCTCTTAGGCATTTGCACCAACCGGGACATGCGCTTTGAACCGGACTTCAGCCGCAAGGTCAGCGAGATCATGACCCCCATGCCGCTGTTCGTGGCCAAAGAAGGAGTCAGCAAAGAAGAGGCGCTGGCGCTGCTGTCGACCCACAAGGTTGAGAAGCTGCCCATCGTTGACGAAAACGGCAAGCTCACGGGATTAATCACGGTTAAAGACTTCGTGAAAACCGAACAGCACCCCAATGCCGCAAAGGACGCCTCCGGCCGCCTGCTGGTGGGCGCTGGCATCGGCGTTGGCGACGAATCCTTCGAGCGCGCCGGGGCGCTTGTCGACGCCGGGGTCGACGTCCTTGTGGTTGACTCGGCTCACGCGCATTCCCGTGGCGTTTTGGAAATGGTGTCGAAGGTTAAGAAGGAATTCGGCCACAAGGTCGACGTGATCGGCGGCAACCTTGCCACCCGCGCTGCGGCTAAGGCAATGATTGAAGCCGGTGCGGATGCCGTGAAGGTGGGCATCGGCCCAGGTTCAATTTGCACAACTCGGGTTGTCGCCGGTGTCGGCGCACCGCAGATCACCGCAATCATGGAGGCTTCCGTTCCGGCCCGGGAAGCTGGTGTGCCGATCATCGCAGACGGCGGCATGCAATTCTCCGGCGACATCGCGAAAGCCATCGCAGCAGGCGCCTCCACCGTGATGCTCGGTTCGATGCTGGCCGGTACCGCCGAATCGCCAGGTGACGTGGTCATCGTTGGCGGCAAGCAATACAAGCGGTATCGCGGCATGGGCTCCATGGGCGCGATGCAGGGACGCGGCCTTTCCGGCGAGAAGCGGTCCTTCTCCAAGGACCGGTATTTCCAGGCGGATGTGAAGAGCGAAGACAAGCTGGTTCCGGAAGGCATCGAAGGCCAAGTTCCGTTCCGAGGCCCGATCGAGGCCATTACCCACCAGCTGGTCGGCGGCCTGCGGGCTGCCATGGGCTACACCGGTTCCACCACCATTGCTGATTTGCAGCAGGCTAAGTTCGTGCAGATCACCTCGGCTGGTCTGCGGGAATCCCACCCGCACCACATTCAGCAGACGGTGGAAGCTCCAAACTATCACTAAAAATTTCTCGGCACGCAGATAGCCTTTTACACAACCGCCCCGCGTAATTGATCTCACTCGGGGCGGTTTCGCCGTCCTATGCCATGCAGCTCACGCGGGACACCTGGGCGCTGCGATTGTGGCGGTGGTCAGCGATAACCTGCAGGACAGCAAGAAACTGGTGCGAACTTTTGAGACTAACTCGACCTTTGCGTGGTGTGGCGGGTGGTGTCGGGGCCCAGGGGAATTAAAAGTCGAGTTGGGGCAGAGACACTTGGCTTGCCGTGCTTGAGATTGGGGCGTGGGTGGGAAATTCTTGGATGGTTTCGGGTGTAGGGCAAGTGATGGCGCGCCTAGGCTTGTCCTTGGGCTGGGAGCTATTGGTGGGGTGGTTTCCGGTACGTTTGTGCGGGGATTTGTGAGGGCTGGGTGCCGTTGAACTGCGGCAAAGCGCTGAACTGGTGCCAGTTTTTGCGGGTAACTCGACCTTTGCGTGGATTGGTGGGTGGTGTCGGGGCCTAGGGGAGATAAAAGTCGAGTTGGGGTGTGGATGCCAAGCCAACAGCAAACGTGCGCTGGGGTAAAACGAATCTCGTTCAGGGAAACTGGTGTGGAGAAATCACGCTCACATTTAAAACCCCGGTTCAACACGCTAGATGTGCGCCGTATCCCGCACAATGTCGAAAGTCAGGGCATGCGGTGGTCTCACGCGGGGTGTAATGAAAGAGCTGACGGCTTAGAGTTCGCATGTCAGCTGCGCTAAGCGGTAGTATTAGGTATTTGTTGCCACCTACGTAAACAAAAGGAAGACCGTCGCTATGCGTGACTACGTTGAAATTGGTATTGGCCGTGAGGCTCGCAAGACTTATAGCCTCAATGATCTCACCGTCTTGCCTACTCGCCGGACACGCTCCTCTAAGGACGTGGACACTTCGTGGAATATCGACGCGTATTCCTTCCAGATTCCCATCATCTCGCACCCAACTGATGCACTGGGCAGCCCGGAATTTGTCATCGAAATGGATCGCCAAGGCGGCATGGGTGTGCTCAATGCCGAGGGAATCTTGGCCCGACATGAAGATTTCAATGAGGCCGTTGGTCAGGTTATCGCCGCATGTCAAGACGAATTCGGCGGCATTGATTTTGCCTCGCCCCGTGCGATCGCAAAACTTCAGGAACTCCATGCAGCTCCACTGTGCGAGGATCTCCTTGCCCAGCGGATCGCGCAGGTGCGGGAATCCGGCGCGACCGTTGCGGTGCGGATCTCCCCGCAGCGGGCACGGGACCTAGCGCCGGTGGTGATTAAAGCCGGAGCGGAATTGCTGTTTATTCAGGGCACCATGATTTCCGCCGAACATGTGGCGGAAAGTGGTGAACCACTGGACTTGAAGGAATTCATCGCAAGTCTTGATGTTCCGGTGATCGTGGGTGGCGTATCCGATTACAACACCGCGCTGCACTTGATGCGTACCGGCGCGGTGGGCATCATTGTCGGTTCCGGCACGAATACCAATGGTCAAGCGCTAGGCATCGAACCGGCGATGGCAACCGCGATTGCCGACGTGGCGGCTGCTCGTCGTGACTATTTGGATGAGACTGGCGGCCGGTACGTTCACATCATCGCCGATGGTGAGATCTACTCCAGCGGCAATATGGTTACCGCCATCGCGTGCGGTGCTGATGCCGTGATCCTAGGGTCGCCATTGGCGGGCGCGCAGGAAGCGCCAGGCCAGGGCCTGTATTGGCCGTCGACGGCGGCGCACCCCCGTTTCCCGCGCGGACTGGTCGAACCCGCCGTGGGCCCGGTATCCGACGACGATGCCGAGCGGCCGAGCCTTGAGAAGATCCTGCACGGACCCTCCACCGATGCATTCGGAATGCAGAACTTCGTTGGCGGATTGCGCCGGGCGCTGGCTAAGTGCGGCTACGCGGATCTCAAGAGCTTCCAGAAAGTTGAATTGGCCTTTAGGTTCGGCATTTAAAACTCGCCTTCGGAAACGACGGTGGCTTTCTTCCTGCTAAACCAGGTACTGCCCACCGACGCGAGGATCACGCACCCGATCGCCACGATACTGTATCCGGAAATGGGTTGGCTCAGTACCACCCAGCCGGCACCCGCCGCGATGGCTGGCTCCAACGACATGAGGATACTGAACGTGGCGTTGGGGATCATCCGTAACGCCAAAAACTCCAGCGTAAACGGGATAAGCGACGCCATCAGCGCGGTAAGCAGAGCCAAGAGGAAAAGGTCGGCGTCGAAAAGCACTGGTAGGGCACGGGAAGCTCCCAGCGGCGCGATGCACAGCGAGGCAATAAACAACGCCACCGCCAAACCCGCAGTTCCCGGCACCTGTTCGCCGACTTTGCCAGCAACGATGATGTACAGCGCCCAGCAGCAGGCGGCAAGGCAGATGAAACCAAGACCGACGGGATCGAGATCTGCGGCGGTTGTCCACGATTCGATGCCGAATAACCCGATACCCGCCAGCGCGAGGAGCACCCAGAAAAAATCCCGAATCGTGCGTGACAAACCGGCGGCCAGCCCCAGCGGTCCCAAAAATTCGATCGTGACGGCGACCGCCAACGGAATGCGGTCAATCGCGCAATAGAAAAGGCTGTTCATCGCGGCCAACACCAGCCCAAATAAAAGCACCCACCGCCACTGGGTGCGGTTCCATTCCCGCAACTTCGGGCGGGTGATCGCAAGCAGCAGCACCGCAGCAATGAACTGCCGAAGAAATGCGGTGGCCAGCGGCCCAATATGCGGAAACAGCTGGGCGGCGGCGGTGGAACCGAATTGGAAGATCGTGCTGCCGCACAGTACGAGCAGCACCCCGATAATGGCGGGACGGCGGGTTGGAAGAGAGGTCGTCACGGTGCAGCATTCTACCCCGGAGCTAGCGGCACACCAGTTTCCGCGCGAGGCGGTGAGCTCACAGCGGCGTGGGAACCGCGCATTCGTGCTTTTCGACGCACGCTTCCGTCTCCGCTACCGTCACCGTCTCCCGCCGCGACGTGGTTGTGGTGCCTATCGACGCCGCCATCACGAGTGCGATCGCCACCGCACCCACCGCGGACACGGGTTGTGAGAGCAGTACCCAGCCCATGAGCGCGGCAACCACGGGTTCAAGGGACATGAGGATGCCGAAGGTATGGTTGGGCACAATTTTTAGCGCCATGAATTCCAGTGAGTAAGGCACGAGGGAAGCGAAGACGGCCGTACCCAGTGCGATGAGAAGGAGGGAGGGGTCGTTGATGAAGGTAGGGGTGTGGCTGATTCCGGCGGGAAGGGTGGGGAGTGCGCCGATGAGCATGGCAATGCCGAGTCCGCCCCCGCCGGGGACGTGTTTGCCGACGGTGGCGGAGGTGAGGATGTAGAGGGCCCAGAAGAGGGCGGCGGCGAGGATGAAGGTGACACCGATGGGGTCGAGGGTGGTGGTGGAGTAGAGGGATTCGAGGCCGAAGAGTCCGATGCCGAGGATGGCGAGGGTGACCCAGAGGTAGTCTTTGCCGTTGCGAGATAAGAGTGCGGCGAGGGTGAGGGGGCCTAGGAATTCGATGGTGACGGCGGTGCCAAGCGGGATGCGTTCGAGCCCGGCGTAGAAGAAGGTGTTCATGAGTCCCATGGCGAGCCCGAAGTAGAGGACGTGTTTCCATTGTGCCCTGGTCCAGGTTCGGATGTGGGGGCGGGTGATGATGAGGATGATGAGCCCGGCGACGCTGAGCCTAAGGGAGGTGGTTGCCCAGGGGCCGACGATGGGGAAGAGGGTGGTGGCGAATGCTGCCCCGAATTGGAGGGAGAAGACTGATCCGAGGACGAGGAGGACGCCAGTGAGTGGGGAGGCTGTGCGTGGGGTTGGGGCAGGTGTCATGGGCACCATTGTGGTGCAGGAAAATCTGTTAGTCTAGCAATAAAATCTCGCGTTAATTGTTTAGAAATACTTAACTATTGGGAAGTGTGGGGTCGTGACGTGCGCAAAAAGCTCGGGAACCTGTCTAATCTCACCCGCCTACGTATGCTGTGCGAACTAAAAAGATTGGGCACAATGGGGGAGGTGGCGGAGGTACTCATGATGACCCACTCCGCCGTGTCCCAGCAGATCGCCCAGCTGGAGAAGGAGGTGGGCTACCGTCTCGTGGAGAAGGCGGGGCGCGGGGTGCGGCTGAACGATCGGGGCGAATTGTTGGCTGATTATGCTGCGAAAATGCTGGCGCTTGCTGATGAGGCGCAGGCGGCGCTGAAGGACCGCCGCGATGTTGCGGGGCTGTTGAAGGTGGCGACCTTCCAGAGTGCGCTGGTGGGTTTGATCCCTAGTTTGGTGCAGGTTCTGAAGCGTGACTATCCTGATTTG
This sequence comes from Corynebacterium sp., assembly GCF_030532965.1. Classification (GTDB taxonomy): domain Bacteria; phylum Actinomycetota; class Actinomycetes; order Mycobacteriales; family Mycobacteriaceae; genus Corynebacterium. Next base: position 24,075 of record NZ_JAUNKC010000035.1, read on the forward strand.
CGGGTGGAGTTTTCCCAGTTCGATGTATCAGACGGAATTGCGGAGCTTTTAAGTCATCGCGTGGATCTGGTGATCGGCGAGGAGTTGCCTTTCGCGCCGAGCACCGATAGCCCCAGTTTGCACCGCGAAGATCTGTATGCGGAGCCCATGGTGCTGGCCTGCCCCAAGGGTAGTCCGTGGTTGGCGGTGAAAGATTTTGCGCAGCTGGAATCTGCCCCGTTTCTGCTGAATCCCGCGGGTACGATTGCGGGGTATTGGGAGCGCAATTTTTGTCTCGCGCAAGGGTTCGTGCCCACGGTTTTGGTGGAGTCGCCGGACCCGTTGGTGCAGCTTAACCTCGTTTCCCAGGGGGTGGGGGTGGCGCTGATACCCTCGCTGGTTCTGCGCAGTGAACGCGGCCCACTGTCTAACGTCGATGTGTACCCCCTGCCCGGCGACCCCGAGCGCGTGCTGTTTACGGCTGTGCGTGTGGGGCGTGAGAACCACCCCGCCATCCACGCTTTACGACGCGCCCTCCACGTCGCCCGCCCCTAATCCGCCTCGTCCCCCGCCTTATATCCGAAAAAGGCTTTTATACCAATTTATCCAAAGAATCGGCGTTTATATCATTTATACTTAGATGTGTGAAGAATCCATTTCGCCCAAGCTTTGGTCTCAACCCCCATATCCTCGCCGGCCGGGCGGGATTGTTGCGCAGCTTCTCCCTCGCGTTTTCTGAGGGGATCGGTGCGCCGCTGCGCGTTTCCCTCCTTTCCGGCCCGAGGGGAACGGGGAAAACTGTGATGCTTAATCACATTGAGTCACTGGCCCAGGAGCAGGGGTGGATTGTGCTGCGCGCCTTTCCACGTCAAGGCATGATTGACAATCTTCTCGACCCCACGATAGCCAACGCGCTCGTGGAACTCGACACCACGGACAACCCTCTCACTCGACGAATCTCGGGTGTTTCCGTGGGAGGTTTTTCGCTGAACACCGAAATGGTAGCGGCGTCGCAGTCGCGAAAAACCCTCAATACGCAGCTTCGCGCACTCAGCCACGCAGTGGCCAAGCATGGTGCGGGGATCCTCATTTCACTCGACGAAGTGCAATCCGCGCAGGTTGATGAACTCGCAGAGCTTGCTACAGCAATCCAAGACCTCATCCGCGACGAACACGACATCGCCTTCGCCGCAGCAGGCCTACCTGAGGGAATTTACAGCCTCCTCGACCACCCCGGCACCACCTTCCTCAGGCGTGCAGAACACATTCAGCTCGGGAAACTCTCAAGCGAAGATGTGAAAACCTCCTTCGCGGAAACCATTACAGCGGCGGGACGCGAAGTTACCACGGAAGCAGTCGACGAAGCGACACGAATCATACGAGGCTACCCCTATCTTCTTCAGGTGGTGGGCTCACTGGCGTGGGCGGCAGCCAGCCTCGAAAACTCCACCACAGTTGAGGTATCCCACGTAAACTCAATCGCGGATGACGCCCAAATGCGCATGGAAACCCACGTCCACCAACCCGCACTGCGAAAAATACCAGAAAGCCAACGCGACTTCCTTCACGCTATGGCAGAAGTGGCAGTAGGCGAAACAGCCCACATCAAAGCCATTGCACAACACCTCAACACCACCACCAGTGCACTTTCCACCCGCCGCCACGCACTCCTTGAATCTGGAATCATCACTGCCCCAAAACGTGGCGAGCTAGGATTTACTCTGCCGTATCTCAAGGAATACCTATTGCGCACACATTGAAAACAGCACCGCATGCAACAAGGGAGGAAAAGCCCCAGGTTCAACCGGAAAACCGGCAACAACAAAGAGTGCAGTAGCGTCGACAAGCAAAACGGCGAAGCCAACATTTTTATTTACCGAGGCTGAACTGCAACGAATCGATGTACAGAGTTTCGTCAACAGTACAAAGTCGACGTGTTCCATCATTGACAAGATTGTGACATACTGGGAAAACGGACGACTCCGTCTCCTTGTCAAATCATGAAGCTAATTCGATTGCACTTGCCACGAATCGCCTCGCCTGCGCGCTCACGGACGGCATGACTACCGCACAGTGGGAACTGAATAGGGGACAGTGGGTCGATTTTGGAAATGCTCAGTGCGTGTAATGCCTGCGTCTGTATGGTTGTGTAGAAGGTAACTTCGAAGCTTAAAGCTCGCCTGAGCGGGGTTAATTTCTCTTCTTGATCTTCTATTAAAACGTTTACTCAGTCAATAAAAAGAATATGTAAATGAGCTGCGCTGCGAGTATTTTCTCGATGGAGGTCAGCTTTGTTTTTTTTGCCTATCAGGGCGCTTTCATGGTGGTTATGCGCAGGAGAAATAGGGTTAATTGATGCGTTTTTATCGTTTATCGTTTTTGACCAGGAAAAACAATTATAAACGGAACCGCCACGTGCCGATGTGTGTCGCCGCACTCGTCACAGCGCTTTCCGCTGCTGCTGAAACTTCTACCGTTGGCCGTCTGGCTTTAAGCGCCACGCATGGGTGAGTGGGGTTGATTTGAGCAGGTAAAGTGGTGAAAATACTGCTGGATATAAAGTGTGCGCTCTGTGTTCGACGCAAGGGGTTTTGTCTACTCCGAGGTTGTGGGTGCCGTGGCGCTGGCACCCATCATCCCATGGTGCGGGTGCGATAAAAACTTGTGATAAATCACACTTTTTTCAATATCCGGATTGGGGAAATTGGAAGTGATCTGATTATGTGATGTTTTCCCAGCGCTTGGTTGTTTTTACTTTAATGGATATTGTTAACGAGTTTAATGAATCCATTGCGTGTAATTAAAGATGGTAAAAAATAATTACGAAATACCCTTGAAATTCCAATTAAGCGCTTATATGGTTTGTGGGTGAGACATATAGGCCAAAGATATTAAATGACGAGGAGGTCGTTGATATGAAAATTAGAAACCAACTAGCGGCGGTCGCCGCTACCGCCATTGTGGTGCCGACTATCGTCGCAAGTCCTGCACTGGCAGGAGGGGGAAACTACGCTGAAGCGTGGGAATCATGGATGGGCGCACGCTGGAATGGCTATGTTCAGATCCAGGCTTCCCATGACGACGGGGGCCAAAACGCGAAGCAAGGGTATCACCGATTCACCCGAGAGGCGGGCCCTTCTTTGGACACGGGACGGATGTACACAGCGCAAGCAAGCTCGCCATCCGATAGTCAAGTCCACAGCCGACAAGATTGGGTATGGGATTCCCCATTGTGGGGCGATAAACACACCACAAAGTACAATTACGACTTCTTGTACTGGTGATCATGGTACGTGCGAAGGTAGGGGAAGGTAGGTCATTTATCCTCGCGCTATTGATGGGGATACTAGCTTCTTTCGCCGTGTGGTCTTTGGCATGGACTATTCAAGCCCGCACAGAACTTACCTTTGGCATTACCGATAATTACTCCCAGATGCGTATCGCTGGGTCGCCACGGGCAGGCGAGAGCAAAGCGCAGGTGTTTGAGAAATTGGACGACGTGCTGAGCGCACACGGGGCGGCGCTTATTGTGGACGGTCAAGGAGACGGATTCCCAGGAATTCAAGCGATCGACCCCAAAGGCGTTATACCGTGGTTACCCAGCGATTTAGCGTCAGGTGTGGAACAAGACGTGTCAAAGGTTGCGGTATTCAGCGATACCTACTGCGCACGCGCTTATGCTCACACACAGCACTGCGAACTTCTTCCACCCGACAGTCATATTGTCGGGGTTACTGAACCACCAATAGGTGCTGGCTACTACCAGTATGTTGTAATTCCGCATGCTTCGACCGAACTGAGTGCAGCGCGATTAGTTGTTGCCTCAGCCACCCCTGCGGCTGTAGAAAGTGTCGCAACAGTACTGCAAGAATCAGGCTTTGATGTTTTTGTTGCGCCGCAGCCGCCATTGTTGCGGGAATTAGCCGAAAACCCACTGGTTGTCATTTCATGCGGCTTGTTTTCGCTTGGGATCGTTTTCGCAGCGCTGTATTGGCGGCTCCGGAACGCACGGTTACGCGCCATGTTCATGATCAGAATGGGGGTGGGAGCCACTCGGGGACGACTTATTAGGGATTTCACCCTTCACGTAAGCCCGTTTTTGCTGCTTGGAACCGCCTGCGGGACAGCACTATCCGTTCCCCTCGTGCGGTTAATCAGTGGGGTTGCCATACCTTACGGCATTATTCCATCACTAGTGCTGGGTGTGGTGCTTTCATTTCTATTGCTCGCGATTGTATATGCGGTAATGGTGGCGCTTAGCCTTCGTATGCGGGGACAAGGCGGGATTTGAGATGCTATCTGATATCGCCGGAGGACTTAAGCTCGCTGTACGCAGATGGCGGTACAGCCTCAGTGTTGCTGTGATTTTTGGAATCGTCTCGGTCGTGATGTCGCTGATCCTTGGCGATGTCTTGACCGAAGCAGGCGCACTTCGCGGAGGGACGAACCTCCGAAAAGCTCAAGCCGTGGTGTTTACTCCCGTTTACCCACCTCAGCGCGTTTCTGAGACGAACAATGAGACAGTGCATATGCTACAGGACCAGATCGATACCGGGGCTGCGTACTCCTCGGTTGTCAACAACCTCGCAGTCAATGAGCCTGACGCATTTGGCGGCACGAAAACCATTGCGGTGGTCGGGGAAGAAGCATGGCGAATGTTTCCGCACCTCGGCACAGGCTGCGAAGCGCCGTGCGTCTTACGCGGTGCATTGCTTCCTCACGACGAATCACCCGTTAATTTTAGGGGCATTACTTTTTCCTACCACGGCTTATTGGATCGGGGTGCCGTATGGTTCGATCCGAATGCTGCGGGAATGAATCTCGATTCCTACCAACTGCTAGTTCTCAAGCCGAGCCAGATTGAATTCCTTGACGAATACGAAAAAGAAGAACTAATCACCAAAACAGTTCTGCTGAACCCAGAAGACGAACTATTGGACCGCTATATACATTCCGCCGCCGCAGGTTCGTTGTATTTAGTGCCCAGCGATTTAGCGAAAGAACAGCCGGAACGCTTTGCTAGTTTGATGACAAAAGCCGCGTTGTACGTGCTGGCGCTTCTTGCCTTTAGCCTCTTAGCGGTGTTTGCATACAGCTCAGTAGTGAAAGAAATAATAAGGCAAGAATCCAAAGCATTCTTTATCAGGCGGTTATGCGGCGCACCAGCCGAACGCCTAGCAGTCCGGCTTCTAGTATTCTTGGCTGTTTCAACACTCCTTTTGCCGCTGGGAGCCTGCTACTTGCTGTGGCTTATGGGACCACCGGTTGATATTGGCGCGAAAGTCATGGCCGCAATCATTGCGCTGGTTTACGGTGCATTGTCGTTGAGCGCATTGCGGGCAACGAAGATAGAGAAAGGTGTGCCGTGAATTTCTTAGTCGAGATGAAAAACGTGAGCTACTCTTACCGCAACAAAAGCGAAGAGGTAGCGGCACTGCGCGATTTTTCGTTACAGCTAGCCCCCGGGGAGCTGGTTGCCTTGATGGGGCCGTCAGGTTCCGGTAAATCAACAGCACTTCTTATCGCTGGCCTCATGCGCCCCCATCACACAGGCGAACTAATTGTAAACGGGCAACCCGTACCGAAATCCGAACGGGAAAAGGCCACGTTACGCAACATGTTCTTCGGCTTTGTGTTTCAGGAATACGCCGTCATAGAGGACCTACCTGTTTGGGAGAACGCGGCACTGCCACTCGAATACTCCGATGCGTCGCTCTCTCGCCGTCAGCGTCGACACCGCGCCGCCGCCGAACTAGAAAAATACCACATCGAAGATTTGGCGGATCGGCAGGTGTCGCAACTTTCGGGCGGTCAGCGGCAACGCGTCGCCATTGCGCGGGCAACGATCAATAATCCCCAGGTGATACTTGCCGACGAGCCAACCGCCGCCCTCGACGAGGAAGCATGTGACAACATCATGCGCATCTTTGGTAGTTTGCGCGAAGCCAACCGCGGCATCGTGATCGCCACCCACGACCCACGAGTGGCGAAACAATGCGACCGGGTCGTCTCGCTGCGGTCAGACTAAAGCGGGGAACGCGCTAATCAGTGATGAGGAATTCATGCAAAAGGTCATGTCCAGACGAAAATATGAAATGACGTGTGATTTTCTCCAGTCTTGTGTTAAATCTTTTCAGCCACAATCTTCCTTCCGGAGGGTGTCTGCAACCAATATTGCAAGATAGGATTGCTGCGAGTCCTGGTTTCGTCGCTATTGCCTTTTAGTACCAAGATTTAACACATGCATACCGGTGGGGAAGGGCTATTCCGGACGGAATCCCATGAAATCAGCTCGAGAATGCATGTATTGGTAAGATTACTGAAATTATTAGCCAACGTTCAGGTACTAACAAGGGGAACAAATGAAAGGCGATGTCCGCAGTATCCTAGCCGCCTACGACGGAACCTACCGCGAGCTCAAAATACCCGTCTATCAACGAAACTATGACTGGCAACTCAAGCAATGCTCGAGGCTATTCGACGATCTCGAGGAAATCCTCGCAAGCGGAGGCAAACGCCACTTTTTCGGCTCCATCGTTGGGAAAATGGAAGGTTCATTCCTCTGGATTGTTATTGACGGACAACAACGCCTTACCACCATTTCACTTCTTATCCTCGCGCTTGTTCACGCATCCGAAGAACAAGACATCCGACTCAAAGATAAAGATCTACCCAAGAAAATATTTGCCCAATACTTACGGTGCGGAAGCGAAAGTGAAGAACTCAAGTTCAAGCTTAAGCCCATCAAAGATGACGCCAGTGCATACCGAGCGCTGTTCAGCAAAAACGTTGATGAATACTACGAGAGCTCAAACATCACCGTCAACTATCGTTACATGCGTGAACGACTCAAGCAGACCGTCCACACCGCTGATGAAATCTGGGAAGCAATCGGCCACCTCGACGTCATGCTCCTCAATCTTGATGAACCCGACGATCCTCAGCGAATCTTTGAAAGCCTCAACTCCACTGGTCTAGAACTGCGAGAATCCGACAAAATTAGAAATTTCATCCTAATGGGATTAAGTGACACCGAACAAACACGCCTCTACAATGAACGCTGGAATCCGCTAGAGAAAAACTCCAACTTCAAAACAGACTCATTCATCCGCTGGTACCTCACCACCAAAACATCCGCCACTCCCAAAGAGCAGGAACTTTACGACGCGTTCAAGGACTACGCTTCATCCAGTAAGCAGGAAAATCACCAGTCCATGGAACGGCTGCTCGACGATCTTTTCGAATACTCAAAGCTCTTCCAAGGTCTCACAACTGCTCAAACCGGTATCGCCAAAGCAGACATTCTCCTCAGCCGCATTAATCCTATGATGGGACAAGTGGTCCTGCCATTCCTCATGCCAACTCTCCACGACACAAAATGTGGAATCATTACTGAAGCTGACTTCGTGCAAATCCTCACGATTCTCGAATCGTACCTATTCAGGCGCAATATCGTTGGAGCTCAATCAAATGCCCTGAATAAAATTTTCGCTACGGCTTATAAAGAAATACGGAAACTACATAAGTCTGGGACAAACTACTCCGATATTCTCGTCTACACCTTGAATAAACGTGAAGGAAGCGGTCGCTACCCAACCGACCGCGAATTTGAAGAAGAGTTTAAAACCCGCAACATGTACAAAATTCGAAGTGAATTACGTAGCTACATGTTCGACCTTCTGGAAAACAGAGATTCTAAAGACATTCGAGACATTGCGGGAGCCCTTAATAACAAGCAACTCTCTGTCGAGCACATCATGCCCCAAAAACTCACACCTGAGTGGAGTGAAATGCTGGGTGATGGCGCGGAAGAAATTCACGCAACCTGGGTTCACCGAATCGGTAATCTCACCGTCACTGGTTACAATTCTTCCTATTCCAATTCGTCTTTCACCAACAAAAAAGCAATGGAAAACGGGTTAGAAAGTTCGCCTTACAGGATCAACGAATATGTCAAAAGCGAGAACACATGGGGGCTGCATCAACTCGAAACGAGAACCAATGAGCTTGCGAAATTAGCCCTCACATGTTGGCCGTCATTCAGCACGGAGTTTGCGCCACCAGAAACCTACATGGATCACGTACCCATGGGGACTCATGAGGATGGTGCCGAATTCCATGGGCGAAAACTTACCTCTGTGGAATATAAGACAAAACAATTTTTCGTCAACACTTGGAGCGCAATGCTGCCAATGGTCATGCAATGGATTGCTTCCGAACGACGCACGGAAATACTTCAGTTCGCCCGAACCAGTGTGTGGATTTCAACAAAAAGCGAAAGTGTTCGAGGCTGGAAGAAAGTCGATGAAGGGCTTTGGGTTAACGTTGCCTGTGACACCGAGCAAAAAATAGCGTGGTTGCGTGCACTTTTCAAATACCTCAACCTTGATCCTGACGATCTTGTCTTTGCGTTGCGTCCAATCAATGCGCACAAGGGGGTAGCTGAGGACTATGCGGAATCTGAAGATTGGCAGTCTCCCTATGCCGAATTAACCAAATACGTCGACGTGCTCAAAGAACTTCAAGAAATACAAAACGAAAACGACGGTTTCAACCAGCTGTACAAAGATTTCACAGACACGTTCCTTGCCTTTGATTTTGATCTGGCAACCACCGAATATGCTAACAGCACCTTTGACATACTTGCTCACGTAAGCGACATGGATGAAGTTAGCGATACACATGCTTTAGCGGTCATTGCCATGATCGTGAAAATGAGCGAAATGATGGGCCAATCATTTTTCAATCAGCAAGTTATACAAGGTGAACTGCTGAAATGGATCATGGTTTTACAGCGGTTTTAAATTAGTTCCTCTGATTTCTATTTGGAATACAGTGACCGTCCACAGTAGGGAGAAAGCAACGTGGAAACGGAAGATGCTCATCCCTGGGCGCCGACGGATGTAACTGACGATAGCGGTACATGGGATGCCGAAGTCCAAGGTTCTCAAGATGGGCTTATGCTTGTGGCGTTGTGTCGTGTGGGTTGCTGAGGCTTTACCATGTCGACAAGCCGCAGCAACACATTCGAATGATCAAAATCAGGCACCGTGTGCGGTTGTAAACCGTCGTGGCATCAAAACTTAAACCAGTGCAAATTTCCTATTCCACGCTGGGTAGAGTCAGATTGACCATGCATACACCGCGTACCTGACGTCGTAAAGCTTAAATGTAGCAAGGGCAATGCCTTTGTTGGTGCCGATGGTCGCAGTAGTTTTCACGAAATCTCCTCGTCAGTGGGGCAGAAGCCATCACAACAAAAGGGCCTGGATTTTGATGGCGAAGTCTATTTTGCGGCTGCTCCAAGATCAACGCTCATCAATGAGCACCCCTAGACAAATGGTACTGTATATAGTACCATTTTCTCATGGAGGAAGTTTCAGTACCTGCAGGGATAGAAAAAATTATTGAAAGAATGCGAGTTTCCAATAAAAATGTGCGCTTTGAAGAACTGAAAAAGGTGTGTGACTTTTTCTTTGAAAAACGCCCCTCTCGTGGAGGGGGCAGTCATGAAACATACCGCACTCCTTGGCCGGGAAACCCCCGTGTCAATATTCAAAACAAAGGTGGAAAAGCCAAACCCTATCAAGTAAAACAGGTGCTTGAAGCGATCGATATGTTTAACAATTTAGGCTTATCCCCGCGGAATAGCCACGGCCATTAGTAGGGAGCAGATGAAAGGAACTACCGTGAACGTGCATGATGCAATGATTAACCAATACACATATCAGACTTTTTGGTCAAAGGAAGACGATTCTTTTGTGGCCACGGTCTTTGAATTTCCTGGATTGTCGTGGCTTGAGGAAACCCCAGAAACCGCTGTTCAAGGCCTCCGCAGTCTCGTTGAAGAAGTGATGGAAGATATGCTTGCCAGCGGTGAACAGGTGCCAGAGCCTGTGGGTGAACGTGAATTTTCGGGCAAATTTAATGTGCGCATTGGAAAGTCATTACACCGAAAACTGGCAATAAAGGCACACCATGAAGGATTGTCATTGAACCAATTTGTCCTTCAAACTTTGGCTGCAGCGGTGTGAGATTAGTTAAGGTATAGCGGTCTCATTTCAAAAGCTTAGATTTTGTGGGTGAATGTTGTTTGGTGGATGAAGTTTTCGAAGGCGTGGAGTGAACTGCCCCAGGTTTTGTTCCGTTTGAGTAGATGGGAAAATCTGGAATATGCCAAAGAAATTTGATCAAGATGCTAAAGATCGTGTGGTCCGTCTTGTTGAGGACCGGATCCTGGCTGAAGGGCTGTCTATGCAGGCAGCGTGTCAGCTTGTGGCACCGAGGCTTGGTGTGTCGTGGCATACGGCTCGTCAGTGGGTTCAGCAAGCCAGGCGTGACGGCGCGGAAATCATCCAACGTGATGAGGCTGATGTGATCGCCGAAAATGCGTGGCTGCGGCGTGAAAATCAGGAGTTACGGGATGTTAATGAGCAGTTCAAAGGCCGCATCGGCTTTTTTCGCATCTAGACTCGACCCGAAACGAAAGGAAATGATCAGGTTTATCGACCACTACCGTGATCGTTTCTGAAGTCGAGTTCATCTGCCAGACGTTGAATAGTCACCGTGTCGGTGGGTTTATTACCTCTCGTGGTTACCGCCAGTCAAAGGCCTTAGGGAATAAGTGCTCGCGTACATTCGTGACAGAAACATTGATAGAGCTGATCCGACGTATCCATAAGGAAAATTACTGAAGTCTACGGTGTCCGCAAAATGCGGCATGCTGTTCCGGACGAGCTTTGCGTCGTGCTGGGGTGACTATGGGCCGTGAACAAACAGCACGTGTGATGCGTTTGGCGGGTGTGTGCGGTAAAAGCAAAGGTAAAACCCCGATCACCACCCGTAAAGGCACGCAAACAGACACCCGACCAGACTTGGTTAACCGTGACTTTACAGCCAGTCGTCCCAACCATTTGTGGGTTGCTGACATTACCTATGTACGGACCAGTAAGGGGTTTGTGTACGCAGCTTTTGTCACCGATGTATTCTCCCGTAAGATTGTCGGCTGGGCGCTATCAGATTCACTACGAACTCATGCATTGCCCCTTCAAGCTCTTAGTCAGGCGATCGCTTCAGCTAAAGAAACTACTGGGCTGATTCACCATGCTGACCACGGCGCACAGTACGTAAGCATTGTGTACAATGAACGGCTTAAAGAGTGCGGAATTGCTGCATCAACCGGCACGGTAGGGGATTCTTACGATAATGCTCTAGCGGAAAACATCAACGGCTCCTACAAAAATGAGCTCATCAATTCCCATAAATGGGCCGATGCTGTAGAAGTCGAAATCGCCACGTTCCAATGGGTCACCTGGTGGAATGAAACCAGACTCCACGAAAACCTAGGCTACCGCACACCAGCCGAAGTTGAAACAGAGTTTTGGACAACCAACCACCAACAAGACATAATGAGGTTTTCTCACCAGAGCTTCTTGTGGTTGAGGCGTAGGACAACAAGTGC
>NZ_JAUNKC010000007.1 GCF_030532965.1 Corynebacterium sp.
GCACAACACCGAAAAAACCACACAAAACCACCACCACCGGTAGGAAGTCAACCGCCAGCGAAGAATTCGTCGTAAAGCAAAAAATCCTTCCCAACCTCAATCGGTGGGAAGGATTTTGTTAGAGAGTTTTACTTCTCTTCGGTGGTTTCCTCAGCGTCGGTAGCTTCGGTTTCTTCAACCTTTGCTTCTTCTTCGGCTGCTGGAGCTTCCTCGGCCTTGTCTTCGGCAGCCTTGGATGCGGCTGCGCGTGCGGCGCGGGTAGCTTCGGCGGAAACGGTCTCTTCGAGAACCAGGGAGATCTGGCTCATTGGAGCGTTGTCGCCCTTGCGGTTTTCCAGTTTGATGATGCGGGTGTAACCACCCTCACGGTTTTCAAACTTAGGAGCGAGCTCGTCGAAAAGGTGAGCAACAACTTCCTTGTTGGCGATCAGCTTCAGCACGTTGCGGCGGTCGGCAAGGGTGCCAGCCTTCGCTTTGGTGATGAGCTTCTCAGCGTATGGACGCAGCATCTTTGCTTTTGCGTCAGTGGTTTTGATAGCGCCGTGGGTGAACAGCTGTTGCGCGAGGTTAGACAGAATGTGCTTCTGGTGGCTCGCGGAACCGCCGAGACGGGCGCCCTTCTTTGGGGTAGGCATTAGATGTACTCCTCGTGTACAGAATTAATGAGCGCGTAGGGCATAAAACTTCATGCCCTTAGACTTGGCGATTTACTCGTTGTCGTCCGGATCAGTGTCGATGTAGTCGCCGGTTTCGGCGTCGTAACCTTCAAGCTGAGTCGGATCGAAATCTTCAGGCGCATCCTTCAAAGTAAGACCCAAGCCGGCGAGCTTGATCTTGACCTCGTTGATGGACTTCTGGCCGAAGTTGCGGATGTCCAACAGGTCGGACTCGGTGCATTCGGCAAGTTCGCCAACGGTGTGAATCTCTTGACGCTTCAGGCAGTTGTAGGAACGAACCGAGAAGCGCAGGTCTTCGATTGGCATGCTGTAGGCGGCGATGTATTCGGTTTCCTGTTGGGAAGGGCCGATTTCGATGCCTTCAGCGGCGGTGTTCAGCTCGCGTGCGAGGCCGAACAGTTCAACGAGGGTTTTGCCAGCAGATGCCAGGGCGTCACGCGGTGCGATGGAGTTTTTGGTCTCCACGTCGATGATGAGCTTGTCAAAGTCGGTGCGCTGCTCAACACGAGTAGCTTCGACCTTGTAGCTGACCTTCAGCACTGGGGAGTAGATCTGGTCAACTGGGATGCGACCGATCTCAGTGGTGCCAGAGAAGGTGGTGGCGGGAACGTAGCCGCGGCCGCGTTCAACAACCATTTCGATCTCCAGGCGACCCTGCTCATTGAGGGTTGCGATGTGCATATCCGGGTTGTGGATTTCCACACCAGCTGGTGGCTCGATGCTGCCAGCGGTGACAACGCCGGGGCCTTCGGCGCGCAGGTACATAACAACCGGCTCGTCGGAGTCGGAAGAAATGACCAAGCCCTTGATGTTTAGAAGGATGTCGGAAACATCTTCTTTAACACCAGTAATGGTGGTGAACTCATGGAGAACACCATCAATCTTTACGCTGGTAACTGCTGCACCGGGGATGGAGGACAGCAGGGTACGGCGCAATGAGTTACCGAGGGTGTAGCCGAAACCTGGCTCCAACGGTTCGATGACGAACTTGGAACGAGCCTCGGATACGAATTCCTCGGTAAGGACTGGGCGCTGTGAAATGAGCATGTAACTCTCCTATGTGTGACGACCGCTATTTGACGTCTGCGTGGGCGGAAAGGATGAAAAAGATTACTTGGAGTAAAGCTCGACGATAAGCTGCTCGTTGAGCGGAATGTCGATCTGAGCGCGCTCGGGCAGCTGATGCACGAGGATGCGCAAGTTAGCGGGAACAACCTGAAGCCATGCAGGTACGATTGCGTCGGTCAGGTTCTCCTGTGCTTCTTCGAACCACACCATCTTCTGCGACTTCTCGCGAACGTCGATGATGTCGTACTGGGAAACACGGTAGGAAGGTACGTTGACCTTCTTGCCGTTTACCAGGAAGTGGCCGTGGGAGACCAACTGGCGAGCTTGACGACGAGTGCGTGCCAGGCCTGCGCGGTAAACAACATTGTCGAGGCGGGATTCCAGCAGGATGACCAGGTTTTCACCGGTCTTGCCTGGCAGGCGGTTAGCCTCGGCGTAGTAACGACGGAACTGCTTTTCCAGAACGCCGTAGGTGTACTTTGCCTTCTGCTTCTCCTGAAGCTGGAGCAAGTACTCAGATTCTTTGATGCGGTTGCGGCCAGCCTGCCCTGGTGGGTATGGACGGCGCTCGAATGCCTTGTCTCCGCCGACCAAGTCGACGCGGAGGCGGCGGGACTTACGGGTTACTGGACCGGTATAACGTGCCATTGTAAGTTACCTTTTCCTTTCCTTAAACGCGACGACGCTTCGGTGGACGGCAGCCGTTGAATGGCTGTGGGGTCACATCCGAAATCTTGGTGACCTCTAGGCCAGCAGCCTGGAGGGAACGGATAGCGGTCTCGCGGCCCGAACCTGGACCTTTAACAAAAACTTCAACCTGCTTCATGCCATGATCCATTGCCTTGCGAGCAGCGTTTTCAGCAGCAAGCTGTGCGGCGAATGGGGTGGACTTCCTAGAACCCTTGAAGCCAACGTGGCCGGAGGATGCCCAGGAGATAACAGCACCAGCTGGATCAGTGATGGTCACGATGGTGTTGTTGAAGGTGGACTTGATGTAAGCGTGGCCTTGAGCCACGTTCTTCTTTACAACGCGACGGCCAGTGCGGCGTGCGCTAGAGCGTGCTTTAGGAGGCATAGATTACTTCTTCTTTCCGGCGATGGTCTTCTTCGGACCCTTGCGTGTACGCGCATTGGTCTTGGTGCGCTGGCCGCGAACAGGCAGGCCACGACGGTGGCGCAGACCCTGGTAGCAGCCGATTTCAATCTTGCGGCGGATGTCAGCCTGAACCTGGCGGCGGAGGTCACCCTCGACCTTCCAGGTTGCTTCGATGACGTCACGCAGAGCAGCGATCTGCTCGTCGGTCAAGTTATCAGTGCGCAGGTCCGGGGAGATGCCGGTCTCCTTGAGCAGCTGTGCGGCACGGGCTGGCCCGATGCCGTAGATGTAAGTAAGTGCGACTTCCATGCGCTTATTGCGTGGAAGGTCAACACCAGCAAGACGTGCCATGAGGCGATACCTTTCCGGTTGTTACGGTGGTTTTCTCCAAGCTCGTCCTCACCAATTACCGCTTTGCCCGGACGGATGCCGGACGATGGGGCAAGATACATGAGGCTTCGGCCACCGTCGCCGAAGGTGTGGGTGGCACTAGAAAGCGCCACTAAAGCAAGGAGGCTTATATGTTTATTTGTAGCGGTAAACGATGCGGCCGCGAGTCAAGTCGTAGGGGGACAATTCCACTACAACGCGATCCTCAGGCAGAATACGGATGTTGTGTTGGCGCATCTTGCCACTGATGTGCGCAAGAACTTCGTGTCCGTTGTCCAATTCGACTCGGAACATAGTGTTCGGCAAGGGTTCAACAACGCGACCCTCGACCTCAATGGCGCCTTCCTTTTTAGCCATATCCTCTGCAATTCCCCAGCTTAAAAGCCAGTTCGTGGGTTTACTTCTACCATGATGCGGACACACGTATCCGACACCATTTGTCCATACTACACACAACCTGCATAAATGCCCAAAAATATGTGCCGAACTTCACTAGCCACCGCCGACTGGGAAACTGTTCTCATCCGCGTCACGGAAAAGCTCGTGAAGCATCACATTGTAACCAGCAACAGAATTGACATCAGTGATAGAGACGGTCGGTGAGAACGTGGTTCCGTTTTCATCGATGATCAACCGACGATGGTCGTAGATTTTTAGCGAGGATTCCTCAGTGCTAGGCCAGCGTCGCCCTGGGAATCTAGCCCCCTCCGATGTACAAGGTTCGGTAAGAACTGCATGCATTTCTGTTCCGAAGCTAACTACACTTTTATGGTCAGTTCCACAGATATTGGCTTCGGGAACAATATTGATTAATGGGGATGTATCCATGTGTTCCATTTTCCAGTGAATGTAAACATCGCCATTAACGGCCTCGTCGACAAGCGCTGCCTCGTAACCTTTTCCGTAAAGATTGTTGCGAAGGTGTTCAGCATCCAGCCGACATTTGTATTCCATCCTGCGTAGTGGCATTCTTTCATACGACGGAGCGGAACAATTAATAAGTAGGTAAAGTTTCTGCTGGTCTAGTTGCGGCATGAGGGTTTCCCACGTTTCTGAATTCGAATGCGCCACAAAGTCGAAGCTACGTGGTAACCCTGAGTAGTTACGTAGGGACAGACCTTCACCGTGTCGAATTTCGTAATCATAAAACTTCTTAATCCCAAACCCCGCAACGAGTAGAACGACGATGCTAACGAGGGAGAGAAATATCTTCGTGTTTCGTCTTCCCTTGCGAACTTCTCTGACTTTATGCTGGCGATGGACTCGTTCATGAAGATTATCTCGTGCAAAACAATAAAATCTGTTGACGGGATCAAGCACAAATTGAGCCACTTCATGTGGCGCTGCGTAAAACACTGGCACCGAATCGGGCAGGAAGTCTTTCGCAATAGACGCTTCTTTTTCATCAGAGTAAAAGACCCAGATTTCGCGTTCCTGCTCGGTACAAAGCGAGACGTGTCGCCGCACAATGGGCGGCAAATCAGCTTTCGCATTAAATGGTTGACGTCCGCCTGCTTTAGACATCACCTCGCCATGATCAAGATTGATCAAAACGACGCCAATATCTTGCGCCCTATCCTCCCAGAGATCATCGTCGAAAAATGTTTTCCCGGCGAACAAATAATGGTGCTTTCGAAAAACATCGATCAAGGAAATAAATCGAACGTCCTGATAGCGAAGATCGTATAATCTTGCCTTCCGTTCCAAGCGATTCTTTTCGTTTTCAGTGATCGCCAGACTTGGAACTATAAACACTAACCTGCGGAACTGGTAGGTGCCTGAGGTTTTCGCGCATTTATCGATCACATCAGGCAGATTTTCCCCTTTATGATACATGTCAATGAAGCTGGCGAAGGTGTAGTCAATTTTCCACTTTCGCCTAATCTCGGAAAATTGCAGACTTACAGCAGCCTGGACAGATTTTCCTACATAGATCGCGATGTCCCATTCTTTCGCCACCTAATCGCCGCCTCCTTGATCTTTGCCACCACGTGCGCTACTGCCATGACGATTCGCCACCGAAAATGGTGTCGTTGCTGCCCGTAAAACGGAAACCTCGATACCCGCACTGGAATATCGTCGATGAGCCACAGTTTAGCGCCCGATTGCAGCAAAAACAGCGCTTTATAGTCGGATACGGCGACGGAAACTGGTTGCGTTTTCAGCCGGTGGTAATAAGGCCCTATCCGCCACGGCGTACCTACCAGCCAGACCACCACGTTTTTATTATTCAGGTCTAGGCTCGCCAACCTCTTTGCAGCTTTATCTGGTTCGGCTACGTCAATCAGCACGACCGTCGCATCGCTTGGTTGGCCCTGCCGTACCCGCATGTCCACCACTGCTTGGTGGACTAGTTCTTCCGCTGTCATTTTCCGCCCCACAAAGTACAGAAAGGCCTTCCCGCTGGTGGCAGGAAGGCCAGTATGCTCATGTCAGCCGCAGATTAGTAGACGTAAACGATGTCTCCCGGCTTTAATTCGTTGAAGTACTGCACGGCATCGTTGTGGTTGAGGTGGATGCAACCGTGCGACCACAAATTCACGTCACCCTCATGGAAGGCAATGCCGTTGTGGGTGAAGTACACCGAGTATGGCATCGGTGCATTGTTGAATTCCCGCGAGATTTCGTCTTTAACTTTGCGGTTCACGCGGTGGGTACCCTTCGGGGTTTCCCAGCCAGGTGCGCCGGAGGACATAGGCCGTTCGCCGCCCCATGCGACACCGTTCTTCTGCAACCAGGTGCGCTGTTTGGTCAAATCGATACACGCCGCGGCGTGCTTCGGGCAGGAACCGTAGTCAAAGTTTGCGCGGGCTTGTTCCAGCCGCTCCGCCTCGGCACGCATCCGTGCTTCCTCAGCTTCGCGGTTCTTCTGGTCAATCATGCCTGGTGCCACTGCATTGGCTACGCCGTCGACCGCGTTCTTGGCGTTCTGGGCGGACTGTGGGTCAAGCACGCGTTCCGCTTCGGAATGCAGGTGATTGCGGGCGTTCCATACGTCTTCTTGCAGCTTCGCAGTCAGATCAGAGGAGCTTGGTACGCCTGGGATCATTTGGGCGGAAGCTACAGCTGGGGTGGTGACCGTAACGGCAGTAATGGAAGCGGCAATTGCTGCGGCTTTGGAAAAGCGACGGAGTGCGGAGAACACACGAGTAGAACGCGGCTTAAAAGACATGGTGACTACTATAGCCGTTGAGTGAGAAAAATCATCGCCTCGAAACCACATATGAATCGTATTTCACAATCACCACAGCCGTTCCCGCAGGCAGACACACTACTTAAGAAATTATTACATTACGGTCACAAAATTTTGACGCCCCCATAGCGGGGACGTTACGTGCACAAAATTTACTACCTGCGTGGCGTAAGAATCCGCGGGCCGCTGGAAGTAGCGGCAACCGTGTGTTCCCAGTGCGCCGCAAGCGAACCGTCATCGGTGACCACCGTCCAGTCGTCGTCAAGCACGATGGAATCGACGCTCCCCAGCGTCAGCATCGGCTCAATGGCAAGCACCGAACCCTCTTGGATCACAGGGCCCTTGCCGGGTTTTCCTTCGTTGGGCAGCCACGGCTCTTCGTGCATGGTGCGGCCGATCCCGTGCCCACCGTAGCCGTCGACGATGCCAAGTTTCACACCCCACCGGCTCTCGGCAGCTCGGGTGGCTACTTCTAGCGCGTAAGAAACGTCCGTGAGGCGGTTTCCGGGGATCATCGCTTTAAGCCCCTCCGACAGCACCCATTCGGTGGCCTCGTTTAATGCTTGCGCCTCGGTACTTAGGGTGCCGATCCCGAAGCTCCAGGCGGAATCCCCCACCCAACCTTCGTAGGTTGCGCCGCAGTCGATGGACACCAAATCGCCCTCGCGAAGAATCCGGGACTTGTCGGGAATGCCGTGGACGATTTCGTCGTTAACGGATGCGCAGATCGACGCCGGGAACCCCTCGTATCCTTTGAAGGTGGGGATCGCACCAAGCTCCCGGATGGTTGTCTCGGCGACTTCGTCCAGATCGCCGGTGCTTATGCCGGGTTTGGCCGCCGCCTTCACCGCCTGCAGTGCCTTACCGACGATCTCTCCTGCCGCCTGCATAGCGTCCAATTCCGCAGGTGTTTTAGCCGCGATTGCTTTTCGACGTTTCCGAAACCCCATAACCTCACTCTTCTTAAGTAAATAACGAAAGCCGGAGCCACAGCAGTAAAAGCTGCACTCCGGCTAAAAGCTTAGATCCGACCTACGCCTGAAGGCTACTTGCCCAATGCCTCAAGGGTACGTGCGTTGATCTCTTCTACGGTACCTTCTGCCTTAATCGCGATGATCTCGTCACCGTAGTGATCGATCAGCGGTGCCGTCTCGTCGCGGTAGACCTGCAACCGGGTACGGATTGTTTCCTCGTTGTCGTCCGCCCGACCGCGAGCCAACATCCGTTCCACCACAACGTCTTCCGAAACCTGGAAGTTAACCACACCGTTTAATTCAGTGCCGAATTCTTTCATGAAATCGTCCAGGATTTCCGCCTGTTCCACCGTGCGTGGGAAACCATCGAGCAGGAATCCATCACGTGCGTCATCCTCTTGCAGGCGAGCCTTGACCATGCGTGCGGTCACATCGGTTGGAACCAATTTTCCGGCGTCGAGGTATTGCTTCGCCTCTACCCCCAAGGGGGTACCTTCGCCAATATTCGCCCGGAATAAGTCACCGGTGGAAATGTGGGGAATGCCGAGTTTTTCGGAGAGGATGGCAGCCTGGGTGCCCTTGCCCGCACCGGGAGGGCCGAGGAGAACGAGTCGCATTTTACTTCAGAAGTCCTTCGTAATTACTTTGCAGGAGCTGGGATTCGATCTGCTTTACCGTGGTCAAAGCAACCGAAACCATAATCAGAATCGCGGTACCACCGAATGGCGTTGCTCCCGCTTGGGCGTTAACGCCGAGTTCCAACATGATGTTAGGCAGTACAGCGATAATTCCAAGATACAGGGAACCGACGAACAACAGGCGGTTCATAACAAAACTTAAATATTCTGCGGTTGGGCGACCCGGCCGAATACCAGGAATGAAGCCACCGTATTTCTTCATGTTCTCAGCCTGCTCGTTCGGATCGTACTGAACCGAAACGTAGAAGTAGGAGAAGAAGATAATCAGCGCGAAGTACAACACGATGTACTGCCACGAAGACGGCGTTTGTAAGTACTGAATGACGTTTCGCTGCCACCAGTTATCAGGAGCCTCGACGGACGAAGAGTTCACAATCTGGGTAATCAATACCGGCATGTAAATCAGGGAGGATGCGAAGATCACGGGGATAACGCCACCCTGATTAACCTTCAGCGGCAGGTAAGTAGAGGTGCCGCCGTACTGACGACGACCCACCATGCGCTTTGCATACTGAACCGGGATTCGGCGCTGACCCTGCTCGACGAAGACCACGCCCACCACGAGGATAATGACAGCGATGAGAACACCGGTGAAGACCAGCCCACCGGAACCGGACAGGATGTTCGCGCCGTCGGCAGGCAACCGGGTAGCGATACCGGCGAAGATCAGCAAGGACATACCGTTACCGACGCCCCGTTCAGTGATGAGCTCGCCCAGCCACATCACCAAAACCGCACCTGCGGACATAACCAGAACCAGCAGAATCAGATCAAAGATGGTGCGGTCCGCAACCAGAACCGGAACGCCCTGACCCAGGAGCTGTTCCCGGTCAGCCAGCGCGACGATACCTGCAGACTGCAAGAGAGCCAGCGCCAACGTGAGGTAACGGGTGTACTGATCCATCTTGGCTTGGCCGGTTTGGCCTTCCTTCTTCAGCTCCTCGAAACGCGGGATAACCACGGTGAGCAGCTGGACGATAATGGAAGCCGTAATATAAGGCATCACACCGATGGCGAAGATGGACAATTGCAGCAACGCACCACCGGAGAACAGGTTAATCAGCGAGTAAACGCTGGAAGAATCTGACGTAAGGTGCCGAATACGGTCAGAGATCGACGCGTAATCAACGCCCGGGGACGGGATTTGGGCACCGATGCGGTAGAGAATTATCAACGCAATAGAAATCAGAATCTTCTTGCGTAGATCCACATCCTTAAATGCCTGAAGAATGGCGGACACTAAAGCCTCCTGGCTCCCACCAGCACCGCTCACATGGGTTTCGTTACACGCTGCAGTAGGAAAAATTCGACTGTGAAATTTTTCCGAAAACTTCCGGAAAAAGTGGACAAGATTGACCTTGCTACTCTACCACCTGTCACAAACCAAATCCCAGTCAGCAAAACCGAAAACATCCGAAGAGAAACCTTAACGCGGAATAAATATATCTTTTCGCCCCCAAAAGTGGCCGACGAAAACCACCCTTAGTCGCGATACGACGCGTCGGTGTTATTCAACCACGCGTACACCAAACCAATGAGCACACCACCGCCCACGAAGTTACCCAACCACACCAACGTCCAGTTGATAGCGATATGGGACGCCGTGAAAAACTCCGGCAGCGGATCGGCACTGAATCCGACGATATTCACCAGCGAAAAATTGGCGATGACGTGCTCAGTACCCAGCCCCACGAACATGCCAATCACGAACATCAACATGAAGAACTTTGCCGTGTAATCCTTAAGCACGGCGACCCCCACCATACCCATGTTGACCACAAAATTCGCCACTATGCCCTCCACAAATAGTCCCATCGGATCTTTGTGCAGCTTTTTATTAATCAGCGTCGACACAAACGACGAATCAGTCACGGCGGAAAACGCCTCGGCAAAACCTAGGGCAAAACCAACCAATAGCGCCCCCACCAAATTGAATACGGTGCAGACCACAAGAAGCTTCACCGCCACCGGTGCCGCCACGGTTTTGCGGTACAGCCCATAGACCATATACATCATGTTTCCGGTGGCTAATTCCGCGCCCAATAACACTATGGTGGCAAGACCGATAAAGAAGAACATCGCAAATACGGGCCCGCCTAGGCCTGGCGCTAAGTTTTCTACCCGCTGCGCCATCACCGCTGAGAACGCGGTGCCAAGCGTCAAATACACCCCGGCCAGAACACTTCGCACCGCATAACGGCCGAATTGGCGTTCCAGCAACTGCGTTTTCTTTACTACCATCGCATCTGCGGTGTCGTTGAGGCTCATGTGGTTCTACCCCTTGTACGCGAAAAGCCATAGCGCAACGAAAGATTGCACCAGGTTCAAGTCTTACCGCACCGGCAACATAATAGAAAATTTCCGTCGCCTAGATCGTTAAATCATTGACTACGGAAATTTTCTCAAGCTTTTAGTCGTCTTTTGATTCTTCTGAGAACTCAAAGCCAAACCTTGGTCGTGGATACTGACGAAAATAAGCCTCTGGGTCAGCGCGCAGAAAAGCCAAACGCTCTTTGTACAGCACGTCAGTGATTACGGACTTTGGAGCGAAGCGGAGCTTTCTTACGCACATCCCTCCACCGCCCCGTCGACAAGCAAAAAACGCCAAGCGGATCATACCAGCCTGGCGTTTTACGTGTCCGAGTATCTTAACTACTTGGTGGTTACGGAACCACCAGCAGCTTCGATCTTCTCCTGTGCGGACTTGGAGAATTTATCAGCGGTGACGTTGAGCTTAACGGTCAGTTCGCCTTCGCCAAGAACCTTAACAGGCTTCTTTGCGCGAACCAGGCCAGCTGCAACGATGTCAGCAACGGTAACGTCGCCACCGTTAGGGAAAGCCTTCTCGAGGTCAGCAACGTTGACTACCTGGAAGATAACCTTGTTGCGGCTCTTGAAGCCCTTCAACTTAGGCAGACGCATGTGGATTGGCATTTGGCCACCCTCGAAAGCAGCCGAAACTTGCTTACGAGCCTTGGTACCCTTGGTACCGCGACCTGCGGTCTTACCCTTGGAAGCTTCACCGCGGCCTACGCGGGTCTTAGCTTTGTTTGCGCCTTTAGCTGGGCGCAGATCGTGGAGCTTGATTACATCGCTCATGTTTTACTCCCCTGCCACTTCTTCGACAGACACCATGTGACGTACGACCTGGATCATGCCGCGGGTCGAAGGTGTGTCTTCGCGGACGACGGAGTGGCCGATGCGCTTGAGGCCCAATGCAGCGATGTTCTTACGCTGCTTAGGGTTAGCACCAACCAGTCCCTTGTTTTGGGTGATCTTGAGGGCCATTAGCTTTAAGCCTCCTGTCCTGCGCGGATGCGCAGCATACGAGCTGGGGCAACCTCTTCGAGGGTCTTGCCGCGACGGGCAGCGACCTCTTCAGGGCGAACCAGCTGCTTCAAGCCAGCAACGGTAGCGTGCACCACGTTGATAGCGTTGTCGGAGCCAAGCGACTTACACAGGATGTCCTGGACGCCTGCGCATTCGAGCACTGGACGTGCAGCACCACCAGCGATAACACCGGTACCGGCGGCAGCTGGGCGCATCATAACGATGCCGGCTGCTGCTTCACCCTGAACTGGGTGGGTGATGGTGCCGCCAACCATTGGGACGCGGAAGAAGTTCTTGCGAGCCTCTTCAGCACCCTTTTGGATTGCAGCTGGGACTTCCTTAGCCTTGCCGTAGCCAACGCCAACCATGCCTTTACCGTCGCCAACGATGACGAGAGCGGTGAAGCTGAAGCGACGACCACCCTTAACAACCTTGGATACGCGGTTGATGGTTACGACACGCTCGATGTACTGGGAGCGCTCGTCTTGCTGCTGGTTACGACGATCGTCGCGGCGACCGCCGCGGCGCTCGTTCTTGTTCTCATCGGCGGAGCGTCCGCCGTCACGCCGTTCACGTCCGGACATTAGGCGTTCCTTCCGTTGTTGTTGATAGAGGTGATCATTAGAACTTCAAACCACCTTCACGAGCTGCGTCGGCCAGTGCGGCAACACGGCCGTGGTATTTGTAGCCAGCACGGTCGAAAACGATCTTTTCGATGCCAGCTGCCTTGGCGCGCTCAGCAATGAGTTCGCCAACCTTAGCTGCCTTTGCCTTCTTGTCACCGTCGATGCCAGCAACAGCTGCTTCCATGGAGGAAGCGGCAGCCAGGGTGTGACCAGCGAGGTCGTCGATAACCTGGACGTGCATGTGGCGGGAGGTACGGTGAACGACAAGACGCGGTGCCTCTGGGGTGCCCCGCAGCGTCTTGCGGATACGGTTGTGGCGGCGTGCGCGAGCTTCGCGACGGCGGGTGGAGATGTCCTTGCCAACCGGCGTGCGCTTGTTGTTGTTCTCGTTGTTGCTCATTGCTTACTTACCCGTCTTTCCGACCTTGCGACGGATCTGCTCGCCTTCGTAGCGAATACCCTTGCCCTTGTAAGGATCGTCCTTACGGAGCTTACGGATGATGGCGGCGATCTGTCCGACCTTTTGCTTGTCGATACCGGAGACGGACAGCTTGGTGTTGCCGTCCACGGCGAAAGTAATACCCTCCGGTGCCTTGATCAGCACTGGGTGAGAGTAGCCGAGGGAGAACTCCAGGTCCTGGCCCTTAGCCTGAACACGGTAACCAACACCGAAGATTTCCATCTTGATGGTGTAGCCTTCGGTCACACCAACAACGAGGTTGTTAACCAAGGAGCGGGATAGGCCGTGCAGAGAACGGTTCTTGCGGTTGTCATCCGGACGGGTGACAACGATCTGGCCGTCTTCGAGAGCAACTTTGATTGGCTCAGCAACAGTGTGGGACAGGGTACCCTTTGGACCCTTAACCTCAACGAACTGGCCGTCAATCTTGACCTCTACGTTTGCAGGGACAGCGATAGGCTGCTTACCAACACGTGACATTATCGCTCCTCCCTTACCAGACGTAGGCGAGAACTTCTCCGCCTACACCCTTCTCGTAAGCCTGACGGTCGGTGAGCAAACCTTGGGAGGTGGAGATGATAGCCACACCCAGGCCGCCGAGAACCTTCGGCAAGTTGTTGGACTTTGCGTACACACGAAGACCTGGCTTGGAAACGCGGCGAACACCAGAGATGGAGCGCTCGCGGGATGGGCCGTACTTCAGTTCAAGGGTCAAGGTCTTACCAACCTTGGCGTCCTCAACGGTGTAATCAGCAATGTAGCCTTCGGACTTCAAGATCTCAGCAATGTTTGCCTTGAGCTTGGAGGAAGGCATGGATACGGAGTCGTGGTGTGCGTGGTTTGCGTTACGCACGCGCGACAGCATATCCGCAATTGGATCTGTCATGGTCATAAAAGTGACCCATAAGCCTTTCTCGTCGCGGTTCCTCCCACCTTCAAAAGCGTCACCGCATATTATCGGCCACTTTTCGCGCCCCAAGCTCAATAGCTGGGGTGCTCGCTGCCACATTTTAAGCGGTCGCACAAGGCGGGGGGCCTACAACAATGTAGGTGAATAAATGTCTAAACTCGGATGCGATTAAACCCAGGAAAAGGGCATAAAAGTCCGAGGGGATACTTTACACTTGCAGCGCCAGCTATTGCAACTAGCGTCCGCTTGTCGACGCGACCAGCGCCGCGGCCTCCCCCACTGCCTTGGTTTCATTACGCGGTTACGGGGTCACCTTAAGATTTCCGTTCGCGTCAATGGTGTAGTTTGCGGTGAAAGCCCGTCCGAGATTAAGCCGCTGCCAGGAACCGGTGCCTCGTTGATTATCTAGAGGGTGGCCTGCTGGAAGTGCGGTCTGCCGCAGAATTTCCGCACGCTGGTGATAGTTAAGCTCCGGAAACCGTTCCGATAGAAGGTCCGGCGCTTGTTGCGGCACCACCATCGGCGCATCGGGTGCCCAGATGGTCGGGAAATTGTAGTGCAGTTTTTCCGTGTAATCGGTTAACAAATCGGCGTTGCCTGTCGGCGCGGGCAGGCATTCTGCGAGGGGTTTTCCGCAACGCCACTGCAATTCCGCCCGGATTTCTTCGCCCGCAGCACGCAATGCGGCTTTCATCTTGGGATCATTCCACCGATCCGCAGCCGCGGCAGTTCCGGTCATCCTGCCGCCAATCACATCGAGTGGATAATGCACCCCCAGCACGATTCGGCTGTGCCCGGCAGATGTCGCGCGAGCCAAAAGTTGCGGGGCTGCTTCCGGCAGGATGACGGCTAATAGCGTCGCAGCCCAGGTCACCTGGTTGGTGTGCCCGGACGGGAAGGATTGGGAGGTTGGGTAGATGTCGCGTTCGGGGATGGTCATGCGATGTACCTGCTCCGGCGCAACGATAAACGGACGCTTATAGTTAAAGACCCGCTTTTCGACGAAGGTGGAACTGGCGATCCCACCGGCACGGGCGAACCAACCGCCGTCGAAAAGCATTTGCGTCTTAGGCAGTCGGTTATCCCGAATCGCCGCCCTAAAATGCGCCCCTACCTCAGGGCCAAACGCCTCCGATAGCGGCGTTAACACCCCGGAGAAATCCGCCAAAGCATCCTGTTGCGCTTGGGCTACTCGTGCCGGATCGGCCAGTGCTGCATTATTCTCCGCGATTACGAGCTCGAGGTTCCGGCGCAGGGTCTCTGGATGCTTGGAACGAATCTCATTGAACACGTCCACCACCGGAACGTAGCCGCCGCCAGGATAGGAAGAGACGTCGGAGACGTATCCCACATAGTCCGCGACCGTGAAGGGAACCGGAACTGGTGCGTGCGGAAATTCGACAATAGGGCCCTGACCTGGCAAATGTTGTGGAAGTTGCGGAATTTCCACCGCTGCCACCGGGGTGGTAAACGCTACGAGCCAAACCGTTAACGCGGCCGCAATCGCACGCACTGGTACTCCTTTTGAAGTCTTTAGTTTTTAAAGCTGCCTCATTATGTCACGAAAACCGGGGGTATCAATTCAATACAGAACCCGCCGCGTAAAAGCTCTGAATTTGTAATTATCCATCACGAAATTTTGGCGGCAGCCATATCACTTACAGATTCGTCGAAATCTACAATTCTCAATATCACTTATAAGATTGCTTACCCCCACTTAAAAAAGGTTAGCCAGACCTATATTAATTGGCTAAGTTTTTTATTGGATAAGTAGTCTCAAAGAACTAATTTCTGACCACTTTTTCAATAAATCCGTGACGAATGTTCAGTGGAATCATACCGAAAGGAAAAGGTAACCACAGTGGGAATCTTCAGTTTCCGGCACCGCGTGGTCATTGCCGCCGCAACTGCCGCTGCGCTACTGCCTATTCAGCCGGTGAGCTGGGCGCAGGACGCCCCAACTGGCTCACTGTCATGGGGTATCCGCGCAAGCTTCGACAATTACACCGGTGGTGCCACCTTCATTGAAGACGGAGCAACCCGCGAGAATAACGCTTTCAGCTTCCCGTTAAAGTCTTATTCTTTTGATCGCGAAGCTGAGCACACCGAGGCACAGTTCAGCGGAACCGTGCGCTACCGCAAATACTGTAGCGGTGGTAGCGACAAAGACCCTCAATCCGTATGCCAATTGGATTTGACCTTTAAAAATCCAAAAGTCGTAATTGACAAAGATGGCTCCTACGTAGAAGCCACCGTTCGCTCCCGACAATACAATAAAAACTCGTTCTACGAGCCCAAAGAACCAGTAAAGATCGCCACGTTGGCTACCGTCAGTGGCAACTTCACCCAAGCCAACGGTCAGGTTAACTGGTCGCGGATCCCAACCCGGTTGACCGAAGAGGGCGTTTCCATGTTCTCCGAGTTCTACGAGCGTGGCGAGGGTCTCGACCCACTAAGCTTCACCGCAAACGGCGATGGTGCCCGCCCTTCCACAGATAAGGGCTTGTCGGTCTTCCCAACCGCCTGGTCCGCCAATGCTGAATATGATGAACTACACTCGTTGTATCCGGTGGGAAATAATGTGTTGGTGGCAGTCGCTAAAAAAGGTCTCTTCTTGGTAAGCCCCGAGATGAAGACCATTAGCTCTGTGGAACTACCACTAAGCCAAAATGGAATCGGGGCATTTGATGCTTCATCAGACTACTATTACTACACCGAAACCAACAACTCACCGTTATCCAACGAGTTGAAGCGAGTAAAGGTCAACGCTTCTGGTTTCAGTGCGGCCGAAATCGTAGGTACAGTTCCTGGCAGTATTTATGCCGTCGGGATTCACCCAAAAACCAATAAAGGTGTCGTCATTTCTGCCGAGCAACCTGCGTCATTTAGCACCCCTCCCGATCAGCAAGCTGCTTATCTCACGCCAATAATCGGCGCGGATTTGGGAACCTCGATTACTTTGCCAACATCATCCGACATTGTTGGTAATCCCGTTTCTGGCGATTCTGTCTTCGCGCCACGGTTTTTCCCTCGAGCCGCGCGCACCCAATTGTTACCAATGGATGATGGAACTTTCACATACTATGCCAATAGTGAGCCTGCCATTTTTCCTGGCGATAGCAAAGCTGCAAAGAACGTACTAATTTCCATTGACCCCACCGCTACTTCGCCGGGGGAAGCTGCGAAGTTCATGCCTCAGTCTCAGCCAGAAATCAGCACAGCGTACATGGAGGGCTATGCAACCAATGGCCGCCAAATCATCCGTTGGAATAAAAATAGTGTCGCGGCTTACGCTATGATTGAGGTTCTCGATTACGCAAACCGTGAAGTAACTACTTCCGGCAGGAAACAACCTCCCGTTGCGGGTCTCGCTGGTGTCGCCTGGGATGCCGATAACAACCCCGTGATGTATTCCGGCAATAATTCCAAGCTCATCTGGTTCGACATTAATACTCTCGCCCCGATCACCGAAGACGGTGCACCAAAAGAAGCCGTGATTCCTAACGGCCGGGAAACCAACAACATTTACCAGGCAAATATGATAACCACGCCTAACGGTAGCCTCTACGTCCCTTCACTGAATGAGTCGCGCGGCGACCACGTAGAATACTACGAATTGGTTCGGCTGTACGACACTAAGAAGCAAGTTCAGGACGAACCTTCCGAGGAAGACAAGCAGCGTCAAAAGCAACGGGAAGAAGAAGCTCGCAAGAAGCTCATCAAGCTCAATTATGACGAAGCCAAGGCTCGTCTCGACAAGGCGAAGGAAGATCTGGCTAAAGCCGAGGCTGACAAAGATACCGCAGCCATCGACAAAGCGAAGAAGGCCGTAGCGGAGGCAGAAAAGAGCTACGAAGAGGCCGCAGCGGAATACAAAAAGGCATTCCCGGACCAGCCAGGCGATAACAACACCCCTGGTAACCCAGGCGATAACCAGAAGCCTGACGACGACACCAAACCAGGTGGTTCTGGAAGCTCAAGCCCGGGTGCCATCGCCGGAATCGTGATCGGTGTTCTAGCACTCATCGGCGCTGCAGTTGCAGCAATCTCGAATTTCTTGCCACAACTGTCCGGGATGTTTAAGAACTTCCGGTTCTAAAATATCCCACTCCCCTAGTTCACTTTGTGCTGTGGCTAATTTGCCAAGCCACAGTACATTCTTTTTCAGAGGTAGCAACCATGAACCCACACAATAATCGTTTCTTCCCGTTGCTCATCGCAGCTGCAGTCGTCATCCCGGCACCAGTGG
Source organism: Corynebacterium sp. (assembly GCF_030532965.1). GTDB lineage: Bacteria > Actinomycetota > Actinomycetes > Mycobacteriales > Mycobacteriaceae > Corynebacterium. Next base: position 17,672 of record NZ_JAUNKC010000007.1, read on the forward strand.
TTTCCGCCACTGTTGTCCCAGACATTGCCCTCGCGCAAGAAGCCCCCGGCGGACATCATGATCCAGCTGGCGGTGATGATAACTATCAAACAACAGACGCAATGCCGCACAAGTACTTCTATAGCCCAGTAGCTGACAGCGCAAAATACGAGGGTGAAGTAAAAAGCTTCCTTGCCGTGAGTCAGATACGGCATCTATTTCACACTGCAGCCTACAACGAAAAGTATGCCAACTACCGAGGTAAGTCTCCTGAGGAAGCAGCTCGGATCGGTGTAATACATCAGCTTTCTGAGGACAACTGCTATATGGCAAAAGCACGTTTGTCACTTTCTATCATGAAGTACGAAGGCGATGCCGAGGCCCGCTCCCTGGATCTGACGAAGGTCGGATTCGATGCGGTAGAAACCGAAAAAGCGTTTGCGATTTTAAAGCGTGGCGGCGATGAAACAGAAGCAGCTCGTGATGCCGCCCGCGCCGCGGGTGCCGATGACAAAACGATCGGCCTACACAATAACCGACTGAAGATTTTCTCCGATGGTGAAAACCGATTGAGTACCGTTGTCAATGTGCTTAAAGCTGGTAAAGTCACCGAAGAATACGATGCCTTCGCTGTCACAGACTGGGGGGTTGGAGAAGATTTCGTCAAGTGCGAATATGGTACCAGTGATGACGATACATGCAACCGGATCAATGAGATCCAGCCTGATCGACGCAAGCACTTCGGCGGGCACCCATTGTCAAACGTCGCCAAGAGCCTAGACATTGCCAAGGTTTCGCCTTCCGATAACTCCGCCGCAACCGCTATCAGCGCTTCCGGAACGGCCAACCGCGACAAGGTTCTCGACTCATACAACTTCAATGCGGATCAGGCACCAGCGCCAGATACCAATCCCGCGCCAAAGCCGAACGAACCAACCACCACTGCTCCTACTCCGAAACCTGAAGACCCTACTTCCACAACGACTCCAGCACCGAGCACCGAGCAGCCACCAGGATCTAATGATAAGAAATCATTCCCACATGCCGCTGTATGGGGATCGTTAGCCGCCATCATCGCTGTCATCGCTGCTGTGATCGCTGGTTTCAGCCAGTTTGGACCACAGCTCATGAAAGCACTGAACATCAAGTTCTAAGAACCAAAAAATCCTTGGGGTTGCAGAATCTTCTGCGACACCAAGGATTTTTCTTATGCTTATTCGTACCGCAGCGCCTCAATAGGATCGAGCTTCGCCGCGCGGTTGGCCGGGTACCAGCCGAAGAATAGTCCGATCGCAAGACAGAAACACAGCGATATGAGGACTCCCCAAACAGGTGGCGCAATAATGGCCCCTTTAAACATGAAGTAGCCGATCAATGAACCAAGCGACCCGCCTAAGAGCACGCCGATTATTCCGCCAATGGTACAAACCACCATCGCCTCAATGACGAACTGGCGGCGGATGTCGCCCCGGTTTGCACCAAGCGCCTTACGGATGCCAATCTCCCGGGTACGTTCGGTCACCGTAATCAGCATGATATTCATAACGCCGATGCCGCCAACCAGAAGCGAAATCCCGCCGATGCCAGCGATTACGACGCTAATGACGTTGATGATTTTATTAAACTCGTCCAGGCTCCTACGGTTGTCGCGAACCTTCGCTTCATACATCGTGTTGCCTTCAACTTTTTTATCAAAGTACGCCTGAAGTTCGGATATAAGGCGATCAGTATCAGCTTCTGGATTGGCACGAACCGAAATGTTCTGCCACATACCCGCACGATCACTTAGCCTGACTTCAACTGTATGTGGAACATAAATGGAATTTGAGCTACCACCAAGGCCAAACAGCCCTAATTCCTGCGTTTTTTCAATACCGACTACCGTGTAATAGGTAATCCCTTCTTCACTTTCATGACTGATTTCAGAGCCTAACGCGGCCTGAACGTTACCGTCGAAAAGCAATTCAACAAGTTTTTTGGGAATTATTGCAACCGGTCGGTTATTAGCTATATCTTCCTCGGTTATACTCCGACCCGCCTCAACTTTAATATTCTGCATTGCAAGCAAGTCAACATTTACGAACTGCAGGCTGGCGTTTGTGGTTTTTCCTTCGTAAAAGACCTCACCCGGGTAGCTATTACCTTGTCCTAATCCGATATGAGATATTTGGGAACCAAATTGATTCTGAAGTTGTTCAATATCATCACCGTTGATTTCGTATTCAGGATCGTCTAATCGGCCTGAAAAGTAATAAAACTCTTCTCCGCCGTATTGTTCTAATTCTTCCTCGGTGAGTTTAGGCCGCATCTCCACACCTAAATCCGTCCCACCGACTGAAGACAAACTCTCTTGAGTCGTTGATTTCAAACCACTACCCAGAGTTAAAATCACGATCACTGAGGCAATACCAATGATGACGCCCAACAGGGTGAGCGCGGATCGCATTTTATTGCCCTTAAGGTTGGAAAGGGCTAGCGAGAGAGATTCATATACGCTCATTGGTTTCCGCCCCCAATAGAAGTCCTTTTCAGTTCGCCGCGAATGCGACCCCGAGGTGCCCGCGGCCCAGTGATAACTCCATCAACCATCGTGACTATTCGGGAGGTTTCCTCCGCCAGTTCCGGGTTGTGGGTAATCAGGGCGATGGTAGCACCGTGCTCTTGGTTCAACGTGTGAAATAGATCCATGACCATCCGGCCGGTGGCGGTATCGAGGGCACCGGTGGGTTCGTCGGCCAGAATGAGGTCTGGTTCGTTTGCCAATGCCCGTGCGATGGCGACGCGCTGCTTCTGGCCGCCGGAGAGTTCGGCGGGTGAATGGTCGGCGCGGTCGATCATGCCCACCATTTCGAGCAGGTGGTTGGCGCGTTCAGTGCGTTCTTTACGACCGACGCCGGCGTACATCATCGACATTTCGACGTTTTTGCGTGCTGAAATGCGGCCTACCAGGTTGAAGTTCTGGAAGACGAATCCGATGTGTTGTGATCGGTAGAGGGCGGATTGTTCGTCGGTGAGCCGTAGGACGTTTTCGCCAGCTAAGTAATACAGCCCGGTGGTTGGGCGATCAAGCAACCCGATGATGTTCATCAGCGTAGATTTACCGGAACCTGAGGTACCCACCACGGAGAGGAATTCACCATGAGCCAAGTCAAATTCGCAGCCGTGGAGGACTGTCAATTCGCTTGGGCTACCAATATTGAAAGTTTTGGTAATTCCATGCATTTCGATCAAGAGGTCTTCCCGTGGAACGAAAACGGGCGGCTCTTGGTGCGGCGGGCGTTCGGAAACCGCTACTGGTTCCGGCGTTTGTGCTGGCTCATTGGGTGGCTGGACAGCAGGATCAGTTTCCTTCGATGGTGTTTCAGACATATCGCTTCACCAGTGATCCTTTAGCCAGCGCTTGTGGAGGTCGTGGTTGGGGAGCTGGAACTAGGAAGCGGTTTTTGAACGTCCACCGTGTTGCCGATCTGTTCCCGATATTTCTCTGCCTCCACGAGCACTTTGGTGCCCTTCTTCACGTTGGTGCTGGTCAGTTCAACGTCGAATTCGGTTTTCTTCCCGAGGGTGACCTCGCGCTCGGCGATGACGGCGGAGCCGCCCTTGTCTTCGACAATCAGGATCTTCTGCTTTTTACCATCGGTGAAGACAGCGGTTTGCGGGACGACCAGTTTATCGGAGGCTTCCTCCACGATGATTCGGGTCTTCGCGGTGGAACCAAGCCGAAGCCCCTCCCGGTCCCCAGTTACTTCGATTTCTACGGGGAATACAACCTTGCCGCTGCTTGTGCCACCGCCGCCCGCTGCGGCCGCACCAGCTCCGGCACCTGCCGCACCAGTTGTGGCGGGTACTGCTGGTTCGCTGGCCGCTGCTGGGGACACGAAGGTTACTTTGCCCTTGAATTTCTTGTCCCCGGTACCTGGGGTGGTGAATTCGGCGGTCTGCCCCACCGCAATCTTGGCAACGTCGATTTCTTTCACTTCGGCGTGGATGATAAGCCGCTGATCGTCAGCCACTGTCAGCAAGGACCCGGCTGCCGGGTTGCCTTGCTTGGCGATTACTTGGGTAACCAATCCGTTGAATGGGGCCCGTACCTCAGCTGATGCAATGTCCATGGTGAGCTTACGGTCGCCCACCCCGGCTGATGCTTTGGTTGCCCGGGCCGACCGAACTGCATCGTCGATTGCGGCACGGTGGTTCGTTAATTGGTGATTGGCCGTCATGTTCGCAGTCTCTAACGAGGTTGCTGCTTCTTTCTTCGCTTCGAAGGCTTGGGCCACTGCCCGCTGGGAATTGGCGAGTTTGTGGTCGATCTGTTCCAGCGTCACTTCGTAGTTACGTTGCGCTTCTTCCAGGGTGCGGGCCGCGGTTGCCGCGCGATTTGCGCTATCAGCGGCGTTCAAACCAGCATCGGCTTGGGTGCGAGGGTGCCGGGCGAGGTTTTGTTCCCGGGTCGCGATCTTCGCCTGAGTTTCGGCGATCATCGCGTCGATGGATCGAGCGGCATCACCGGTGGCATTTGCGCGCTGTTCTTGTAGTTCTTGTAGTTGCGCCTGATCTTGGGCTAGGGCATTGCGCTCCGTGTTTTCGTCGAAAAGCGCGGATTCGATATTAACGGTGGCACGCACCGCATCGACGGCGGCACCAAAGGCCTGCTCCCGAGCCGCCTTCACTGCGGAATCTTGGGCGGTGATCTGCGGATCGCGGGTTTGGAGCCGCAGGTTCCGCTCAAATTCGAAATCGCGATTGAGCTGGTCGTACTGCGCTTCTGCATTTCGCAGTGCCGCTTGGGCGCTGTTGATCTCTGGATTATGCCCGGAGTCTAACAATTCCTTGTACTGGTTGTAGTTGCGTTCCGCGTTTTGAATTTGGCCGATGGCAGTCGCGTCATTGGCTGCCGCTTGGGCTTGTTTATCCAGTAATTCCTGTTCCAGTTCGCTCACATCGAGCCGCGCCACCACCTGGTCCGCGCTGACGCGATCGCCCACCCGAACGTCTAAGGCGGCAACTGGAACGGTTAAGCGAGTAGCAAGGGTAAGGGTTTTATGCGCCTCAACGTTGCCGGATACGGATACTCGCTGCGCATTGTCGCGCACGTCAAGAACGCGGTAATCGGCTGTGGTTATAAGCTGGCCGCTGTCTCCGGTGAGGAACATTGTCAGCCCTCCCGCGATAGCGGCAATACCTACAACGGCTGCGGCAACAATCGCGAAGATTTTTCCTTTGCTGGCTTTCTTTTCGCTCACCGTGTTCCTTTCAGTTGCGGCAGATATGAGCACGACACCCACATCATTTCTGCTATCTTTAACTTCTTGGCCATACAGTAGCTGAAGTTAGTGGTTTTGAAGATAAGGTTACTTGCCAAAATACCACTAGGTGATGGGGTGATTACCAACTAATTTTGACATCGCGGAAAGGTTGTATCCTTTAGTACCCAATTCGAAATCCACCCCTGGTATGACACCCAAATTACCTCTAGTTGGGCTGTCATCAATCTTTCAAGCTCAAACTAATCACCAAAATGCCAGAGTCATACCTAAGTTGGAAGCACTACCCCTTTTATAACGAAACAGCATCAATTGGATGGGGTGAAATAATACTACCCCCGGTTAACAAGGATTTGTGAAGTCAGTAGTGCTATTCATCGTGCGTGGATTACCGCCATATTGACGGGCGGCGGCACACAAAGCGTAAGTGTCAAAACCATAATCGATAACAACTGGCCAAATCGTCCGACCGTCAACCTGTGCCCGCAGCGAGGAACACGCACCCGGCGATAGCACCTGCGAACCCGGATACTTCGCCAGCGCTGATTGCGTTTCGGCCGCTATATCCTGTCCATAATCAACAACAGAATGCACGATTAGCACCCCGCGGCCATCACAGGCAATGCTGCCCGCCTGCTGTGCGCTCGCCTTAGCATCCGCCTCCGTCGTCACAGTGGTGGTGACTTCAACCGCAGCTGAGGTGGTGTGCGTCGCCGTCACCGTGGTTGTTTCCGTCACCGCTGCTTCCGACGCGCTTGTCGACGTCGGTGCCAGCGCTGAAGTCTCCGAAGAATTCATCGCGGAATACGCAAACACCCCAACCGCAACCACCACTAGCGTGGCGATAACCGACACGATGACAATCGGAATCGCCGTGCGTCGATAAGCAGTAGCCGCAACTTTTTTCGTGTCGGGCAGTAGCCAGTCAGCCGATTCATCGTGGGCATGTAGTGGCGGTTGGTGGGGGTTCGTGTTCATAAACTCAAAAAAGATGATAGGAGCAGAATAGTCACCGACATTGTCTCACATAACAGCTGGCCACACACAATAATGACGAACCCGGCCGGCCCTGTGATCATCACACAGCAGACCAGGTAGCGCTCACGAACTTTGGATTATTGCGGGACCGCAACCTCCTTGGGATCGACAGTGAGCAGCTTGTCGCCGATGGCAATAGCGCCGCTAGCCGTTGCCGGAATAACCGGGCCGGTGCGTTTGGAATTAGAGATAACAATCGGAGTTGTCACCTCATAGCCAGCCGCCGTGATCCCGTCGATGTCGAATTCGCCCAGCACGTCGCCTACTGTTACCTCGTCACCCTGCTTAACGCGAGGGTTAAAGAATTGCCCCTTGAGATTCACCGTGTCAAAACCGATGTGCATGAGCACTTCTACGTTTTTCCCATCCGTGCCCTTCGCACGAATCGCGAAAGCATGCCCAGACGGAAACGCAACCACAACCTTGCCGGTTACCGGGGCAACAATCCGCCCTTCGGTTGGAATAATCGCCAACCCCTCCCCCAGTTTTGCCTGCGCAAACATCGGATCGGAAACTTTAGCGAGAGGTTGTACCGTCCCCGTCATCGGCGCGAGGATCGAAAGCGCATCGGCCGCCGGTGTCAGCGCCGGTGCGGCCACGCCGTCTTCTGGTGCGGCCGCATCATGTTCCTCCGCAACCGGGACCGCACCGACGTCATCGGGATCGATGCTGCCGTTTCGCTTCCGGAGATAGCTACCGTAAGCAAAGGCAGAAATGAACGCGATGGCGAATGTCACGAAGCACAAGACGATGAATACCGGCATATCTTCCGCACGGATTGAAACCACGCCGATAAAACCAGCGGCCCCCAGTGCCGTAGCTTTCACGTTAAACAGAGCGATTAGTGCGCCGCCGATTGCTGCGGAACAAATACCGATATAGAACGGCCACCGCAGCCGCAAGTTCACACCGAAGATAGCCGGTTCCGTAATACCCAGGACCGCAGAAATACCCGATGCACCAGCCAAACCCTTGAGTTTTTCGTTTCGGGCCAAGAAGAAGACCGCAAGGGTGGCTGCGCCTTGGGCGATATTTGCCATCGACGCGGTGGCGAAGATAAACGATCCGCCTTGGGCGAAAAGTTGCAGCTCGACCGGCGGGAATGCCTGGTGGAGACCAGTGATGACGATCGGTGAATATACCAAACCGAAGAGGAAACCACCGATTGGACCGCCGAAATCATAAACGGTTTGGATTCCCTCCGCCAGTAAATCACCAAGCCAGCGCATTGCTGGTCCCACCGCGATAAACGTTAGGAAACCAGTGATCAGCAACGTCAAGACTGGCGTAATCAGGAAGTCCGCCGTGCCCTTGAGTGTGCGGTGCAAGAACTTTTCTATGGTGGCCAAAATCCACGACACCGCCAACACCGGCAACACTGTGCCCTGATAACCGGCTTGAGCCACAGAAAGACCAAAGAGATCCCAGGTTGGCATTTCACCGGCAGCGATGGTTTCCGCCACGTTGTAACCGTTGACCAGCGATGGGAACACCATCGCCATACCGATACCGGCGCCCAGGTATTCATTGCCACCGAATCGTTTCGTTGCGGTAAAACCAACCAGGATGGGCAAGAACGCGAATGGTGCGGCGGCCAAGAGGTTGATCATCTCCGCCATTCCCGTGATCTGCGGATACATACCTACTAAGGACTCCGGCCCGAAGAGCTTTTCCGCGGTAAGGACATTATTGATGGCCATCAAGAGACCGCCACCAACCAGGATAGGAATGAGCGGCACGAAGATATCCGCCAGAACCTTAATGGCGCGGGTGAAAACGCTGCCGCTTTGGGCCGCGACGTCCTTCAATTCCTCCGCAGTGACAGCGATGTTCTTGCTGGTCTGCTTATCAAGTTCGCTAAAGACGACGTTGACGTCGCCGGGACCAACGATGATTTGGAACATGCCGCCGGTTTCAAAGGTCCCCTTCAAATCCGGGTCATTATCCAGGGCTTTGTGGTCAACTTTTTTGGAATCGTGGAGCACCATGCGCAAGCGTGTCGCACAGTGCGCCGCAGCAACGACATTTTCTTCCCCACCGACCGCGCGTAGCACCCGGGCGGCAACTTCTGAGTGTTGCATTGGAGCCTCTCTATTTTTGGTTATTTCCGATCAGACTTCCCAAAAGCACAGAAACTCACATTCGGGAAGTGCATGTAGCCTCATTTCCCATTAAACAGTGCTTTTAATCCAAAAACAATACTTAATCACATTCTTTATGGAATGTGACCCACCTCTCGCCATTTGGCGGGAAAACGGCGGTAGAAAAACAGGCGTCGCCGCCGTTAACTTCCACCTCCACCACGCAGCCATCAACATAAACAAGCAGCTCATCGACATTAATGGCCAATCTCCTGAGCCCTATGTCACCCGTGATGGCAATTGCAGCCGACTCGCCAGATTCCACGCGAATTTCCAACCCGCTACCCCCGTTTGAATCCACCAGCGTCCATGTGACATTCTGCCCGTTCGGACATAACCGGGCCGACCAGGCATTCCCCGCCGAGACTTTTGGAATGTTTTTATTCTGTTGGTTTTCCACAGGCACAGCGTTATCCGCAGTGGGCAGGATCAATTGCTGCCGAAGCTTGCCATCATGGATCGATAACCGACGTGGCGTGCTCAAACAGTGCACCCACCCCTCACTGTCTAAGCTTGGCATGTCGTCTTGGCCCGGCAACCCCAACCAGCCAATAAGAATGGCGTTATCGGCCACAACGTGCCGGTCATCGGCAAAAGTCTCCCCAATAATCTGCGGCGCATAAAAATGGTGGCCATTATCCAATTCACTAAAGCCAGAATGAATCTTCATGGTTGTTCCAGCCACGCTGCCCACAAGATACCCGCACTGATCGCTATTGGCGTAATGAGTGGTTCCTGCCGAATCAGTAGTCGCCGCCAGCCCCTGCGGACACACTATTAAAAGATCGAGGATTTCACCGGTTACCTGATCGCGCATGGCAATCAAATTTGGACACTCCCACATGTAACCACCCGGCACCAGGTCGGGTGCCCTGCCGGGAATTGCCGTGGCCGTGTCGAATTGCAGCTCTCCGCCCCATTCCCACTGGTAAAGATCGGTGCTTCGATAAAGTACGACCGCGCCAGTTTCGTCGTCGCGCTGTGCCCCTAGAACCATCCGCCACCCGGATTCGGTTTCCGGATCAACGGTGATCATCGGGTCACGGTAGTGCGCGGTATAGCCCGCATGTGGTGCTGGAATGAGTGGGTTAGCTACGTCTTTTCGGTACACCCCGCCCATATAGTCATCGGAAACAGCATCGGCATGAACCATGTTCTGCGTGGCGTGGCGGATCTGTTCACCGGAAGATGGATCAATCGTTTTCCGGTTGCCGGTGTAAAAAAGCTTCACGTCCCCGGCGGCATCCGTGACGGCTCCCCCGGAATAGCAACCGTGGCTGTCATATTCCGCATCGGGATATAGGGCATCGGGAAAGTGGCGCCAACGCAGGGCATCCGGACCACTCAGTGCCGCGGCGGTATGCGCCCAGCCGGTGCGCTTCGGCGCATGGGGAAACCCCGGGTCGTGTTGGTAAAACACATGAATGATGTTGCGATCCTGTGGATCAAGGAAAACCCCATTGGGGTCATTGAGCCGACCTTGCGGCGGTGTGATGTGGAACTGGGGTCGGCTACTATCTGCAGTGCTCATAACCGCCATAGTAGCGGTTATTTTTCAACCTAACCGTGGCAATAATTTATGCCACATCCCCCTTGAAACTGATGCTGCGCGCAAAGGAGCGAAGTGTGTCCAGGCCTCGGCCAACCGTGGCGCGTGCCCGTTGCGGGACGTAATAGCCGCCTCGATTGTCGTATGGGGTGGGATCGGCGAGCACGTACACGTCGGTAGTGTTGAAATCCTGAGTGTTGTAAATGTCGGTGGTTGCTGTGCTAGGTGCAGCGATAGTGAGAACAGACATTGAAAATTCCTCCGGCTTGGCTTTGTGTACCTATCAACACCGAAAGGTAGGTGCCGTCCCTGGAATTTGGTTGCACTGAAGCTGGCAATTGCCTGTACGTTTACAGAAAATTTTAGTAAAGCACTATCGCGCCCGAAGCATTCCCCCGCTTTTCGACGCCACCTAGGTCGCGTCGAAAAGCGTCCTAGTACAGCGCTGACTTCACCGATGCCCAGGCTGGGCCCAATTGCTGCGCGAACAGCAACCAGTTGTGCACGCCACCGTTCTGGTACACGACGGTTTGGTGCGTCATTCCGGCGTCTTTCATCGCCTGCTCCAGCTTTTGGGTGCAGCGGAAAGTGCCTTGTTCCAGCACCGCAGCGGCTGGTAATTCAAAAAACGGACGTCCCTTGTGCAGCTGCTTATCGCCCTCAGTAATATGCCCATCGGCGGTAAACAGATACACCGCCATATTGCGCAGACCTTCCGGGTTAAGGGTCACGTCATTCTTCGCCCACTCCGGGCTAGTTTCCGGACCCCACATGTTTGTCGGGTTGCCGCCACGGCCCTGCACCATGATCTTGCTAATCGCGCGCCCGATCGGATCCACGGTGGAATAGCAGCCGGACATGCCCATCGTTGCATCAAAGACCTGGGGGTTCTTCGCCGCGATGCGCACTGCGGAACCACCACCCATCGACAAACCGCCAATCGCCCGCTTGCCGTTAAAATTCACCCCGTCCTGACCGGATTCGAGGATCTGTGGCAATTCCTTGGTAATCAAGGTTTCCCATTTATTCCGCCCCAAAGCCGGATCGTCGTTCACCCAATCCGCATAAAGCGACGCGCTTGCCTGGGTAGGGATTGCGATGGTGACGTTCTCATCCGCCATCGTCTCGATCAATTTGCCTTCCCGCAACCAACCCGGATAAGACGGGGCACTGATACCGTCCAGCAAATACAGCATCGGTGCCGGGGTGCTTGGGTCTTTTTGCAGCATTACCTGAACTTCCACCACCCGCTGCATGGCAGGTGAGGCGACATACCACCGCTGAATCCGCAGGCCAGGTTCATCGACGCGGCGCAGCAACTCAAGCTTGTCAATCTTGGGGTCAGTCGCCAAGGGGTATTCACCGTCGGAACTAGTCAGCCCTTTCAGAGCCTCCGAATCGGTAACCCCCAATCGCTGAGCCTTCTTCAATGCGTCTTCTAGGCGGTGAGGGGTCGAACCTGGCGAGTTAGCGATGGCGGTAACCAGATTGTGGAAAATCGATTCGGTGGAACCGGAGCTCACCAACGCCTGTTCGGGAATCTCCGGAAACGACGATTGGGCAGTTGCTGGAACCGCACACATGGCCGCCCCTATCGACACGGCGGCCACGAAAGATGAAAAGAGACGCATCTATGAAAACTTTCTTAGAAATTCTTAACTTATTTAAGCCACACCCTTCATCGTTGAAACGGCAACAATCGTTACACACTCTCCGGAAGGCCAGACGGCCAATCCCCCGGCTGGCATAAAATACCCGCAACTACCGGGAGTTCCGCAAATTTAGGCGGATGTGGTTGGTCAGCATCATCGTAGAAACTAAAGTCGGCTCCTCGATCGAACAATGCCCCAGAAAAGCTTACCGAACCATGAAAAACTACAGAAATAAACCACGCACTCTCACCGAATTGCACAGATTCAAACTCGGCACCAGGCCCAAACTCGGCGCGCGCAAACGACACGTTGTAGCCAAAGACCGCCTCGTTGAAATCAGCTCCGTCACCAAAGACACTTTGCTCGAATGACACAAAATCGCTGAATTCCGCGCCGCCCCACCTAGTTACGCTTCCGAAAACCGTTTGGTCGAAACAGGCATTATCTCCAAACCGCGCCTTGGAAAAATCAGCTCCCTCACCAAATCTGGCCCCGTAGAACCAAGAATCAACCCCGAAAATCGCATCGGTAAACGAAGCGCCACGGCCAAAAGCTGCCTTAGAGAAATCCGCCCCGGGGCCAAAAACCGCCGAATCGAAACTCACATCGTCGCCGAAAATCGCACCTGCGAACATCGCGTCCTCGCTAAACACCGCCGAATCAAAGCGCGCGCAATGGCACAGTTCCGCACCGACGAATAACGTATTGCCGCTAAAGCTTGCCCCTCTAAAATCCGCTCGTACATCAAAGCGCACTTCCCGAAAATCCACGTCACAGAAAAAATGCGTACCCCGAAAATCAAATTCCGCCCCACACCACCGGGTACTGGGTGGCCTGTTGTCTCGCAGATGATCGGCTATTTCCGTAACGATCGCCGATTGGATTTCTTGGGTACTGCGATCCTGCGTTTCACCGCGCAGATAGCCACAGAGGACATTAACGACTCGTTGTTGATAAAGCTCCGGGAAGTCGTCGGCAAGCGCCGATAGCGCATGCACCGCCGCTATTTGCTCCCATAATGTAGCCGAATTAAGCCGTTCCACCGCCGCAACAAATCGTGCCCGCAACCGGGAATTGTCCGTGACGTTGTCTTCGTTTCGGCGACGCCCCCACTTACCAAACAACAAATCACTTCCTAAGACTCATCGCATTCATCAAGCCAACGATCCAATAATTCACCTGGTGGATTAAGCCGAATCATCCGCTCGGTATTTGTGGCGTCCGGCGGCACAACCAACACTCCGATAAGCGTCTTCTTCCGCTTCTCACCGATACCAAAAAGCCCCTCACTATCAAGTTGCTTCAGCGCTTCCTCCATCGAACGGTACCGCGCATCACAATATGCGTCATAGTCCGTGTCCAGACGATGTGGATTGCAACGCGCATCAAAAACGTCGTGCAACTTTGACATGTATTCCTCACCCCACAACGCAAAGGGGCCATCAAATAGATCCCACCAATCCATCCCGGGCTTCGTCGCCGATAAATACGGCCGCAACGCCTCACCCGTGGTACACAAACTGTATTGGCAAAAATCCGAACCATGTGCTTCATGCAAAGTGGTAACCGCGCACCGCGTCGCTTCCGCAATTGCCGCCGTCAGCTCCGGGTCCGCCACAATACCAGTTGCACTCATAGCACCACATTGTAACAACGTGCATTCAGCTTCGCCGCTGGTCAAATGTGCTATCGGCGTTGTGGCTAAGCACCACCAAGATTCAACGCAAAATCAAGAACCCCCGCCGCCGCCGGTGAGGGCGTGCAACGGGGGTTCGTCGAAAAGCTAAAGCTTAGTCGTTCTTCTTGAACGGGAAGCCGAGTTCGCGCAGAAGCGCACGGCCTTCGTCGTTGTTGGTTGCGGAAGTCACAACAGTGATGTCCATACCGCGTGGGCGGTCAACCTTGTCAACGTCGATTTCGTAGAACATGGTCTGCTCGGTCAGGCCGAAGGTGTAGTTACCGTGGCCGTCGAACTGCTGGTCAGAAAGGCCGCGGAAGTCACGAATACGTGGCAGCGCGACGGTCAGCAAACGGTCCAGGAACTCCCACATGCGGTCGCCACGCAGGGTAACGCGGGCACCAATTGGCATACCTTCACGCAGCTTGAAGTTAGCGATCGACTTCTTAGCGCGACGCAGTTCTGGCTTCTGACCAGTGATTGCGGTGAGGTCTTCCAGTGCACCGTTGATGAGCTTGGAGTCACGTGCAGCGTCGCCCACACCCATGTTTACAACGACCTTCACAACGCCAGGGATTTCCATAACGTTGTCGTAGGAGAATTCTTCGTTGAGCTTGGTGCGGATTTCCTCGCGGTAGCGAGTCTTTAACCGTGGAGTGTAGTTCTCGCTCATGTTTAGATGTCCTTCCCATTGCGACGGGAGATACGGACCTTCTTGCCGTTCTCATCAAACCGGTAACCAACGCGGGTTGGCTTGCCGTCGGAATCCAGAACCATCACGTTGGAAACGTGGATTGGTGCTTCCTGGGTCACGATGCCACCGGAAGAAGCGCCACGCTCCGGAGCGGAGTTAGCAACGTGCTTCTTGATGCGGTTAACACCTTCGACCAAAACCTTGTTGGTCTTTGGGAAAGCCTGGATGACTTTGCCCTGAGCGCCCTTGTCTGGGCCGGAGATTACGACAACCATGTCGCCCTTATGGATCTTCATAAGTTAGATCACCTCCGGAGCGAGAGAAACGATCTTCATGAACTTCTTGTCACGCAGTTCACGAGCAACTGGGCCGAAGATACGGGTGCCGCGTGGCTCGTTGTCATTCTTGATGATGACGGCTGCGTTTTCATCGAAACGAATGTAGGAGCCGTCCGGACGACGGGTTTCCTTCTTTGCGCGTACAACGACGGCCTTGACGATTTCGCCTGCCTTGACGTTGCCACCTGGGGTTGCTTCCTTGACAGTCGCGACAATCACGTCGCCAATGCCAGCAAAACGTCGAGTGGAGCCACCAAGAACGCGGATGCATAGGATTTCCCGTGCACCGGTGTTGTCGGCGACCTTCAGACGCGATTCTTGCTGAATCACTATGGGTCTCCTTGACCTAAATATTATGTGTGGCAGATTTCCGAACTGACACACGCGGTCTATGTACATGCTGCTTTCCATATTCGCGCCGGTTAGGCTGAACAACGAACCTTATATTGCTAAGGTCGAGGGGTTTCGCACTCAAGCAGCTCCGGAAACAGCAGCCCAAATGCGACCTATGAAAGGCAACCCGAAAATTAAACCATAATTTGCTAGCCGCGCGCAAACCCCTTGAGCGGGCAGCCATTGCTTTTCGACACCACCCCGGCCACAATCCCATCGGACCGCGTCACCAGCACCTTGACCATATGTAAAACATGTTGCCGCCACTGATGTCCATCCTCCACGACTCACACACCCCTGATGTACCTGACGTTCTCACCCCGAAAACTAACAGAGCCCTTCGGCGCCATCTGTCCAACTACACCCCGAACCTTTCGGGCGCTCAGCCAATTGCCACCCCGAAAGCACCGAAAGCACACCATCTATTAATTGCCCCCAATTAATCTAAAAATAGCTACAACCAAATCCTATCGGCCACCGTATCCGCTGCAATAAGCTCAATTCCAGCGATCGACGTCTACGTTCCCGCCTATTTCCCCGCGTCCCAACTTCGCAATACTCACGAAAATCGTAGGATAACTAAATATAATCAAAGAAAATCAATTTTCACGAGTCGAAGATGCCCCTATTTTCGCACTTGTCTGACCTCCACTGAGCTGCAGAATCTCTTTAATCGTGGGCAAGTTTTTAGGTAAAACCTAAAAAATCGAAAGTAATTCACACGCAAAACGCCAACACATCAGACGTTCCTAATGGATGACAGCCAGAGAAAAAAGCCCTTTTCAAAAGGAATTTATCGGAGACTTGACACACGCAACCAAACCGGCATCCATGCTTCACATCCGATAGTTTCTTATTTATATAGCGCATTTGCAACTTTGTTATAAGTCTAGCCTTAAATCTCGTGCGAATGGCTTAGTTTTTCGCAAGATAATTAATAGCCTTAACCACTAAACCGGAATTTTTATAAATAGCAATCGTTTGAATAGGAAATTACTCAGTCGATATTGCAGCCCACTTAACATGCGAAAATACCCATCGCGCCCTATGGTCACACCCCCGCTACCCGCCCCCATTTACCGATTGCTTACAAATTAACGTGCAGCATGTTTGTAAATTTCTTACGCAATTAACCGCTTAGAGATTTCTAAGTAATTTATCGTTTCGTGACTTATATATTTCGGTGGCGAAAACCGCAGTTAAAAAGGTTTTAGAAAATTGCAGAAAGTGTGCTTTACCTGCTGCAATACCGCTTTTATTAACTAAGAATCTATTAGAAATTAATAATCTTTGATTTTATTCAAATTACGGGGTAAAAGTTGTCCTAAAGGCTTTAGCGACTTAAAAAGTCGCCCCAAAAAACGAAGAAAGTTCCCGTAGTGTCCACATATTTCTCTTTGGACGATGTGACCGGACGGTGGTTCCACACCACTGCCCGGAGAAAGCAACGCTCATCGTCGGCTTTTATCCTGGTATTCAGCGATTTAGCCGTGATTACAATGACGATTATCGTTCCATTGTGCGTTAGCCTCTACGTTCAGGGCTTCTCGAAAGCTGAAGAAGCCACGCTTTCATTCGCGGTAGCCGCAGTTACATTGTGTACAACCTGGATGATTCTGCTGACCCTGTCCGGTGCTCATTCTTCAAGTGCTGTTGGTAACCGGTCTATACCGGTACAAAAGATTGCTTCAGCTACGTTATTAACTTTTGGCCTGTTTGCTATCGCTGACACGATTTATTTCGATTCGTTGCCGCAATGGCTGTTTTTTGCCACCATGCCAAGTGGCTTGCTCCTACTCATTTGTTCCCGAATGGTAATCCAACAGATTGGGGCCGGGCTGCCCACAACAAAGCAACGCACCCGGAATGCGGTTGTCTTATCCGCCAGCCCGACAACTGAATGCGAGCTGGCGTACCTACAAACCGCTCAGAAATATGGCCTTAACCTCGCCAGTTGGATTGATATTAACCACGCATATAACTCGACATCGTTTGAGAATTACGTTTTAACCGAATTGGCACGGCACAAAGCCGACACGTTATTGGTTTCGATGTTGTGTGGTCTCGATGCCCAACAAACCCAGCGGCTCAAGTGGGCGCTAGAAGGCTCGAACATTCGCCTCATCTTTATTCTTCCTGTCAATGGCGTCGCCACCGGGCGGATGAGTGTGCGTTCGGGCGTCGAAACTGCATTGCTCGAAATTAAAACTAGTCGATATACCGGCCTCTATTTCTCCGCGAAACGGTTATTCGACATCGTCGCGGCGTCTCTTGGTATTTTGCTCTTATCCCCGGTTCTGGCCGCAATAGCGATAATAATCAAGATGGATGATGGTGGCCCGATTTTCTTCCTCCAAACGAGGGTCGGGCATAATCGCCAGCCATTCGAAATGATCAAGTTCCGGACAATGAAAACCGATGCCGAATCGCAGTTGGCAGCACTTGCCCATTCTCACGATGCCGGTAACGAAGTGTTGTTCAAATTGAAGAACGACCCCCGCATTACGGCACCGGGCCGGTTCCTGCGTCGATATAGTTTGGATGAATTGCCGCAGCTATTCAATGTATTGCTGGGTGATATGACCCTCATTGGCCCTCGTCCGCCATTGCCGCGGGAAGTTGCTCAGTTCGAGCCTCACGTATTGCGGAAGTTCCTGGTGAAGCCGGGAATTACTGGACTGTGGCAAACAATGGGCCGATCAAACCTGTCATGGGAAGAATCGGTGAAATTAGACCTATATTACGTCGAAAACTGCAGCGCAGCCTTGGATTTTTCCATCCTGGCACGCACCTTCAAGGCAGTATTGTCTAAAGAAGGCGCGTACTAGAATTCCTTCTTATCCAATGAATACGGTGTAGCAATCCGATTCAACTGGTCTAGTTTTGTTAGATACCGGCGGTGGCGAATCACAAACGCCACCGCGTCAATCGTGTATCGGCGGAGCAAGCGACGGGGCTCGTGCGCAATCCGCCAGGCCCACCCCAACCGCAACCGATGAACCCAGTGCGGAAAGTACTGTTCGTTCTTCGCCAACTGGTCGATCCAGCCGCCAGCCGTGCAAATAATTGCCTCAGGGAACGCCTGATGCAGCTCAACGGCAACGTCATCTTGAAGCAGCACGCCGAGGCCTAAAACAATAACATCCGGTGCAGTGACACCGATGTGAGCCGGGTTCTTTCGTATTTCTGCCAGATCATCGAAGCCATTGAACGCGTGAACGGTGTGCCGAGAAATGCGCTGCGCGGCGGTTGCGGCCACCCCTGGCGCGGCACCGATGAAAACAATGGTTTTGCCGGGCGCTAAGACTTCATTAAACAACACTGGTAAAACCAGATCGGCGGATGTCCGCCCGAGCGAATACCCATTCCTATTGAGCACAATTTGCAACAACGTGCCGTCGAAGCCAATGGAGGTGGTTTCGGCGAGCGAATCCCAATGTGCGTGTTGAATAGACCAATGGTTAAGCCAGGTAACCACAGTACCTGGCTTAACCATTGCGTGTGCGAGCTTTTCGACGGCAGGATCGTGAGTCATTATGAGACTAGCGTAGCAGACATTTCAAAGCTCATCGTGGGTGTTGAACGGTAGTTAAGATGGGTCTCCACCACTATTCGATTCTGGCCGTTTCGCAACACATCAGCCGGAACAGTGATCTCTAACGGATCTGCAATTGCGGTGGTGAGATTGACTGATTTATCGGCGTAGGAATTGTGGCCTACTGCCCCATCGCCTACCCGCTTCCGGCCGACTTCAACGCCATTGATCTTCACCACGACTCCATCGTCAGCGCGAACCGAGAGCTTGAGGGTTTTCCTTTCCACTTCGGATAATTCCAGATCACGGGCGAAATAGGCTGTCCGGGCGCGCTGTGCCACTGGTACATCCAATGGCGTGGCCGCATGTGGATCGCCCCAACCAATCGGGGTGACACCCGTCTGCCAATCCGCTAAATCACCGTCGGTTTGCGGTTCGGCAAGATCGTACCAATACCGCCATTCTGTTCTTTCAGCGATCACGACATCATTTTGTGGAGCAGGCGGTTGCTCAGGCGCCGGGTTGGCATTCGTGATCCGCAGCATCGCATCAAATGTTAGTGAGGAGCTGGACCGGTAATTCAGGTGGGTTTCCACCGACACCGTGTTTGTACCCGGAACCAGAAGCGAAGAAGGTATCGCCACTTGAGTCCGCTCTGCGGCCGCCGCGGTGGCGGATATCGCCTGGGTTGCACGAGTGTCTGGGCTGATGCGTCCATCCGGCATGCGCGTGCGGCTAACCTCGGTACCGTTGACGTAGACCACCGCACCGTCGTCCGCGACGTATTCAAGAACTGCCTCGGTAAACGACTTCGGATCGGTCACGGTGAAATCGTGTGCAAACTTCGTGGTAATGGGTCGACTTGAACCCCGTGGTGGTGTGATCGTGGTGGCCAGATTGTTGCCACCATAGCCGATAGGTGCCGTTCCGGTTGCCCATTCTGTGCGGTCGAACTCTGGTCGATTCCAGTTTGCCGTTGGTTCCGGCTGGTCATAGAGGTAAGACCAGGTGGCTCCTTGATCGATGAGGAAAGGAGATGCTCCGCCTTCACCGGGGGTAAAGACTGGAGTCGATGCAGAGCGATTACCAGCTGCGTCGACAGCACGAACAAAGTACCGGTCATCGCCGCCGCGGGGCACGGTGACGCTTGGGGTCGTAGCGGTAGCTATAACCCGGTCATCGCGCAGGATGTCGTAGGAAACTGCGTCGGCGACCGTTTCCCACCGCAAGTCGACGGACGTGTCGGTGGTCGCACCTGCCCGCAATGAGCTTGGGGTTTCTGGTGCAACCGCGTCGCGGGCAGGATACCGCACCCAACCGCCATTCCACTGGGCGGCATTCGGTGAGGTGCGCGAGCCGACGAAATCGCCACCGACCCACAAGGCACCGTCTGAGGCGAGGAATAGGCTCCATGCACCAGCATTATTCGAGCGCAACATGTACGGGGAGAATTGCCCTAATTGCGCGCCAGTTTTCGCATCCCAGGCACCGACCCATTGGATGTTGTCTACTTTGGTCCATTCCCGATTCAGTGCTGGCCATGTATACGAGTTTTCGTACACGCTATCCGAGCAGTGGCAGCCTGCGTAGACGATGTCGCCGTTTGTTGCGATCGCCTGCAAATCGCCGCCGATGTTCTTGGTAATGGAACCAGACACCCGATTGAGGTTGTGGCGATCGTAGCCGAATAGGTTGTGTTCGGAACCACCGACGAAAAGCAATTCGCCGGAATCGTCGATAGCTTGCTGGTAATTCTTACGGCTTGGGGTACTGCCCACGAATTCGAAACCAGGCACGACGGGTGCTCCCGCCTCGGTGGAGATGATGGCTGCATTTGAGGCATGGGTGCCGCTGGATTTTGTGAAGTAGCCTGCGGCATAGAACCTATCCCCAGCAGGTGAGGTATCGATGTCGACGACCGTGCCGTTGAATTCGGGGTTCCAGGATCGGTCCGGGTTTCCATCAAGCCGGACCCGGCCAGCGGCGCGGGCGTATACGTTGTTTACCCGGTTGGACGATAGGTGCGTGAAGTTGCCGCCGATGTAGACGAAGTCGCCAGAAACGGACAAGGATGTCACGCTGACGATGCCGGAGGACAGGCGGCTGGAAACCTGGAGTGTCCAGTTGGGGTCGATAGCGCCGGTATTTGGATCGACTGCAACCGTTCCGACGTGGCGTTCGCCGTTGGCGGTTTTGAAATCACCGCCGATCAGGAGCCGACCATCGGGTAATGCAGCTAGTGATTTCACTTGGTTATCAAGCGTAAGGCTAAACGATTCGCGAAGATCGCCGGTGGTTTTATCGAAAGCGGCCACCGCAGTACGAGGCACCTTGGTGCCGGTGGACCGTTGCTCCGCATGGGTGAAATTTCCACCCACGTAGACCGTGTCGCCGATTTCGGCGAATGCTTGAACCGGTGAGTTCCCCTCGGCTTTGCGGCCGTTCAGGTTTCCCGTCACACCCCAGGTGGTGCGGGCGGCGAAGTTAGCTGCCAACGCACGATCCACTATCGCCGGGGTTCCGCTGTCCGGAATCTGCTCAAAGTTGTTAGAGGAGATTTCCGGGCGAATGTAGAGTTCGGCGTATGGCAGTGGCGCTAGCCCATTGGTGCTCCACAGGTAGCTTGAAGGCGATTCGTTACCACCCGCTGCCGACCTGCCGTAGCCGAAACCCATGTGATACTTGCGGGTATGGGACATGGCTAGATCCATCGCATACCAGGCGGAATCGTGACCGAACTGGTTGGACATGGCACCGCTTGTTTGCCAGAAGGACTCATTAAACCGGTAAGTGGCGATGTCGTCAGATGCAAGCGCCCACGTCCACTCCCGCATTTTGGTCGGCCGCATATCGACGGTTTGCCAATCGGTACCGCGTTGATTGGTTGCGCGCACGACCCGCATGCCGTCGGTAAGCGAATTGACCGGGGTTCCGCCAAGCAAGCCGTTAATCGTCGCGGTAGACAATTGCACGGTAGCAAAATCTTCCGTGCTGCGGTTGCGGCTATGCAACGCACTTGGGTTGCCCTTTCCGTCTGGGTACCGGTCCCAGCCTTCACGACCCCGACCGATGAGAACCCAGCCGCCACCACTCATCTCCTGATCGCAGAAAAATTGCTGGGGTGCGCGCATCTGTGGCGTTAGCAGCCAGTACGTACCGGTGCGGCTTTGGGGGAACCGCTGTTTAATCTCCCAACACGAACCGGCAGCCGTAGCTTCGGTTCGACCATCCCGAACACCGACAGGTTCTGCGGCGACAGCCAAGGTTCCGGGGAACAGACACAAGACGCTAAATAACAAGGCCAACAGGCCGCGATTCCGAAGCACGTAAAACACCTTAAAATGCTTATTTAAGACTTAAAATTTTTAGTCAGGAACTTCATCATTACACAGGCGTAGTTTTAAAAACGAAGTTCCAAAAAACGCCGATTTTCTACTTGCCCCCTCGCGTCGATCTTTTGGACCAATTCCGCATGAAAATGCCAGAAGCACCCATGCTACGCCGGGGGTAGTAAAAAGTTTGATGTAGCACTGTTTTTGCTTATCGACGCGACCGCAACATCTCCACCAGCCCATCAACATGCACCGCACTACGCCATAC
This sequence comes from Corynebacterium sp., assembly GCF_030532965.1. Classification (GTDB taxonomy): domain Bacteria; phylum Actinomycetota; class Actinomycetes; order Mycobacteriales; family Mycobacteriaceae; genus Corynebacterium. The sequence continues at coordinate 39,533 of NZ_JAUNKC010000007.1, forward strand.
CCGACACGCTGCTAACCATGCAATTCCACCGACAACAACAGTAGCCAAAAATGCAAGAGCAGTCTGCCCCGCAACCGCGACCGCGATCGCCGCCGGAATTCCAAATGTGACCCCCACAATACCTAACGGGATCACGATTTCAGTCAGTTCCGCCCGAATATTCAAAAACACTCGCACCTCGATCGCGGCGAGGAGGGCGTCGACAAGCATACTCAACGCCCACACGGCGGCCGCGCCAACAATGCCGTAATGCGGCAATACCAGCAGGTTACCGACAATATTAATCGCTAAAACCAACGCTTTGTTTACCGCAGCCCAACCGCTGCGGCCGCTCATAATTAGAAGCGAATGAATATTCCCAGCCATAAACGTCAACATCATTCCGACCGCGAGGATGCTTAAAACCGCAGCACCCGAGACAAACTCGGGCCCTAACAGCGCCAAAAATACCGGCGAGAACACAGCCAGGAGCACGTATGCGGGCGACGCAATCAGTACCAGCCACATCGTGGCCGTCACATACAGATCCCGCACCTGCTCGGTTTTAGCTTGATGCAGCAACGACGAGAATTTCGGCGACACCACCACGCGCAGCGCAGCGTCCACCACCAAACCGGCCTGAATAAACCGCGCCGCGCCGCCATAAACACCCGCCGCCTCGTCGCTGACCAGCCACCCCACCAGCAGCACATCCACCCAGATCAACGCCTGTTCCAACCCTGCCGACAGGGTACGTGGTGCCGCAAAACCCGCGATCGTTCGCCACTGGTCGCGGCTCGGCAGCACCACGCCGCGAGTCCCCTCCTCAAGGCGATGTATATGGCGCGACACCAAAACTCCTGCAACCAGCACCAATAATGCCAACGGCAGCGCCCACGCGACCGCCACCACCACGATCGAACCGGTAGCCACAGCAGCCACGGCCACCAGCGGCGGCCGCAGCGCGGGCAGAGCGACGTTAGACACCAAAACGTATTCCGTCACCGAACCCAGCGCACGTAAAACGGCTGACGCTATGAGGAACAACGCGCCCACTGGCACAAAAACCATAAGAACCCTAATGGTATCGGAGACGGTATCGTCCCAGATTAACGGTGCGATCGCCTCCAGCACTCCCACTAAAACAACGCTTGCCGCAAGCGCTGCCAGCACAAAAGCGGTAATCGTGGATCGGATCTTATCCGGGGAATCCAGTTTTAGGCGAGGTAATAGATAAATCGCGGTGGAATCAAGCCCGAGCTTTGCAAACGCCAACACCATGGCAAACACACCCGTGGCCTGAAAAATCACCCCCGCCCCGTGGGCGCCCATCAGTCGGGAAAATACGATTGTCAGGACAAAGCCCAGTAACGCGCTCGTCGCGGAACCTAAGAAACTAATCATTCCGCCACGTGCCAAGTCGCGGCGCTGAGTCATATTATCTTTCATCTCTACCCGATTTCATGTGGTGAATATAAAAACAAACAATGGTCGGTGTTAACATGTGCTCAGTTACAACTTAACCTCATGACTGGAGAACCATGAACAAAAAAATGGCGGCGTTAATAGGTATTTTGCTACCTGCGATCACGGTAGCCGCCTGCGATGATACTGCACCAGCTCCGGAAGCGGAATCGACTAAAACTTCGACAACAGCAACGACAACCACAACAATCGCAGCACCCGAACCAACCCAGACCGGAGCGTTGGATGCCGATTTAGCAAACCGCATTCTCCGGAGCACCTGGAGCAGCCTTGCAGATCCCACCACGGAAGTCGATCTCTCCCAAATTCTCACCGAGACAGCCCTAGAAGACATCGAAAACCAGCGGTTAGAGTGGGCAACCAATGAATTCCGGCAAGAAGGCAACGCCAACATCGTGAACACCACGATCGAACCGGGCGAGACCCCAGACACCGCCATCGCTCGGGTATGCATCGACGCCACCCGCGTGGAAGTGCTCGACGAGAACGGCAGCACCGTCAACGATGACATTCCGAAGGAAGAGCAGCGTTCGCTCATGATTGCAGTATTTTCGCTTGACGACGGCGTCTGGAAGCTGGCGGAACAACAATTCCCGGACGATCCGCGCTGTTAACCACAGTATCATTGCGCAAAATCAAACCCACCGCCACCATGGTCACCATAATCCCCGTCATCATGCCGTAATACGTGGTTTCGACAATGGTGGCGGCCAAGACACCGCCCAATACCGCCCCCACGGGATCCGTCCGCTGCATCGAAAGCAGAAACAGGACGATGAAAAAGACCATAAAGAGCAGCAGGCCAACAAAACCGTGGGAATACAGCACCGTCCAAAGCTGCCCCTGGGTGCCCATCGACGGCAACCACGGCACCGCCGCCGGGCGCGGCGAACCGTAGCCGAACAGCGGCGAATCCACCACCGCATAGAACGTGCTTAAATACAGCTCCCCCCGGTCGGCGGTCGAATTGGTCACCTCAACGCGTTCGAAAAACGCAGCCGCGGCCGGGGAAAAATACCAGATTACCGTCGCCAAGACGCCCGATACGCCATAACCGATGACCTGGTTTATCTGGCCGCGTCGAATAGCTTGGATCGCTACCCACAGCGCAACCACGCCCAGGCCGATAAACATGCCCCGGTTCAAGGTGCTCAGCGCCGGATAAATACTTAGCACCACCACCGTGATGATCCACCACCGCCGCCGTGTATGCCACGCCAGCCACAGGTGTAAAAGCGCGAACGGCAACACCAAAGAATAGACATTGCCCCAGGTATTTGCATATAAAAACGGTGCCGCGGGCCGCACCGCCTGTGGAATCCACGCGTCCGCCTTCCACTGAGTGGTGCGGCGGACGATCATATCGCCGATCAAATCATTTCGGGCCAAAACCTCCGGCATAATCCAGGCCATGGGGGTCCGGATCGACAGCTCCGGCAAGGCCAAAGCAAGGTACCCGCACGCCGTCATACCAGCGAGAAACCACACCATAGCCCCGGACACCCGCCACACGGTGACGTGACGCCGGGCGTTGAAGACATAGAGAGCGAACACCGTGGCGGAGCCATAGAGCAGAAGCCGATAGAGTGCGCCCAATAACCGCCCCGGGGTATCCGTCATCGGTAGCGATGCAACCACCCACAGTAAAAACAACAGCCACACCAACATCACGGTGGGAAGCCGAAGTCCCCGCACCCCAATCCAGGCAGCTACCATGATCAGGGCGGCGAGGATCCAAACAAAGTCGCCGATGCCGAGCACCCACCACAACGCATAGGCGGCAAACGGAAGTACTATCGGCCAGGCGGGCAACCGGTTACAAGCTTCGGCTTTCACGAGCGCAACCACCGTTGCCGCAGATACAGCGCAGGACCTAACACGAATCCGCCTATTTCCAACCAAGTCAACAGCCGGGGAGCCTCTCCAGCCATGCGCTCAGAGCTGGGCGCGACCCGCGCTAACACCTGCGGAACTCGTTTCAACAACGCCGCCACAGTGCGTGGCTTATGGAAGACTGTTTTTAGCAACAAGGCCGACATGCCAGTTCCATTGCCGTAGATTTGTTTCTTCAGCCCGGCCATATCGCGGCGATGAACGTGGTGGACTATCGCATCCGGCGTGTAGGCGATGCTGAGGCCAGCAGCAATCACCCGGGCAAAGGCGTCAAGGTCTTCCCCACCGTTGGTGAATGTTCCGGCCCCTAAATTGGTGTCGAAGGTGGTTAAGATTTCCCGGCGAAATGCCATATTCACCCCGGCGCCGACCCTAGCAGTGGTGACTGGGTATAGCGGGCCGCCGACCGACATCGGTGTCGTCAGATCCCACATGATCGGTTCGAGGTGTTGAGGAAAACCCCCGCGCGCCTCGAAATAGCGTTGCGACGGTGTTTGTAGTTCTTTCGGAAAAACGGGGCCAGTAACGCCCGCCACCGGGAGAGAGGCGAAAACATCGAGGATTTCGGCAAGCCAATGCGGATCGGTGATGGCGTCGTCGTCAGTAAACGCCACGATCTCCCCCGTTGCGGCTCGCAATCCCCGGTTGCGCGCATGGGATAGTCCTTTTGTCGGTTCCGCCACGATCGTCACATCAAGATCCGATAGCAGTCGCTGGGTGTCGCCGGAATCCGGATCATTGTCCACAACGATAACGTCGAAATGGCGGTGAGTCTGGTTCAAAGCGGCGGTGACGGCGTCGACAAGCAACGGCGTCTTCCCCAATGTGGAAATAACAATGCTGGCGGTAAGCTCGGCCCCCGAGCCGCGAACCCACTCGCGCTGTGGCGTAGCCGCGGGGCAGGCGGCCACCGCGCGGTCAACAATGTGGTCGGTACCAGACAGTTCCACATAACCTATCGTCCGCCCAGAGTCGCGCACCACGATCCGCGCCCCGTCGGTCGAACCCGCACCAGACAGCACCGTCAACGTACGCGATGGGCGATCCACAATGCCGATAATCATGCTTTAATGCCCTTCTTCGCATCGACCACAATGATTCCGATGAGCGAGACGTTAATGGCCTCAATGTCCGAAACGAATTGCTGCAAATCAACCTTGTGCCAATTCAACGGAACCACCAACACCGCCGATTGAACGCCAGCTAATTCCCGCAGCACCTGAGCCCGATTATTGTTCACATCGATCATGGTCGCCACCGTCGACTGCGATAATGCCGCCGCGGCTGCCATCGCATCCGAAGCAGACCAATCCACGATGATGGCAAGCGAATCGTCATCCTTCTTCGCATATCGCAGCAGTTCAGCCGCCAAATCCCACCGCGTCTTATCACCCACGCTGGCGATTGGCCGCCACACCGGGGCGTCAAGCAGCTCTTCCAGATCCTCCGGCTCCAGCGGGCGCCGCGCCGCGACATGTCGAACCAGTGCCAAAACAATACCTAGGAACATGCCGCTGAGCAGGCCCAGCGCCAAGATTTTGCTTTTCGACGGATTCGTGTCCACCAAATTCTCTTTGGCGGGAGTAATCACCTGGCCGGATTCAACCGAAACATCATTCCACGTGGTACGACGCTGTTGCAGCGCCTGGATCGCCAACCGGACTGTGTCAATCCGAACCGTCACCGACGTGTTGTAGCTGTCCTGCACCTGCAGCAGCCGCTCCAGTTCCAGCTCACTTTCCTTGATCTGGCGGTCAATCGATTTGACCACGCTTTCGATGCGATCAATAACCAAGGACGAACGCACATCCAAATACGCCCGCGCCAACTGGTCCGCACCTTCAACCGCGCGCTGTTGGTCGGTATCCGTATAAGCAATCCGCAGCACCGTACCGTCTGGGTCACCGGTGACCGAGATGCCTTCCATCAACATCTCGCTGGTCCAGTTGTCCCCCAGATACGCCGCCGCCAATTGCGCCGTGCTTGACGACGCCGCCAGCTGCCGCTCCGTTGACAAGTCAACCAAACTGGAGGCTGAACGCCCCTCCGTTACCGGTTCCGAACTCACTGCGGTGATATTGACCTCGGCGGTACCCGTGTACGTCGTCGGAACCACCAGGAGATAACCAACCGCAATAACCAAACCCGCGACGGTACCAACCAGGACCCACATGCCCCGCTTCAGTACGATACGAAGCAACGCAGCAAAACCAATAGAGCCATGTTCCTGATTCATAATTATCCCTGATGATTCGAATGAGAAGTATTAAAAGATTGTGCCCAAGCTAACCGCTCGGCAAGACGCCGCCGCAGCAAGTAGCGATGGGCACGTGGTACCGCCGCGATCTGGGCGTCGACAAGCGAGGCGAACTCCGACAACCCAGAATCGCGCTCGGCCACAGGTAGCTGCGCCAACGCAACGATACGCCGTAACCGCACACCGCACAGGCGCTCGCTGAGATCCGCAAACGCCTCAGCCTGCAATGGATCGTTCCATGACGACGCCCGCCACTGCGCCGAAGCCGTCACTTGATTCGGATGCAACCGATACAGCAAACCCCACGTCGCTAACCGACGCATACGCCGTCCCGCCGCAGCCAACCGTAACCACAAATCATAGTCCTCGGCAGGCACCTGCCGATAACCATCAACAACGTCGCGCCGCGTGATCATCGTCGGATGCGACACCGGATTTGTTAACAACAAGTGCAGCGGGAAAACCTCAGGCGGAATACCCACCGGCGGCAACGGCTGAATCCTACGCCGCCGAAAGTACACGACCTGCGAAAACAACACATCGATATTCTTTTCAATTGCAGGCAATGCAAGACGAAACCGCCACGGCAAGCTCACATCATCCGCATCCATCCGCGCCACCAGCCGACAATCAGCCTCCGCCAGCATCGAATTCAACGCCAAGCCCAACCCGCCGGAAGCAGGCCGCGACTCCACCCGCAGCCGGGAATCCCCGCGGCCTGCCGCCGCAGCTATAGCAGCGGTATCATCGGTGGACCCATCATCCAACACAAAAAGCTCGGCATCCTGCGGCAATGCCCGCAACGTTGACGAGACGGCGGAAAAAATCGTGCCGGCGGCATTACGCGCCGGCAACAGCACCATCACATCAGGCACCATCCACCGCCAGCAAATCCCGATACCGCCGCCGCAGCGACATCGCGGAATGAGCCACCGCAACCGCCGCCAACGCCGCATATCCGACAGCAAACACCGGCGCTATCCCCCACAACACAAACGACCAGCACAACGTGCCCGGATCAGTTGGCAACAACACCCACGACCGCATATCGCCACCCCGCGACTGCGCCCTGCCCGCGCCCCGCACGAAAGCCTCGGCCAGGATCTGGCTCAAGAACTGGCCGCTGGTAACCAGCGCGTACACCAAAGCGATCACAGCCAGCCAAATCCAGTCCGGACGGTACAAATACACAGCAACCGCAACCGACAAATGAATCGCGGGCGATCGAAATGCATCCACCACATGGTCGATCCACTCGCCCGTCTTCGACGACACCTGCGACACCCGAGCCAATTGACCATCCGCAGAATCAAAAAGATAACCAGCTGCCAGCAACGATGCCGCAACCACCCCTACCCACCCGGCAGGCGGGAAAGCCAGCAATACGATCATTCCGGCAACCGACAGCGCCGCAGACATCGCCGTAACCATGTTAGGAGTCCAGCCGGAAGCAAAACCGATCGCGGCAATAAACCGCGCACCACGCCGGTTTACCCAGCGAGTATAAGCAGGAACCCCCTGCGCGGGCTTCTGCGCAGTATCCAACGACTCCCGCGCCCACCGATAGCGGGCAACCCAATCAAAATCATTCAAAGACATAACAGTTACCGAGTCAAAAATTCCCGCAAAATCGTAGAAGAGGTAGACGGAGTATACGGCAAATACACTACCCGCGCGCCGACTTCCGCCAGCTCAGCCTCCAACCGATGCCCCTTCGGCGTATCTTTCCAATCGTCGCCCTTGAACAAGACATCAAACGGATGGCGCTTCCAGGCCACCCGCTTATCCTGATCGGTGTCGGTTACGACATCATCCACAAATCGCAGGCTCGCAATTAATTCCATGCGCTCCGCGTGCGGAATAACCGGCAGCCGACCCTTCATCCGCAATAATGACTCATCGGTAGCCACCCCGACAACCAACCGAGTACACCGCTGCCGAGCCGCACGCAAAATATTCAAATGCCCAATATGGAGCATGTCGAAACCACCAGGGACATACCCGACAACCTCTTCAGTTTCGTCCGAAATCTGTGACACCTTCTGCAACTTTCCAAAAAGAACCCAAACAGAGTATGTAAATATCTTATCATGCACCAATTTTTATTTGATGACCGAAAAGTGCTACCCCTGTGGACAACCCACCCAACCACCCCGCGCACCGCCTCACAATCCGGTATCATTAATGGCCGCCCGAATGAAAAAACGCCGCGAAAACCGCCACCAGCACAAAAGCTATCCACAGGGCGGCAGTAACCCTTGCGGCGTCGAAAAGCAGGCGCAAAAGTAGACAGTATGAACCTCACGGACTACCTCACCGCCCGCGCCCAATCCGGCATCCGGCTACTCCGTGACATCCACCGCGAAATAACCGCAACAACCATCGAACAATTCGCCACCGACTACGGCTACCGGCTCGCCGAAGTCAAACAACTCCAACGCACCTGGGACACCTTCAGCCACCCCAAAATCCAACAAGCCGCCGACGAAGCCAACCTATCCCTTACCACGCTACGGGACATCGCCACCGTCGCCTGGCCACTACGACGAATAAAGAACAAAAACGAACACCTCCTGCAACTATGCAGGTTAGCCGCAGGACAAACCGCCGACAACGCCAAAAACGTAGCCACCCGTTACATGCGGGAGCTAACAGAAAACACCTCCCGCTACGCGCCCGACTCCGCACGCTGCCACCGCGCGGTAGGCCGCGACGGCAAACGGCGACTCGTTGCCTGCTTCAACGAACACACCGCCGCCCGGATCGACACCATTCTGGACGCAGCCGCCCGGAAGCTCATCAAGAAAACACCCAAGCTAGCCTACGACCACGCCTACGCCACAGCCCTCCACAACGCCATCGTAGGCAACCAACACACGCCCGAACGCTTCAGCCCCATGTTCATGATCGCCACCGACCTGCGATTCCACGCCGACGGCACCATCGCAACCACCGACGGGGCACTTGCAAACCTCAAAGATGTCATCGACACCGAACTCGCCCCAACCGGATGGGCCGCGGTTATAGCCACCAACGACAACAATCAACCCGTCGTCGCCACCCTGGCGCAAACCCACATCACCGACCGCTTTGCCGGAACCGATATCCGCCTCAAATCCATCATCGAAACCCTCGTGTGCGCCTGGCCGGGATGCGACACCCCCGCTATCCAATGCCAGGCCCACCACATCCACCCCTACTACCTGGGCGGGCCAACCACTCAAGACAACATCACGCCACTGTGCCACCGACACAACGGCCTCAACGACGACAACCCACACAAACCACCCAAAAATGGCCGAATCGAACGCCACCCGGAAACCGGAAAAGTAGGGTTACGCCGAAAACCAACAGCGCAGTTGGAATACAACGAACACCCCGTCACCAAGAAAACCACAGCGGCATACGCGCGTTTTATTTACGACGCGGATGATGGTGAAACTTCACAATCTGCTCCAGCTCCGTCTTAGAGATCGGCGCTGAATTCGGGCATGCCTCAACACAAACACACACCTGCAGCGAGCCGCGCTTCGACCATGAAAGCTGCTCCGCGCTGTGGGTGTGCCCGTGAATAATCGGCTGCCCTAGATCACGCAGCCGGAACTGCTCAACCCGATCCGAATCATGGTGATCCCCGTCGTACGGGAAATGGCTCAGCATGACCGTCGCACCGGCCATCCGCGTGGTAGCCGCGATCTGCACCGAATCGTAGGTTTTCAGATAGCGGGGCAGCTGCTTATAGCTTTTCGACGATAGCGGGTGGGCGCTGTCATGATTTCCCAGAATTCCGTGCAACTCCAAATAGGAATTCTTCCGGTTAGACATCTCCTCCCGAAACTTATACAGCGTTGCTAATGCGGCATCCTCCGCTTTGGGAGAGCCGCAGTAGTTGTCTCCCAGAATCCACAACCGGATTTCCGCATTCGCAGGCAATGCCTCAAGCCAGGCATTGTAGAGAAACCGGTCGTGGGCTTTTGGGTCGTCGAAACCCCGCAGCCGGGACACTAATTGGTGCCCGAAATGCGGGTCAGAGATATAAAAGTCGTGCATATGTAACACTCCTATCCATACAATGGGGTAAGGCACGTTTTTACGAAAGAGGTTGTCCCATGCCCACTTACCGTGACCTGAGTTCCGCAACCGATGGCGTAACCGACCTGATTGATGATCTATCCGGTGGAAATACTAGTCGTTTCGATGTCACCGCGATCATTATTCATACGGTTAGTACCGAAGAAGACGGCAGTTTTTCCTGCCCGGACGATCTGGGCCCCTATTTGGAGGCAATGCTGTACTACCCGTGCACCGAATACCGGGCAGAGATTACGTGTGAGGCCGGAAAACTTACTGGCCACATCGATGTTTACGGGTGGAATAGCGAGTATGTGGAGAAGTTGAGTTTCAAAGTCTCGTCCGTGGAGTTGATCAGCACCGTTCGGGAGTGCCTCCGGGAGGCGGGTTACCGCGTGGAGTCCCGGCATCCGCATGGTGGGTTGCTGTTACGCCCCATCTAACCCCACAAGTTAATAAATCCCTTAAAAAATAGTAAAGTAGCTACCGTTATTTTCTTATACTACGAGGGATTTATGACATGCGACCGTCACTCATATCCGGACTGGTGCTGGCGCTATCCGCGTCCAGCCTCAGTCTTCCAGCCGCGGCTGATACGCCGCTAAACCAGGGCGACACGATTCCGGTTGGGGATCGTCAATGCATTATCAGCTTCATCGACCCAGCTGATGGCCGAGTTTTCACAGATCCCCACTGCGCGCCTTCTGGGCTTGTCGCTTCACCCCCAGCACGGCTGGGCACCAACGTCTTTTCGGGGGATCGGATTCATCTACCCAGGGTGTCAGAGGCGGTGTGCGCGGTTGTCCATGGTTCGCAGATCACCTGCACCACGATCCTTGCCGTGAACGGCTCGGCGTTCGTTACCGCACCGCTGAACGTGTCTCCCGGCGCGCCGGCGTGGGTGCCGGGCAGCGGGTTCATTGGATTCGCCACCGATTCTCCTGACAGCTCTCGTTCTGTCTTTGTGCGGGAAAACGTTGGTGCTTCCGGCTTGGGCACGGTGACTGTTCCGGCGGTGGCGTCGGAAAGCATAGCTCAGGCTGAGGTTCGGCCCGGTCACCTGCCTGCAGATTTCGGCGCGAATGCGCTGGGGGTCGCTGGCTATGCCGCGCAGGAGCATGAGTTGGCGGCTCGGTTGGCGAAGCTGGAAAGCGACATCAAAGATGCGAATCGGGAACGTGGTCAGGCGATTACGGTGGCGCGGCGGATTGAGTCGAACTTGCCGTATTTTCAGTCTCAGGTGGACAGGCGCAAGAAGATTGTGGGGTCGTTGACGACTGAGGCTGAGCGGCTGCGAGGGATCCTTTCGGAGCAGGATGAGCAGCGGGTGGCGCTTTCTAATCAGCTTGCGGCTATTGAGGGCTTGTCGGCGGAGATGCAGGAGTACCTGGAGAAGAGCCGCGAGCTGCGGTTGGCGCAGGAGCAGTTGTTGGTGTCGCCGACTCCGGAGGTGGCCGCCCAAGCGACCGCGCTTAGTAACCGGCTGGTTGAGCTTCAGGCGCGGTTGCACGATCACGTGACGCAGGTGGATCGGTTGGGCAAGTCACAGGCGGATGTGGCGCTGCTGGTGGCGGAGCATGAGTCGTTGACTAGGCAGTTGTCGGAGGCGACGGCGGTTTTGGTGCGGTTGCAGCAGCAGCGGCAGCAGGTTGCGTCGTTGTCGGCGGAGGTTGAGCAGTTGGCTCGTACTCGCGATGAGTTGCTGGAGTCTAATCGTCGACAAGCGGAGCGGATTGCCCAGTCGAAGCCGCATTCGGTGTCGACGAAGATGGTGAATTTGTTGTGGCTATTGGTGCCACTTCTTGCCTTGTTATTGGCGTGGATTTAAAGGAGCGTGTGATGCGATTTGTCATTGCTGTTGTTGTGGCGTTGAGCCTGGTGCGCGCGCCGTACGCCTTGGCGGTTAATCCTATTAATCAGGGTGACCCGATTTATTTGGGCAATAGTGTGTGCACTGCGGGGTTTATTGACCGGGAGAATAACCGGATTTGGACGGCGGGGCATTGCCATGATCATGGTGCCACTGTGACTAATCGGTGGCGGCAGAAGGTCGGAACGTTGGTGTACCGGTGGAGTGATGTCGAAAGTAATTTGAATAAGGGGCTCACGGGTGCGGAATTGAATGAGGCGATTTTCCGCTTCTTCCCATACGATCTGGCTTACGTGGAGCTTAGTAATCCGGCGGCGGCGGGTCAGAATGGGTTTTCCGGCGATCGGGTGTACCGCCCGGAGGTTGGGGACACGATGTGCCGCTGGGGCGATACGACGAAGCAGATTACTTGCGGCCCGGTGCTGAAGCTGGATAGTCAGTTAATTTATGGCGGTAATTTGTCGTCAAAGCCGGGCGATTCCGGCGGCCCGACCTGGGTGCCGGGCAAGGGATATATCGGCCAAACGTTGGGTATTCGTTCCGCTAAGCTTTACGACGGAACCGTGGCGGCCAGTGCGCTGGTACACCGGCATGATGTGGCGTTGAAGTTAGAGAAAACGGGCGTTACTCCGGATTTCCCGGAGATTGACGATATCCTGGCCAATCCGCCGAAGTATTACTCCGATAAGCTTGCAACATTCGGGGCGGAATTGCCGACTTCGGCGGAGATGTCGCGGCTTTTGAAGGAGCATGAGGCTAAAGAGCAGAAGCTGACGGAGAAGCTGGATCGTTCGACTGCGAATCTCTCGAAGGCAAATGAGCGGCGTGCTCGCGCTGCTGCCGAATTGGAGCAAGCGCAGGCCGATGCGGTTCGGTTGGCGGGTGAAGAGGGAAATCTGCGTACCGAGATTTCTGAGCTTACCGGTAAGATTTCCGATTCGTATTCCGAATTGGTGCGGCTTAACGACGAGCTGGCGAAGAACAATAAGCCACGTGAAACCGGCGAGCTTTTCGACGAGCATCAAAGCGAATACGACGCAACTGTGCTGCGTAACCGCAATCGTAACGCCGAGCTCCAAGCGGCAATCGATAAACAGCAGGAAGAATTGCAGAAATTGGGTACGGAGCTCGACAGTATCGACGGCCTGCACGATGCCATCGCCCGGCTGAAGCGCGAAATTGCCGAGGCGCGAGAAATTGAGGCGCAACAAACGCTGCGCCTCAAGGAACTGGAGACTACAACCACCACTCCCCCACCGCCGCCGCCTGCGGCAATGAATACCGGGAAGATTTTTGCCGTTGTGTTGGCGATCATCGCAGCGATCGGCGGCGCGGTGGCGATGTTCTTCCGTCGTTAGTTGTGGGTTTGGATGTAGGTCACGTGGGTTTCGACGTATTCCATCAGTCCGTGCTTGCCGTCGGCACCGCCGATGCCGGAATTGCGTCGGCCCGCGTGGAAGCCCTGCATCGCCTCGAAGTTTTCCCTATTGATGTAGGTCTCGCCGTACTGTAGTTCGTTCGAAGCCTTCAGCGCTTTATTGATGTCATTGGTGAACACGGAGCTGGTGAGGCCGTATTCCGAAGCGTTTGCGATGGCAATGGCTTCGTCTAGGTCTTTGACCTTTACAACTGGCAGCACCGGGCCGAAGATTTCTTCCTTCGCAATGGCCATGTCGCTTGTGGCGCCGGACAAAACGGTCGGCTGGTAGAAGTTGCCCTCGCCCTTGTCTGTGGCGCGGGCGCCACCGGTTTCGACGGAACAACCAGCGTCCACCGCGGCAGCGATCATCTCGTCGAGCTTATCCATGGCTTCGGGGTTGATCAGCGGTCCCATATCAAGATCGCCTGTTTCCGACGGGTTGCCGTAGCGGGTGTCCGCCATCTTGGCGATGAGCTTTTCCATCAGCGCATCGTGAACGGATTCTTCCACCAGGACCACTTCCGCACAGTTACACACTTGCCCGGTATTGATTACCCGTGAGTTCCAGATCGCGGTGGCGGCGAGCTCCAGGTCGGCGTCGGCAAGCACGATGGCGGGAGCCTTGCCGCCTAGTTCCAGATTGACCCGGGTGAGATTCTGCCCGGCTGCCTGCATGATGCGTTTGCCCACTTCGACGGATCCGGTCATGGAGATCAAGTCGATGTCAGGGTGGGTGGTCATCGCTTCACCGACGACGGAACCCCGGCCGCCTACCATGTTGAATACGCCTTTCGGCAGCCCTACTTCTTCCACGATTGAGCAGAATTCGAAGGCGTTGATGGGGGTTTCTTCGCTTGGTTTGATCACGATGGTATTGCCGGTGAGCAGGGCGGGCGCCATCTTGCGGGCGATGAGGAAGAACGGGAAGTTCCATGGCAGGATTCCGCCCACCACACCAATTGGCTGGTAGGTGAGCATGATGGTTTCACCGGGCCGGTCAGAGGGGATGACTTCTCCTTCGATGCGGCGGGCAAACCCGGCCATGTAGTCGAGGTAGTCGGCGGTGAAGTTGACTTCTACTTCCGCCAATCCCCGGACTTTGCCTTGCTCTTCCACCAAATAGCCTGCGAACCTGTCGACGTTTTCCCGCAGCTTTGCGGCAATCGCCACCAGGTATTCTGCCCGTTGGGTATTGGTCAGTTTGGCCCATTCTTTTTGCGCCGCACGAGCGGCTTTCACTGCGGCGTCGACGGCGGCGGCATCCGAAGCAGGTGCCTGCGCTAACGCTTCGCCGGTGGCCGGGTTGGTGACGGTTTGGGTTGCTACCGCATCCACGAAAGCGCCATCGATGTAGTTTTGGTAGGTTTTCATTTGTTCTCCTTATTCTTTGTTGGTTGATTCCCGAACCACTAGCTCGGGAGTAAGAATGGTGTGGCTGGGTTGGTTGCCTTCCAGGATTCCGGTAAGCGCGGTGAGCGCCGCGGTACCTAACGCTGTGAAATCTTGGGTTACGGTGGTCAGGCTTGGGCAGCTCCACTCGCACATGGGTGAATCGTCGAAGCCGGTTACCATCACCTGTTCCGGAACGGTGATGGCGTGTTCGTGGAGCGCCCGGAGTACGCCGAAAGCAATATTGTCGTTACAGGCGACGATGGCATCCGGGGTGCCTGCGGCGATGATGGCGTTGGCTGCGTGGTACCCAGCTTTCGCCGACCACCCGCCGCCTTGAACAATCCGCCCTAACACGCCGCGTTCCCGGCAGTAGTTTTCGAAAACGGTGGCGCGGATTACCGCATCATCCCAACTCATATCGCCCGCTATATGGACAAGACTGGTAGCCCCCTGCTCGATCAGGTGGCTGACCAATAGCCGAATGCCGGTTTCCTGATCCACCGACACCACGGCGGTGTGCGCGGTAGCCGGTTGCCCAGTGAGCACGAGGCAGATAGGCAATTGGGGTGCGTGTTTAGCCAGGGCGGATAGGACGTCGGCGGACCTGGCCAAGACGACGCACCCGGCTACCCGCTGGTCGACCAATTGACCCAGCGCCATGCCGTAGCGGCTAGGTTCAGCCGCGGTGGCGACACACAGGTAATATCCTTGTTCCCGCGCCGCGTGTTCGACGGCGCGGAATGCACTGGACATGCCGTAATCCACGTCCCCGGTAAGCAGGACCCCTAAGGCGCTGCTTTGGCCCGCCGCCAGGCTGCGGGCGGCGAGGTTGGGGCGGTATCCGAGGGTTTTAATGGCTTGGGTTACTTTCCGGCGGGTGGCGTCGCTTACCGCGGCGGACCCATTAACCACCCGCGACACGGTTTGTAACGATACGCCTGCCAGTTCAGCAACGTCAGACATTAATACCCGGTTGGACATTGGATTACACTACCCCTTTTTTCAGAATGATATTCCCGTACAGTGCGGTTTCTCCGGTCATAACCACCAGCGCGGCGGAGCGGGCTTGCTCATAGAAAGCAAAGCGTTCTACCTCTTCGCCGGTTGCGTCTTCGTCGTGCTGCGCGACGATCCTGCGGTATTCCGACCAGATCGGCGGGGTTGGGTCGTCCCCGACGGTGGCCATGAGGAAATACTGGCTGGGATTGTAGTGGTCTAGCGGCATGAGGGTGCACATGGCGTCGAGAAGCTCCGGCACCCCGATGCCATCGGCGCGGATGACGGGAACGCCTAGACTGTGACCGGGGAAATTGGCGTCGGCAAGCACGATTTCGTCGCTGTGCCCCATTTCCATGAGTTTTTTCACCAGTTCGGGGGAAAGGACTGGTGGAATGTGCTTGAGCATCTAAATCACCTTTTCAGTAGCTAGCAAATGCCGTATTGGGCACGCATTCCGATGAGTTTTTCCACCTCGTCCTCCGGTAATTGCCGATCCACCCCAAGTTGGCGGGTGAGGAACGTCAGCTTACAGGTAAATTCTAGGCGTTCCATCGCCTGGTAGGCACCAAGTAGGCTGTCGCCCCAGGCCAGTGCACCGTGCATCTCCATTAGGCAGGCGGAGTGGGAGTGGGTGAATGGCGCGATGGCCTCGGCAAGTTCATAGGTAGATGGGGTGGCGTAGGGCGCGACTGGGATTTCCGGCATGGCGATGATGTTCTCCGGCATCATTTTGGAAATGATCGGCTCGCCCGCGATGGCAAACGCCGTGCCATATGGTGGGTGGGCGTGCACCACCGACCGTACTTTTTCACTTTCCTGGTACAGCCGCAGGTGCACCTTGACTTCGGAGGACGGCTTATACGGCGCGTTGGCGGCCAGCACGTCGCCGTCGATACTGACTTTGCAGATTTTCTCCGGCGTGAGGCTTCCTTTGCTTACCCCGGTCGGGGTGCACAGCACGTCGCCGTTGGGAAGCCGCACCGAAATATTGCCGTCATTGGCGGCAACCATTCCGGTAAGCCACACTTTATAGCCGATGTCGCAGATTTCTTGCCGGAGATCTTTTTCTATCTGGTCCATGATTAGTCTTCCTTTCGCGAAGGCAAATAGGTGGTGGTATCCACGTGGCGCAGAAGCGCTGAACGTTCAATGCCGTGGATTTCCAATTGGGCGATCGCCGAGCCGGTGGCGGTGCCTTCCGCAGGGCCTGCGACAACTGGGATGCCGCATTCGTCGGCAGTGAGCTGGCATAACAAGGTGTTGTGCACTCCGCCGCCGATCATCCGCAGGCTGTCGAACGTGGTTCCGGTTACCTCTTCGAGGTGTCGCACCGTCGCCGCGTGGGTGCGGGCTAAGGAGGCAGTCACAACCCGCACAATCATGGCCTCACTGTCATGCTTTTCGACGCCCGCCGCCGCCAACTTCCCAGAGATTATCGCCGGATAATCGCCCGGTACGGCAAAAACCGGATCGGTGGTGTCGATATACACCCCCGGGTCGGGGCAATGGGCAGCCTCTTTAGCCAGCAGCGCAATGTCGCTCGGTCGACCTTGCTCGGCAAATACCCGGCAGCACTGTTGCAGAATCCACAATCCGGTCAGGTTGCGCAGTAACCGGATCTTGCCGTTGGTGCAAACCTCGTTGCTTAACCCGGCGCGGTAGGCGGAGCCGTCAAGCACCGGAGTATCACGCACACACCCAACGAGCGACCACGAGCCGCAGGACAAAAACCCCTGGGTTTCGGTAAGCCCCAGCCCATGCACCGCGCAAGCGGTATCATGCCCACCAGCGCGCACCACCGTGAAATTCTCCAGACCGGCGACTGTGACCGGCCCGATGTCGGTCATTTCCGCGCTGAGGGGGCCGACGAGTGTCGGTGGGATTGCATACGCGGTGAATACGTCCTCAGCCCAGTTGGCACTGCCAGGCTGAGTGAGCGCGGTTGTTGAGGCGATGGTGGGCGACCACCCCATGACCCCGGTGAGACAAAAAGCCACATAGTCAGGCAATAGCAGCATTTTGTCTGCGGTTTCCAACCGGCCGTGCGCAAACAATTGGCGTGCGGTGGTGATGGTTTCCGGCTGCACACCAGTGAGGGCAAAGTGTTGTGCAGGGGCAAGTGCGGCTTCGGTCGCAGCTTGGGTGGTGTGGGTGCGTTCGTCCCGGTAACAAATAACTGGCGCTACGCGGTTACCTGCGGCGTCGACAAGCACGTAGTCAACACCCCAGGTGTCGATGGCGACAGTGGCTGGCAGACCACCGATCGCATCCTTGGCGTGGCGCAGTCCAGTAATTGTTTCGGCTACCAGGTGGTCAATATCCCATACCAGGTGGCCGCCCTCAGTGTGGGCGTGGTGGGCAAACCTGTGGACCTCTGTCATCTCGAGGGTGTCTCCCCCGGCCGAGCTGGCGACTACGACTCGGCCGGAGGATGATCCTAGATCCACAACTACGGCGTAGCTGAGCGTATCCATCAGCCGTAGAGGGGTCCGTAGTTTGCGCAGGCGCGGAAGTCAGCGGATTCGGCATCCTGGGTGCCGTGCAGCCCCCAAGCACGCGGCCGGAAAATCCGGTCGGCTTCCACGTTGTGCATATTCACCGGGATGCGCAGCATCGCTGCCAGGGTGATCAGCTCGTGGCCGAAATGCCCGTATCCGATGGCGCCGTGGTTCGCTCCCCAATTGTCCATCACCGAATACACGCTGGTGAAGGCACCCTCGCCCGTGAGTCGCGGCGCGAAGAAAGTGGTGGGCCAGGTGGGGTCCGTGCGGTCAACGATGGCGGCGGTGGCGGCGTCGTCAAGCAAAACCGTGGTTCCCTCCACAATCTGCAACACCGGGCCTTGGCCCTTCACCAGATTCAACCGCGCCATGGTCACCGGCATACCACCCGGGGTGGTGAAGTGGGTGGAGAACCCGCCGCCCCGGAAGTACTCATGGGTGGCGGCGTGGAAGGTAGTAGCCTCCAAGCACGCGGTGATGTCCGCATCGGTCATTTCCCACCACGGCTTGATGGTTGGGTTTCCATCCGCATCGGTGGCACCACCTGAGGCATCAAGCGACGTGGAGCCGGAGTTCCGCAGATCCAAGAACCCCTGTGCCGCCAAGCCTTCCGGTTTGGTGCCGGTGACCCGTTCGATAGCCTCCGGCGACCAGTAGGTGCGCACATCGCTAAAGAGCTGAGTGCGGTTGGTCAGCAAGTGGTTAAACAGCATGCTGATGCCGTTGAGCACATCGTTTTCGGTGGCGAACGTCAGCGGCTGCCGCTTACCGTTCCAATCGAAGCTGGTGTTGAGAATCGTCTCCATGAAGTCGCCGTTAGGAAGGTGATCCGTCCACTGGCGTTGCCCCTGGAAACCGGCGCAGATGGCGTTATGGCCAGCGGCTTCCTCGACGAAACCCAACTCGGCAAGACGTGGGTTACCTACCATGAGGTCCTTGGCGATCAACGCCATCTTGGTCACATAATCCCACTGCCGTTCCCGCTCGTCGTCAGAAATCTGGTTGTGCTTAGGGTTATGATCCTCCCCCTCGGTGATCCGCTCCCGCACCCACGCGCGAGCCTTGTCATATTCCTCACTATCGAATACCTTACGGTCGACCCGCCGCACCAGTTCGGTCATGTCGACGCTTTCGGTGCCCATGCCCAGGTAATCCTGCAGCATGTGCCGGTCAATAACCGAACCTGCGATACCCATGCAGGCGGAACCGATCTGCAAGTAATTACGTCCCTTCATGGTGCCAACCGCGATGCCGCACCGGGCGAACCGCAAAATCCGCTCCGCTACTTCCGCCGGGAT
Organism: Corynebacterium sp.; assembly: GCF_030532965.1. Taxonomy (GTDB): domain Bacteria; phylum Actinomycetota; class Actinomycetes; order Mycobacteriales; family Mycobacteriaceae; genus Corynebacterium. The sequence continues at coordinate 58,698 of NZ_JAUNKC010000007.1, forward strand.
GGTTTCGTCGTCAGCATCTTGCACATGCTCGCCGTAGATTCCGAAAGCCGGAACCCCGAACTGGGCGTATGCGGCCAGATTGGCGGCCAGGGTGACCGCGCCGGGACGTTCTGTGCCGTTGAAGCCCCAGATGGCGTGTGGGTAATTGGGGTTGAGATCCATCACTTCGGTGACGTAGCACCAGGATGGGGTGACGGTGAGCTCGGCGGCGATGGGGAGTTTGGCGAATTTTTCGGCGCACTGGGCGGCTTCCCCGGCGCGGCCGATGGTGGTGTCGGCGATAACGCAGGTTACTGGGGTGCCGTCTGCGTGGCGTAGATTGTCTTCGATGAGTTTGGCGGCTGCCGTGGCCATTGCCATGGTTTTTTCTTCCAAGGATTCGCGCACGCCTTGGCGACGGCCGTCAATGATGGGTCGGATTCCGATGACTGGATGTTGCGTCATTGTTCTTCCTTACTTGTACAGCATGGTTTGGATGTCGGCGTCGTCGATATTGTTTTTGTCGTACCACGCAAAGTTGGTGGCGATATTCTTTTCGACGGTTTCGCCGCCTGCGGCGGCAAAGGCGGCCTTTACTGCCTGGTACCCGATGTCGACTGGGTCCTGGGTGACTGCGCCAGCGATGGTGCCATCTTTGATGAAGTTCATCTGTGCTTCACCGGAGTCGAAACCGACGACGGTGACCTCACCTTTCTTTCCGGCTTCGGTGACGCCGAGGCCGATTCCGACAGCGGAGCCTTCGTTGCAGCCGTACATTGCTTTGATGCCGGAGTGTGCTTGCAGCATGGACTTGGTCAGGTCGGCGGATTTCTGGTGGTCACCGCCGCCGTATTGGATGTCGACGACTTTCAAGTTAGGGGCGTTCTTCTCCAGGTACTCGGTGAATCCGTCGCGGCGATCCTTGGCGGTGGTGGAGGTTTGGTCTTGGCAGACGACGCCCACTTCGCCGGTATCCCCCACGAGCTCCACCACGTGCTTGGCGGCTTCAGCGGCTGCCGCTTTGTTGTCGGTGGCGGCGGTTGCGACTGGGATGTCGGAGTCGACGCCGGAGTCAAATGCGACCACTGGGATGTTATCGCCCTGGGCGGTGGTCAGCAGCGGGATGGCGGCTTGGGAGTCGAGTGCTGCGAAAACCACGGCGATTGGTTTCTTCGACAGCGCGGTTTGCAGCTGTTGGATCTGCTTATCCACTTGGGTTTCATTGTCGGGGCCGTCGTAGGTGATGGTGGCGCCGACTTCTTCGGCCGCCTTCTCTGCGCCCTGCTTGACTGCCTGCCAGAATTGGTGCTGGTAGCCCTTGGATACCACCGCGATGTAGGGTTTGCCGTCTGACCCCGGTGACGGGGAGGAGGTTCCTGCTTGGTCGCCGGAGTTTCCGGAGCACGCGCTCAGCAGCGTGGCAGCGCCTAGGACGGCGAGGAGTTTCTTGTTCATGGTGCTAGTCCTTTCTTAAAAACTAGAGTTAGGCTTTCTTTTCGCGACTTCGGCGAAGATTGTCGGCGAAGACTGCGATGAGGATGACGATGCCGATGGAGACTTTCTGCCATTCCTGCGGAATGGACATGATTTGGAGGCCGTTGGCCAGAACCGCCATGAGCAGCGCACCGATGAAGGTGCCGAAAATGGTGGCCCGACCGCCCGAAAGTGAGGTGCCGCCGATGACGACTGCGGCGATCGCTTCCAGCTCATAGCCCATGCCGGTGGCCGGTTGGGCGGAATTGAGCCGGGCGGATAACAGGATTGCGGCTAATGCCGTGAAGATTCCCGCGAAGGTGTAGATGGCGATCAGCCAGTTCCGGGTGTTGACACCGGAGATGCGGGTGGCTTCTTCATTGGAACCGATCGAGAGGGCGTAGCGGCCAAGCAGGGTTTTGGACATCACCACTGCCGCGATGATGGCGCAGATGATGAATACCAGGGCGGCATTGGGGAACTCTGGTATGACCTCGCCTTGAGATATAGCGGCAAAGGCGGGGACATCGGTGAGGTAGATCGGGGTGGATTTGGTGATAATCAAGGCAAGGCCTTGGGCGACCATCATCATGGCAAGGGTGGCGATGAACGGCGGGATTTTAAAGATTGCCACGTTCATGCCGTTGATAAATCCCATGAATGCGCCAAAGGCGATGGCGGCGATGATACCGATTGGCAGTGGCAGCCCTAACCAGTCTCCGCTTAAGAACACACCGGTCATGACGGCGCACAGGGTCATGCCGGTGCCGACCGACAGGTCGATGCCGGAGGTGGCGATGACGAAGGTGGCGCCAAGGGCCATCGTGCCGATCACCGCAGAAGACAGCAGAATGGATGTGATGTTGCCCCACTGGAAGAAATTGTCAGTGGATACGGAGAAGAAGATGAAGATCAAGGCCAGGGCTGCCAGCGCCAGCAATTGTTGTAGTTGAGCGCCAAGCCGTGCGTTAAGGGTGCTTGCGGTCGTGGTAGATTGCGCAGACATTAGGCCACCTCCTTATCGGTGTCGCGGAATTTGGTTGCCAGTTCCATGATTGATTCTTGGTTTGCCTCGGAGTTTTCCAAGATGCCGGTCATGCGGCCGTTACACATCACGCCAATTCGGTCGCAGATGCGCAGCACCTCGGGGAGTTCGGAGGAGATGACGATGAGTGATTTTCCTTCGGCGCAAAGTTCGTTCAAAAGGGCGTAGATTTCGTCCTTGGCGCCAACGTCGATGCCTCGGGTGGGCTCATCGACAATGAGGATGTCGCAGTCGCGGACCAGCCACTTGCCGATGATGACTTTTTGCTGGTTTCCGCCGGAAAGATTGCGGATGATTTGGTGGATGCTGGGGGTTTTGATCTTTAAGCGATCCACCTGGGCTTGGGTGTCGCGAGCAATGTCGGCTTCGCGAATGATCCCGAACTTCGAATATTTGGTGGACAGCGACGAGAGCGCGGTATTGGCTTTGACATCCATGTCCAGCAGGAGCCCGTATTGTTTGCGGTCCTCCGACAGATAGCCGATGCCGTGCTCGACCGCGTCCGCTGGCGAACGAAGGTGAACTTTCTTGCCCGCAACGGAGACCGTCCCGGCGCTTTTCGGGTCGGCACCGACGATGGCGCGGGCGAGTTCGGTGCGCCCGGCCCCCATGAGGCCCGCGATGCCGAAGATTTCGCCGCGCCGCAACTCGAAGCTGACATCTTTGACCAGGTCGCGGGTGGAGAGCTTGTCGACGCTCAAGACAACCGGCTGCCCTTGGAAGTCTTTGGGCTCCGGTCGGACATCCGTGACAATCTGGCGTCCCACCATGGCTGCGATGATGTCCTTGATGGGCGTTTCGGCGGTTTCGAGCGTGGTGACGTATTGGCCATCGCGAAGCACCGTCACCCGGTCGGTAATCTCGGCGATTTCGTCCATGCGGTGTGAGATATACACCATGCCGGTTTCGGGGGACACGAAATTGCGGATGAGCCCCATCAAGGTTTCGATCTCGGTATCGGTGAGGGCGGCAGTGGGCTCGTCCATCACCAAAATCTTGCAGTCAAACGAAAGTGCTTTGGCGATTTCCACCATTTGCTGCCGGGCCACCGTGAGGTCGCGGATATAGGCGCGGGGATTGACGTCGATCCCGAGTTTGGTCAGCAATTGCTCGGCGTTTTTCACCATCGCATTGTCGTTGAGTAAGAGCCCACCGGTTTTAGCCTCCCGACCCATGTAGATGTTTTGGGCGACAGTCATGTCGGGCACCAAGTTGAGTTCTTGGTGGATGATCGAAATTCCTTTTTCCTGTGCGTCGCGTGGCCCGGTGACATCGCTTTCGTGTCCATTGATGTAGATGCTGCCGCCTGGGTCCGCGGTATAGACGCCGGTGAGGATCTTCATCAGGGTGGACTTGCCTGCACCGTTTTCACCGCATAAGCCCAATACTTCATTGTGGCGCAGGGTGAGCATCACATCGTCCAAAGCTTTGACGCCTGGGAAGGTTTTTGAGATGTGTTCAAGGCGAAGTAAATCGGTGGTCATTGCCTGCCGCCTCCTTTCACTTGTTTCAGTGGAAGCAAATGAGGCTTGGAACACACTCAGCTTTTATTGTGGGGTGCCTCACTTACCGCTCTAGGCTCAGCTTGCATGATAGCGCTAACATTGGCAAGCGATTCCGATAGAAAATGAAAAAGATCCCAACAGCTTTACCCCCGCTAGAATCCGAAATTTCCACACACATTTTCGGTGCACATCGCCGCTAATCGACGCATATGCAAGTCGGCCCAAACAGTCAACCAGCCCGCACCCAGAGAGGGTAATTACCGTGCTAAATGGCCAAATTTTCCATCCTGTTATGTGAAGGTTCACATTAGCAAGACCTTAACCAAACCTCCATAAAAACCACCCATCAGATGACCGAATATCACGAGCGATACACCACCCCCACGATCACAGATTTTTAAGCATTCTTGGTTGGATATTTCCACATTGCCCACCATGGGGCGTCGAAAAGCGAAAACCGCTGCAAAAATCTTGAATTTTTATTAACTTTAGATAGCTTAAAGCTAATTTATGTATGATAATTGCACTAGATTGCAGTTAATACACATCGGAGGAACCACACGTATGCGTCGCCTTTTCTGTCGTGCTGGATGGCAGCCGCCCTCACATTCACGACAATCGTTCCCGCAGCTCACAGCGCCGAAACCCCTCCGCAGCCCCGCAGCGCAAGCGCCACAACGTCCGCCCAAACAACGCCACCGGAGACGCAACGCCGCGGCCAAGACTTCGATCTGGGCACCATCATCAGCATCATTGTTAGCGTTGTCGCCAGCATCGGGGTATCGCTCATTGGGCTCGCTCCCCTGCTGAATTATTATCTGCAAAAACATCCCCGGTTTCGTTAGGGAAGACTAAAATCTCAAGGCACATATCACACGTCATGTGAAAGGCCGTCCGCGTGGATTCCGTCATTCGTCCCAACCTTAAAAACCTCGAATCGCCATTTGCCGAATTCGCCGCAGCAAATCTGCGCCGAACCACGAAGCTAACGCTTATACCCGTCACCACACCGCTCGCCGCTACCGCCTCACGCACTGGCAATACGGCGGCAGTGACGCCAAACCATCCGTGGCCCGTTGATTCCTCTGGCAACCCGATGCAGCATCTCGCGCAGCTTAACCTCGCCGAACTGCCCGCCCGAGAGGAACTACCAACGGAAGGTTTGCTGCAGTTCTTCGTCACGGTGGATGACCACATGGGCACCACAAACGGTGCAACCCCCGACTACTCAGAAAGCGTCGTGCGCTACATTCCGGCAGCGGAACTAGAAACTGCCACCACCGAAACCCACGATCACGTCGCGAGCACCTTTTCCATCGACCAATTCACGATCACTGGTGCCCTCTACGACCAGGCACCGCAATGCGGCGACTACCAGTTCAGCGCGGTAGCGGAACAGGCGGGCATTTACACAGAAGAAGAGGATTTCCTCGACTCCATCGGATTCTATGATGACGAAGACTTCGAGGACCTCGACGAAGAAGACGTCCTTGAAGAACACGGGTGGCAGGATCCACTTGACGCGCTAGCGGACGTCACCGACAATTACGCTCAGCTTTTCCTCGGTGGCTGGACCCAGCACCCACAGCAAGATCCGCGCGGCTACCTCAACGACCAGAATTCACGGTACTTTCATCCGCATTTCCAAACCCAAAACATGCAGCTACTTCTGCAACTCGCATCCGTCACCGACCCCGCTACCGGTGCCCGCATCGATATTGGCCACGATGGGATTCTACACTTCTTCATCGGCGACAAAGATTTAGCCAACCTTGATTTCAGCACCCCACTGTACAGCTTTAGCACCCACTAGTCCCCCGCCCATCCCGTGATCCTAAGGAATGCTTCGCCGTGACTGATATCCGCCCAGCCCTCACCGATTTCTACAACACCACGACTCGCCCTGTCGTCGCCCTGAAATTACACCCCGTTTCTGGCTCTGGACCGCAAGAACTCGATCCGGCGAGTTCCCGGGTGGGATACCTCGGTGCGGTCACCCCGGATTTTCCCTGGCCCCGCGGCTACAACGACAAACCGATGTGTTTAATCGCCCAGCTCAACCTCGCGGAACTACCGCCATTGACCGGCTACCCCACCGGTGGGCTTCTCCAGTTCTTCGTTGCGGATGATTTCTCCTTTGGATCCGACGAAGCCGCAACCGGCGGCAAGCCGGGGTGTCTGGTGCGTCTCATACCTGCCGACGAGCTTGATAAGGCCCAAGCCGCCGAACATATTCCGGATAATGCCGAATTTCTTTTAAGCGGCGGGCACTTCACGGTCACCGGCACCCATATTCAGCAGGGGATCAGCAGTGCCGAAAACCCCGTTGTGCTGAACGAACTCGCCGAGCACGGCCTGCCTACGGATGCCACTACTGCCCGGAAACTGCGGCGGATCATCACCGCACACCAGCCAGAACCATATCCCTCGATTTTCGGCGATGGGTGGGGCTACTTCTTCCACTGGGATCCCCGTGAGGTCGGCGACGGTCAGCGGCTTCTCCTCCAGCTTCATGCATACAGCACGCAGGACGTCCAATTGGTCCTAGGCAATGAGGGGTGCATGAGTTTCCTCATCGACGACCATGACCTTCAACGCTGCGACTTTAGCAATATCACGTATCTCTTGGAAGTCTCCTAACGCCCGATACCGCGCGGGCCGGGATCGTTACCGGATAACAGCTTGGCGACGCCCCCCACGTCGCCGACCAAAACGAACAAATAATAAAACCGCACCGCAGCACCACAACTACAGATTCCGTTTAGATCGCCTTAGAAAGCAGAAATATGTCGGCAAATGACCACGTCCAGCCCAGTTTCGACGACTGCACGGATCCTCTGGCCAGCGACATGTTTACCTGCGTGCTCAAACAACTACGGTTGGGCCACATCCACTACCGCGACATAACCACCGAGCACCCCAAATCGATCCAATACAAGGATGTCCGCATCCCCATACAGGCCCTTGTAGAGTTCGCGTTAAACGAGCTGGACCTAAGTTCCACTACTGCCGACGAATGGGATACGGTGGATAAACTCCGGGAACTGGTTGGGTGGAACGCCATTAGCGGGCCTATGTGCAACTGGCTGAGGCGTAACCTTACCGAACCATACTTTCCGGCTACTCAAAACCCCTATGCAGTTACTACGTGGAACCCCAAGCCCGAGGTGGATCTAACAGAAGTACCCCACGAACTACTAGAGTTTGCGTGCACCGTTGCGGTAGCCGATATCCGCTATTCGTCCCCAACCTCGCGCCAATACGCAGATATGCTGTTAAACCAGGCCAAGGCATTGGGTTCTGATACCCCACGCCGTCTGCGTGAAACCGGCAGCGGCGATCTGCCTGACACTATCGCCACTTCCGCTGGCGATAGTTGGCACGGGCAGGCAAATGACGTCTCCGGGATTATTTCCGTGACCGTGACGCAGGAAAATCCACACGCGTATCTCGCGGTGTTGGAGTACCTTATCCGCGTTATCTCCTGTCCTCTATTCCCCGCAAGCTACGGCATCGATTTCACCGGCCCCACCGAGGACTACCTCCCCATTCCGTATGTGGAGACCAACAGCATAAATCAGCTTTTCCAATGCGCTGCACGCTATCCCGAATTATTCGGAATCATCGCCGACTACGCTCGCGCAGCCATGAGGGAATACGAATGGTATCTCGGTTTAGAAGACGAGAACCGGGCAATGCCCGGGACGTTCGCGGTTTTTGCACTTGGGCTTTACGACGCCACCGCCGCCCCACTCGTCAACGACTACATGGAGCTTTGCGACGATGAGCACCAAGAAGTGCACGCGTTGTTCGTCGCCGCCGCCATCGAGAGAAATGGATATACCGCTACAACAATTGAGTACCTTGTTCGGTGCCTTGAGAATTGCCAAATAGAACCAGAATTGACTGAGATGACGGAGAAAACTCCTGATGCTGACGCGCGTGAGATTCTCAACGAGGTGGAAGCTAACGTTGACGAATACCTGTGGGAACGTATTCGCTACAGCATCTGGGGTGAATAGTTTTCCATGCTACGTAGCCAAACCCGCCATGAATCACGCGACCGAAATAAGTGAAACGGCGTTATTCGAATAACACATTGCTGCGATAACAATCGCACTGGCCAAGTGGGGTCGGGCAGCGAATCCAGCATCCAATTCCGCAAGGTTTCAAACAGTTGCTTTACTAAACCCGCCACAAACTCGCGACTGGTAAAGAATACAACCGTGGCCCTAAAAGCCTTCCCTCGTAGTCCGTGCTAAAACCAATCCCCGCTACAAATTTGTCCCCGTATTTATCACGCAATGTTGAGATGATGAGACGCGGCTCTTGAGGCGTCGAAAAGCAAGAAACTTATCCATGCCACAGTGTGCGAACTGCTGCCAATGTGGCCTGGCTAACGCACTATTTATGCAGCTTAACCCTTTACCTTCCCACTATGCGGTGCTAGGTTTTAGGCTATGTCGGCACCGCAGAAGGACCCGTCACCGTTGGCAGCCCCAACACGAAGGTCAACCGCGCGCTCTAACCGCCGCAGGAATCTGGCGCGGACCATCGTCGCGGTCCTGGCGATAATTGGGGTTTGGCACGTCGTGGCAACAGTAACAGGCAAGGCTAGAGTCGGGTATTTCCAGTCCGTCGCTGGCCGTAACGCCTACGCAGCCGCATACCGCGATGCCATGACGCTCATGCCCCCGCTGACGAAACAACATGATATCCAGACGGACTACGGCACAGTGCGCGTTTACGAGTGGAGCACACCCGCGACTGCGGATTCAACTCCTATAGTGCTGTTACCGGGGCGTTCGTCAGGGGTGCCCATGTGGGCAGCCAATCTGCCGAGCTTTGCCGAAACTCACCGCGTTGTGGCATTCGATGCGCTTGGCGACGCTGGCATGTCAGCCCAATCGGCCCCATTAATCTCAATGGCGGACCAAGCTGAATGGATTGACCAGGTCATGGATGCCGTAGCCCCTATGGGCGCGCACTTTGTTGGCCATTCCTTCAGTGGGGCGACCGCAACCGCGTATGCGTACACCCATCCGGAACGCGTCGTATCCCTTGCGCTTCTCGAACCGGTCTTCACTTTCGCGTATCCACCTGCGTCCATGATGGCTTGGGTACTTGTGGCATCGATTCCCGGCGTCCCCGATAGCATTCGCAACCAGGCACTTAACCGCATCGGCGGTGTCGAAGACGACCACGATGACGATGACGCCCTGGCGCGCATGATCGCATTAGGGACAAAGCATTACCGTGCGCAACTGCCAACCCCGTCACTGCTAACCGCATACACCGCAGCGGCGCTATCTATGCCGGTCTACGTTGCGATAGCCAGCGACAGCTCACTTGCTGGCGGGCAAAAAGCGGCGGATAAGGCTCATCAATTGCTTGACGACGTCACAGTGCACACGTGGCCGAACACCACCCATTCTCTTCCGATGCAGGCGCCCGACGAATTGGCTACCCACTTGCAGAAACTTTGGGATAGCGCGAAGTAGGAAATTATCACAACTCAACGGCTCAAGGACTTGCGTCGTACCCGTTTTGAGCTAGCAATATGCGGAAGATAGTAAGAGATAGTAAAGGATAATAAGAGATAGTAAAAATAATGTAGATTTATGTCATGAGCCGTGTACGCAATCCTTTCAAAGCCACATTGGGAGCAACCCCGCCATACCTTGCTGGTCGTGAACAAGAAATTGAAGACTTCAAGGATGCGCTTTTCGACGGCCCAGGCGCACATGAACGAGTTTCCCTCATTACCGGCCTTAGTGGCGTGGGTAAAACTGTATTGCTTAATGCATTTCAAGATGTCGCACGAGCCGAATCTTGGTGGGTTATCGCCGAGACTGCAACCCCTGGTTTTACCCAACGCATTCAAGATGCAGCGTACCGGATCATCCAAGAGAACTTTCGCATCCACAAGAAAACTCTTACAGGTGTAAACATCGCCTCGCTAGGAGGCTTGCAGTTCACTGAGACAGAGAAATATCGTCCAAATACAACGTTACGGGATGTCCTCACGAATCTTTTCACGTTGCAGGCACATATTGATGCCCAAATTGGACAGGAACCTGTGGGAGTGCTTATCACCTTAGATGAGCTGCATTGTAACCGAAAAGAAGAAGTTATTGACTTCGGGGCGACCATTCAGCATTTGGTCCGTGAAAACTGCGAGATTGCCGTAACCATGGCAGGCATTCCACAATCCGTGAAACCACTTTTGGCGGCTGATTCTGGGCAAAATCCCGTAGCGTTCCTACGCCGCGCCAACAAAATTGCACTGGGGCTGGTCACTGATTCCGATGTCCGCACAGCCCTTTCGTCCCCGCTAGCCTCATTAGATTTCGAATGGGAACCAGGCGCACTAGATCTAGCTGTTGAGATTTGTGGCGGCTACCCATTCATGATTCAGCTGGTAGGCCAATACCTGTTCCGCACTCGGGACGGAAACCGCATAACCTTAGACTCGGTTACAGCAAGTGGTGAACGCGCCCGCCACCGTCTCGGCGAGTTGGTTCACGAACCTTCCCTTTCAGATCTCTCCCCCACGGATCAAGATTTTCTTAAAGCGATGGCAGTTGACGACGGGCCGTCCAAAATGTCCGATATTGCCCAGCGACTTAATGTTGACGCGCAATACGCAGGCAACTACCGACGTCGTCTTTTAGACGCCGAAATCATCTCAAGCCCCCGCTACGGGTATGTCAGTTTCGCTTTGCCCTATATGCGGCAATACCTTACATCACCGACCAATTCCACACACTTTTAAAAAAGATAAGGAAACGGCTTGATGCCTTATGATCCAGTTTCACGGTTGCGAGACTTTTAGGAAATAAACCACGATCTACGTGGGAAAATGCAACCAAACAGCAAACTGGACGGCGCTCTACTGCTAAAACAGTCGGAGTTCTACCGATAAACTGCTCGGCATTCTATTGCTAAATCGGTCGGCGCTTTACGACGATTACCTGGTGGCAGATTGCTGATTCACCGCCATTGTCTGTAACCCATGAAAGCTCCCTTTTCATCGCTGTAGGATGGGCTGATGCATATGTATAGGTCGATTGTAAGAACCCTTTTCACGGTAATTTTCATTTCCGGAGGTTTCTCTCACCTTGTGCTCGGCCGAACGCATCCAGAAAGCTACGCGGTGTTCGGCGACACGGCGCTCATACCGTCGCTTTCTAACCTGTGGTCAGATTTTGTGATGCCGAATATCGGATGGCTCACCATCGTGCTTGGCTGCTACGAAGTAGTTGCTGGTGTCCTCCTTTTGATGAGCCGCTCAAAAGCACGTCTCGGGGCCTGCATGATGCTTGCTTTCTTAATCTTCATCACCATCGTCGGTTATGGATTCCCCACCACGACCATCGTCGAGGATTTGCTAAAGAACAGAATCATCACGATAGTGATGGCACTCCTACTTATCCCCGTAGTCCTAGAATCAAGCCCGAAAAGCTGGCGCGCAATGTGGCGCCATACGTAATGCACGACAACCTCAGCATTGCGGTAAAAGTGTTCCCACGCAGGCGTTTCACTGTTCGTTCAACTAGTGCCGGGTGAGCTGCGCGATGCTTGTCGACGTAGCCAGAAGCCTTTTATAAAACCCCGCAGTATCTGCACTTTATTGTCATAATCGGACCTATGATCTTTTCTTCCGAAATCGAGGCACGGCTGAAAGAACTGGGCGCAACCTACACCAGCCCCAATGACACTTTGCAGGAAGCACTCATGTCTATGACGTTCCCAACGCCCATCATTGAGCAAGGATTCAGTGACCACGTCGAATACAGCGATGATCTTCGCAAGATCCTTGAACACCAAGGACAACTGCGTGAACTGGTTCAAAGGGCAGACTTCACATTCTCGCCTTGGATCGCAACGCCGCTGAGCCCAGGAACCACAGACTACGAAGAGTGGCACGATGACGAGGGCTTCATCACCGGAGTCGCATCAAAACTACCCACAACCACTAAGTCCCCAAACTTCATCATCTTAGGAAACACCCGCTACCAGGTGGGATTTTTCGTTCTTAGCGACGATCCCCACCCCCAAAATCCCACTGTTTACGCCATGGACCACGACGCCTGGTTCTATGACATCGAATACAAACTCACATTCCTTGATTTCTTAAACAGGTTCGCCACTGACACCGAATTGCGGGAAGAAATCAACGCATATTTCGCAAGACCTTCAGATTAAAACGCTTCAACCGGTAACCAACCATCGTATAAGGGAGCAACGGGTTAGTTACAAGGTACAGGGTGCTGTCTAAATTCACACGGCACGAATAACAGAGATAATCACATCGTTTTTGCTCAAGCTTTCTCAATCTCGATCTACTCGGCCGACAGCCCAACCCGCTTACCCCCGTTTTGCGTCAGTGCCCCTGAAAAATCTGCCATATAGAGAAGAAATTTGTTAGACTCTGGTTAATCGTTCAGCCTGCCTTTGAATCATTTTTGATGGTTCGGAGTGTGGGCTGGATCTTTATTTGGAAGTGAAGATCCAACATATGTCAAGCTCTCAAGCCCACCAACTTAAACCCGCAGCAACTATTACCGATCATATTGAACGATTACGGTCGCGTGGTATGATCATCAGCGACGAAATGGCACAGCAGTGGCTCAGTAACGTTAGTTACTACCGTCTCAGTGCTTATTGGTTCCCTGCGAGAATGGTCAATACGGCAGGCGAAAAGTTAGATGAGTTTAATCCAAAGACTTCATTCGAGGCTGTGGTGGAGTTATATGAAGCAGACCGTAAACTTCGTACTCTCATTCATGATGGAATCGAACGGATCGAAATTTCGCTACGCACGCAGATCACCGATTACATTTGCCTTACCAATGGAACCGACCCACTGGCATATAAAGATCCGACGCTCTTTCGGCCAAGCTTTAAACACCTGAATTGGATTTCGACCATCTACAGTCGTCTTGCTAGAGCTCATGCGAGAAACGAAGCGATTAAACACTACCAAGATAATTATGGTGCTCAATTTCCGCTGTGGCTTGTTGCTGAAGCTTTGGATTTCTCCGATATTTCTAAGCTCTACGGAGGCCTCAAAACACATGACCAGTACCAGGTGGCAGAAAAACTCAACATTCAGATTGACCATACTCAACTATCAAAAAGCCAAGCTCGCCAAACAAAGAAGAAACATCCATTAGCGACCTGGCTCGAACAACTGACGGTGGTACGCAACACATGTGCTCACCATGGACGGCTATGGAATAAATCGTTTTTGCCTGCCCAAACAGAAGCATTACGAACTTCGGGCCACTTCGATCAGCTTCCCGAACAACAGAGTGAAAGAATATTTGGAACTCTCGTGGTCATGTCGCATCTTTTACGCACGATATCACCAGGAACAACGTGGCCCGAAAAAGTGGATAAATTAATTAAAGAATCTTTCATCACCAACCCAATTGTTAAGGCAGAAAGCCTCGGTATTCCTAGCGATTGGAACGGAAGCCTTTAAAAGGCTCGTACACCCGACATTCGGTTCATAACAATGGTTCCGTGACAGATTGGTAAAACAGATACATTCTTAACAGTCAGTTCCAACTAAAACATTGAGTACAGCGAAACCCGTTAAAGCGTCGAAAAGCAAAAACACTCGCCCGCATCCCCTTTTATGTCGGGGGGCGGGCGAGTGTGTAGTTTTATCCGCGCCTTTTAGGCTAAAGAATTAGCGTGCCTTCTCGATGATCTCAACGAGACGGAAGTGCTTGTCCTTGCTCAATGGGCGGGTTTCCTCGATGCGAACGAGGTCGCCGATGCCAGCGATTTCGTTCTCGTCGTGAACCTTCACCTTGGAGTTGGTGCGGATGGTCTTACCGTACAAGCCGTGCTGCTTGCGGTCTTCCAATTCCACAACGATGGTCTTCTGCATCTTGTCGGAAACGACATAGCCGGTGCGTACCTTACGTGCGCCCTTTTTCTTCTTGTTCACGTTTGCCTCACTCATAATTAAGCCTCAGCTCCCGGAACAACAGACAGGCCCAGCTCGCGCTCGCGAATAACGGTGTAGATGCGGGCGATGTCGGTCTTGACCGTGCGCAGGCGACGGTTATTGGTCAGCTGGCCGGTTGCAGCCTGGAAGCGCAGGTTGAACAGCTCTTCCTTGGCTTCAGCCAGACGGGTCTTGAGCTCCTCAGCGTTAAGCTCGCGAAGCTCGTGTGCGGGGGTACCGTTAGCCATTAGAACTGGTCCTCCTTCTTGATAATACGAACCTTGCAAGGGAGCTTTTGGCCTGCGCGACGCAGTGCCTCAAGCGCCATTTCCTCATTCGGATAGCTCATTTCAAAGAGGATGCGACCTGGCTTGACGTTTGCGATCCACTTTTCCACAGGACCCTTACCGGAACCCATACGAACACCGAGTGGCTTCTGGGTAAGTGGCCGGTCTGGGAAAATGTTGATCCACACCTTACCACCACGCTTGACGTGGCGGTTGATGGCGATACGTGCAGATTCGATCTGACGGTTGGTGATGTAAGCAGGTTCCAGAGCCTGGATTGCGTAGTCACCGAAGTTGATGCGGTTACCGCCCTTAGAAACGCCGTCACGGTGTGGACGGTGCTGGCGACGGTACTTCACGCGCTTTGGAATAAGCATAGGTTATCCCTCCTGCTTCTGCTCAGCACGCTGACGACGCTGGCCACCACGACGCGGACGTGCGTTGCGGTCACCGCGGCCACGGCGCTCTGCTGGTGCGTTGATTTCGCTCTCGCGACGGCCACCAACGACGTCACCCTTGTAGATCCACACCTTCACGCCGATGCGGCCGAAAGTGGTGTGTGCTTCGTAGGTGCCGTAGTCGATTTCGGCGCGGAGAGTGTGCAAAGGAACGCGACCCTCATGGTAGCGCTCGGTGCGGGACATCTCGGCACCGCCAAGACGACCGGAGCACATAACCTTGATGCCCTTGACCTGTGGCTGACGCATAGCGCCCTGGATTGCCTTGCGCATTGCGCGACGGAATGCCACACGGTTGGTCAGCTGCTCAGCGATGGACTGTGCCACCAGTTGAGCGTTGGCGTCAATGTTCTTGACCTCGAGGATGTTGAGGGCGACCTGCTTGCCGGTGAGCTTCTCCAGCTCGCGGCGCAGACGGTCTGCCTCAGAACCACGGCGGCCGATCACGATGCCTGGACGGGCGGTGTGGATGTCGACGCGGACGCGGTCGCGGGTGCGCTCGATCACGATGTCGGCGATACCTGCACGGTCGAGGGTTTTGGTGAGGAACTCGCGGATCTTGATGTCTTCTGCGAGGTACTCAGCGTAGTTCTTATCGGCGAACCAGTGGGACTTCCAGTCGGAAGTGATGCCCAATCGGAGGCCGTGTGGGTGGATTTTTTGTCCCACTGTTATGCACCTGCCTTCTGGCTCTCGACAACCACGGTGATGTGGCTGGTGCGCTTACGGATCTGGAATGCGCGACCCTGAGCGCGTGGACGGAAACGACGCATGGTTGGGCCTTCGTCGGCGTAAGCCTCGGAGATAACCAGGGTGCGACGGTCAAGGCCGAAGTTGTTCTCAGCGTTTGCAGCTGCGGACTGAACGACCTTGGCTACTGGCTCGGAAGCAGCCTGTGGGGCGTACTTCAGGATTGCCAGTGCTTCCTCAACGGACTTACCGCGAACCAAGTCGATTACACGGCGTGCCTTCATAGGGGTTACGCGAACGAAGCGGGCAGTCGCGCGTGCGGATGTGATTTCGCTCATCGCTTATCGACGTCCCTTCTTCTTTTCTTGAATGTGACCCTTGAAGGTCTTGGTTGGTGCAAACTCACCGAGCTTGTGGCCGACCATGGAGTCGTCCACGAACACTGGCACATGCTTGCGACCGTCGTGGACGGCGAAGGTGTGACCAATGAAGTCGGGGAGAATGGTGGAACGACGGGACCAGGTCTTAATAACCTGCTTGGTGCCCTTTTCGTTCTGAGCATCGACCTTCGCGAGGAGGTGCTCATCAACGAACGGGCCCTTCTTAAGGCTGCGTGGCATCTTTCCTTACCTCCTCTTAGCGCTTCTTGCTCTTGTTCGTGCGGCGGCGCTGCACGATCATGTTGTTGCTGTACCGGTTCGGGTTGCGGGTGCGACCTTCCTTCTTGCCCCATGGGCTAACTGGGTGACGACCACCCGAGGTCTTACCTTCACCACCACCATGTGGGTGATCCACTGGGTTCATGACCACACCACGCACGGTTGGGCGAACGCCCTTCCAGCGCATACGGCCAGCTTTACCCCACCGGATGTTGATCTGATCGGCGTTGCCGACCTCACCAACGGTGGCGCGGCAGCGGATGTCCACGCGGCGGATTTCAGAGGAAGGCATACGCAGAACAGCGTACTTGCCTGCCTTACCGAGCAGCTGAATGGATGCACCTGCGGAACGGGCAAGCTTAGCGCCTGCGCCTGGCTTGAGCTCAACGCAGTGGATGACGGTACCAGCTGGGATGTTCCGCAGCGGCAGGTTGTTACCAACCTTGATGTCGGCGGTTGCGCCGGACTCTACCATCTGACCCTGCTTGAGGCCCTTAGGTGCGATGATGTAGCGCTTTTCGCCGTCGACGTAGTGCAGCAACGCGATGTTGGCGGTACGGTTCGGGTCGTACTCGATGTGAGCAACCTTTGCCGGAATGCCATCTTTGTCGTTGCGACGGAAGTCGATCAGACGGTACTGGCGCTTGTGTCCACCACCCTTGTGGCGAACGGTGATGTGGCCGTGAACGTTACGGCCACCCTTCTTTGGAAGTGGGCGAACCAGGGACTTCTCCGGGGTCGAGCGAGTGATCTCCTCGAACATCGATACGGAGCTCTGGCGGCGACCCGGGGTTGTCGGCTTGTACTTACGAATAGCCATAGTTTTTCCTTACCTCGACCTTTCTTAAGCGCTAGCGCCAAAGATGTCGATTGCGTCGCTGCCCTCACGAAGCGTCACGTAGGCGCGCTTGGTTGCCTTGCGGGTACCGAAACCGGAGCGAGTGCGCTTGCGCTTGCCCTCACGGTTAAGGGTGTTCACGGAGGCGACCTTCACACCGAAGATCTGCTCGACGGCAATCTTGATTTCGGTCTTGTTAGCGGTCTTTGCGACGAAGAACACGTAGGTGCCTTCCTCCATCAAACCGTAAGACTTCTCAGAGACAACCGGGGCGAGAATGATGTCGCGTGGGTCTGCAATCTTAGCCATTAGTTCTCCTCCTTATCCGCACCGGTAGCGCGGGCGATAAAGGCGGTGAGAGCCTCGACCGAGAACACAACGTCATCGGACTTGAGAACGTCGTAGGTGTTCAGCTGATCCTGGAACAGGATGTGAACGTTAGGTAGGTTACGAGCACTCTTCTGCGAATTGATGTCCTCACGACCAACGACGAACAGAACGTTACGACGATCGGTCAGGCGCTCGATGAACGCGCGTGCGGACTTAGTAGAAGGAGTCTGACCAGGAACCAGTTCCTCGACCACGTGGATGCGTGCGTTACGAGCACGGTCCGACAGTGCACCGTACAGAGCGGCCTTGATCATCTTCTTCGGGGTGCGCTGGCTGTAATCGCGTGGCTTAGGGCCGTGTGCGATACCACCACCAGCGAAGTGAGGAGCGCGGATCGAACCCTGGCGAGCGCGACCGGTGCCCTTCTGGCGGAATGGCTTGCGGCCACCGCCACGAACTTCACCACGAGTCTTGGTGGAGTGGGTGCCCTGACGCTTTGCAGCGAGCTGAGCGTTGACAACCTGGTGCATCAACGGGATGGAGACTTCGCGGTCGAAGATCTCAGCTGGCAGTTCAACGGTGCCGTTGGTCTTGCCCTCAGCGGTCTGGACGTCCAATTTCAGATTGGTCATGCGTGTGCACCGCCCTTCACTGCGGTCTTAACAGTAACGATGCCGCCACGGTTGCCCGGGATTGCACCCTTGATCAGGATGAGGTTGGCATCGGCGTCGATCTTTTGAATCTTAAGATTCTGGGTGGTGACGCGATCGGAACCCATGCGGCCAGCCATGCGCTTGCCTTTGAAGATGCGACCTGGGGTAGCGCAGGCACCGATGCCACCGACGCGGCGGTGTGCTGCCTGGTTACCGTGGGATGCACCCTGACCGGCGAAGCCGTGGCGCTTCATGCCACCAGCGAAGCCCTTACCCTTGGAGGTGCCGGTAACGTCAACGAAGGTGATGCCTTCGAAGATGTCAACGGTGACATCCTGGCCGACCTCGTAGCCGGAAACGTCATCCATGCGGATTTCGGCTACATGGCGGCGTGGGGTAACGCCTGCTTTATTGAAGTGACCGGTGCGTGGCTTGTTTACCTTGCGAGGGTCAATGTCGCCGTAGGCGATCTGGATGGCGTTGTAGCCATCGGTTTCTACAGTGCGAATCTGGGTAACTACGCATGGACCAGCCTCGACGACGGTTACTGGGATGACCCGGTTTTCCTCGTCGAAGATCTGAGTCATGCCGAGCTTGGTGCCCAGAATGCCCTTGATCTCAGTTTCACTCATTATTTGTTCTCCGTAGCCAAGAAACTCGTCGATTACTTAATGTCCACATCGACGCTGGCCGGAAGGTCAATACGCATAAGCGCTTCAACCGTCTTCGGCGTCGGGTCGAGGATGTCGATCAGGCGCTTATGAGTGCGCATCTCGAAGTGCTCGCGAGAATCCTTGTACTTGTGTGGGGAACGAATAACGGCGTATACGTTCTTTTCGGTTGGCAATGGCACTGGGCCCACAACGCGTGCCCCGGCACGGGTCACGGTTTCGACAATCTTACGTGCAGCCACGTCGATTGCCTGGTGGTCGTAAGCCTTCAGGCGAATGCGGATCTTTTCTCCCGCCACGCTTATCCTCTTCCTCGCTTGTCCCACATCGCAAATGGAGTGGTGGGAATCGCTTCATCTATCTCTATAACGTTGTCCGGACCAGTTTTAAGGGCCTAAAGCGCAACGCCAGTTCTTAACTTGACTTGTCTTAAAACGACTTGCCGGAAACGCTTAAGGTCAAAGCAAATAAACTTTCACCGCATTTCCTTGAAGCTTCCACCCCTGGGGTACAAGACCCAGATGTGTGCCAAGCCGGAAGGGATCTTAATGCTCGTGATAAGCGTGGGATCTCTTTCGTATACTGCCGCTGTTTATTTGCCATGCTCTTCACTTTTCCGGCCCTCAAGGTATGAACTGGATATCGCCCAGAAACCTTGAAGGTCCTTCCATGGTTTTGAAAACCCAACCGCACGGGTTGGGACTTCACACCAGTGAAGGTGTCATGTTTGCCCTACCAGCACTGATAGCAATCCTGTTAAGGCAACCTGATTATTAAATCATGCATACTCTCCAAACGCAACCTCAGGGCGTCGAAAAGCTAAAGTTTTTAGCTCCGCACCCCGCCCGCTTTTCGACGCCCCCAGGTCGCGAAATTTTATGCACCTTAGCAAATCCCTATATTTTCGACTGAAATAACCTATTTCCACCTCCAGTACACCGTATGATTTATAGGGTTTTTCCACCGATATTTTTGCCATGAAAAGGAAAAATGCGACCAACTAGGGGCCGTGACAGCTCACGCTCGAAGTTTTTAGATAAGTTAATCTTTTAGTAAGATTGTGACGCAGCTCGCATATATGCAAGCATCGGCCACCTCCCGCAATTGTGACTAACGAAACTGCGGGAGTAGATTTATGTCAAACGCTTGCATTTATGCCTGTGCACTGCGTTTTCGCATTTTTTACGTGCGAAACCTATCCCTTTGTCAGAACCCATCGTGGAGACACCATGTTCAAGTATTTGCTGAGGAAGACCCTGAGCTGGATGCTCATTGTTTTCTTGGCGACGAACCTGACGTTTTTCCTCGCGGCATCCTTTTTGGATCCGCGATCGAATTACATCGGGCGACGTCCACCGCTAAGCCCAGAACAGGTCGCCAACCTGCTGGAACCATACAACCTCAACCCAGACACTCCTATAGTTGAGCGGTGGTGGACATGGCTTACCAATATCCTTCTCCATTGGGATTGGGGAAGGTCTCCGATCGGCGATTCCATCAACGAACAAATCTCTTACCGCATTTGGGTCTCCGCGCAGCTATTGCTCCTGGCAACTATTCTCGCCGTGGTCGTAGGCGTCGCGATTGGTGTTTACACCGCCTCTCGCCAATACAAGTTCGCGGATAGGGCATGGCAAGCCGTTTCCATCGTGGCGTTGAATACACACGTTGTGGTTGCATCGATCCTGGTTGTGTGGCTGGCATTAAAGATTAACGAATGGACTGGTGTCCGGGTTTTCTATGTCACCGGCGCCGCCTCGCCAGACGTGACCGGTTTCTTCAACCGACTCATCGATTTGGGCCAGCATTTAATCCTACCGACCGCGTCACTGTTGATCATTTCCTACGCTTCGTATCACCTCACCCAACGCACTCTCCTGCTTGATAATCTCGGCGCGGACTATGTCCGAACCGCACGCGCCAAGGGGTTAACCCGCGCCCAAGCTATTCGACGACACGCGCTGCGCACCTCGATCATTCCGGTCGCTACCTCGGTGGCGTTCTCGGTTCCCGGCATTTTCACCGGCGCGGTAATGACGGAAAAGATCTTCGCGTGGAAGGGCATGGGTCAGTATTTTGTTGAGACGATCGCTCGAAACGATGTTCACGGCGCGGTAGCTGTGGCAGCGTTCGGTGCCGCCATGACCGGTGTATCCGCAATCCTCGCCGACATTGTTGTTGTTGCCCTTGATCCACGAGTTCGGGTGAGTTAACTATGAGTTCTGAAAAAGCCCACGACCAGGTGCTCGACGCCACCCCCGTGACCGCAGATGACCCCGTAAAAGTCGTGCGGGGCACCTCTCGGTACAAGCTGTATGTGCGGCGGTTTTTCCGTAACAAACCCGCTGCTGTCGGCCTAGTAATTTTCGCGTTTCTCACCCTCATCGCCATCTTCGGCGAGAAGCTCAGCGCCTGGGATTTCTTCGACCCGGACTTTTTAAATCTCAGCGCCCCTCCGTCTCCGGAACACTGGTTCGGCACCACCGATTCCGGCCATGACCTATTCGCCCAAACTGCCCACGGCCTGGGCCGGTCGATGGTCATCGCTATTTCCGTGTCCCTGGCCAGCACCATTCTTTCCGCTCTCATCGGCGCTGGTGCTGCGTTGTATGGCGGGAAAGTCGAGGCCGTGGTTCTGGCCATCATCCACTTCATGATGGCCATTCCGTCCTTCCTCCTGCTCGCCCTTCTGGTTTCCGATTCGGGCGGCGACTGGAAACTTCTGATCGTCGTGCTCATCGCCTTCGGCTGGATGTTCCCCTCCCGTGTCATTTGGTCGCTATCGCTGACCGTTCGGGAGAATGATTTCGTGCGGGCCGCTAAGTACATGGGTGTGTCTCGCCCGCTGATCATCATTCGCCACATGTTGCCGAACATCGGCTCGTTACTTGTTATCCAGTTCGTCCTCGGTGTCGTCGCCACTGTTATGTCGGAAACCGCCTTGTCCTTCCTGGGCTTGGGTGTGAAGCTTCCCGATGTCTCCTTAGGTACGTTGCTCTCTGGCGGTACGTCTTCACTTTTGACAGCCCCGTGGAACTTCTACTTCCCTGCCGGTGCGCTTACCTTACTCACCGTTTCTATGGCACTGATCGCTGACGGCCTGCGCGATGCGCTTGACCCCAATTCCAAGTCCGGAGGCAAGGCATGATCTCCCCTGATACTTCTACACCCCAACCAGTTCTTTCTGTATCTGACCTTAATGTCTCCTTCCCATCCGAGGCGGGAAAGGTCTCTGCAGTCCGTGGTGTCAGCTTCGACCTGTACCCCGGCCGCACCCTCGGTATCGTTGGTGAATCTGGCTCCGGCAAATCCGTAACGTCCATGGCTGTGATGGGACTATTGCCGCAATACGCAACCATCACCGGTTCGGTGAAGTTCGCGGGCGAAGAACTCATCGGAAAGACTGATACCCAAATGTCGAAGATTCGTGGCAAGGGCATCGGCATGATTTTCCAAGACCCGCTGTCGGCTCTCACGCCCGTATTCGACATCGGCACGCAGTTAGTCGAGGCGATTCAAGCCCACCAAAAAGTTTCCAAGCAACAAGCGACCAAGCAGGCAATCGAGCTTCTGGACTTGGTGGGAATCAAGGAACCCCAGAAGCGAATCCGTTCCTTCCCTCATGAGTTTTCCGGCGGTATGCGGCAGCGCGTGGTGATCGCCATCGCCATCGCGAATAACCCCAAAGTTCTGATAGCGGACGAACCGACAACCGCACTGGATGTGACCATTCAGGCGCAGATTCTTGATGTCATCAAGATCGCGCAGCAAGAAACCGGCGCGGCCACCATCATGATCACCCACGATATGGGTGTCGTGGCGGGAATTGCCGACGACGTCATGGTTATGTACGCCGGTCGCCCCGTAGAACAGGCGGACGTCTATACCTTGTTTGGCCAACCACGTATGCCCTACACCGTGGGGCTGCTGGGATCGACGCCACGACCAGACGTGTCTTCGGAAGAACCGCTCACGCCGATCTCGGGTAATCCGCCCATCCTGGTCGATCTCAAGGACCAATGCCAATTTGCGGTTCGCTGCCCTGTCGCCATTGACCAGTGTTTGGCGGGGGAACCGCAACTACGCAGCGTCGAAAAGCACGACAACCACACCGCTGCTTGCGTGCGCGCCGACGAAATCGTCGACGGCGAAATAGACGGGCAGAAGATGTTTAAAATCCCGGAGCAATCGCCGGATCTTTTGGCGGACATTCCGCGTTCTGAGCGCACAGTCACCTTGCAAGTTGACAACCTCACCAAGGAATTCCCGCTGGTGAAAGGTTCGATCATCAAACGTCGAGTCGGTTCCGTCAAGGCCGTCAACGGCATTAGCTTCGACATTCGCGCTGGTGAATGCATGGCCATTGTGGGCGAGTCTGGCTGCGGCAAAACAACAACGCTGCTTGAGATCATGGATCTCAACCCGAAAAACGGCTCGGTGGTGCTCAATGGCGTCGATGCCGCGAGCATGACGAGCAAACAACGCCGCGAAGCCCGCAAAGATATCCAAATCGTGTTCCAGGACCCCATGAGTTCGCTAAACCCCCGGCTTACCGTCCGGGAGGTTATCGCGGAACCGTTGCAATCTCTGGGATACGACGGCGACATTGATGAGCGCGTCGCGGAGCTGATGAAACTCGTTGGTTTGGATGCCTCCCAGATCGACCGCTTCCCGGGGCATTTCTCCGGTGGTCAGCGGCAGCGCATCGGCCTGGCCCGTGCATTGGCGACGAACCCCAGCGTCATCGTGTTGGACGAGCCGGTATCCGCGTTGGATGTCTCTATCCAAGCAGGCGTGATTAACCTTTTGGACGATCTCAAGCGGAAGCTAGGTTTGTCGTACCTCTTCGTCGCCCACGACCTGTCCGTTGTTCGGCACCTTTCCGACCGCGTGGCGGTTATGTATAAGGGCGAGTTCGTGGAAGAAGGCGCAGTTGATGACATTTTCGACAACCCGCAACATGCGTACACCAAAGCTTTGTTGTCTGCCATTCCGATCCCAGACCCTACCGTGGGACGGAATCAGGTACGCACAAAGTACACGGAAGACTCGGCTTAGTCGTAGGTGTTGGCGCTGACATAACGTCTCCACCAACAACTACCACTCAGCCACATAGACCTGCTGGAAGATTCCTTCCAGCATTATCCCCACCCCCTTAAAAAACGAAGGAGGATCAACGCAGTATGAAAAAGAACATTCGCATCGCTGCGATGGCAACCTTGTCGGTCGCTGCATTGACCCTAGGTGCCTGCGCATCTAACGGCGAAGGCGGCTCTTCATCAGGCAAGGCCAAAGTTGAAGTTAATCTAGCTGGCGATTACAACGAATTAGACCGCGACCAGATCAAGGACGGCGGTGAACTGGTACTGCCGATCGAAGAAATCTCCGAGCAGATGAATGATTCGCACGGCAACTCCACCCGGTACGCCCGTGACCTCAATTACTGGATTCACCCAAAGCTAACCCTGCTCAACGGCAAGGGCGATTGGGAGCCGAACCCGGACTACCTAACGAGCGTTAAGGACGAGGTTGTCGACGGCAAGCTCGTTGTCACCTACGACATCCACGAGAAGGCAACCTTCAACGACGGAACCCCTATCGACTGGAAGGCCTTTGAGCACACCTGGAAGATGACCAATGGCTCCAACCCGGACCTCCAGGTTTCTTCCACCGATGGTTACGACCTCATCGAATCGGTGGAGCGCGGCGAGTCCGATAAGCAAGCCGTTGTGAAGTTCAACGGAACCTACCCATGGTGGCAGCAAGTATTCAGCGGTCTTCTGCACCCCGCAGTGAACACCCCTGAAATCTTCAACGAAGGCTTCATCAATAACCCACACGACGAGTGGGGCGGCGGTCCGTTCAAGGTAGAAAAGTGGGATCCAAACGGCGGCACCGTCACCTTCGTACCTAACGAGAAATGGTGGGGCGATAAGCCAAAGCTGGACAAGGTCACCTTCCGTCAGATGGAAGACAAGGCCATGATCAACGCCTTCAAAGCCGGCGAAATTGACTCCACTCGCGTAGCCAATAAAGACAACCTGGCCGTAGCTCAGTCCATGGGCGATGCCATCGACATCCGCGGCGCGCTGCAAAACTCCAATTCGCTACTCACGCTGAATGCTCAGGCACCACAGCTCAAGGACGTGAAGGTCCGTGAAGCAGTCTTCGCCGGCATTGACCGTGCCCAGGTAGCGGCCATCCGCTTCAATGGCCTCGACTACACCGAAAAGCTTCCAGGCTCCTTCTTCCTGTACCAGACCCAGGAAGGCTACGAGGATAACTTCGGTTCGGTTGTTTCCTACGATCCAGAAAAGGCCAAGAAGCTTCTCGACGAAGCCGGCTGGGTTGAAGGCGCTGACGGCATCCGCGAAAAGGACGGCGAGAAGCTGTCCCTCCGGTACATCGTCATCGGCGATAACCAAATCATCAAATCCATGGCTTCCGCTGTCCAGAAGATGCTGAAAGACGTCGGCATTGACGTGAAGATCGAAGAGCGCCCAAGCTCCGACTTCTCGAAGGTTATAACCAAAAAGGACTTTGATATTTTCCCAATGGGATTCTCTTCTTCCTCTCCGTGGGGCACCGCATTCTTCGGCCAGACCTACAAGTCGGACTCGGAGCTGAATCGCTCCGGCACCGGCAGCCCAGAATTGGACGCCAAGATTGACGCATTGCAGAAGCTTCCAACCGCTGAAGAGCAAATCGCTGAAGCAAACAAGCTGGAAAAGGAAGCCTTCGAACAGTACGGCATCATGCCAATGTACAACGGCCCTAACTTGGTTGGTACCAAGAAAGGCCTGGCCAACTACGGCGCATATGGTTTCGCTTCCGTCGCTATGGAAGACATCGGCTGGGCTAAAGACGCCAGCTAAGTAACCACCGATAACCGGGACATTGCTTCAGTCCGAAGCCATGCCCCGGTTTTTTGGGGTTATGGGTATAAATATTCCACCCCAGCCACACCCTTAAGCAGGTCGGGGTCGACGGGTTCGCCGGTACGGAAGATGGACAGCTCGCCGGTCGGCTCAAGGATCATAAGCTGCACGTATTTCATATTGGGGATTCCAGCGCGCCGCACTGCGTGCTTGATGTCGGAGCGAGAAATATGGCTTTTGCGGATTTGTTTCATGATGATCTCACCATTGGCGACCACAACCTGCGGCCGTCCGTCCAATGCTGCCCGAATCGGCCCGACGCCGCGTGCGATGCCGAAGACTGCTTCCAGCACCATGAGCGTTATCAGGCCGATGACGCCGGAGGCGAGCGTCGGCGGGTGGCCGACGATAACACGGCCAGCAACTGCCCCGAACATGACAATGACCACCGCATCAAAGGTGGTCATTTTTGCTAAAATCCGGGAGCCGAATATGCGTACCAGCACCAAGAACGCGAAGTAGATTCCTACCCCACTCATGACAACCACGGGGATTCGCCATGGCTCGATGGTGAGTTGGGTTGTCATGAATGTCAGTAGCCGGTCCACATTTTCACTGTACCGCCAAGGTTGCATGCGATACAGTCAGGTGTTCCGGTTTAGAACTTGAAAATACGCGGCAGAAAGCTTAACGCCCCTGCAATCAAAGCTCCGATTGCACCCAATGCACCTAGAATGCCACCAACAATTTTCCATGTACCCGAAGAAGAACTGCCACCGGGCTGAGCTTTCTCAGAAACAATGATTACGGTAAACGCCGTAGAATCGCCGAAAAACGTCCCTATCGTAATTCTTCCCGCCATCGTTGGGGTGTAGGTGGTTCGGTAGGTCGCACTATCCCCAACGCGCATTGCCTGCACTGTTGAATCACCAATCATGATGGGAAGTGCATCTGGTAATTCCATCATGTCGCCCTCACCAGGGGCTAGTGTGACTTCAATCGTTGTCGTCTCCCCCACGCTCAATCGACTTGGGTTGACGTTGAAATTGATCGGAATCGATTGCACTGATTCCTTAGCAGGTAGATCAGTTTCTGATTCAGAAGCTACGCCTGAGGTAACAGCAGTTTCATGAGAGCCAGTTTCTGGCATTTGATCTTGGGATGAATAAGACACATCCTGCTGAGGATTCTCAACGGCTGAAGCTGACGTAAGGTTGCTTAAAGAACCCATAAACATAGTCGCTACTGCAAGGGCTGCCACGTTCTTTCGTAATCGGAGGTACATTTGATAATCCTTTCATGTCGATGGCTCATGCCAGTAACTATTCAACGTTTACCAGCAAAATGAATTGACAGGCATTGGATTAAGTCCCGAAAAACGCTAAGAACTTTTCTGTGGGTCATAACCATGCTGTACATCTTTCAACATCAATGGAATCGAAATTATTCCGTTGCCCAACCGATTACTACAGCGACTATCGTTACATCACGGCATGATGAGGTTACCGGGTTAAAAACGTTGCAAAGCTGACCTGGCACGCTCGTACATGGCAATTGCGGCAGCCACCGAAACATTCAACGACTCAATCGCTGAACTAATGTCGATCCGATATCGCGAGGTCGCGGCTTCATGCATAATTAACGACGGCCCGGTTTTCTCGCTGCCCAGCACCAAACCAACACGCGGTGCCAATCCCCCGATCTCGGTGATTGCGTGCTCAGCGCCCCCGTCCAACACCGCGAGCGGAATATCCTTGGCCCGCGCCTGGGCCACGGCTTCTTCTGGTTCCGCAAACACGACCGGGATGGAAAACACCGTACCCCGGCTGGCGCGAATCAGCCGCCGGTCGACCAAATCCGACAGGCCGCTATCAACCACTACCACCCCCGCGGCGCGAAATGCACAAGCGTTGCGAATAATCGCGCCGATATTGCCCACCAAACGCACCCCATCGAGCACAATAATGTCCCCCGGCCGATCGAGAATATCAGTTAGCTGCGGCCGATCGTGCCACCTAGCTAACGCAAACACCCGCGACAGCCGCTCCGAGCCGAAGATGTCGCGCACATCAGTATGCGCCACGCACGCGATATCCGCGCCAGACAGCACTGGATTGTCTAGAAAACCTGCGGGAGGGTGCGCGTTGGAACTTATAAAAACCCCAAGCAGCTCGACCCCCGCGCGGGCCGCCTGGAGGATGTTATCCTCATCGTCGATAACGAATAAGGTCGGGTTGAGGTCGCGGTTACGCAGTGTCTCCTTTACCCGCACCAGGCGGATATCCGAGGCATGGCACACTGGCAATTGACCGAGCTCGTCCTTGTTGTCCACGAAGTACCCTTTCGGAAAACCAATTGTGCTTGTCGACGCACACACGTCCCCCTAACTTACCGCCCTGCGGCTATAAACAGCAAGGCAAACAGCACAAGAGCCCCACCTCGCCGAAGCGAGATGGGGCTTTTGAAAAAAGATCGCGAAGGATCACTGCTGCCACGATGTGTGTGGCGGAAGTGAGATTACTTCAGGATCTTGGTGACACGACCAGCGCCAACGGTACGGGAGCCTTCGCGGATAGCGAAGCGCAGACCTTCGTCCATAGCAACTGGCTGGATCAGGGTAACGGTCATGTCGACGTTGTCGCCAGGCATAACCATCTCGGTGCCCTCAGGAAGCTTCACAACACCGGTAACGTCGGTGGTGCGGAAGTAGAACTGTGGGCGGTAGTTGTCGAAGAATGGGGTGTGGCGGCCACCTTCATCCTTGGACAGAACGTAAACGGAAGCTTCGAACTCGGTGTGAGGGGTGTAAGCGCCTGGCTTAACAACAACCTGACCGCGCTCAACTTCGTCACGCTTGATACCACGGAGAAGCAGACCACAGTTGTCGCCAGCTTCGGTGTAGTCGAGAAGCTTACGGAACATCTCGATACCGGTAACGGTGGTGGTGGTGGACTTTTCCTTGATACCGATGATCTCAACGTCTTCGTTAACGTTCAAGGAACCGCGCTCAACACGACCGGTAACAACGGTACCGCGGCCGGTGATGGTGAAGATGTCCTCGATAGGCATGAGGAATGGCTTGTCGGTCTCACGAACAGGATCTGGAATGGAGTCATCGCAAGCCTGCATGAGGTCGAGGATAGCCTGGGTCCACTTAGGATCGCCCTCGAGCGCCTTCAGAGCGGAGATCTGGATGATCGGTGCTTCCTCATCGTAATCCTGCTCAGCGAGCAGCTCACGAAGCTCAAGCTCAACCAGCTCGATGATTTCTTCATCAACGTCTGGGGAGTCACACTTGTTCAGTGCAACGAGGATGTAAGGAACACCAACCTGGCGAGCCAACAGAACGTGCTCACGGGTCTGCGGCATAGGACCGTCGGTAGCAGCAACAACGAGGATTGCGCCGTCCATCTGAGCAGCACCGGTAATCATGTTCTTGATGTAGTCGGCGTGACCTGGAGCGTCAACGTGTGCGTAGTGGCGCTTCTCGGTCTGGTACTCCACGTGGGAGATGTTAATGGTGATACCGCGCTCTTTTTCTTCCGGAGCCTTGTCGATGGCGTCGAAAGCGAAAGCTTCGTTCAGGTCTGGGTATGCGTCAGCCAGAACCTTGGTGATAGCAGCGGTGGTGGTGGTCTTACCGTGGTCAACGTGACCGATGGTACCGATGTTTACGTGAGGCTTAGTACGCTCGAACTTTGCCTTTGCCACTAGTTGTCCTCCTGGACTTCGTGGTGGCTACGAAACTCGCAGCCACGGGTTTGATCAGTGCTGTACATTCTAGCTGCTAATTCGGCAGCCTGGCAGCACAGCTATTACAAATGTGCCAATTACATGATCCTAAGCGCCCAGCGCTAGTTTTTCAAACCGCTACCGGAATATTCTAGGAATCTTTCAGGGTAACGGCCGTCTAAAACCTAGAGTGTAACTCAATGCCTTAGAAGGCCGCTACCCCCAATTTCGGAGCGAGTTCCCGCTTGGCACGGCGGGAACCGTCCGTTAAAGCTGGGGTTGTGCCCTAAAACCCGCTAGGGGTTTTAAGAACCAGTGCGCTCAGCAATGATGTCTGCTGCAACGTTGGTTGGAACCTCAGCGTAGGAGTCGAAGATCATGGTGTAGTTAGCACGACCCTGGGTCTTGGACCGCAGGTCACCAACGTAACCGAACATCTCAGACAGCGGAACCTTAGCCTTAACAACCTTGGCGCCAGCACGGTCATCCATAGCGTTGACCTGACCACGACGGGAGTTAATGTCGCCCACAACTTCGCCCATGTACTCTTCCGGAGTAATGACCTCAACAGCCATCACTGGCTCAAGCAGGACTGGCTTTGCCTTAGCAACGCCTTCCTTCAATGCCTGGGAACCGGCGAGCTTGAAGGCCATTTCGGAGGAGTCAACTTCGTGGTATGCACCGTCGAGCAGGGTTGCCTTGATGTTCACCAGCGGGAAGCCAGCCAAGAAACCGTACTGCATTGCGTCCTGGATACCTGCGTCCACGGATGGGATGTATTCCTTTGGAACACGACCACCGGTAACAGCGCTTTCGAACTTGTAGATTGCGGACTCGCCCTCTTCCAAGGTCTCTGGCTCTGGTGCGTATGGCTCGAGAGCAACGATAACCTTCGCGAACTGACCGGAACCACCGGTCTGCTTCTTGTGGGTGTATTCGATCTTCTCGACTGGCTTACGGATGGTCTCACGGTATGCAACCTGTGGGTTACCAACGTTAGCTTCAACCTTGAATTCGCGCTTCATGCGGTCAACCAGAACGTCGAGGTGAAGCTCGCCCATGCCGCCAATAACGGTCTGGCCGGACTCGGAGTCAAGCTCAACGGTGAAGGTTGGGTCTTCTTCAGCCAGCTTCTGGATAGCCAGACCCAGCTTCTCCTGGTCGGACTTGGTCTTAGGCTCGATGGAAACCTTGATAACCGGATCCGGGAAGTCCATGGACTCGAGGATGATTGGGTTGTTTGCGTCGCAGAGGGTGTCACCAGTGGTGGTGTCCTTCAGACCGATGAACGCGTAGATGTTACCAGCGCGTGCCTCGTCAACTGGGTTTTCCTTGTTGGCGTGCATCTGGAACAGCTTACCGATGCGCTCTTTCTTACCCTTGGTGGAGTTAGAAACCTGTGCGCCTGGCTCAACGAGACCGGAGTACACACGAACGAAGGTGAGCTTACCGAAGAATGGGTGCACGGCGATCTTGAACGCAAGAGCTGCGAACGGTTCATCAACGGAAGGCTTACGAACAACCTTGGTGGACTCGTCGCCAACAGCGTGGCCAACAACTTCACCGATGTCCAGTGGGTTAGGCAGGTAGTCGATAACCGCGTCGAGAAGCGGCTGAACACCCTTGTTGCGGTAAGCGGTACCGCACAGCACTGGGTAGATCTCGGAGTTGACGGTCATCTTGCGGATGGCGCCCTTGATCTCCTCGATGGTCAGTTCTTCGCCACCGAAGTACTTCTCCATGAGTTCTTCATCGGACTCAGCAACAGCTTCGAGCAGCTTCTCGCGGTACTCTTCGGCCTTGTCCTGCAGGTCGGCTGGGATTTCCTCGATGGTTGGTTCCGCACCGGTCTCGACCTTGCCACGCCAGGTGATGGCACGCATGTTCACCAGGTCGACAACGCCGTCGAAGTCATCCTCAGCACCGATAGGCAGCTGAAGAACCAATGGCTTAGCGCCCAAGCGGTCGATGATGGTCTGCACGGTGTAGTAGAAGTCAGCACCGAGCTTGTCCATCTTGTTCACGAAGCAGATACGAGGAACGTCGTACTTAGCAGCCTGGCGCCACACCTGCTCGGACTGCGGCTCAACGCCTTCCTTGCCGTCGAAAACAGCAACTGCGCCGTCGAGAACACGCAGGGAACGCTCAACCTCAACGGTGAAGTCAACGTGACCAGGGGTGTCGATGATGTTGATCTGGTTACCGTTCCAGAAACAGGTAACAGCAGCGGAGGTAATGGTGATACCGCGCTCTTTTTCCTGCTCCATCCAGTCGGTGGTTGCGCCGCCGTCGTGGGTTTCGCCCACCTTGCGGTTGATACCGGTGTAGAAGAGGATACGCTCGGTTGTGGTGGTCTTACCAGCATCGATGTGGGCCATGATGCCGATGTTGCGGACCTTGTTCAGATCCTTAAGCACTTCTTGTGGTGCCACGATTGTCCTAACTTATGTAGCTGGAGTTCCAGTTTGGCGGAACTCACTACGGGTAGTGTTTGTTCAATTTTGCCAGTGTGTGGCGAAATCTTTACGCACCAACGTGGTAGTTGGTATGACGCGTCGTCCAAGTGACAATAAGACCCAACCAGGAAAGCCTGGCGGTGAAAGCCGGTGCGTTCATCTCCGGTTGGGTCATTGACTATCACTTTTCGACGGTCGTGGCGATGATTACCAGCGGTAGTGAGCGAACGCGCGGTTGGCTTCTGCCATCTTGTGGGTATCTTCGCGACGCTTCACGGAAGCACCCAAACCATTTGCTGCATCCAGAATCTCGTTAGCGAGACGCTCGATCATGGTGTTCTCACGACGCTGACGGGTGAAGGTCACCAACCAACGCAGAGCAAGGGTGTTTGCACGAGCTGGGCGAACCTCAACCGGAACCTGGTAGGTTGCGCCACCAACGCGGCGGGAACGAACCTCGAACTCAGGCTTGATATTGCCGAGGGCCTTTTCCAGGGTCAGAACTGGGTCGGTACCGGTCTTTTCCTTGCACTTTTCCAAAGCACCGTAGACGATACGCTCAGCGACGGACTTCTTGCCGTCCTTCAGAACCTTGTTCACCAGCTGGGTAACAACCTCAGAACCATATACTGGGTCGTTGACGATAGGGCGCTTTGGAGCTCTATTCTTACGCATTTAGATTACTTCTCCTTCTTTGCGCCGTAGCGGGAACGAGCCTGCTTACGATCCTTAACGCCCTGGGTGTCCAGTGCGCCGCGGATGATCTTGTAGCGAACACCTGGGAGGTCCTTCACACGACCACCACGAACGAGCACCATGGAGTGCTCCTGGAGGTTGTGGCCCTCACCTGGGATGTATGCGGAAACCTCAATGCCAGAGGTCAGGCGCACACGAGCGACCTTACGCAGTGCGGAGTTAGGCTTCTTAGGGGTGGTGGTGTACACACGAGTGCACACGCCACGACGCTGTGGGGAACCCTTCAGCGCAGCGGTCTTCACCTTTGCAGGCTTATCGTGGCGGCCCTTACGGACCAGCTGCTGAATTGTTGGCATGAACCGTCTTTCTATATTTTTATATTTCTCTTGAGGGAGAAACCTTATGCTTTGCAGTTTTACCGTGGCACACACCTACCCCCTAAAGACCCTATACAAACGAAAATAGGGGCTCTTTTCCGGGGCCGCTTCCGTGTGTTCCATCAAGTTAAGAAAACAACCAACAATCGTTGATGTTCCACTTCCATAATGGATAAACCATCAGGCAAAACTTGAGGCTCCCAACACATATACATGTGGGACTTCAATGCAGCCTATACAGATTTGCACCCCTAGTCAAATCTTCGGCGAAAACTTCAGCGTGAGGCTCTAGAACAAAAACTACGCACATTTACCATTCTCCAACGACCCCACACTAGGCCGCTATAGCAGACTAGCCGCACATAATGCCGCCGGGTAGATCAGCATGATTATTGGATGTGGCCAGGTCGAAGTCTCACCAAGGTTCTCGGTTCGATAGTGGAGGAAAATAACACCGACCGCAGGGCTGATGCCGAAAGAAGCACCAACGAGTGCGGCTGTCATCATCATGGTGTTTTCCCGGCCATGAAGGTAGTGGAAAATGAGGAAAAGGGCGATGAGTACCACGCCGGTGTAGACGAAACTCAATCGCAGCCCAATGTTAAACAGAACCGCCCACATCAGCGCGGCCACTACCACCGCAGCCATGGCGGCGACATAGCTGGTACGCGGCTTGGTTTTAAGGTGAGTATCGGCGGCCGCGATGATGAAACATAAAACGGTCGCCCAGATAAAGTTCTGGCTTTTCATGTCGATAAACGTTCCGCTGATGGCGAGGTCATAGGCAATTTCGGTGATGATGCTTAGCCCGACCAAAACGCCCAATAACCGCAAGCTCAGGCCGAAGCGTTGAAAACTTGTGAAGAGCAGGAAGGCCACGATTGGCAGTGCCGCCCAACTGACGAGTTCGATGAGGATGACGGCGGTGAGCGTCGAAAAGCTAGCGGCGGAAACGTCGGCGACGGTGTGCTTTTCCGCAACGATCGCGCATACCTGCGCCAGCAAAAACACGCCGGTGAGCACGAAGTAGGCCGGAATTTTAAAGCCAGATGGTGAAGCGGTATTGGTCATGATGAGTAGTTATTCTAAGCCACGGCACGAAAATGGGGCATCCACTTAAGATGCCCCATGAGTACAAACGTTGTACCTTTATCCCTTCACGGATCCGGCCATCGATTCTTGGTAGTAGCGCTGCATGACGATGAACAGGATGACGATCGGAATGGACACGCAGACCGCACCGGCGGCGAACCGGGCGAACCAGTCGTGGATGTATTCCTTTTCCAGCATCTTCCACAGACCCAACGACACCGTGTAGTTATCTTGGGTGCGGGCGATGGCTTTCGCCAAAACGAAGTCCAGCCACGGGGTGAGGAACCCGATGATGGCCTGGTAGACGATCATTGGCTTCGCGATTGGCAGAATAATCAGCCGGAATACCTGCCACCGGGTGCAGCCATCCAGATAGGCGGCTTCATCCAGCGACATCGGGATGGTATCCATGTATCCCTTCATCACATAGAAGGTCATGCCGGAACCGGCCGAGTACACGATAATCAGAGCGATATTCGTAAGCCCGCCACCGGTAAGACCCAGTGCCTTGAGGATGAAGTAGATAGCGACAACGGCCATGATGCTGGGGAACATGCCCAGGATCAGCGCGATGTTCATGTATATCTTGCGGAAGCGGAATCGCATCCGGGACAGGCAGAACGACACGATCAATACGAAGGTCACCGAGATCAGGCAGGTGAAGATCGCAATGATGAGGGTGTTCATGAACATCTTGGGGAAGTTCAGAACGGAGGTTTCTGTGAATAGCTGTTTGTAGTTATTCAGGCTGTACTCCCGAGGGAAGAACGTGGGCTGGTAGGGTGCGGTGGATTTATTGAAGCTTTCCAAAACCACCCACACGATCGGCATCACCCAGATGATCGCCAGCACGCCGAGGAATAAGTGGGTGGCGAAGTCCGCGACCCGACGGGCGGTGCGTTGATTATGCATTTTTTCGCTGCGTGCGGTTCCGGTCACTGGAATCCCTCCTCATTGCGGTACGAGCCGGAGCGACGATAGGTGATGAGGGCAACCACGCTGAGCACGATGAACGTCAAGATACCGATGACGGCACCGACGTTGTAGTCGCCCTTGTCCACGGTGAGCTTATACAGCCAGGTAATCAGCAAGTCCGTTTGGCCCGCCGATGCGCCAACCGGGGTGGGGTCACCACCGGAAAGCATGTAGATAACGTTGAAGTTATTAACGTTGGCGGTAAACGTCGTGATCAGATACGGCGTCATGACGAACAGCATGTACGGCATGGTGACGTAGCGGTAAGTCTGCCACCACGAAGCGCCATCTAGGCGGGCGGCCTCGTACAGTTCGCCCGGGATATTCTGCAAGATTCCGGTGACCTGCATGATGGTGTATGGGATACCGATCCACAGGTTAATGACGATAACGGTGACTCGGGCCCAGGTTGCATCGGTAAAGAACGGCAGCGGGGTGTCCGTCAGGCCGATTTCCATCAGCAATCGGTTGACCGCGCCTTGCGGTTGCAGCATCGAACGCAGCACCAAGAGGGAGGCGAATTGCGGCACCGCGATCGAGAGCGAGAAGATCGCGCGCCATACCCCTTTGCCCCAGGTGGTTTTGCGGTTAATGAGCATGGCCAAGAACATGCCCATGAAGTAGTTAAGGAAGGTGGCAAAGAACGCCCACACCAAGGTCCAGGTCAAAACGCCTAAGAACAGCTGAAGGTTGACAGTTCCGCCTTCATTGGAGAACACCTTGCCGAAGTTCTCCAGGCCGACCCACTTGAAATAGAGGGTGTTTTTGGAGTCGTAGCTGGTAAAAGCCATCGAGATCATGAAGATCAATGGCAAAACCGTGAACATGAGAATGCCCAGCGTCGGCAGCGACATGAGCAGGATATGCGCATCGGAATCGGTAAGCGCCTTAAGATCCTCAATGAATGTCCTAGCGCGGCCGGTGTTATTCACCTGCACCTGGGCTTTATAGGCGCTTCGGAAGGATACCGTGGCGAACCAGATAAAGGCGATGATGAGGGCAATCGCGGCCACGCCATGGAGCAACACAACGACCGATGGGTCGGATTGGGTATAGACCCAGAATCCGTTCACTTTCTCACGGGTTTGTTCGCCGTTGCCGCCGAGTTCGGGAAGCGCCGCGATTTTGGAAAAGCCGATAGTGATAAACCACGCGATGCTCACGATTTCGATGGCGAGAAACAGCAAACCCTTGAGGTACTGCTTGCGGACTATGTTTCCCAGGCCAAAGATAACTGCGGAAAGCTTGGTATAAAGGTCGCCGTTCATCCGGGCGGGCCCCATGCCGTAATCAGCTTTCAGCGTGCAACATTGGTCGCGTTCCAGTGGGTTTGGCACAGTGTTTTTATTCACAACGCCCACCTTCATGGACCTTCTCCTTTCTTGCGAGGAGCATTTAGCTTTTCGACGCTTCCCGCGCCGTCCGCAACCAGTGGCGACAAGCGTCGAAAAGCTAAGTGCTCCTCTACGAAAATTTTTAAAACCCGAAGCGCCGTATCGTGGAAGTCACGGCGTTTCGGGCTAGTAGGTTGTAAGCCGCACGGGGCTTACACGATGCACAGCGGCGAATGCCTGGCTTACTTGTAGCTAGAGAACCATGCTTCGGTCTTCTCGTCTGCGTTATCAGCGGTTACTTCGCGGTTAACCAGAGCCTTACCGAAGTTTTCTGCTGGATCCCAGAAGTCGGACATCGACTTGAAGGTTGGCTGCAGAATGGAAGCGTTAGCGACGGTATCGAACAGTGCTACTGCGACTGGGTCCTTGGAAATGGTGGCGTCGGTCGCCAGGCTCTTGTCAGCCGGAACAACACCGTTCTTTTCGTAGTGAACCTTCTGCGAATCAGCGGAAGCAAGGAACTCCGCGAACATAGCAGCTACCTGTGGCGACTGGGTGTTCGGGTTGTAGGCAACAGCCTTGGAGCCGGAGAAGGCCTTGATCTGAACGTCCTCACCATCGAGCTTGAAGGTAGGAAGCGAGGCAACACCCAAGTTGTCGCCGAGGGCCTGCTCAGCGTTCTTTGCGTCCCATGCGCCGGAGAATACAACGTCAACGTTGGTGCCCAGCGATCCCATGCCGGAACCTTCGACATCGTTGATGAAGTTCGGGTTCTCAACAACGCCAGCCAGGTACTTGGTCACAGCGGCTGCCTTGTCGCCTGCCTGAATGCCAGCGGACTCATCGAGACCATCAGCACCGAAGAAGGTAGCACCAGCGCCAGCGTAGAAGGCGCCCAGGTACCACGAGTTAGACATTGGGAAGGAAACCTTTGCCTTTTCCAGCATGGTGTCGAAGGACTTGACGTCTTCTTCGCTCAGCTTGGACTTGTCGTAGTACATGAACCAGGTGTTTGGCTCGTATGGCAGACCGTAGTAGCTGCCGTCGGTGTGCTTGACGGAGTTAGCGAGGTTTTCCTCGGTCTGTTCTTTCAGTTGCTTTTCACCACTATCGGAAAGCTCGCCGATAGCACCAGAGGACAGCAGGGAGCCCAGCTGGTCATTGGCGAATAGGTACACGTCAGCGGCGGCGGACGGATCCTGGCTCACGGTGCTTTCCGCGTCTGCTGCGGAAACGACTGAGTTCTTCCAGGTGATGTCAAGATCGGGGTTGGCTTCCTCGAACTTAGCCTGCATGGTCTGCAACCAGGCGTCGTTGTTGGTCTGATCTTCCTGAGAGGTCCACACGGTAAGAGTTACAGAACC
The DNA here is from genome assembly GCF_030532965.1 of Corynebacterium sp. Taxonomy (GTDB): domain Bacteria; phylum Actinomycetota; class Actinomycetes; order Mycobacteriales; family Mycobacteriaceae; genus Corynebacterium. Next base: position 96,154 of record NZ_JAUNKC010000007.1, read on the forward strand.
GGTAGCGTCGCCGCCACCAGAGGCGGACTCGGAGGAGTTGGAGCAAGCAACCAAGCTTACGGAACCAATGGTTGCCGCCATGATCGCGGCAAAAGCCTTCCGCTTCGTGAATGCCATAGTGAAATTCACCACTTTCTATTCAACTGGGCCGCAGCGTCAGCGTCGAACCGACGGTGGTCGCGCCGCAGAAGTTTATTGCGGTGTGTGCGACCCAACGTATTTTGTTTTGTGAGCACTTTCGTTCTTTGGTGGGATCACGTTGGTTTCACAACGCTTCACCACAAAACCCAAAAGCATTCAAGCCTCATTGTCCGATTTAAGCACAGTGATAGCATCAACTAAAAACTGCGATTGCGATCTACAACACATCCCCTAACGGTTATCGACAAAACCCCTTTTCACCCCGAATTTCCATGAAAAATGTCACACCCGGTTAGCCCCTTTTGCGCCGCAGAAATCCCCCTTCCCCACAGTTGTTTCCCACCTAAAACCAAACGAAAAAGGCAAACCAAAACCACGCAAATCAATAGAACTTTTGCTTTTTCAAAAGCGTCGCCCACCATTGCACCCCCGTCTGGCGATTCGGGCAGGAAATTCCGGAAATTTTTCTGTTTTTTGCAGTTTTTACCCCGCCGAACACGCCCGAATTTTGCCCACTTCAACACGGAAAAGAATAATTCACACCAGTTCATGTGGTGCCCTTCGCGGCGGCAACCTTAAGATCAAAACCATGACCAATTTCCCATCACCGCGATTCCCCCTCCCAGACTGGTTGGAATCAGCGGTTTTCTACGAGATCTATCCACAAAGCTTCTACGACACCAATGGCGATGGCATTGGTGACTTGCCCGGGATCACCGCGAAGCTGGATTACTTGAAAGAACTGGGTATCACCGCACTGTGGTTGAACCCCATTTTCGACTCGCCGTTTAAAGACGCAGGTTACGACGTGCGCGACTACTACACCATCGCGGAGCGCTACGGCAACCATTCCGACTTTAAAGAGCTGCTCGTCCAAGCACACATGCGCGATATTCGGGTGCTGTTGGATCTTGTACCCGGGCATACCAGCGAACAACACCAGTGGTTTCAGCGCAGCGCCGAGGTGGAACCCAATGAGTTTTCTAACCGGTACATCTGGACTTCCCATGCCTTCGACAACGGGGCTGGCCTGCCGTTTATCGGCGGTGAATACGACCGCAATGGCACCTATATTTTGAATTTCTTCAAATCCCAACCCGCCCTCAATTACGGGTTCAACCACAAGGATCGCCCCTGGCAACAGGACATTTCCGCAGCAGGCCCACTAGAAAACCGCAAGGCGATGGCAGAGGTCATGCGCTACTGGTTGTCCTTGGGCTGCGACGGTTTCCGGGTAGACATGGCCGATTCCTTGGTCAAGTTCGATGGCGAGGACAAACCGTGCACGATCACCGTCTGGCAGGACATTTTCGCCCAGGTGCGGACGGACTTCCCCGAAGCTGCTTTCGTCTCCGAATGGGGCAAACCGTGGCAGGCGTTGGACGCGGGTTTCGACATGGACTTCTATCTCGACTGGCCCCGCAATGGCTATAACCTCTTGCTACGCGATACCGATGACCACTTCGGTGGCACCGATACCAGCTATTTTGCCACGGACTCCGACACCCCAGCCGATGTATTCTTCGACTGCTATCTCCCGCAGGAATCGGCAGCCCGCGAGCGCGGCGGGTTCTTTTCCCTGATTTCGGGAAATCACGACACCCCACGGGTAGCTCCCCGACTATCGGAGGAGGAACGGAAGCTGTTCTTCCTCTTCTTGCTCACCATGCCAGGCGTGCCGTTTATCTATTACGGCGATGAAATTGGGATGCGGTACCTGGATGTGCCGACCACCGAGGGCGGCTATGCCCGCACCGGTTCCCGCAGCCCCATGCAGTGGGACAGCGAGGCGGAGAACTTCGGCTTCTCCACCGCCGATGCTGAGCAGTTGTATATTCCGGTCGATCCGGACCCGGCAGCGCCTAGCGTCGACAAGCAAATCGGCGTGCCGGAAAGCATGCTAGAAACGGTCCGGGACTTTATCAGCTTGCGCCGCAAGCACAAGGCGCTGCAGGCGTCAGGCGGTTTCGAGCGGTTAAGCACCGTTAATCCACGGTGCATGGCTTATCGACGCTGGACGGACGCGCAAGAAATCACCATCATCATCAACCCCGGCAATACGCAATTGACCGAGCCCGCATCGCGCGGCTGGCCGACCGCCGCAATTGGTGGCGCGACGATCGACGATACGGTTGTGACGTTGCCGCCGACCTCGGCGATCGTTATCAGCCACAACCATTCGGCTTAAGCGGAGATTTGCTCCAGCACAACGAGCCGCAGCGGCGGAACGACGAATTCGTGGCTTAATGCAATATCCACGGGTTCGTCGGATACCGAGCCGTCGTTGATATGCACGCGGTACTTACCGGCGGTTACCGGGTGCGACCAGTGATTGCAATTGGCGTTGACCAGGACGATCGCATCGCGATTCTTGCCAAAACCGTCAGTCACCCGGAAGCTTAAGTGCAGGCCTTCGGCGTGAACCAAGTGCGAGGAGGACTTGATCTGTTCGTAGTCCGACTGACGCATCCACTGATACTTCTGTCGGAAGCGATTGAGGTCGCGCACGAATTTCGTTTCGTTAGCGAAGGTGGCCGCGCGGTCGTAATCGAAGCAGTTGATCGAGTCTGGGCTTCGGTACGAATTCTCGTCACCGTACTTGGTGCGAAGGAATTCCTGACCGGCATGGAGGAACAAGATACCCCGCCCCACGTACTGCAAGCTAGTCGCCAACGTGTGGCGCTTGGCAATGTCATCGTCGCTGGCCCACACCAGGGTGCGAGTGCCCCGCAGCTTATCAAACATGGTCCAGTTATCGTGCGCTTCGTTGTAGATAACGGACTGCGCCGCCTCCAAATAACCGCGGTTCGCTGGCGCGCCGAGCAGGGCGTCGAAAAGCGCACCGGCGCTCGACTGGGCGCAGTCCATGGCACCGGCACAACCCGAGACGAAGCCGGGGTCGGAAGCCGTGAAATTGGACCCCTTGACAATATCGCGGTAGAAGTCGTTGAACATGCCTACCCGTGGCATGAGATGCCCATTGCCCTGGTGCGCGCCCAGAACGCCTTCCGGGTGATTGCCCATGGCCCACCCTTCGCCGATCACGATGATGCCCGGATCGATCTCATCCAGCGCGGCACGCACCGCATTCATGGTGTCCACATCGTGGATTCCCATGAGGTCGAAGCGGAAACCATCAAGGCCGAAGGTCTTGGCCCAGTACACCACCGAATCCACGATGTATTTACGCATCATGAGCTGCTCGGACGCGGTTTCGTTACCGCAGCCGGTGGCGTTGTGGAAGTTACCGTCCGCGTCCATCCGGAAATAATAGCCCGGCACGGTGCGCTGCAGCGGCGAGTTTTCGGTCTCGTAAACATGGTTGTACACCACGTCCATGATTACCCGCAGCCCACGGGAATGCAGGGCATCGACCATCTGCTTGAATTCGGCCACCCGTGACACAGGGTTCGCCGGGTCGGTGGCGTAGGAGCCTTCCGGCACGTTGTAATGCACCGGGTCGTAGCCCCAGTTGTATTGGGAATCGAAGGAGAGATCCCCCACCTCGTCCACGGAACCGAAATCGAAAATCGGCAGCAACTGCACGTGGGTGATTCCCAAGCCGGACAGATAATCCAAGCCCGAGGGGTTATTGTGGCTGGTGCGGGTGCCTGGCTCGGTGAGCCCCAAAAACTTACCCTTGTGGGTGATGCCGTTTTCGGGCGAGATCGTCAGATCCCGCACGTGCGCTTCGTAGATGATGGCGTCAGAGGCGTGCTCGAAGCTAGGTAGCCGGTGCGCCTGCCCGATAAGCTTGTCGACGTTTATAACGACGCCGCGCTCACCGTTTGCGGTGACGGACCGGGCGTAGGGGTCGACCGATTCCACGCGTTTTCCGTCCGGGAACGTCAACTGGTAGGTGTATTCCACCAGATCCGTGTCACCGGAAACGAACAATTCCCACTGCCCACGATCGCCGCGCGTCATGAGGTAGGAGCCGATGGCCGGACCGGTGTGCAGAATCAGTTCCACGGATTGTGCGGTGGGCGCCCACAACCGGAACGTGGTGCCCGCTTCAGCGTGGATGGCACCGAGTTCGCCATCAAAGAAAAACCGCTCGTTAAACTCAGCGGAATGCAAATCCACATGACTATAGGTTTGCATGCTGAATCCTTCCCTTCATACCTAATTCTTACGTCTTGCCCAGCTTAACGCCGGGCCAGGTTCCACCATTAACCGCAGATGAACAGTGTTAAATTCGCGAAATCTGCCCTGGAAACCTGAATCTGTCTGATGTTTATCATTTGCAGACTACTACACAAGGTCTTTTGAGTGACAAACCAACTACCGACAAAAACCCGATTATTTTATACCGGTTTTTCCTATAAAAAATAAAAACCCACGTTGCCGCGCACTTTCCCGAGCACAAAACAGCACAAACCCCGCGTTATCTGTGAAAAATCAGACAACGCGGGGTCGTGTCCGGGAAAGCCAATCCAGGCGGCCGATCCAGGGTCAGGTCACGTCACACCGTGCAACGTCCACGTCACGTAACGTCCAGTTAGACAACCGAAGTTACATGACTATACATAAGCCATTTTTCCAGTTAGCCCCTGACGATCACTAGTTACTAGCTGGGCAGCCGATTGGTGGTAGCTGCGGAGAAGTTATGCTGCCCACCTTCAGTGACCTGAACGTGAACAACGGTTCCTGGCTCCGGCGCGATATTCGGCAGCGCCCGCACGACGATCTGCTGCCGTTCGCCCTCAACACCGGTGATGTGCCCGTAGAGGTAGGAATCGGAACCGAGCTCCTCCACGAAATCGAGCTTCATCGGAATGGTATTGGTACCAGCTTCCACCAATTCCAGGGATTCCGGCCGGAAACCGATGATGATCTTTCCGCCGTCCTCGGCGGTAACCGCATTGCGTGTTACTTCCGAGACTGGGATGCGGGCATCGCCCAGGGTCGCTACACCGTCAGCACCTAAATCGAAGGTGAAAATGTTCATGGCTGGCGAACCGATGAATCCGGCGACGAAGACGTTGGTCGGCTCGTCGTAAAGCTCCCGAGGTGCGCCTACCTGCTGCAAATAACCATCTTTCAACACCGCGATCCGATCCCCCATGGTCAGCGCTTCCGTCTGGTCGTGGGTGACGTACAGGGTTGTGACGCCGAGTTCCCGCTGCAAGGACGCAATCTGGGTGCGGGTTTGCACGCGAAGCTTCGCGTCCAAGTTGGACAACGGCTCGTCCATCAAGAACACCTGCGGCTTACGCACGATAGCGCGACCCATGGCAACACGCTGACGCTGACCACCGGAGAGCGCTTTCGGCTTACGGTCGAGGTACGGAACCAGATCCAGCGTCAACGCCGCAGCCTCAACTCGCTTGTTGATTTCTTCGGCATTTACGCCAGCAATCTTGAGCGCAAAGCCCATGTTTTCCCGCACGGTCATGTGGGGATACAGCGCGTAGTTCTGGAACACCATGGCGATGTCGCGTTCCTTAGGCGGCGCGGCGGTGACGTCTTTATCGCCGATCAAGATGCGGCCGGACGTCACATCCTCCAGGCCAGCCAGCATGCGCAAAGTGGTGGATTTACCGCAACCAGAAGGCCCAACCAGAACCAGGAATTCACCGTCTGCGATTTCCAGGTCGAACTTATTAACGGTTGGTGCTTTTGCCCCGGGATAGACCAGAGTGGCGGCTTCGTAGGTGACAGATGCCATGTCGTTTTCTCCTCCATCGGCAGGTACGTGCCGAACGATCCGTAGTGGGAACTATCTGGGAACGTGCAATCGTTTGCTAATCAACGACTGCCCTAATCACTAAAGCTAGCACCCTGTTTCCCGCTTCCGCCAATTTCAGATCACAGCACCCCACCCCGTGTAATCCAGGCCACTTATCGCCCCAATTTCTAGCTATCCGTATATAGGGAACTCAGGTATATTTGGAACTATCTGTCCGAACCACACACCTGATTGCGACCATAATGAGCGATAGTAATTCCCCTCGCACCCGCGCCAGCAGTTTTCAACGTACAACCGTCTCAAACGCACTTCGGTTCGCATTCGACGATGGCCAATTAGATTTCGCGGAATACACCGCCCGAAACGAAAAGGCCCTCCAAGCCACCTATCGGGACGAATTACCTACCCTTACCTGCGATCTTGATCTCGGCCCCGGCCTGCCCAAGGTCTCCGACCACCGGTACCTTGAATCCGTGTCGCAGCGGTTCCAATTGCCGATCATGCCGGATCAAATGCACACCATCCACTCCGGCGAGGTGGACATTCGCCCCAATTCCCAGCCCGCCGCCACCCAACCAGCTGGCCAGTCGTTCACCAACCAGGTGACCAATATTGTTAGCAATTTCTTGGCGCCCCAGGGTGCAGCGAAAACCGACAAGACGCTGTCAATTTTCGGCGAGAATTCTCGCAAGGGTTCCTGGGTCTGCGCCCGGGAGCACTCCGCGCTCACGGTGTTTGGCGAGACTGTCATTGATTTAACCGCCGCCCAATTTGAATCCCCGGTGACCAATCTGACCGCGTTCTCACTTATGGGTGAGGTCACGATCATCGTGCCGGATACCTTCCAAATTAAACAGGATGTCGTCGCCATTCTGGGCGAGGCGAAGGTAAAAGACGTCGGTCGAGTCCGGCCAATGTCAGCATTCGACCCAAACGCCCCCACCCTGGTCATTTCGGGGTTGGCTGCACTCGGCACGGTCAAAATTAAGCGAGTGCCTACCCGCCACGACCAAAGGTAGTCACAACCTGTAATTACGAGGTTTCCGCCCCCGGCATAATGAATATTAAGTTACAACCGCAAAACCAGCCGGGCATGCCCGCTTCGGGCTTCATCCGACTGGCTCAGCGTGGCCTATGGGGATGGGGTCATCCGTTGGCGCCTCGGAAATCGATGGCGAGATAACAGATAGTCATGGCGACCGCGACGATCAACACGAATGGTGCTGCTATCACTTCGATTCCTTGCGCCCACACCATCATGGCAAAAACCGCAAGTGCGAGGAGGACCGCAACCAACCCAAAGACTGTGCGTTTTGTGGTTAACATTGCCCATCACCTACTAACTTTTGTGTTTGCATGGTGTAGCTCTATGAAGTTATGGAAGTCACCTACTGTGCCCCACGAGGCAGCTGTTTATTTAAGTGGCTTCACCCTCATGTATACCCGTAAAAAGTACCCCGCAGCGCCCAAATTCGTGGTTGACAGCAACTTTTACGGCTGTTGTTAGCCTCTTGTAATTTTCCCATCCGAAACGGGCATAACACGCCAGCTAATAGCGCATTTCCCACCCCCACGTCTCCCCCTCAGCCACTGCCCGCATTATCGACTCAGGCGGCAAATCCGCGCTCTTAGTAAGCGCCTTCGAAATCAGGCGCTCATTCTCGAAGGCGCAGTTAATTGCTAAAGGCACCGCTGCCGCCCCGGCGCGCCTGACGGATCATCGCGGAATACAAAACCACCCCGATCAGCGCCCATCCGCAGCCCACCGCGCATTCCAATAAGACGTGCGGCATCACCGATTGGCCTGAGATCAGCGCCCGTAACCCGGTGATGGCGTGCTGGCCCGGCAATACCGAGCCGATGGCGTTGAGGATTGGGAAAGAGGCTAGTGAGAAAAACGCTCCTGAGCACACCACCGCCAGGGATGCCACCGCGTTGTGGATGAGGTTTTGGAAGGTGTTGCCGATGGCGAAGGCGGCGATTGTCAGTCCGCACATGAGCGCGCTGAGCAGCACCGGGAGGGTGACCCACCAGGAGGTGAGGACGTCGAAAAGCAGTGCCTTCTCCCCCAGTAACGGTGCAAGGACGCAAACGGCAAGGATCGAATCCACGGCGGCGAGGAGAAGGAGCGGTATACAGCGGATACTGTAGCGCAGCAAGGCCACTGCGCCGCCGGTAAGTAGCGGTCCGGTTACCTGAAACATGGAGTCGCGGACCGGAATGTCGGTGACTTCGCTTAGTGCCGCGCGGTACATGGCTACGACCGCTATGCCCACGATCGCGACCGGGATGGCCGCCCGGCCGCCTGCTACCACGGCGAATAGGAGGAACATTGTCATGCGGCACAGCTCGGGAATTATGTGGGCTACAACCAGCACCGACCAGGGTCGTTCCGCCCGTTCTATCTGTATTCCTAACCTCAGTTCGGAGGCTACGAGCGTTTTAAAACTCAAGGGAACCCACCGCCTTTGCCCGGTGGAGCAGCACCCTGATCGCGCGGTGGGCGAGGCCGACGTACACCGCGGAAAGCGCCAGCCCGATGGCCAAAGCTGTCCACTGCGGCTGGGTGGTGGTAGAGACCAGAAATTCCCTCAGCCAGCGTAGATTCACCACCACGCTGAGAAACCGCAATGGGGTGGGCAATAATTCCACCGGGATAACGAAGCCGCCTAATAGCAGCAGGGGCGGCCCGGCGGCGGCCGTTAGGTAGAACGCCCGACGGCTGAGGATTACGGCACAACCCAGGAGCATGCTGGCCGCGCCGCCGCCGATAAATACTGCGATCAGCGCTAACACAAAAGCCGGTGGTTGGTCGATGTCCATACTTAGGCCGAAAATTTTGAGGAAGCTGAAACTGGCGATGAGAATAAGTGCCATGTCGTAACTCATCGCGGCGCAGGTTTTGACGGCGGTGATAAGGGTGGGTGAATACCGTGCGGTGAAGGTGCTTGCCATCATGCCGGTCCAGATATCTCGGCGCAGCACCCCGGCAGCGCTCCATATCGCTGCGCTCCACAGCGCGGCCAGGATCGACGAGCTAAACGCCGTGGTTACGGCCGAAGGGTCGAGGGAATCGAGGCGTTGAAACGTCATCAGTGCCAGGAATAGCCAGGGGAATACGATCCCGGTTGCGATATTCATGGGGCGGCGGATGACCATCGCGATTTGCGTCCAAAAGATGGGGATCAAGCAGCGGATTGTCGTCATGGCGCTTCCTTAGCTTTTCTGGTCGAAATACGCCGCGAATGATTCATCTAAGGTCGCGCTGCGCACCACAACATCCAGCACACCGGGGACGGCATGGACCTGCGAAATTATTGCCACGGATTCCGCGCCCCAATCGGGGAGTTTCACGCTTAATTGGTAGTAGCCGTGCTCGATCGGCGTTGTTGCTACCGGTTGCGGTATTCCCGCCAGTTCGCTTTTCGACGCCTCCGGCACCGTCGCGGTCACCACCGCCGTGAAACCGGCGAGTTTCCGAAATTCCGCCACGCTGCCGGTCATCCGAATCGCCCCGTCGTCCAATAACACCACCCGATGCGCCAGCGCCTCTACGTCATGCAGATTATGGGAGGTGAGCAGTACGGTGGTGCCTGATTGCACCGAGGCGGCTACTGATTCTCGAAGCCGCTGCGCTTCGACTGGATCGAGGCCGACGGTTGGTTCGTCCAGCAACATCACCGGTGCCTGCTTCAACATGCCAGCCGCGATATGAAGGCGTTGTTTCATTCCTTTGGAATATTGTTCCACCGGCCGATCTTGGGATAGTTCTAAACCCACCGCCTGCACCGCCTCCGTTATCCGCGATCGAGCGTTCTTTCCGGCCAGCCCTGCTAAGGCGGCGTGGTAGCGTAAGTTTTCGCGTCCGCTGAGCATGGGATAGAAGCCACGATCCCCGCCAAAAACCGCGCTGGCTACGGCGCGGGCGTGTTCCGGATGCGCTGTGACATCCTTTCCCATGATCCGGGCGGTCCCAGAGCTGGGCAGTAGGAGTGTCGCAAGGATTTTCGTCAGCGTCGTTTTGCCTGCGCCGTTTTTACCTAATGAGGCCACGCATTCGCCCACCGACACCGACAGGTCAACGCCAGTCAAGGCGGTGACCACGGTGCCATTGTGGTTGAAGGTTCTGCTTAGGTTGTCAACGTCGATGGCAAACATGTTTCACCCCGTTACGTGGTTTTAAGGCTTTGGCCGCAGAAGTTTTAGGTAGTTCAGGTGCTTTCCATCGTAGTTTCGTCCGCAAGGCCGAATCGGATAACCACCTATATCCGGGGGCGACGAGACAAAAACGTACCAGCCACCGATGAGGCTCCCCACCCGCGTTAGAGCCGCCCAGCCCCTAACATCTGTAGCCCTTCTGGACGCAATATGGGTTCGATGACAAGCGCCCCAGCATTGGTGGCATCTGTTTCTTCGATAAAACTGGTTGTGCCGATCGCGTACCATTTTTTGGTTACGGGGTCTTGTGCCCATACCGGACCCCCGGAATCCCCGGAGTTGGAAATGCTCTGGTAGCGGTACACGATGTCGTCTATACCCACAAATTCGCCGCAGCTTAATCCCGTGCCCGCCCCAATTCGGCAGGTATAGGGCCGGTTTTCCGCCAACCATTCCCAGCTGCGCCAACCGACGATTTGCATGTCATCGGGAACCGGCAAGCGGGCGGATAACCCCGGCGCGCCCGTGACATTAACCAGACCATAATCAAGTTCCCCCAATCGATGCGCACTAGACCAGCTCACTTCGAACTTGCCGACGGGGATAAGCTCACCGTTTTCTGCGGGGTAGAAAACCTGATCGCCGCGTTCACCGCAGTGCCCGGCTGTTATCATCCACACCTCGCCGGGAAACCTCGACGGCTTGGCCAGCCATCCGGCGGAGCAGGCGAACATCGAGCCGTCCTTGCGGCGAACGACAAACATTGAACCGGGATAGATGCCCTGTGGATTTTTTCGGAGGAATTCGTAGTCGTCGTGGTGCCACAGCACTTTGCCGTCCCGCCGCTGCTCTTCGATATTAACGGCATCAATGGCTGCTTGTGCCAGGTCACTTGTAAACCCTGTATCGAGGTCGCGTTCGATATCGCCACCGGTAATCTCGTCGTGTTTTACTGAGTCGACGAACATCACTTCCGTTAATGACCGAAGCTGGGTGGTAGTGGTTTCGGCACTCTCAGCGGGTTTGGCGGTGGTGGCAGGTGGCGTGGTGTTGCTCATAAAGATACCCACTGCGCTTAGTGCCAATGCGACAACGACAACCACCGCTATGATGATCGTTTTATTACCAGCGTTCGCTCCGTCTCCTGCGGGTTGTGTGCGATCAGGTTGCGGTTGAGCAGCGGCGGTGTGTGCTTGCACTTGACTGTTTTCGGGTTGTCGCATACGTCGAATCCTCAACTGGTTTCTACGGTTTTGCACAGTTTCTCATTGGCGCTTTTCGATACTACCCAGCTATTTACCCGTCGGCAGGCTTTTTTGCTTGTGTCCCTTGTCCCTGCTTTCGCGTATACACCCCGAACAGCACCATAGGCATGTTGGCTATTAGCGCAATCCCACGCAACGGTAATGGCCATGCCGCGCCGAGAATCGTCGTCACGCACGATGGTTTCTTTTATTCGGCTTCTCGTGTTGTGCCCAGTTGTTAAGGTGAAAACCAAGAGGTCACATGAAAAGCTACGCAGGGAGATTCGATCCATGGCGCACGAGATTGCCGCAGGTGAAATATTCGTTTTTGGCAGCAATGAAGCAGGCCGCCACGGCAAGGGCGCGGCGTTATTTGCGGTGAAGAACTTCGGTGCCGTGCGCGGCTGCGGTTTTGGCCTGCAAGGACAGTCCTTCGCCATCCCCACCAAGGATAAAACGATCACGACTCTGTGTCTGGATAGGATTCGCACCTATGTCGATCGGTTTATCGATTTTGCGCGTTCCAATCCCGACATGCGGTTTTTCGTAACAGCCATCGGCACCGGGCTGGCCGGGCTAAGCCACACCGACATGGCGCCGCTGTTTGCCGACTGCCCGGATAATTGTCGGCTACCGCCGGAATGGGTGGCCATCCTCGCTGCGGAATAAGCAAAGCTAGCGAATATCCCGTCGGTCATTGGCCCAAAAACCTATGACAAGCAGCAGGACGGTCCACCCGAGCACCACCGCGATGTTGAACCACATGGGTTGGAGGCTACCGAAGTGCCATCCGGTGGGGGTTTCGGCCACGGATGGGTGCGACACGACGGTGGCGATTTGCTGCACGCGTTCCAACGGCAGAAACCACCATAGCCCTGTGAGATTGTCATGCAGCCCGGCAAGTACTTTGAGAAGCGGCTCGAAAACCTGGAACGCCAAAATGGGGATCGCGATTGCCACCACTTTGGAGCGCGTTGCCACGGCAAGACTGATGGCGCATATCGCCATGAGGATCACGGACATGCCGTTGTAGATGAGTGAGGTGGGGTCGGATAGATCTAGCCCTTGTTGGCTCAGCGCCACCTGCGCCAAAAGCGCCAGCACGATGCCGACACCGAGCATGCCAAGGATCACCCCAAGGCCCACTACCAGCCTGGCGATAAGCCACACCGCCCGGTTTTTCTGGCTCAAGAAGCTATGGGCATTCATGCCGTTTTCCACCTCACCGGCGGTGCTGGCACCAATGAAGATCACCGCAATGAGCCCGAACATGGAGACGCCGATGAGCAATTCTTCCCAACTGTACCCAAACGGTGGTTCGAAGAAAACACACATGATGAGCACCGGCACCGGGATGACGATGAGCATGAGAGCCAGGTACACCCAGGTGGCGGTGAGACTGCTAAGTTTCAATATTTCTGCGCGAAGCGCGGGCATGAGAGATGTCATAACAGTTGTCCTTAGTGTGCGGCGTTTGGTTTGGTTGCGGTCCCGGCGCGAAATTCTTCCCACCCTGCGGTAGCAGCCAAGTAACGTTGTTCGAGATTGTCGTGGACGGTTTGCAGCCGGGTAACCAAGTATCCGGCCTCGGCTGCAATCTGGGCGATCTGCTGCCGCAGTGCCGCCTCGGTTACATGCGGGCTCAGCGGAACAATGATGGTATTCGACCCCGGCCCCGGCGTCGGGCTGAGTCCCGCTGCAACCAGCGCCGCCGCGAGGTCTTTCGCCTGGGGGCTTTCGACTTCAACGGTGGTGCCGTCGGCGAGGAATTCCGACATCGAGTATTCGCCCACCATGTGCCCCTTGCCGATGACGACAATACGGTCGGCCGTTTGCTCCATTTCCGCCAGCAAATGGGAGGACACCAAAACAGCTCTGCCCTCTTCAGCGAAACGCCTGATGGTGGTGCGCATCCAATTCACCCCGGCGGGGTCGAGGCCATTGATTGGTTCATCAAGAATCAGGTGTTGCGGGTTCCCCAACAGTGCGGCGGCAACACCGATTCGTTGTTTCATACCCAGCGAATAGCCGCCGAGTTTCTTATCACCAACATTGGTCATGCCGACAATAGCTAAGCATTCTTCCACCCGTTTGTCGCTAATGCCTGCGCCCCGGGCGATCACCCGCAAGTGATTGCGGCCGCTGCGGGCTGGGTGGAACCAGGAGGTATCAATGATGGCGCCCGCAACCTTGGGTTTATTATCCAAAGAGGCAAAGGGGCCGTCGTAATAACCACCGCGGAAAACCGCAGTGCCTGCGGTCGGCGCATCCAGGCCCAGGATGCATCGCATCGTGGTGGATTTCCCCGAACCATTCGGCCCTAAAAAACCGGTGACCTGGCCGTCCGGGACGGTGAAACTGAGATTGGAAACGGCCACTTGTGCGCCGTATTTTTTGGTGAGATTTTCAACGATAATCATTCTGGAATCACTCCGTGTTTAATGGCAAACAACACCGCGTGCACTCGATCGCGGGAATTGGTTTTAGCAAGAATCCGCCCGACGTGGGTCTTCACGGTGGGCAGCGAAATAAACAACTCGTCGGCGATTTCGGTATTCGATTTACCGTGGGTTATGAGCACCAGAATCTCCGCTTCCCGTGCGGTGAGCGGATCTGACAGACAATGATTAAGCAACGCGAGGGTATTGTCCTTCGTCCCCGCAGCCACCCCAGTCGCCAGTGGCTGTTGATGCCGTAAGTGGCTAAACAGCTTTGCGGTGGCGGCTGGTGAAATGACTGCCGCTGATTCACCTACGTTGTATACCGCACTGATCAGTTCCTCCGGTGAAGTATCTTTGAGTAGAAACCCGGAAGCTCCCGCTTCTATTGAACTAACCACGTAGTTATCCGTATCAAAGGTGGTTAACACCACGATCCGGGTAGGAGTCCCCTTCGGCGATAATTGCTTCCGGGCGATGAGTTCCTTGGTGGCTTCAATCCCATTGAGCACCGGCATTTGAATGTCCATGAAGATCACATCCACCGGGTCGTTGGTGGCCAGTTCGACAGCTTCAACGCCGTCGCTTGCTTCCCAGGCGACTTCAATATCGTCCTGGGATCCTAGCACCATGGAAAACCCGGCGCGCACCAACTGTTGGTCGTCGACAAGCCCTACGCGATACACAATTATCCTCGTTTCTTCTTCGGTATTAACTCGTTACCGGCAAGGTGACGTCCACCCGCCAATTATCGCCGTACTGTCCCCACGATGCCGTACCGCCGTGGAGCTTCGCCCGTTCCGCGATGCCGATCAGCCCTCTACCAGGCAGTTCACTCTCGGTTTCCACCAACCCTACGCCGTTGATATTACTGACGACGATGCGCAGCTCCTGCCCGTCGTTCGGCTCCGGCCACCGCAACTTGACCTTCACCGGCACCGAACCTGCGTGTTTAAGCACGTTGGTGAGCGCTTCCTGCACGATTCGATACACGCTTAAGCTTGTCGACGCCCCCAGGTTCTGCGGGGTTCCAGTCACCGTGTAGTCGACATCCGCCCCGGCGCGCCGGGCTTCGCGTACCAGATCGTCGATCCCGGCGATCCCACCGTCCACGCCAAGCGAACGGTCGGGGGTTTGGTCGTCGCGCAGGACGCTGAGCAGGGACCGCATTTGCCCCAGGGCGTCGCGCCCCACCTCGGAGATGGTGCCTAGTGCCTGGAGGGCTTTGGCGGGGTCTTTTTGCCCGGCGAACCTGCCGCCGTCGGCTTGGGCGATCATGACGGTGAGCGAATGTGCCACGATGTCGTGCATTTCGCGGGCGATGCGGTTGCGTTCGGCAACGGCGGCGTATTCCGCCCGGTCTTGGAGCGCTTGGATTCTGAGCATGCTGCGCCTGGTGTTTTTGCCGTATTGCCAAAACAGTGCGATGGCAAGGTAGATCACTGCTAAAGAAACAAAGGACATCCCAAGGTTGAGCGGGCTGACAACCCAAGCACCAAAGCTCATAGCTCCCTCAAATTCAATGCTATGGCTATAGGCTGGCAAGATCAGTAAGAAGATCACTGCAAATGTTCCAGAAACATACAGCAAAATTGTCCACAATGTACACCGGTGATAAACGTACGCTGCGATAAACCAGGCTTGATGACATATGAGAATCAACCCCATCGGATGGACGAAGCGCAGCGTCAATATCAATAAAATTCCGCCAATGAATACGATGAATAAGCCAGTTTCTGGCCGGAATCTTTCGAGGATCACCCCGAAATAGCACAATGCGGACCCTGTATAGAGGAATATTAGGCTGATCGGAATGAACCACCTGTATTGCCCAGCAATTGGCATGATAAGTGCCGATTCACCTTCCAATTCGCTGGTTGACGCAAAAAGTAAAAGTATTACAGTGATAAACGTTTGAAAGACTAATTGCAAAATGAGGTTGGAGTCTTTCCACCACGGAAGCGTCCGCTTGGTCTCTGTTTCGGTGTAGGTGGTGGCCATACCAGCAGAGCTTAGTCAGTGGCGGGTCTGCTGCGGATCGGCCCGGGGTATGAAATACCGTGGGTGCACACCGCTTCGGCGTGACTGGCACCTGGGCATTAGACACGAATGACACCGGTGTAAGAAATCCCACTGGCGCAACATCTAGGGGCCCACCCCAGCGGGAACACGATCAACAAACACAATATGTAGTATTAACCGTAATTTTCAGTGGAATATCTTGTGCCACTTTTCGATTAGCTGCCATTATGGTGGACGGCATGACAACCATCAATCCACACGCCACCCACCCCCAGACCCCTACCGAAAACAACCTTCGGGAAAGCACAACCAGCATCAACGAGTACCTGACCCGCTCCGATTGGCGGATCAATGCAAACGCCAACCAGGGCTATAGCTTAGGTGGACTGATTCTCAACACCGCCGGAAAAGCCATGGCCAATTACTTCCTTGATGAGGTCTTCTCCCCCGCCGCCAACGCCGCCCACCGCAGCGGCGATATCCACATCCACGACCTGGACATGCTGTCGGGCTATTGCGCCGGGTGGTCACTGCGGCAACTACTCGAACAAGGCTTCAACGGGGTACCGGGCACCATTTCCTCCGCACCGCCGAAGCACTTTAGTTCCGCCTGCGGCCAAGTGGTCAATTTCCTCGGCACCTTGCAAAACGAATGGGCTGGCGCCCAGGCTTTTAGCTCCTTTGACACCTATATGGCGCCCTTCGTGCGGCTTGATAACCTGCGATATAACGACGTGTTGCAGGTGATCCAGGAGTTTGTTTTCAACCTCAACGTCCCATCGCGCTGGGGCACCCAAACGCCTTTTACCAACCTGACCTTCGACTGGACCTGCCCTGCCGACCTGCGCGACCAAGTACCGTTCATCGGGGAGGAACCACAGGACTTCTATTACGGTGACCTGCAACCCGAAATGGATCTGATCAATCGGGCCTTCATTGAGGTTCTCTCCGGCGGGGATGCCGACGGACGGCCGTTTACCTTCCCCATCCCTACCTATAACATCACCAAGGACTTCGACTGGGATAGCCCCAATGCGCAGGCACTATTCACCATGACCGCACGATACGGCCTGCCGTATTTCCAAAACTTTATTAACTCCGACCTCGACCCGGGCATGATCCGCTCCATGTGCTGCCGATTGCAATTAGACATGCGCGAGCTGCTCAAACGCGGCAACGGCCTGTTCGGCTCGGCCGAATTGACTGGTTCCATCGGGGTGGTCACCCTTAACTGCGCACGGCTAGGTTACCTGCACCCAGGCGACGAGCCGGGACTTCGTGCCCGCGTCGACAAGCTCATCGACATCGCCATCGACACCCTGGAACGTCGGCGGGAATTCGTTGCACACAATCTCGAAGCCGGGCTATACCCGTATACCGCCCGGTGGCTCCCCAGCCTGGATAATCACTTTTCGACGATCGGCGTCAACGGCTGCAACGAAATGGTGCGAAACTTCAGCCACGACCGCCTCGACATCACTGACGAGGAAGGAAAACAACTAGTCACCCGGCTACTCGACCACATTAACCGGCGACTGACCGCCGCCCAGGAAGCAACCGGGCACCTGTATAACCTGGAAGCAACCCCGGCGGAAGGCACCACCTACCGGTTTGCCAAAGAAGACATCGCCCGCTTCCCCGACATTGTGCACGCCGGCAGCGACAGCCAACCGTATTACACCAATTCCTCCCAACTACCCGTCGCCCACACCCCCGACCCGTTTGTCGCCTTGGAACACCAAGACGAACTGCAAACCAAATACACAGGTGGTACCGTGCTGCACCTCTACATGGGGGCTGCCATGTCCGACGGCGTCGCCTGCGCCAAACTGGTGCGACGCGCCCTGGAAAACTACCAGCTGCCGTACATCACCATCACCCCGACCTATTCCATTTGCCCTAACCACGGCTACATTTCCGGTGAACACCCCACCTGCCCCGACTGTGCCGCCGAAACTGAAATGTGGACCCGGGTCATGGGGTACTTCCGCCCCGTCCAAAGCTTCAATATCGGAAAGAAAGGCGAGTTCCATGAACGACGCTATTTCAGCGAAACCTACGCCTAACCCGCTTCCGATAGCAGGAATCATTCCGTTCTCCGCCACCGACTGGCCCGGGAAAATCACCGTCACCGCATTCACCCAAGGGTGCCCACTACGCTGCTTGTACTGCCACAATCCGCAGCTGCAACCATTCGCGCCCGCCGCCTATAACTTCGACGACGTACTCGCCGTGGCGACGAAGCGGCGCACGTTTATCGACGCCCTCGTCATCTCCGGCGGCGAACCGACCGCCGTTTCCGGGCTTGGCGACGCAATCGCCGCCGCCCACGCGGCCGGATTCCCCATTGGGCTGCACACCTGCGGCTACCGGCCACAGGTGATAACCGCACTCCTAACACGCCCCGAAACCACACCCGACTGGGTAGGACTCGACATCAAGGCACTGCCTAAGGACATGCACGAGGTCACCGGCGTTCACGCCACAGCGGCGAATCGGGTGTGGGATTCACTAACCGCGCTCAGCCGCGCCAATGTGCCGCTCCAGGTACGCACCACCGTCTGGCGTGGCGGCTTGGTGGAAAAGCACCTACCCGAACTCCAGCACCGCCTCGCCGACCTCGGGCACGACCTCGTTATTCAACAGGCCCGCAGAATGGACGGTAGTTTTATCTGATTAGAAAATCGATCGAGTTTTAGCGCTTGGTAAAACGATCTTTCCTGCCTTCTGAAATTCCAGTTGGTGGTGGCACAACCGAAAAACCCATATCTTCAATGGTAGATAGCGCCACTTCTGGCATATCACGGATTGCCGAGGCCAGTTGTTTCTTTCGCCATTCAAAGACTTGACTATGCAATTGTGCAGTTACATCATCGACACTCATAGTCGTATCTATTCCATACTCCTCAATAAGCATGAGAAGAATGTCTTCTAGCACTGGTCGAAACCGCGTTCCGCCTACCGGAAAATGCAAATCGGACACCTGGGGTTGACGTTTAGTTGGATCGTTGGCTTCCCGACCTCGTTTTCTAGCGCGTTTGGAGTTTTCTCCAGTGTGCGAGAGAGTTTCTTTGATCGGACCAACTCGTTCCATACCCAAATTCCCGTCTTCATGTCCGTGAAAATGAATATGTGCTTCAGGAATTTTGAAGCCGTGGTTAGTGGAGAATTCGTATCTAAATAGCGGTGCTTTTGCCGTTAGGGTGGAGAAAACCGCGAAAGCAGAACTTTCAGCTCTCATCCAGTCAATAGATGATCCCGAGACAAACGACCACCGGGCTTCTAAAAGAAACACCGTTTTACCAGTATCACAAAGGGGAAAGCCTGAGTCAGATGAAACAGAAACTCGGTATTTTCCTTGTTTATTTTTGGACAGAGCCGCGTTGAAGCTTTGGGAATCATCCGCAGAAACAAGTCTGAGCGTGTTTGTCATTTCCAGCGCAAAACGTTCAGCATTTTCGCGCAATTTTTCCTCTTCGGGGGATCACCCCTGTGGATTGCCAGACATGACTGGATGTGGATTTGTTAGGCTTCGACGAACTCCAACATCTCTGCAAAACGTTCGTATTTATTTAGAAGATCACGTTCTTGCCTTGAAAGATCCCACTCAAGGGCACGTTCCTGCAATTCCGAGATAGTTGTCTTTTGCGACTTCGCTTGTTGTTCGAGAATCCTGAGCTCTCTTTTTATCTCTTCAGCAGAGTAAAAATGCACAAGTGGTTGAGGCATATCAATACTCCTTATCTATCACGGGATAACACAAGGCTAACGCATTTAAACGAACGTGCAACAAACCAATCCCGCACGCTAGAAAAACGACAATTGCTCACCGGGAATTTTAAGCTCAGCTCGTGCCACGAAGTCCGAATGCTCGACGCGAAGATCAACATGGAGGGCGGAATGATCCGCCAGTTTAGACTCCCGCACATCGTGTACGTATTCGTGGCAGTCAACCAACGGCAGAAAATGCTGGCTTGCTAAAACGTAATCAAAGCGAAGCTGCTGGTCGCCGCGCCCGATCCAGCTGAACTCCAGGTCAGCGGGCCCTAATGGGGAAAGATCATAAAGGCCCAACCGTTCCATCTCGGTAAAGAACCGCTGCTCGAAATCCGCCAACCAATCCGGGGCGGTTGTTTTCCTCGGGTCGGCGATATTGAGATCACCCGCCACGATCCGCATCGTTTGCGGATCGGAATACGATAACACCTGGTAAAACGCATTCAACCATGTGCGTTTGCGGTCCAGCGACTCCCCGGTCACGGAGGCAGACGGATCCGAACTTGGGGCATACACGCCCACAACATCCACTGGCCCGACAGCAGTATCCACGATGACGCTTAGCGCCCGCTCCCCCAAAAGCTCACTGTGCCGAACGTCCACCGGTGCGGTTGCGGTGATAATGGCGACCCCGCGCTTAGGTGTGTCAGGCGACGAAGCTGAGACATGGTAGCCAGCATTTTCATAGGCTTGGCGCAGAAGAGCACTACCGGGCGAATCGGAGAATTCGGTCAACACCGTGACATCCGCCGGGTAAGCATTCAGCCAGCCGATGAGCTGCTTTGCCCGCTCCACCGAGGGACGGCCGATGTTTAAGGTGAGAACACGGAGCATCTATCTGGAATCCGCCACGAGCGCTTAGCTTTGCGCCGCTCGCTTAGTTTTAGCGACCCACTCCACAAATGTCGGCGCGGCTAAGAATACAAACAATGCGGCCGATATCCATAGATAGTCGTAGCTACCAGTGGTTTTGGTCGTGAGCATCACGCAAAAAAGCGCAATTCCCAGCCATTGTGCGATTGACTTGACTTTCTGCCACATGCCCGCTCACCTCCACAACTTTTGTTAAAGCAATGCTCCTACTTTCTCATAGATTGTAGTGGGGGCACAACCGCAACGTGTATTGGAAATTCCATTTCGCTAACCTCCTGCCCGACTTCGACAGTGTAGCTAACGCGGTGAACCGCTAACACATGAACATCGGGAGCTCGGTGTACACACATTCCTTATCCGCACTACCTATTCCCTAAATCAGGTCGCATATCCCACTGGAAATGGTGGTCAGCGCGGCAGAAAAGTCCCAACTCGACTTTTAAGTCCGCTAAGACGCGAAACCGAACACCAAAGCACGAAAAGGTCGAGTTGCTCTTAAGCGCCTGCCCTACTTAACCGCCTCGTGGCAGGTTGCGCTGTTCTCCCGGCCGAATAAGTTGTAAGCCGGGCCATGCGGAGAGTGAACTCGCTGCCGTTGTGGGCGTCGACAAGCAAAAACCGCCCGCAGCCGCACAGTAATCGTGCAGCGCGGGCGGTTTTACAACAGACCGAAATTGTGGATTCGGGCCGTACTACATGTCAAATGCCTCATCCAATGGCACCGAAGCGCCAGTGAAGTCGCCGTAACCATCGTCACCGTAGATGGAATCGCCATAGGTTGGGATGGAGTACGCGGCATTGCGGGCAGCCTCGGTAGGCTTAACCGCAATATTGCGGTAACGGGAGATACCGGTACCAGCCGGGATCAACTTACCAATAATCACGTTTTCCTTCAGGCCGATCAGCTTGTCGGAACGCTTATTAATGGCAGCGTCGGTGAGCACGCGGGTGGTCTCCTGGAAGGATGCGGCCGAGAGCCAGGATTCGGTAGCCAAGGAAGCCTTGGTGATACCCATGATCTCGGAACGCAATTCCGCAGGCTGGCCGCCAGCTGCGATAGCCTCAGCGTTCGCAGCCTTGGCTTCGGAAAGATCCACCAAGGTACCTGGCAGGAATTCGGTCGAGCCGGATTCGATGACGGTACCACGGCGCAGCATCTGCCGGATGATGATCTCGATGTGCTTGTCGTGGATAGCCACACCCTGGGCGCGGTACACTGCCTGCACCTCGTCCACCAGGTGCTGTTCCACACCACGGCGACCCAAGATTTCCAGCACGTCATGCGGATCGGCAGGGCCGCGCAGCAGGCGGTCGCCCACCTCGACATGATCGCCCTCGGCGAGGGTGCGTTCGATCCAGGCGCTTGGGTTGGATTCCATAGGCACCCGAACGTTTGCCAAGCCCTGACGCTTGGACAGCTTCTCGTAGACCACGTTGTCCGAACCGTCGTCCGGAGTAATGGTCAGGGTGTAGAAGTTGCCTTCGTCCTCTAAGTGGACTGTACCGGCAGCCGAAGCAATCGGGGCACGGTTCTTCGGAACACGGGCCTCGAACAGCTCCTGAACACGCGGCAGACCACCGGTGATGTCGCCACCAACACCACCCTGGTGGAAGGTACGCATGGTCAGCTGGGTACCCGGCTCACCAATGGACTGTGCAGCAACGATGCCGACAGCTTCGCCGATATCTACCTGCTTACCGGAAGCCATGGAAAT
This sequence comes from Corynebacterium sp., assembly GCF_030532965.1. Taxonomy (GTDB): domain Bacteria; phylum Actinomycetota; class Actinomycetes; order Mycobacteriales; family Mycobacteriaceae; genus Corynebacterium. The sequence goes on from NZ_JAUNKC010000007.1 coordinate 118,214, forward strand.
GCCGTAGCACTTCGCGCACACACCAGTTGCGGTTTGGCAGGTCAGTACGGAACGAACCTTGGCAAACTCGACACCAGCAGAAACAAGCTTTTCGACGAGCATTTCGTCCAGGTAGTCACCAGCTTTGGCAATAACCTCATCGCCGTTTTTAATGTCGGTAGCCAACGCACGACCCAGAACCGAGGTTTCGATCAGGCTGTGCGCGGAGTAACCCGTGACATTGCCTTCCGCGTCTTTAACAGGGCTTGCGATCGGAACGCGAATACCTTGGCGGGTTTCGCAATCTTCCTCACGCACGATGACGTCCTGGGCGACGTCCACGAGACGACGGGTCAGGTAACCCGAGTCGGCGGTACGCAGCGCGGTATCGGCCAGACCCTTACGGGAACCGTGGGAGTTGTTGAAGTACTCCAGAACCGACAGGCCTTCCCGGAAGGAGGTCTTGATCGGACGGGTGATGTAGTCACCCTTGGAGTTCACAACCATGCCCTTCATGCCGGCCAGGGTCCAGATCTGACGCATGTTACCGGCAGCACCAGACTTCACGATCATCGGAATCGGGTTGTCGTCTGGGTAGAGCTCCTCCACTGCCTTACCAACAGTGTCGGTTGCGTTCTTCCACAGTTCGACCAGGCGGTCGTAGCGCTCGCGCTCGGTGAGCGCGCCCTGCTCCCAGTACTTGCGTTCGATCTTGCGGGCCTCGGCCTCGTAAGATTCGAGCATTTCTTCCTTGTTATCCAAGACCAAAACGTCGGACATAGCGATGGTGACACCGGAGCGGGTAGCCCAGTAGAAACCAGCGTCCTTCATCTTGTCCATGGTCTGAGCCACGGTGATCATTGGGTACTTGGCTGCAAGGTCGTTAATGACATCGCCCAGCATGATCTTGTCTGGGCCGCCGCCCTTACGAACCATCACACCCTCAAGGTATGGGTAGTTCCACGGCAGAAGGTCATTGAACATAACCCGACCCAGCGTGGTGTCCGCCAACCAGGTTTGGCCTTGCTCCCAACCGTCTGGGAACTGCTCCGCCTCGATGTCTGCTGGTGGGCGCAGGTGGGAAATCCGCACCTTGATCTTGGCCTGAAGGCCAAGCACTCCCCGGTCGTAAGCCATGATGGCTTCCGCGTAGGAAGAGTACACACCAGTGGCAGGCCCCTCAGCGGTAGCAGGCGCGTATGCACCCTGACCGCCGAATTCGTCGGCACGCTTATCCATGGTGAGGTAGTACAGGCCGGTCACCATGTCCAGACGCGGCATGGCCAGTGGCTTACCGGATGCAGGCGAGAGAATGTTGTTCGACGCCAGCATGAGGATACGAGCTTCAGCCTGAGCTTCGGCCGACAGCGGCAGGTGAACAGCCATCTGGTCACCGTCGAAGTCAGCGTTGAACGCTTCACAGGCAAGCGGGTGCAGCTGGATTGCTTTACCTTCGATGAGCTTAGGCTCGAAGGCCTGAATACCAAGGCGGTGCAGGGTAGGCGCACGGTTGAGCATCACTGGGTGTTCAGCGATGGCCTCTTCCAGCACGTCCCACACCTCTGGGCGCTGGCGTTCCACCATGCGCTTTGCGGACTTGATGTTCTGGGCGTAGTCGTTTTCCACCAGACGCTTCATCACGAACGGCTTGAACAGTTCCAACGCCATCAGCTTCGGCAGACCACACTCGTGCAGCTTCAGCTGCGGACCGACGATAATAACGGAACGACCCGAGTAGTCAACACGCTTACCCAGCAGATTCTGACGGAACCGGCCCTGCTTACCCTTGAGCAGATCGCTCAACGACTTCAGCGGACGGTTACCCGGACCAGTGACTGGGCGGCCGCGACGACCATTGTCGAACAATGCGTCAACGGATTCCTGCAGCATGCGCTTTTCGTTATTAACGATGATTTCCGGCGCACCGAGGTCAATCATCTTCAGCAGACGATTGTTCCGGTTGATAACGCGACGGTACAGGTCATTCAGGTCGGAGGTGGCGAAGCGACCACCGTCGAGCTGAACCATCGGGCGCAATTCCGGCGGGATAACCGGGATGCAGTCGAGCACCATGCCAGCTGGATCGTTGCCGGAGCGCTGGAAGGCGGCAACCACCTTCAGGCGCTTTAAGGCACGCATCTTCTTTTGGCCCTTGCCTTCGTTGATGATGGTGCGCAGCTCTTCCGCCTCGGCATCAAGGTCGAAGTTGCGGATCAAGGTTTGGATAGCCTCGGCACCCATGCCGCCGGTGAAGTAATCCTCATAGCGGTCGACGAGCTCTTCGTACAGCTTGTCGTCGATGATCATTTGCTTCGGGGCAAGCTTGATAAAGGTCTGCCAGATTTCTTCCAGCCGGTCGATTTCCCGCTCAGCGCGTTCCCGAATGTGCTGCATTTCCTTTTCAGCGGCATTCTGCACTTTACGACGAGCATCGGCCTTAGCACCGGCAGCTTCGAGTTCTGCCAAGTCCTCTTCCAGCTTCTGAGCCCGGTCGGCGATCTCTTGCTCCGCGTCGCCTTCCACGTCCTTCTTTTCTAGGAGCATTTCTGCCTCTAGTGTGGTCAGGTCGTTGTGGCGTGCTTCATCATCGACGCTGGTGATGATGTTCGCAGCGAAGTAAATGATGCGTTCGAGATCCTTCGGCGCCAGGTCGAGCAGGTAGCCCAGGCGGGAAGGAACACCCTTGAAGTACCAGATGTGGGTCACCGGCGCGGCCAGCTCAATGTGGCCCATGCGCTC
>NZ_JAUNKC010000036.1 GCF_030532965.1 Corynebacterium sp.
CTGGTGCTGGTGGTGCAAATAGTGGCGGGCGTGCTGGTACCCCGATGGTCGGGGCGCCTATTGGTGGGCAGAACAACAACAATAACGAGAATCAGCGTAAACGGAAAAAGCCGATACGGGGTATTACTGCGAGTGTTGAACGAGACACCAACCTCAAAGCGCTGTTGGGCGAACAACCCAAAGTAATCCCAGGTGTCATCGGAAGCTGGGTACGCGAATAGCAGTAAGTAACCCCCAGCCATTGGGGAAAAAACCGGTGGGTGGGGGTTTGTTGAAGAATCAGGCTTGCTGTTACATATCCGCGTTGTAATCTAGTCGCCCATGGCTTTGAATCTCACAGGTTAATGGAGAGGGGGTTACATAGGAATAGTTCACAACGGAGGTGCGTTCGTACTCAGATTCCACTTCTTCGACTTCGACATAGAGGATACGGTGGACGTTTTCACCGATTTGTTCTTGCCAGCAGTATTCGAAATTGGAGTAGATGGCACCTGGGACTATGGTGTCGCTGACCAGTGGGTTGGGTGCGTCTTCGGTTATCGTGTATTCCATGCCGTCGATGGTTGTCGATGGATGGGTTTTCTCCAGGGACTCGTGGACCTTTGTTACGAGCTCTTCGAAAGGCATCGTTCCGTATTCACCCGTCTACTTTGAGTAGTATGGATCGTAGTCCAAAAGCTCCGGGTAATTTTTTACCGCAGTGAAGTCATGTTCGGTGCTTAAGGTGCGTTTTACATCAAGGACACCATCGGGGGCGCGGAGACCGTATAAGCCAACATCTAAATCGTCATTTTCCATCGCAGTTTCACGTGGCGTGTTTGGTTTTTCCGGCGGGATGCTTACTGTCGTTGCACTTGTAGCGGTGGTGCTTGCCGTGGCTGATTGTGTTGAGGCTTTTTGTAGTGTTTTCGCAACATCGATAGCTGCACATCCGCTGAGTAGGAAAGAAAGTGCAGTCACTACAAGAACATGCTTTTTCATTGTTGTGTCCTCAAAAGTAAGTTGAAAAAGTGTCTGGCTGGAAAACCTTTCTCATGGTAGCGCTGGCGAAAATGCGAAAGTGGGCTTTTTGTATAGTTTTTCCGTGAGAAAAGCGGGGGTGTCTTTAAGGAATATAAAAGGCGCTGAAATAAGCAAATTCGAAGGTCAGGGAAGGGATGTGCCGTAAGGGAATTTCAAAAATGAAGGTGGGTGACGCCATGCGAAAACCCCAGTTGTATAAGAATCTTGCGATTGTGCAACTGGGGTTTCTGGTCAGCTGGGGGGCTACGGGAGCGCGATGTATTTCACGTCGAGGTATTCCTCTATCCCTTCGGTACCGCCTTCGCGGCCGAATCCGGATTGTTTGATTCCGCCGAATGGGGCGGCCGGATCGGAAATGGCGGCGCGGTTGATACCCACCATGCCTGCTTGGAGTTCGTTGGCTAGCCGAGTAGCGGTGTGGATGTTTTCGCTAAAACCGTAGGCGGCCAGGCCAAACGGGGTGTTATTGGCCAGGGCGATGCCTTCGTCCAAGCTGCTGAACGTGGTGATTGTGGCAACCGGTCCGAAGATTTCTTCGTGCAGAATCTTGGTGTCGTGTGGCACGTTGGCCAAAACTGTTGCTGGGTAGAAGAACCCAGGACCGGCCGGGATTTCGCCGCCGATGGTTAAGGTGGCGCCGTTGTCGATGGCGTCGGTAACCAGGGCATGGATTCCGTCGCGCTGTTTCGCGGTGATGATGGGGCCGAGCTTGGTGCCGTCGTCAAGCCCGTGGCCGGTGCTAAACGACGCCATGACCTCGGTAAGCCGTTCGGTAAATTCCTCGGCGATGGATTCGTCCACCAGGAATCGATTGGCCGCAATACAGGCTTCGCCGCCGTTGCGCATTTTTGCTTGGGCCGCACAGGTGAGAACCAGGTCAAGATCGGCGTCGGCGGCGACCACGAATGGTGCATTGCCGCCGAGTTCCATGGAGGTTCGCAATAGGTTGTCGGCGGATTGCCGTACCAGGTGTTTGCCCACGGCGGTGGAGCCGGTGAAAGTGATTTTGCGTAACCGGGGGTCGGCCATTAATTCCGCAGAAAGATCGGCGGATTTCGTGGTGGGGATGATGGAGACCAGCCCATCGGGTGCATTGGCTTCCTGCAAAACTTCAGTAATGACTTCGCCAAGCAGCAGCATGGTCAGTGGGGTTTCCTGGGCGGGTTTGACTATGACCGGGCAGCCTGCGGCGAGGGCGGGTGCGATTTTCCGGGTTGCCATTGCCAGTGGGAAATTCCACGGGGTGATGGCAAGAACGGGCCCGACAGGGGTGCGGGTGATAATCATGGAGCCGATTCCGGCAGGCGCGGTTCCGGCGCGGCCGGGAATGCGCACGGCTTCCTCGGCGAACCACCGGAAGTACTCGGCACCGTAGGCGACTTCGCCTTTGGCTTCGGCCACGGGTTTGCCCATCTCCAGGGTCATGACCTGGGCGAAATCTAAGGCACGGTCATGGATGCGGTCGAAAATGCGCCGCAGCACTTCAGCCCGGTCGCGGGGTGTTGCTTTGGCCCATATCTCACCCGCCGTGACGGCCTTGTCTAACGCCGCATTCCATTCGGTGGAAGTAGCGTCGCTGACGGCAGCCAGGACTTTTTCGGTGGCCGGGTCGATAACGTCGAACGTGGTGTTGGTGGTCACCTCGGCGAATCCGAGGCGAACGCCCAATGGGACGGCGCAGGGTAGTGAGGTCATGAGTTAAGACAGCTCCTTAATGGCGGTGGCGAGCACCTCAAGGCCATCCCGAAGCACGGCTTCTGGAATGACGAGGGAGGGCAGCAGGCGGATAACGTTACCATCCATGCCGCAGGTGAGAATGAGAACTCCCTCTTTCTTACAACGGGCGGCGACGGCGGCGGTAAGGTCGGGGTTCGGATCCCCTGCGGCATCGACAAGCTCAAGGGCGATCATTGCGCCCCGGCCGCGCAGCTCAGCCACGGTTTCCAGCTCGGTGAGCGGGCCGAGTACCTCGGTGATGACTCCTTCGATGGCTCGTGCGCGGGCGTTGAGATTGTAGGTTTCCATCTGCTCGATAGCGGCCAGCGCTGCGGCGCAGGCGACCGGGTTGCCGCCGTAGGTGCCGCCCAAACCGCCAGGCACCGGCGCGTCCATGATCTCGGCACGCCCGGTCACCGCCGAGATCGGCATACCGCCAGCGATGCCTTTCGCCATGGTAATCAGGTCGGGCACGACCTGCTCGTTATCGCAGGCAAACCAGTCGCCGGTGCGGCAGAATCCCGCCTGAATTTCGTCGGCGACGAAAACCACATCGTTGTCGCGGCACCACTCGGCGATCGCGGGGAGGAAGCCCGGCGCGGGCGCGATGAAGCCGCCTTCACCCTGCACAGGTTCGATGACAACGCAGGCGAGGTTTTCTGCCCCGACCTGCTGTTCGATCATTTTGATGGACCGGCGGGCCGCCGCAGCCCCGTCGAGACCGTCGCGCAGCGGGTAGGACATTGGTGCGCGGTAGACGTCGCTGGCGAGCGGGCCGAATCCGGTCTTGTATGGCTTGTTTTTCGCGGTCATCGCCATGGTGAGGTTCGTGCGGCCGTGGTAGCCGTTGTCGAACACGACGACTGCTTTCTTGCCGTTGTAGGCGCGCGCGATTTTCACCGCGTTTTCTACCGCCTCCGCGCCGGAATTGAGCAATACGGTTTTCTTGTGGTGGTCACCTGGGGTAAGTTCGTTGAGCTTTTCCGCCAGCGCCACGTAGCTTTCGTAGGGGGAGACCATGAAACAGGTGTGGGTGAAGTGTTGCGCAGCCTCGGTGATGGCCGCGATGACCGCCGGGTTTGCGGCACCCACGGAGGTCACGGCGATGCCGGATGCGAAGTCGATAAAGCGGTTGCCGTCCACGTCGGCGAGGATGCCGCCGTCGGCGTCGGCGACGTAGCCGGGCAGCCCAGGACTCAGTGCTCGGGGGAGGGCGTTGTGCCGCCGGGAATCGAGCTCGGCGCTTTTTGCCCCGAATCCATCGGTGGCTACTTCACGTTGCTGCGGGATACGGAAATCCATTTCGATCATGTGACGCTCGCTTTCTGTTTCTGCGTGCCAGCTAAATATTGGTTTTCTGCTTCATTATCTGGGGTGCACGCCGGAAGAAACCATGTACCATTGGGCGAAAAGGAATGAGGCATTTCTACCTAATGGCGGGAGGTGTGCGGTGGCGCAACCTGTGGTGACGGAAAGCGAAACCATCAGCCTGGAGTGGCTGATGAATCAGAAGAAACTCAAGTTGAAAAAACTCACCCACACCAACACCCGCTTCACCGTTGTGCAACCAACGGAATTGGAGAATCCCAGCGAGTTTTTAAGCCCCGGCGCGCTCGTGCTGCTCGTTGGCCTGGCTTTTGAATCCACGCCCGCGAAATTCGCCGACTACGTGCGCAATCTTTCCCAAGCCGGGGTTGCCGCTATCGGTTTCGGCACGGGCTTAAGCTTCGATATCGTCCCGTCCGCGCTTGTCGACGCCGCCCGGGAGGCACACCTCGCATTGTTTGAGGTGCCGCGCGACGTGCCGTTCGTGTCGATTCTTACCACCGTGCGCACCGAATTTGCCCGGCGGGAAAGTCAACAACAGGCAACCCAGCTGAAACTGCAAAACAAGCTGCACGCAGCCGCAATCGCTGGCGGCATTCCCGCCTTACTGCGCACCCTCGCCCATGAGATCACCGCTGCGGTGGCCGTCTGCAATGTTGACGGCACCGTGGTGGAATCGGTTCCCCATGCGGGCATGGACGCTGCTGCGGTCGCAGCCAAGCAAACGCCGCATGATCTGGCGTTAAGCCGGGCGTTTTCCACCGCCGGAAAGTACCACCTCATTCAAAAACTCTCCGCCCAGGGTGCTTCCCGTCATGTGTTGGTAACCACCGCGCCGCAACCGTATTCCAAGCTCGCCAACCGCATTGTTTCCTACGCTGCGGGCCTGGCGGATATTCTGTTGCACCTGCCTGCTGACGTTCGACAATCCCGGAATGAACTCAATACCTTAGCCTTAGAAATGCTGCTGGCCCACCAGCGCGAAACCGCTCCCGACCACGGCGCGTTGGCGCGAATCTTCGCCCCGCTAAGCGACGGCCACGACGACGTCCGCCTCGTCGTCATTCACAGTGACAGCGCCACCACACTCACTCGTGCCGTTACCTCCTGTGATAAGCACCTTGCCCTGCGCGGCTATAGCCAATGCACAATGCCGCTTGCTGGTGGTTTCCAACTATTCCTCCTTACCGCCGCCCTGCCGCAGGCCGAAATCGTTGACATGTTTGCCGAACACAAACCCAAACTAAAAATCGCCATCGGCGCGGTTGTATCCTGGCGATCAGTCACCACGGCGACGGTCGATGCATTGTGCTCCACCGCCCTTGCCTTACAACCTGGGGGAACCGCCACCGCCGACTCCACCAGCCTTAGTTGGCTGCACGAACCATCCGTGCAGCAGGCACTGCGCGGCCGCGCCGCCGAAACCATCGGGCGGCTTGCTGATTACGATAAGAAAACCAATTCCGATCTCGTCGCCACCTTATCGGCATATCTGCGCAGCGGGAACCACGTGGCGGATGCCTCCCACATGCTTGGCATCCACCGCCACACCATGCGCACCCGACTTCAGAAAATCGAAACAGTCTGCGAGCTAAGCCTGAATAACCCCGTTACCTGCGCGGAACTACTTCTGGTGGTGATAACGCAGGCGGTGTAGGGCTTTTCAAAATAATGTCTATTATCGCTAGACTTGATAAGTCGCATGGGGGTAGACTATCATTGTGAAGCGCACTGCAATCATTAAAAAACTCAGAGCTGAGGCGAAACGTCAAGGATTGGAGTTTGAGGAAATCTCCCTTACCCGGCATGACGCTTATAGGGTAGGAAAAACAACCCGAACTCTTGGTCGGCATAACGAAATTGACGATGTGACAGCACGAAAGTTTTTTGACCAGTTCGCTAACGAGTTAGGGAAGGGGTGGTGGAGGTAATGCCTACTTTTACAGTCACTGCTGAGCGAGGTGCCGGTGACGTATGGGTTCTTGAATGCGCCGAGGTGGGTGCGGTTTCTCAAACTCGACGTCTTGACCAAGTCGCAGACGAAATGCGTGAGGCAATCGCGTACTTGGCACAATTGGACGAATCCGAAGTTGATATTGTCGTGGAGCCGATTGTAAATCCCGCTATTGCAGAACTTAAAGAGCGCGCCGATTATCTTTACCGGCAGTCGGATGAGATCCGTGCCGAAGCCATTCAAACGCGACAAGCTGTGGTTGCGGCATTGAAGGAACAAGGATATACCGTTCGTGACATGGGAATAATTCTTGATGTTTCCTATCAGCGGGCAGCTCAACTTGCTGCTTCGCTATAGGGGTGCGTTGTTTAAAAAGTCCAGGCGTGGTCTTCGCGTAGCCTGTTTGGTATGTCCGATTACTCGTTGAAGAGACACTTTGATGGTGACTGCGTCCGAAGAATCTGCGCGATGGTGGGGGATCAGGCTGGTGGCTTGGATGTGGAAGATTTCTGCGCCGCGGTGGAGCGGCAGGTTCCCGATCTGGAATTAAAAGATCGGGTTCGGGTGATCGCCCGGGAATTGTACGAACGGTTGCCGGGTGATTACGTCGAAAAGCTGGACATTATAGTTGCGTCCTTGGGGCCGGAGCTGCGCGAGGACCAGGGGATGTTCACCGAATCCTGGTATCTGATGCCGGTTGCGCAATTGGTTGAGGATTACGGCGGGGACCACCCTGAGCAGTCGCTCGCGGCGATCGAACAGATAACCAGGCGGCATACGGGGGAGTTCGCCATCCGGCCGTTTTTGGATCGGTGGCACGATCTAACGATGGCGCACGTTAAGCGGTGGTCGACGTCGGAAAGCCATAACGTGCGCAGGCTTGCCAGCGAGGGGATTCGCAGCCGATTGCCATGGGCGGGGCGGTTTGCGCCGTTTATCGCGGACCCGCAGCCGATCGTCGATGTCATCACCGTGCTTATCGACGACCCATCGGCTTACGTACGGACGTCTGTTGCGAATAACCTCAACGACATTTCCAAAGATCACCCCGAATATGCGGTGGAAACCGCACGTCAATGGCTTGCCATCAGCAATAGCTCGCGGACCCGGTGGATAGTGGAAAAGGGGTTACGGACACTTATTAAAACCGGGCACCCGGAGGCGCTGGCGGTTATCGGGGTACAGGCCGACCCGCAGGTGTACGTCGACCGGTGCAGCATCACACCAGTGAATCCGCGCATTGGTACCAGCGCCGAGATTGCCGTGGTGATTCGTAACGACGGCGATGTTGACCGCGACGTGATCGTTGATTACCAACTGCACTACCGGAAAGCCGATGGCTTGCTTAAGCCAACGGTTTTTAAACTGTCACGGGTGGATATAGCGGCGGGAGGGCAGGTTGAACTACGCAAACGCCACTCGTTTAAAGAGGTAAAAACCCGCACGTTGTATCCGGGCGAGCATGCACTCGTTGTGCAGGCCAGCGGAAATCCCGGGCCGACGATTGAGTTTCGGCTGGAGGAATAGGCGCAAGATCACTGCAATCCGAAGCTCTTGAGTTTCTCCTTATCGGTTATCGCCAGTAGTTCCGAATAGATGCCGCCGGTGGTGGCGAGCTGCGCGGGGGAGCCGATCTCATCAACGCGGCCGTCTTTGAGGGTGATGATGGTATCAACATCAGCGATGGTGGAAAGCCGGTGGGCGATAATCAGCGTGGTGCGGTTTTCCATGAGCTCTTCTAATCCCTGCTGCACGGCGCGTTCGCTTTTGGTGTCCAGGGCGGAGGTGGCCTCATCAAGAACCAAAACCGGCGCGTTCTTGAGCATGGCGCGCGCGACTGCGACGCGTTGCTTCTGCCCACCTGATAGCCGCAGGCCACGCTCACCAATGATGGTGTCGTAACCATCAGCAAACTCCGCGATAAAATCGTGGGCATTCGCCTTCTGAGCGGCGGCGATGATCGCGGCGTCCGTCGCGCCGGGACGGCCATAGGCGATGTTCTCCTTAATGGAGCCGGAGAACAAGCTTGCTTCTTGAAATACCACGCCGACGCTGGCGCGTAGTGAATCGGCGGGAACGCCTGCAATATCGTGGCCGCAGACCTCCAGCGTGCCAGCGGTGGGGGAATAGAGCCCGAGGATCAGATTAACCAGGGTGGACTTGCCGCCACCCGATTCCCCTACCAATGCGATGCGTTGCCCTTGGTGGGCGACGAAGCTAACGTCGTGAAGCACCTCGTGGGTTTCTTGGTCGTCGCCGGGGTAAGTAAAGGACACCCCGCTAAGCCGCAATACGGGTTCGCCTGGTGAAAGGGGTGTTGGGGGTTCGTCGACAAGCGAAAGCGGGCCGCTGGCGGTTGCGGCGGCAACGAGCTGGGGGTTAGCGGTGGGTTCTGGTATCTGCGCCATGACGGCGAAGTAATCCTTGGAACCAGCAACCGCGCGTTGCCCGGTATCCACTAGGTAACTCATGAGGTAAATCGGCTGCCTAGCCATCGTGACCAATTGGATCAGCAGAACCATCGTGCCGATAGAGAAATCACCGGTTAACGTGCGGCGGAAAAGTAGGAGGTAGATGCCGAAGAAAATCGCATTCACCGCCAAGCCCCGGGCGATGTCCATCAGGTGCCACCACCGGGATTGGCGTGTGGTGACGGTGATCGTGCGGGCGAACCGGCGGGCAAAGAGGGCTAATTCCTGGATTTCGGAAACGAAGGATTTCACCACTTTCACCTGGCCGACAACCTCGGCGAATCTGCCGCTGGCGGCGTCGATCTGTTCGTTCTTTTCCGCCTCCCACTTTTGCCACCGGCTACTGGTGAGTGCGGTAAGCCACATGTAAATCGGGAAGACGATCGCTAGAAGCACCGCGATGGGGAAGTAAAAATACGCCGTGACCGCCAAAACCGCGCCAACCGTTAAAACCATGGAGAAGAAGTTATTGGCGAAACCCTGGACGAAACTGGTGATCGAGGTGATCGACCGATCCAGTCGGGCAATGATCGTGCCGGTGACCTGATTATCGAAATACCCCTGCGGCAGCGACAGGAGTTTTGCAAAATACCGGGTTGAGAGAATCTGCCGCAGCCGGGCGGACAACACGTCGCCGATGTAGCCGCCGATATTATGCACGATGGTGTTGCCCACCTCCGCGGCAAGTAGTCCCAGCGCCAACAACAACACGATGGTGGTCGGTGAAAGCTGCGAGTTGGTTGGTTCCCCGCCGACCGCCGCGACGATGACGTCGGTGGCTTCCCGCACCAAAAACGGCGTGACCAACGCCAGGAGCGCTGTTGCCACGGAGGTGAGCGTTACCGCGATGTACAGCGGCCACAACGTGCGGGTGGTGGAGAAAATCTGGAAAAACGAACGCATAACGACCTTTTAGTAACCGGGTGGGGGGGCTGGTATGACAGCTGGTGAGGTGTGTAATCCTAACAGCTCCTACCGCGCAGCTATAGCTTGGTTACCGTAACCTTGCTCGTTATTGGAAAGGTGGATCAAACCCACATAGTTTTATATAAGAAAGTTTGAATGTGCCCAGTTTAGGGGTAGGTTTCATGTGTCGCTAACCGCGAGTGGGGCTTAGAATGGGAAGTGAGTTCGGCACACCTGCGCCGTAGAAATGTTTGCGCGCAATACAAACCGACGGGCACCGCTACAGGTAAACACCAGTGGTTAAAAGACGGATCACCATTAACGTGCCGGGCTGCATTCCTATCCACCGCACTAGTTGTGAAAGAACCTCTCCATCATGTGGACTGAAATCCCGGCACCGGAATACGCCACCCTATTCTTCTTCGAAACCGGCGAATGGTGGGACTACGCCATGCTGGCAGTAGTCACCTTCGCCCTTGCGTTCACCGCATGGCTTGCCCAGCGCAATAAATGGGTAGTGCTCGCGGTTTTCGTTGTAGCCCCCATCCTGCTCACCATATTCTGGTGGCCCCATTCAACCCAGGGAACTAGCTCCGCCGGATGGTTCCCCATAGTCAAGCAATACTCCGCACTCGCCGGATCGCTGTGCCTCGTGGCCCTGCAATACCGCAAAAAACTCCGGCATAACTACTGGTACCTGGTTATCCCGCCAGCAATACTGGCGCTTAATATTATCGAAGCAGTGATCCGCGACATCCAGTGCTACTTCATCCACGGCGTGGACCCCAGCCAACACATGGCAACCTGGGGCGGGCCGTGGAACCTCATGAACGCCGCCGCCGGGGTGCTCAACCTGCTGGCAATCTCCGGCTGGGTGGGAATCTTTGTTGCTAACGGGAAGTCCCGCGCCATCATCTGGCCCGATCTTAATATTTGGTGGATTCTTGCTTACGACGCCTGGAACCTCGCCTATGTCTATAACTGCCTCGCCGACCGTGCTTGGTATTCCGGTGTCGCCCTCCTAGCTGCTTGCACCATCCCTGTGCTTTTCAAATTTGGCAAAGGCTCCTGGATTCAGTATCGCGCTTATACCCTCACCCTCTGGTCGGCAGTGGTTCTCACCTTCCCGCACTTCATGCACGACTCCATGTTCGCACACCGCTCCGCCCACAACCCTACCGCGCTATTTGCGCTATCGGCCCTTGCGCTCGCGCTCAATATCGGTGTATTCGCCTGGCACCTGTACCGGATTGTCACCTTGCGCCGTAATCCGCTTACACAGGAAATCTACTCTGACCTACCCGAATCCGTGGAGATGGTGCGCGATCACGCCACCGATGAGGACATGGATCTCATTGCTGGACGGTTAGGAAAAGAAGCAGAAGAACTAGGCTTTAGGGTAAAAAGAGAAATAAGTCCCGACATAGCTCGGCCATTGGCGCACTCCTAACCAATGTGGACGCCGCCACCGTGATAAACAGCTGACGATGGCGGCGTCGTCACGCAACAATCCCTGCATCCCTTAAGAAGTAACGGGGCAGAATCTGCACGATCGTTTGTGAGTACTTAGCCGGTTCCGCGATCCAGTTTTAGTATGAGCTTCACGAAGCTGACCAAAAGCTGCGTGAAGCCTGCTTTTTTCGAACACCTTCTAGGAATAGGTAAGTTCCGTGAGCTACAAACCCGTGGGACGGACATCGTGGCCCTGATAAGCATCAACATTGGTAACAACATGCAGAATTGTTTTTGTCATTGTGGCGAATCTTCCCGGTGTCGGCGCGCCGCAGCCAAATCAGAATCCAGTGCAGTGGCAAGTGAATGTAAGAGCCGGAGAACCTGCTCCAGGTTGGGTTCGCAGAAGCGGGTGGTGCCCTGTTTGGTCACTGTGATAAGCCCCACCCGTTCCAAAATTTTCACGTGATGGGACACTGCGGTGCGCGAAAGTGTGGAACTTTGTGCAAGCTCAGTCATATTCAACCGACCCTGACAGACCAATGTGACCAAGAGGTTCTGTCGGTGTTCGTCCTTTAACGCGTCAAAGATGGGGATACTTTCTTGTAAATAGGGCAGACTTTGCGGTTCGAATTCTTTAGGCATAAAACTTTCCTTTTTAGGCCCGGCGAGTAGCCAATGCGGCTTTGCCATGATGCCACAGTGCATGCAGCAGCGCCTGTTTTGCGGTAAACCGCGTGATCTGCGGCTTTTTGCCTTCCGCTATCTTGTGCATCTGCAATTCGTATCCAACAATGCCCAGCAAACTGCCAAGCCTGTCATCGATTGTTTTGATACCGGTGCTTAAGCGAGGGAGGAGGTATGTTTGCGTATTGCCGCTAAGAATCTGATTCGGTAGGTCTGGATACAGCGCCAACGGCCGGGCAATCCCTATGAAATCGGTAACGCCGTCAGCAAGCGCCTGCTCCATCCCGGCGGCATCTCGGAATCCGCCTGTCGCAGCAACCGGGGTGGAGACTACGGAGCGTAGCTTAACTGCATAGTCGCTGAAGGTGGCCTTGCTGCGGCCGCCGCTATACTGCCCAGTTTCCATCATGATCGGCGAGGTGTAAGTGCCGCCGGAAATCTCGATTACATCAACCCCAAGCTCAGACAACCTTTTGGCCGTGTCCAGCGAATCTTCAGTGGAGAACCCATCTTTCGTTCCGTCGGTCGAGTTCATTTTCACACTGATGGGGAAATCGGCCCCCAGCGCTTCCCGCATGGATTGGTAAATCTCAACCAGAAAACGCTGGCGGTTTTCCAGGCTGCCGCCATATTCGTCCGTGCGCTGGTTGTGTTCCGGGGACAAAAACTGGCTGACCAGATAGCCGTGGGCGGCGTGAATCTGCACTCCGGTAAAACCCGCTTTCTGGGCAATAACCGCGGTGGTAACGAATTTTTGTTGTACCTGATGGATTTCCGTGATTGTTAATGCTCGGGGCGTGGCGAAGAATGCATCGGCATCACTCGACAGAGGTATCGCACTGGGTGCGACTGGTGCGGTGTTAACGCTTTTGGGGCTTTGCTTGCCAGGGTGATTAATCTGCATCCACAAATGTGTGCCATTCACAGTGCCCGCTGCCGCCCATTCCTTTAAAACCGCGAGGTCACGTTCGTCTTCAATAAAAACATTCCCCGGCTCGCCCGGATGATTGCGATCCACCATCATATTGCCGGTCACTAACACCCCTGCGCCGCCTTCAGCCCAGGTGCGATACAGTTGCGCTATTTTCGGATCGGGGGCACCTGCGGTAGTACCTAAAGCTTCGTGCATGGCCGATTTGAAGAAACGGTTTTTTACAACGGCACCAGATGGCAGGGTGATCGGTTCGGCGATGTGGCGGGGCGTCATACTAAAACTCCATTCGTCTAAATGTTTCGACATTTGGTTACATGGGTCAGCGTAACCACCCCGGTTTCTTATACGCAAGCTCTCCAACAACCTTTCACCGCACGACCACGACGATGAACAACTAGCACGGGCGGCGTCGAAAAGCGACAATCCCCATCTCCGCTGGGGACATGGGGATTTTTACCGCGTGGATCTAGCGTTGGCCGCTGAGAATCTCCAACAACCGCGCCGGGCGGGTGGACAGATCATCGCCGGTTTCCTCGCCGACGGTCCACTGCGCGATCTGGCGGGCGCACAGCAACACGCCCCGATCCGCCCCCTCACGCAACGCCGGGTCGAGAGTGGTCAGGTCGGCGGTTTTCGCGGCACCCACCACCCGCCGCGACATCTTGCAGGCGCTGAACATCCAGGCATCGATATGCCACTGATGCAGATGGCGGGCAATAAACTCCGTATCCCACAACGGGTCCGGATCGTGCGCCGCTATTCGACGCGTAACCTCCGCGTCGAAACCATCAAGCACCTCCTGGCACTGCTCCACGAGCCACCGCGCCCGGTCTGGCTGCTCCAGCGCCACGGCGCGGGCGGCGGCGATAACGTAATTGGCCATGATCGCGCCGAGATCGAAACCGACCGGGCCCAAACAGGCGAATTCCGAATCGAAAACCTTGACGCTTGGCTCAGCATCGGCATCGGCACGCACCATCACGGAGCCGGTGTGCAAATCACCGTGAATCAGCGCCTCCTTGCGGGTAAGGAAATCCCACTTAGCCTTGGCATTAAGCCGCTTCATTACCGGGTCGGCGGCGAAATCTTCCGCGTCGGCCTTATTGGCATCCAAGGTGGAATTGCGGCCAATGTCACGGATCGGTTCGGTGAACACCAAATCGTCGGTGATGGTAGATAGTTCCGAATTGACGAAATCTGCCTGGTAGGTGCCGAAAACCTCCCGGTTTACGCCGAGCGGGGAGGTATCCACCGCGAGCGCGCCGACATAGGCACCAATTTTCGCCGCGACCCCGGCGATGGATTCGTCGGCATTAAGCGACTTCCGCAGCACCGTGTGGTCGGCCAAATCCTCCATGACGAAAATGTAGCGATCCATGTTTTCGTCCAGTACCCGCACCACCAGGTCGGGAACCAGATTGCCGTGAATCTTCAGCGAACTAGCTTCGAAGCGGGCGCGCTCCGGGGTCATAGGCCAGCCCTCGCCGGTCATGCGGACAAACGGAAGAGCCTGTTTGACTATCAACGAGCGTCCCTGGTTGTCGCCCGCCCGGTAGACGAAATTGAGGTTCCCGTCGCCGATTTCTTCGGTGACCGTGAGATTATCGGTGTCGATAAGACCTGCAAGTTGCGGGCGGGAAGCAATATAGGAACCGAGCTCTTCAAGGCTCATTGCCTCGTAGCCGTAAGTGGAAACCACGTCAAAACCTCCTGATGAAATCTACGTGAATAACAGCGTGTGTCACACTGCCGGTTTAAACCGGACAGCTTTCTTGGAAAGGGTGTAGGCGAAGATCAGGCCGAGGATCAGTACCAACCCCTTGGCGGTGTCTTGGTAGTAGTACTGGAAACCGTTCATGGTAAGGCCGGTCAACACAATGCCGATCAGCACCGCCCCCAGCAAGGTGCCCCACGCATTCGGCTTATTCATGGCCAAAACTGAGGTGCCGACCAACGCGACGGCCACTGCCTCCAGCAGGGAAGAAGCGCCAGCATTGACGTCGCCCTGCCCGATGCGGGACGCAAGAATTAGGCCACCGATGGAGGCGAACATGGCGGAGAGGATATACGCCATCGCCCGGTACTGGCCCACCTTCACACCGGCGATCCGGGCGGCCTCGGGATTAGAACCCACCGCGTACATGATCCGACCCCATTTAGTTTTAGCCAGGAAGAACCAGGTCACAACCGTGAGCACGATCATGATGATGACAGGGATCGGGATCGGCCCGATAGAACCCCGGTCGATCATGAGGAACGAAGTGGTGAATTTGCCGGGCGCTTGGGAACCATCGCTCATGACCATTCCGGCGGAAACCGATTGCCCGGCGACCGGGATCAGCTTTGCGCCCTGGATAACGAACATCATGCCGAGGGTTGCCAACATGTCGGGAACCTTAAGAACCACGATGAGCAGGGCATTTAACAGGCCGACGATCAATCCGCCGATCAGAACCACCAGTATTGCCACCCCGCCGGTGTAGTTATAGAACACCATGGTCATGGCGGCTAATTGCACCGATAACCCGGCGGTGGAACCGATGGACATATCCAAGCCACCGACAACCATGGAGATGGTGATGCCAAGCCCGAGGATCGCGGTCACCGATGCGAATTTCAACAACGCGAACATGGAATCGGTGGTTCTAAAGGCGGGCAAGGTGGCGGAGAAATATATAAACAGCACGATCGTAATCACGATAAAGCCCCACTTGACCAGTAATTCTTTCAGATCAAGCGTGCGGTCTGGGTGTGCCTTTTCGGTATTCATTTATGCTACCTCCGACATAGTTGCAACGATTGTGTCAAACGCAAGTTCACTGTTATAGGAATCCAACCGGACCGAACCATCAACCAACACCAACACCCGGTCTGAGACCTCCCGGATTTCGTCGACATCGGAGGACAGAACAAGAACTGTTGCGCCAGTCGCCGCCAATTCGCGCAGCTGGCGGGAAATTTCACGGCGGGCGCCAATATCAACGCCCCGGAATGGCTCGTCAAGAATAAAGATTTGCGGGTCATTGACCAGCCACCGGCCCACGACCACTTTCTGCTGGTTACCGCCGGAAAGCGAATCGACGCTTTGGTGAACGTCGGTGCAGATCACGCCCAGGCTATCGATGACCTTTTCGCCGACCAGGGCGTGCTTCTGGGTGCTGAGCACCCCATTTGTGCTGACCCGATGCAAAAATGGCAAGTTCACGGTGTCGGCGATGCTCCAATCCGGAAGCATCGCTTGTTCTACCCGGTCCTCCGGAACCAGGTAGATTCCACGCGCCACACAATCGTGGGGGTGACGAGGCACAAACGGCTGGCCGTGGAGTTTGATGGAACCTGCGATATAGGGGCGCACCCCGTAAATACCCATGGCAAGCTCGGTTTTCCCGGAGCCGATCAGACCCAGGACGCCGGTTACTTCACCACTGCGGATTTCCAAATCAAACGGTGCGCTGCGCGGGAGCACTTGGACGTCGAAAAGCTCGATCGTCACCTCCGTGCCGCGTTGCTCCTCGACGACGATGTGCTCCGAATCGGAGGACGCTGGTGCTGTATCTCCAGCGTCCCCGACGCCACCGACCGCGCGGGTTGTATCTCCGGCGAGTGCAACTTCGTCGACCGCACCGGCTGCGGCTGGTTGGGTGCCCAACATCGCATCGATGGCGCGGCCTAATTCGAAGGTTCGCGTGTCGGCGAACACAATCCGGCCGTCGCGCAACACCACCAGGTCATCGGCCAGGCGGGCGATCTCGCCCATGCGGTGCGAGACGTACAAGATAGCCACACCGTTTTCTTTCAGCCACACGATTTTTTCGAAGAGCCGCTCCACTTCGCTATGCGAAAGGGTAGAGGTGGGCTCGTCCAAAATAAGGACCTTTGGCTGGTGAATCAACGCCCGAGCCAGCAAGAGTAGCTGCCCATCAGCGATGCCTAAGTCCGCGACGTCTGTGCGCAGGAAGGAATCATCCCACTCCAATTCCAAAGTGGCGATGATCTCCCGGGCCCGAGCCATGATCTTGCTCGGGCTGGTCAGCGGGTGGATGACATTAGCGGCAATTTCTTCGAAACACAGATTCTCCGCCACCGTCAGCCCCGGCACGATGGAATCGGACACCCGCTGGTGCACAACCTGAATGCCGTGCGCATCGGCGTCGCGCGGACTGGTGATCGTCACCGGTTCGGTGCCCACATAGACGGTGCCGCCGGAGGGTGGATATAAACCGGCAAGCACTTTAATCAGTGTGGATTTGCCTGCCCCGTTTGCCCCTAACAGCGCAGTGACTTTTCCGGGGTACAGCTTGAAGGAAACACCTTTGAGAACTTGGTTTTTGCCGAAGGACTTTTCCAGGTTTTCCAGTGACAAAACCGCTTGGTCGGTGTGGTTAGACATGCGTGGCCTCGCTTAATAGAAAGCCGGGTGGCGGTGAACTGCGATAGAACATTTAAAACTTCTCGCTTATTGCAGTGCGTGACATGCGGTAGTTAGAACGTCACTGCCGGAATCCAGTCGGCGCTGGAAACGTCGGAGATATTCAACTTGTCGTTCTTTTCGCGCAACTGATCCATGTTGGTGATCTTGTTCTCCCGCAGGTAATCCTGGGTGATGAGGATCGGCGGGAATTCCACCTTGGTTTCCGTCAATTCCCCAGCCAATTGCAAGGCAAGGGTACGAACCACTGCGGCGCCGATGGCGTTCGGGTCGGTAGCGCCGGTGGCTCGCCACGGGCTGCCGTCTTCTACCATGAGGGCGATGTCCGCCGTGGAGATATCAGCACCGTAGACAAAGACCTTGTCGGTTAGCCCCGGATTTTGAGCCAATGCGGTCAACGTCGCCTTGGTCAGCTCGTCGTAAGGCGCATAGATGCCGGTAACCCCTGGGTTTGCCTTGAGTGCGTTATCGACCATTGGCGCGGAGTCGGTAGCGGTGGAGGCGGTGTATTTACCGGTCTTGAACTTCTCCGACCAGTTGTTATCTTCGACGTATTTACGCCACACCGCGTCACGACGATCCAGCGGTGCGATGCCCGCCACGTTGACGTAGCCGACTTCGCTGCCGGAAGCGACTTCCTCCTTCATCAGATCCAGCACCAACGACGCCATGAGCTCGTCGGATTGCTGGGTTTGGATCGCCCGCGGGGCGCAGCCTTGGATTTCCACATCGTAGGCGACAACGGTAATGCCCTGATCGATGGCCTTATTAACGCCAGGGCACAGCGTATCGGCGAAACCGTGGCGCACGATAATGCCCTTGGCCCCAGAAGCGATGGCCTGATCGAGCTGGGACGCTTGGGTGGAGTTATCTCCCTGGGCGTCGTAGACGCTTAGTTCCATGCCCAGTGCCGCGGCCTGTTGCCGGGTGCCGTTGAGATATTGCTGGAAGTAGTCGCCTTGGCCGGTGTTTTGGACGATAGCGATCGCAGCACCCTTTACGGATTCGGGTACATCGGCGCTTGCTTTGGCAACCGAGGCGGTGGGTTCGTTTGCGGCTTTCGTCGCAGGCGCATCAGAGGTGGTTTCTTGGGTACACGCGGCAAGCAGCATGACGCTGGCGATGACGCCTAAGATTTTGGATGTTTTCATTATGGTTCCTCACATTGGGGGAAGGGGGATTAACGTGTGACGACTGTTTCCATCACGCGGGGATCATTGGCGGTGGCTGGTTCTGCCACGCCGTTTTCGGTGGCGATGGCGGAGATCAGATCGAACGGCGTGACATCAAAGGCGGGATTAAATCCCTTGACGCTGTCAGGCGTGGCGCGCACCCCTTGGAATTCGTGCACTTCGCTGTCGGTGCGCAATTCGATGTGGATACCGTCGCCGGTGGCGGTATCAAGATCGACGGTGGAGGCGGGGGCGGCGACGACGAAGGGGATTCCGGCGCGCTGGCAGGCGAGCGCGAGCGCGACCGAGCCGACTTTGTTTGCGGTGTCGCCATTAGCGGTGATGCGGTCGGCCCCGATAATGGCGACGTCGACAAGCCCCCGCAAAATCGTGGAGGACGCTGCGCCATCGGCCTCGACGAAATGGTCGATGCCCAGTTGTTTCAGCTCCCAGCTGGTCAGGCGGGCTCCTTGTAGAAGCGGGCGGGTTTCGTCGGCGTAGACGATTTCAAGTGCGCCGCGATCGTGCAGTTCGCGGATGATGCCAAGCGCGGTGCCCCAACCCACGGTGGCTAGGCCGCCGGTGTTGCAGTGGGTGATGACCCGGACTTTGTCTTTGCCGGTTTTCTCCAGAATCCAATCGGCACCAAGCTCAGACAGTTTCTTATTGTTCGCCACATCTGCCTCCGCGATGAGGTGAGCGGCGGTGAGAACAGCGTCGATGCCGTCCGGCACCAGATCGCGTACTTGGTCTACGCCCCAGGCGAGATTGACGGCGGTGGGGCGGGCGTCACGCACGGATTGGATTGCTTCGTGCAATTGTGCCTCGGACCAGTCGTTGCGCTTCGCCTCGGCCATGGCGAGGGCGACGCCGTAGGCACCGGAAGCGCCGAGTGCGGGGGCGCCGCGAACAACGAGGCGTTGAATGGCATCGACTAAGGAAGCAGTTTCGATAATGTCGATATACTTTTCGACGGATGGGAGTGCGGTTTGATCGAGCAGCCGGATGGCTACCTGCGGGGACTCAACCCATTCAATGGCTTTGAACACGACTTGTATCCCTCCTGTTTGAAATTGTATTACAAGTTACGTTGATGGTAAGTCTGAAAGGGACAGGGTGTCAATAGCTTTGACGAAGTTGTATGCCCCTGCGTGAGTTAGAATTTTCACAAGGTGTAAAACCGCCACTCGGCGGCATGGGTAAAAGGAGCAATGATGACGCAGCAGAGTCTGTCTCGGAAGGTTGCAGGAGATATTCAGGCTGCGATTATGCGCAACGAGATAGCCAGTGGTGAGAAACTGCCCAGCGAAAACGAGCTGTGTGAGAACTATGGGGTCTCCCGCTCAACCATCCGGGCCGCCTTAAAACAGCTGGAAGCCATCGGTTTAGTCAAGCCGAAACAGGGGGCGGGAACCTTCGTCCAAGAACGGCCCGATGTTCAGGCGGGATTGGAAGAACTGGATTCGATTACGGAATCCATTAGGCGTTCCGGCCGGGTGCCGGGCATGGAGTATTCCATGGTGATGCGACGGCCTGTTATGCCTGCTGAGGCCGAGTATATGAACCTGCCAGCCGGTGAAGAGGTTCTGGAAATCAGGCGGATTATCAGCGGCGACGGGGTTACTTTGGCCTATTCCTACGACCTCATTCCTGCCGCCATTGTTCCCAAGGATTTCGATCCCAGCATCGCTGGCGGTTCGCTTTTCGAGCAATTCCGCAACGATCTCGGGCTATTTCCGCATTCGTCCGTTGCCGAGGTTCACGCGGTCAGTTCACGCCACGTGGGTTGGGGTAAAGAAGAATCGGCGCACGATCTGTATGTGCTGCTCAAGCAGCTGCACTACGACGCGCGCGGCGAGCTTTTGCTCTACAGTCAAACCTATTTCATTGAGGGGCGCTACACCTTCACGGTGCATCGCTCAGTTTCATAGCATCTCATGCTCACGCCATCTTCATCTGCTTAACATGTCTGAATAAGTTGTTTCTAATATAGAAAACTTGTCATACAAATATGGGTTATGCTGATGGGTATCGGCGCGAAGTTGTCACGTGCAATCGTGTGAAAAATGGTCACCTGGAAAGTGGTTACCTGAAATAGGGATCACGAGAAATCGCGACCACGAGAAATCGCCGTGCGGGATAACCAAGCCGTCCGATACTCGATCTATCTATCGCTGACTTTTGTGAAACGGGGCAGACATGACACAGAACCCTCCATCAGCACCTATACTCACCGGCCTGAGCCCGGACGTTGCCGAAGAAGTCGAACGCCTTGCGCGGGAGATCATCAACGCGGGCGAGCTATTGTGGCAGCGTGAGATGGTGGCCTCCAACGACGGCAATATCTCCGCCCGGCTTGTTAACGGCTGGATACTCTGCACGCCGACTGGGGTCTCGAAACGCGGAATGACGCTCGCCGATCTTGTGCTGCTCGACCCCTCCGGGGCAGTAATCGCGGGGACAAACCGCCCATCGTCTGAGGTGAAAATGCATTTGCGGGTCTACGAGTTGGCGCCGGAAGTGCGCGGCGTCGTCCATGCCCACCCCACCTTCGCCACGGTTTTCGCAGTAGGCGGGGAAGCGCCACCGACCGATTTGGTCGCCGAAACCGTGGTTCTCATGCCCACCATTCCCGTGGCGCCGTTTGCCGTTCCGTCCACCCAGGCGGTGCCTGATTCCATTTCCGCGATCGTGCCGCAAAGCTCAGTGTGCCTGCTTGAACACCACGGTGCGCTGAGCTGGGGGAGCACAGTCATGGACGCCTACTACCACATGGAGCGGCTTGAGCACGTGAGCAAACTCGGGTTCTATTGCAAGCTGATCGGTGCCGATCGCAGCATCGCCCCGGAGCGGTTGGCGCAGATCAAAGAGGTATTTTCGCTATAATTTAGTCAAGCTTGTTCTTTTTGGGTTGATTGACATGTAGTTTTTACCCCCGCAATTGTTGCGCACCTATCTCTTGAGATGCGTAGATTGCTAAAGTGTATGACTACAGGAGGTGATTTTGATGGCATATAGTCCCACAATGATTGCGAATAACATCTTAAGCCGTGCATTTGCTGAAAAGATCTTTATTAGCCCAATGAAGCTGCAAAAGATTTTGTACTTTGTGGCCAGCGAATATCAAAAAGCAACAAAACGTGTTCTTCTAGAAGAGCCGTTTTCGACCTGGGCTTATGGGCCTGTTGTGTACTCGGTTTACGACGAATTTCGTGGTTACGGCCGCAGTAAAATTAAGCGTTATGCGCGTGATGCAAAAGGGAGCGCTTTTATCATTGATGAGTCAGAAGACCTTGAACTAAAAATCGCTTTGGATAGGGTTTGGAACAAAACAAAGAAACTAGATGCAATCCGTCTTTCGCAGATAACGCATTTGGAAGACTCGGCTTGGGACAAGGCATATCAAAGTGACAAATCAGAATTGGATCCGACTGATATCTCTGAGGATGCAACCTATCGTGTTGCGTTAGGGCTTGAAGCGGCTTGAAAATGAGTGATCCGCAGCATCGTAAGCCAAAACCCACAATAAAAGAGGAGGTAGACCGCGAGTTAGACGGTCAAAGGGGGGAGCCGGGGCAAGAAATCGACGAAGTAGGAGACCCCGGCAAAGGAAAACCAGTTCTGGCGCCAAAAACTGAGCCGCAAACGTATAGCGAGCTTGTTGATCTTTCCAAATTGAAGTTTGGGCAGAAACTCATTTATCTGTGCATTGTACTTGTGGTTATTCTATGCCTAGTAGACTATTTTGGTTCCCGAGCAGGGTTTGGCGGGGTCGAGCTGGGACATGTTATTGAAATGTTAAAGCTCGTTACAACCACAGCACTTGGATTCGTATTTGCAAAAACTCAAGTAGCAGAGAGAATAGA
This sequence comes from Corynebacterium sp., assembly GCF_030532965.1. Classification (GTDB taxonomy): domain Bacteria; phylum Actinomycetota; class Actinomycetes; order Mycobacteriales; family Mycobacteriaceae; genus Corynebacterium. Next base: position 21,937 of record NZ_JAUNKC010000036.1, read on the forward strand.
AAGAGACAACGAAGAAACGTAAAGTGGATTTTGATTCGCGAATCGGTTTTCGGTTTGTCGAGTACAAGACACAACGTTGTATTAAATTGCCATTTCAAGCATCTTTTGTCATCAACTAGATAATGCTTTAGGCATCTCTAGTTGATTTTGAATGGGTTAGCTAAAGATGCCTAATGACCAACCGCTAATGCGGGAATTGCTGAAACACTACATTATTTCTTCTTCCCCCACCCCTTTAGGTAGCTGCGTTCTTGCTTCTGTCGGATCTGTTCTTCCCAGGAAAACTCCGGCTCCTGCCAATCGGTGAAATAGTCGGCATCGACTTCTGTCTCCCACGGGGTGCCCGGGCCGGTGGGCGGCCAGTCGGGATTGTCGGTTACCGGTTCCCGGATTTCCGCCACAGCTGGGTTTTGCCGCCCGTAACGGAACCACTGGGTGAAGGTGTCCTCGAATAGCGGGGTGCCGTCCCACCGCCCGGCGGGGGTTTCGGAATTAAAGAACCGGCCGCCCAATACGCCGCGCATGAACTTGCCGGTATGCTGCTGCTTCTTCTTAAACTCGGCGGTGCGCTTGACGTAGATGTTTTGCAACTGTGTCATGACACCACCAATGAGCTCAATATTGATCCAATTGATGATCTTCGGCAGCGGCGCATCGGGTTCGTAGCCGATTCGCCAGTGATTAATCAGCCGGGTGCGTTCGCCGGACAGCGGCACCACATAGAAACACCACGCGGCGGCGAAATGCTTCATGCTGGGGTAGCGGAACGCGAATGAGCCGGGTGCTGCCGGTGGGTGCTTGGTGTCGACCCACTGCACCAGGTACTTTCCGGGAACCACGTCCGCCCACTCCATGGACATTCCGTGGAAATCAAAGGCTGCAATATCGCCAGGCACCAGGCTGTCCGGTTGTTGGAATTCCTCCTGGATTTCGTAGCTGTTGAAAAATGGCAACCGGGCAAAGACCCGCTCCAGCCACTCGGAGGAAAACGAACCGGATTTATCCGCACCGATTTGTTTGAAGATCCGCCACACGGCGTAGGCGGGGGCATCAATGGTGATGGCGTAGGTGGACGAATAGGCGTTGTCGTAATTGGCGTCGATCAAGTCGTCGGCGGGATAACGCCATGCCTTTTCTGCGGGGGTTGCCTGATTGTACTTTTGGCTAAACAGATACATGCCGCCTGCAAGAGCCGCGCTGGTCGCGGTGGCGAGGGTTGTGAAACGGCGGAGTCCCCGGTGGGAACGCATGGTGAAAAACCTCCTTGGATAGGTGGCCGATATGAATATGTAAAAGCTCACAATTTTCTCCGAAAAAAGCGCACTTTATTTCGGGCGAAAATTTCACAAATTAACTCAAAAATATCGGTATATTTGCGTATCTAATTAGGTGAACAAAAAGAATATTATTGGCTAAACACTGCTATTTAGCTACCTATTCTACTCCGTTTCATTCGGCATTTTTGCAGATAGCGCGGTGCTACCATGGAAGTAGTCTTCACAATATAAATTCATAGACGAAGGAGACGATTGTGTCTTCGTTATTTTTGTGGGAAATAGGAACTCCCACCGTTTATCTCCTGTGGATCGTAGTATTTTTAGCCCAGGTGATAGTGGCGGAAATTAATCGCCGATGGAATTGGACCATTTTTGCCATGTGGACCATCGGCGGAATCGCGCTTATGCCCTACGCCGCCCTGCATGGCACCCCTATGGTGGGGTGGTTCCCGTTCGGCAAATACGCCATTATGGTGGCCACCGCAACAATGACCGGCTTCCTGCTCTGGTACGGAAAACGCAACCCGCTGAAAGCGCATCGCTACGCAATCTGGTTCGGGGTCGCGCTCTGGATCGGCTTAGCCATGAACATCATGGAAGCCAATATCCGAGACGTCACCATCTATTTCCACGCCGAGGAATACCTACGCTGTGCGGCCGACCCGCAGTGTTTGAAGGCAATTAACGACGCCCATGTGGGCATCGACATGATTAACGGCCTGCCGGAAACCCGGGGAGTTTCGGAAGCTGTCGGCACTGATGGGTGGTATGCCGCTGTGGCAGCCAATTTCGCCGCAGCCGGGGTCGGAATCGACCCGGAGACGGGTTTCCGCACCATCGGCGGATATTGGAACCTCATCACCGCACTGGCCGGGGTGCTCAATATCATCACGATCACCGGCCTAGGCAAGATTTTCATAACCTCGAATAAGAACCAAAAGGTGCGCGGGCTGATTTGGGTGGACATGGTGTGGCCGTGGGTTATCGCCTATGACCTATGGAATCACGCCTTTTTATATAACGCGTTATCCGACTACACCTGGTATTGCACGCTGGCACTGTTGCTGGCCTGCACCATACCGGCCTTTACATGGGCTAAGGGGCAATGGATTTGGTTTAGGTGCTTTACGCTCATGTTCTGGATCGCCGCGAATAATCTCTTGCCGGAATTCTTGGTGCCACCGTCAGCCATGACGAATTTCTCCACCATGAATCCGGTGGCAAACCAGGTATGCGCCTGGGCCGCCTTGCTGTCTAACGTGGCGCTGTTTGGCTATTGGTTGTATAAGATCCTCCGCACCAAGCGCAACCCATGGACCAATGCGTTGTATTTCGAATTGGCTGAGTTTAGGACGATCATGCGAGAGCACGCCGATGATGCCGATAAGTATTTCGTCGCCGACATGATTAAACAAACCCCAACTGAGCTCGGCTATCAGCCAGATTCGCCGACACCGCCGCTCGACGGTTGGGTGGGCACTATGCCGTGGTGGCGCGCCGATCACCGGTATCCGAAGCTGCGCACCCCGCTGGCAGCAGACCCGGCATTGGTGGACAAGGGCATCGAACCCGACCCCAGGTGGGACGTGAAAGGGATTTCTCACAGCCCGCAGCTCAACGCCTAACGGTCTAGGCGGGCGTTAACCTCAGGTGGCGTCGACAAGCACATTCCAGCCTTGCTTGTCGACGCCGTCAGGTAATCCCTGGTTACTGTGCGCCGGAACTGATGTGTTTCCACGCGATGGGTAACTGCGCCTTGTAGTACGGCCAGTCGTGAATGCCGCCGCGCTGATACTCCACTTTATGGTGGGTCATGCCGTGGGCCCGCATCGCATCATCGAATTCGTGGGTGCAGCGGTTGACCACCTTTTCCAAGATAATTCCGCCCGCCAATTCGTGGGCACCATGCGGCCGGTAGTGCGCCTTATCAGTCTCAGTTACATCACCATCAGCCGTGAAAATGTACACCGGCATGTTCTTTAACCCGGTCGGGTTGGACACCACGTCGTTGCGGCGACGGTCCGGGGTTATCCCGGCACCCCACATCAGATCCGGGGTGCCGCCGACCGAGCGGGTAATGAAATTGAAAAACTCACGCCCCGAGGTATTGATGGTGGAATAACAACCAGAAACACTAAACGTGCCGGAGTAGCGGTCAGGGTGGAGGTTCGCCAACCGGATCGCCGCCGACCCGCCCATCGATAACCCACCGATATACCGGGTGCCATTGAACGCAAACCCGGACTGGGGTGCCTCCAGAACCAAAGGAAGCTCGTCAACTAAGAAAGTTTCCCATTGGCTGCGGCCCAGATACGGATCATCGGCGTTCCAATTGGTGTAATTCGAGCCGGTGGCTTCCGTCGGCATGACCACCGTGACGTGCTCATTCGCCATAGCGCCCTGGACATCACCTTCGCGCAGCCACCCGGATTGCCGGGGCGCGGTCACCCCATCTAACAGGTAGAGCATCGGGGCGGGCGTTACGCGGTCACGTGGGTGGAGCACCTGGACTTGCACCACACGTTTCATCGCCGGTGATTCGATAAACAGCCGCTCGACAAACGGGAACCGGTCATCTGGGCGGCGGTCAATCAGACGCGGTTGGTCAAAGTCGCGTAACGAATCGGCCGGATACGGGGTGGGGGAGCCGTAAATATTGGGGATGGGCAACTGGCCCCACGGCGACTGGGCATGAAATTGATGGAACACAGAATCGAGCCGCTGGCCTAGCTGCGGATCGTACGACCAGGAGGCCAATGCGTCGGAAGAAAGGTTGTAGCCGGCTTCGTCAAACGCCGACGAACCCGGCACCGACTGGGCGTTCGCTACCGTTGCGGAAAGCGTCGTTACCGCAACCACCGAAGCCAGAACTGAGGTCGTCACCACAGCTAGGCGGCGTTTCGGCGAACGGTATTGGTCAGCTGAAGAAAACACGGTAAACCACTCAAGCCCTTTAATCTCTTGTACAACACGGCAATTCCGTGGCAATTATATCGCCGAAGCCACGGGGTTTTTGAAATCTTCGATCCTTTTGGCGGGGCTAGTGCAGGCACCTGAAATCTGGCTAGGATCTAAAGGCATGAGCATTGTAAAAATCAACGCACTTGAGGTGCCAGCAGAAAACCGAGACGAACTAGAAAAGCGCTTCGCCGCCCGCAAGCACGCAGTGGATAACCAGCCGGGATTCCGTGGCTTCAAACTGCTGCGGCCAGTCGAAGGTGAGGACCGGTATTTCGTGGTCACCGAATGGGACGACGAGGAAAGCTACGAAGCCTGGCGGGCCGCTGAAGCACAGGCCGGCGGGCATGGCGGACACGGCGCACACGATGCGGAGCGCAAACCAGCGGCTACCGGCGCGACGCTGATGTCCTTCGAAGTTGTCCTCGACTCCCGTGACTGAATCGGCGCACGTTAGAAAAATCACCGATGACCTAGTGCTGAGCCCATCAGCACTCCAGCACCTAGTTCCAGGCGCATTGGAAGTGCGGGTCCCCGCCATCGCTCGCGTGGGGGTCACCGAAATTCTTCTCGCATGTGACGTGCGCCTGGCCCCAGTGGATGAGGATTGGGCCACCATCGGCGGTGCCATGGCGGCGGATTTACCCAACCCCAATTCCCTCTTACTGTTGCGCGGACACATTGATCCTGCAACCCCAGGCGGGCTGACATGGGAAGAACCAACCGTCCTGCGGCGGGGACAAATAGAACCTCGATGTGGCTTTTCCGACCCGGCGATCATAGCGTCGGATAACCGGGTGGTCATCGCCCATGCCCGCAGCGCCGACGTGGGGTTCTTCGGTTCCGGCCGCTGGTGCGACGACTCGGCGGGAAACGACGCGCGTGGCGTTTTACATGTTGACATTGCCCGTTCCGCGGACGCTGGCAATAGTTGGTCGATGTCCACGATCACCGGTGACGTGGCCCCGGAGTTTTCCGGGGCGTTTGTCACCAGTGGGCACGGAGTCATCGCGGAAAACGGTGATTGGATATTCCCCATGGTCGGCCGCAACCGCGACGGCACCACCAGTTTCGCCGCTATCATCAGCCGCGATGCCGGTGAAAACTGGGAGGCCGGGCAACCAATCGGCACGGACATGGACGAAACCGCGCTGGCAAACAGTGGTGCCCGACTCCTGTTGTCCGGGCGCTCCACCAGCGCCTACGCCAGCGGAAACTTAGGTCGATGGCAGGCAGAAAGCACCGATTTCGGCCGCAGCTGGCGCAATCTCGCGTGGGATCCGACACTTCCGGCCGCTGCCTGCAATGCCGCGCTCGTGGAGCTCAACGAAACGATTGCGTTGTGTTACGCGGGCGCGGATCGCATCGGCGGGCATATCGCTGCGCTTGTCGACGACACCTGGCGCACCGTCGCCACCATCACCGACGAGCCCTTTGGCTACAGCGACGCAGTGCTTATCGACGACCACCTGGTAGTGGTCTACGAACAATCCGGTAGCCTGCGGGTCGCTACCTACCGCACCCGGGAGTGATGCCGCACGTAAACGGCTTCCCAACCATTGAGTAGCTCCGAGCCGTAATACGCCCAGTCGTGCACCCCACCGATCTGGTATTTCACCACTTGGTGGGTCATTCCCGCCCGGCGCATGGCGGCCTCTAATTCCTTGGTGGAAACATAAGCGGCGTGCTCCAACAACACCGCGCCGGGTAGCTCGTACCGCGGACGACCCAAGTGCAGCCCAATATCGTGGTTGGTGATGTGGCCATTGGCGGTAAACAGATACACCGGCATATTGCGCAACCCCTCCGGGTTGCGGGTGACATCGGCGGCGATGCTGCGCTGGGTGCGACCCTTGCCCCAAATATTGTCCGGTTCGCCGCCCACCGACCGGATCATGGCAAGCGTCATGCCGCGCCCCATGGTGGAGGTGGTGGAATAGCAACCCGATAAACCAATCACGCCGTGGAAAAACTCCGGGTTCCTCGCGGCAATCCGCACCGCTCCGGTAGCGCCCATGGAAAGCCCACCGATGATCCGTTTGCCGTTAAACGCTAAGCCCTGGTCGGGGTTCTCCAAGATCGGCGGTAATTCCTGGGTGAGGAATGTTTCCCACTGACAGCGGCCTAAGATGGGGTCGTCGTAAAGCCAGTCCTCGTAGAGCGAACCGGAAGCCTCTGTCGGCATGACGACGGTGACCTGCTTATCACCCATGGTTTCCAGCAAGTCGCCTTCCCGCAACCAGCCGGAACGGCGAGGCGCGGACACCCCGTCTAATAAATACAACATGGGGGCAGGCTCGCCGAGCCGCGTGGGCAGCATGACCTGAACTTCGACGATGCGCTGCATCGCTGGGGATTCAATAAACCACCGTTGCACCCGAGGGTTTTCGTCCGGCATCCGGTCGATGAGCCGGGGCGCGCTAAACCGCATGGCACCAGAGGCTGGCCGGGCGCGTTCGTCTAAATAGATCGGGGGAATGCGCCGCCAAATGCTGGGGAATTGCTGAACCGTAGCGATACCAGCCTTAATAATCGCACCGCTAATCGGGGCGTTAGTAAAAGCTGCAACTATGTTGCAGTAACGTCGAGTGGCACCAGGATTTTCGTTCATCGCCGATCAATTCTAAAGGTGAGAGCAGGATTACTGAAACCCATTTCAGCGCAATTGGCCGATAATGGGGGAGAACAACCGGCAACGCAGCAGTTTAACCGCGTTCTCTCAGGAAAACATCACCGGACTAACCCCACGCGGATCGAATATGCGCCAGCGCAAGCGGCAATTGGGCGGTGTAATACGGCCAATCGTGGATTCCGGCCTCATAGACGAATTTCTGGTGGGTGATGCCATGCGCACGCATGGAGTGGTCAAGTTCGTGGGTGCAGGTATCCGTGGCGAATTCCAAGGCCACCCCGCCGATCATATCCGTGGTGATATGGCCGTTATACAGGCGTTTCTCCTGCGGTCCGATTACGCCGTTGCCGGTGAAAAGATAGACCGGCATAGTACGCAGCCCGGTGGGGTTATGCACCACATCCATCCGGCGCGCCTGCTCGGTGTAACCATTAGCCCACAGGTTAGCCGGGTTGGCGCGCACCGACTCCACCACGGCCTTGGTCTTCCAGATACTCATCGGTGAAGTGTAGGAATAACACCCCGACAGCCCGATGGCACCGTGGAATAAGGTCGGGTGGGCATTCGCCAACCGGATTGCGCCGCTGGCACCCATCGACAACCCGGCGATGATCCGCTTGCCGTCAAAACGCAAACCATGAGCTGGATTTTCCAGAATGGTGGGCAGCTCCGTTGTCAGAAACGTCTCCCACATTGGGTGGCCGATAACCGGGTCGGGTTTCTCCCAATCCATGTACATGCTGCCGGAAGCCTGGGTTGGCATGACCACGGTCAATTGCTCATTGGCCATGATTTCGTCGATCTTGCCGCTGCGCACCCAGCCGCTTCGGGTGGCGGCGGTCGCGCCGTCCAGCAGATACAGCATAGGCGCTGGTTTTTCGGCGTCGACGGGGCGCATGATCTGCACTTCGACCACCCGCCGCATGGCGGGGGATTCGATAAACCAGCGTTGCAGGCGCAACCCACCATCATCGGCAACCCCCACTAACCGTGGGGCGGAAAAGTCCTGGGGCGCGGCGGTGGGGTACCAGGCCTCTTTTTCAAAGAATGGTGGCAGCGGCACGTCCTTGAACGGGGAATTTTGCCGCTGCCTAACCATGTGGTCGAAGAACTCCGCGGTGCGTGGATCGGCGGTTATTGTGTGCCCCACATCGGTCGATCCGGAAACGATCTCTGGTTGCGCTGCCGCCGGGGCGGCGTCGACAAGCGAAACCGCAAGAATGGGGGCACAGATGAGCCCCAAGCAACGAGCAAGACGAGACGAAACGTTCTTCACAAAAACCTCACAATCGGGCATCCATCGGTTATTCCTTGGATGTATCGCTCAACCTAACCATTATGTAACCGCCGCACGTATGCAACCGTCGCACAAAAGTAACCGCCGCACGCCTTAAACCTGGGCACTTTGGTGTTGCGATCAGCGGCGGAATACCGCAGCAATCACCAACATCGCCGGAAGCGCTAAGAACGTGGACAATAAAATAGTATCGCGCGCAATCGTCATTCCCCGCTGGTAGGTCGCCGCGTAGTTATACACATTTTGGGCGGTCGGTAACGCGGCAAGAATCACCACCGCATACAACAAATCGCCCCGCAGCCCCAACGACCAGCCAATAGCCGCCGCCAACAGCGGCATAACAACCACCTTTAACGCGGTCGCCGTCAACGCCGCACCCCGCTGCGTGGCATCAGACAACGGCGTTGCCTTATACAACGAAGCACCGAAGCTTAACAAGATCATGGGGATGCTCGCGCCACCTAAAATCCGCAATGGCTCGGCCACCAACAATGGCGTGTCGACATTCGTCATCGTGACCACCACGCCCAAAGCGGCACCCACCACGATCGGGCTGAACACGCCGGTGGAAATCGCGCTGGCGATCTGACGCGGCCGACTTTGAGCTGCACTCGGCTCGCTAATCAAGGCCAGAATCAGCGGGGTGAATAACACAATCTGCACCACCAAAAGCGGCGCCACATAGGCCGGATTATCCAAAACATAAATCCCTACCGACAAGCCGATATTATTCGAATTTACGTAGCCGGTTGACGCCGCACCCATCACGGTGCTGCCGCGATCCATGCGGAAAAATAACCGCGACACCAGTACAAACACCGTCGCGGTAGCTAAGGCTGCCAGTGACGACCCCAATATAACCAAGCTAAATAATTCCTCCGGCTTGGAATTTGAGACCACCGTAAACAGCAACGCTGGCGTCGCCGCGAAAAACGCCACCCGGTTAAGCACCAAGCGTTGCTCGTCGGAGGAAATCACCCGAAACTTGGCAAGAAGAAACCCGACAAAGATGATGGTGAAAATAATGACAAAGCCTTCTAACACTCCAACCATCAGGTATCCACCAATCTCCGGGGTTTTCACCGGATCTAACGCCAATCATTACACGCTCAGAAAATATAGTGCAGCACAATACAACCACACTCGCGACAACCGCACTCGCGCCCACCTAGCGTGCGCCGGATTTAGAAAAAGTGCAAGACGCCACTCCACGAAACCCTCACATCATGTCGCGGCACGCACCTTGAGACATAGCTACTATGTGCTGGTAAGCGCAGAATTTCATAATCAACTGCCTTCCGGTCGCGCGCCTTGGAAGGGGCAGTGGTGAGTAGTGAGGAGAACCACCGATGACACCGCCATTCGATCAAAGCGATCAATCTGATTACACCCGCCAACTCGACCGGTCGCAAGGCGTTTTATACGGGCAGATAATCGGCGATAGCCTTGGCTCGTTGGTGGAATTTCAAACAGCGGAAGAAATAGCCACCGCCTATCCCGACGGGGTGCGGGAATTAGCCGATGGTGGCTGTTTTAACCTCAGCGCTGGCCAAGCAACCGACGACAGTGAAATGGCCGTGGTCTTGGCGCGCAGCCTGCTGCGGTACGGCGGTTTCGATGCCGCCGATGTGGCGGAAAGTTATCGCCGCTGGGCGCGGTCAGAACCTTTCGATATTGGTATCACCTGCGCGGATGCCTTGTTGCGCGGGGTTTTCAACCCAGATAGTCAAGCTAACGGCGCGCTCATGCGGGTAAGCCCCATCGGGGTGGCCTTTGCTGGCAATCCGGACGCCGCCCGAAACGCCGCTGCTCATGACGCCACACTTACCCATGTGCATCCCCGGTGCGTTTCCATTAACCAACGATTTGCCGCCGCGATCGCACAGGCAGTGGGCGAGAGATTAGATAAAACCGATGTATTGGCGATGTTCGACCCGGGCGACATCGTTGCGCCGCCGGATTACCAGACCCACATGGGGTGGGTGATTATCGCGTTTCGCAATGCCTTGTATCAATTGGCTACCGCCCCGAGTTTCGAGGAGGCGCTGGTTAGAACAATCACACGTGGGGGCGATACCGACACCAATGCGGCGATCTGCGGGGCATTGTACGGGGCGGTTTGCGGCGCGAGCGGTATTCCTGACCGGTGGAAAACCGTGGTAGATACGTGCCGACCAGACGCAGGAAGCCTTCGGCCCCGGCCGCAGGAGTATTGGGCGCATGACGTCGCCGACCTAGGCACGCAGCTTCTCGCAATAGCCAGCACACCTCATGTCACGTAGTGCTTCTATGGACTTTAGCTGCGGTTTTAGTGCTGGTACGGCGAATTGGGGCGGTGCCCGAAAATTGCTGTTCCGATCCGGACGCTGGTGGCGCCCTCCGCGATGGCCCAGTGAAAATCGCCGCTCATGCCCATGGACAATTCCGAAAGGGACATGCCGTCCGGCAGGTTAGGGCTTAGCGTATCGCGTAGTTCGCGCAGGGCGGCGAAGCTGGGGCGCACCACGGTTTCGTCGCTGCTGAATTGCGCCATCGTCATCAGCCCCCGCACTTGGAGCCGACTAAGTGGGCTGATCTCGGCTAAGAACTTGTCAACCTCCGCCGGGGCCAGGCCGCCTTTTTGTTCCTCGCCGGAGGTATTGACCTGGATAAAGACGTCGAGGGTGCGGTCGAGATCCGCAAGCCGAGCATCCAGGGTGTGTGCTAGTCGTAGTGAGTCGAGGGCGTGAAATTCCTGCGCCCACCGGGCAACGTCTTTGGCTTTATTGCGTTGCAGGTGGCCGATCGCACACCACGTGACGTCGGTTATTCCGCGCTGTTCGAATTCGGCGGCTTTTTCCGCCAACTCCTGGGGTCGGTTTTCGCCAAGCGTAGTGATACCGGCTTCGGCTGCCAATAATGCCTGCGTCACCGGGAAAGTTTTGGACACTGCGATGATCCGAATCTCTGACGGATCCCGGTCGGCGGCGGTGGCAGCTTCGGCGACTGCGGTGGAAACGGCTAAGAAGTTAGCGCGAAATTCTGCGACTGTGCTCGGCATTGACATAGCTGCACAGTGTAGTCGGTGTCGGTATTTCCGTGCGATATATATAGGTAGCGAAACACCATAATAGAAAATGCTAATAGGTATTTCGTGATCGAATCGTTAGAATAGCTATGACCGATAGGCTAACAGTCTCGTGACGTGCTGCTATCGACAGTTCCTATTGACAAGGGTTTATCGACTGATCGTCGACAAGCTCTCGTCCTCAGGTTCTTCTCCTGCTCGGTTGCGTCACGGACGTTGGTTTGAACGTGTAGTGCTGTCCATTTTCCATACCGTTCACGTTGTTCATTCGAATTCCATCGATATTTGTTCTTTATAAGGAGTCACCATGAAGATGTCGCGGTTTGCTTGCGGGTTAGTCACCGCTGCCGCATTGAGCTTTACGACGCTCACCCCGCCCGCACACGCCGAGCAGTCACAACCAGTTACGGTTACCCACACCGCTGGTAGCTCTGTCGTCGACGGCATAACCACCGCTTACGACAAGGTCATGGAAACCGCAATCATGTCCGCGGAATGGTTGGGCAATTTCGGCCCGATCGGGAAGTGGCTGGGACAGGTGCAATTGGCAATGCGGTGGTTGGGTCGTACTGCCGTTATCAGCACCCTCAACAGCAGTGAGCACAATAGTTCGCAACTTAGCTCCCAGCGCTAAAGACACCGATACGGCGTTACTGGTGCAGAAGTACCGGTGAGAAATTCGCCGACAAACCCTAAAACATTGCGGTTTGTCGGCGATTTTTTATGGTGTGGCATTGAAATCGGTATTTTTTGTCCAACTGGGCACTGACGGAAGTTTTCATATGATTTCCTTAGATTTCAAGCGCTTCAAATTTTCTATTCGCCGTCAACGTGTGCGTATTGCTGATGGAAGTCTTGTAATAAAAAATCGTTGTTTTGAAAACGTTACATATTGGTGATGGGGGCCATGAATTGCGTCGCATAGCAGCGTACGGAAGCGCGTTGTTTTGTTTAGTGAATCGGTGACCATTTTTCGGCGCTGTCAACTTGGGGGTGGGGAGATTGGTGCTAAGACAGCGTTTTTCAACATCAGGTTTTATTAAGAATCCAACTTTTGATTCACTGTATTCCTGCGGTTTTGAAAAATCTTCCCCCGGATAGGGGCGGTATTTCTGAAATTAACATGAGTTGAGGCTGTGGGATTTATCAGGTAGTGGACTGGGGTGCGGCTACCCCATTAGCCTGCGATAGCACAGCAACATTTACAAGAATGTCGCTGCGAAACCTCGAATTAGGAAGCGAGATCTATTTCATGAAGATCACCCGTAAGATTGCTCTGCTCAGCACCGCTGCTATCACCGCTGCTGCACTGACCACCCCTGCTGCATTCGCACAGGAAGCTCAGACCGCTCCAGCTGAGGCTGCAGCTACCACCACCGGTGCAGAGGCAACCACCGCTAAGTCTGACGACAAGTCCTCCAACGACAAGTCCTC
>NZ_JAUNKC010000058.1 GCF_030532965.1 Corynebacterium sp.
CCCAAAACCACAGGTCAAAAATTCACACACATTTCCCCGGTGAGAAAACCTCAATGGAAAATTGCCACCAATTTCGCAAGCTAGAAACATATAGAGAATTAGCTCAACGACCGCAATTCCAAAACAACATTTGCACAGGTAGCAATGCCCATACATTAATTTTAATTAAGTGAAATGCTGTATTTTTTAAGCTTGCAATAACTGTCACAATAGCTTTTTGACATGACTCAATTCATGAAACTATCCTTTGGTGGCTGGGGCAACCCCTTGCTCCACTACCAGCATGTGGGAAAATTAACAAAAAAATTCAAAAGAATATACTTTTGTCTACTCTTAGGCCAAACCTGGCGCTTTAATGAAAGCTTAGAGTTCCCCACATATTACAATGGTGCCTAGAAGTTAGTTACCCAACAAACAAAGGAGGCATGTCAGGCATCAACGGCCAGTTGCTTGCACAACACTAGACCGTGACAACAATCGTTTGGCAGAACAAAGTTGGCACAATAACCTTGGCACATAAATCCGCAAGCACAAAGAGCCAAAGAATCAGATACTCACTACATTCCATTTCAATATCACTTAAAGACGTTGGCTTCGTCTTTAGCAAAATGCTGGTAACAAAGATATTCTTTGTTACCAGCATTTTTAATACTTAATGCCCACAAAAAGCAAAAGCACACCTGTACCATCAAAGTTTCAATGAACTTCAATACTTTATTTAACTACCGTGACCGCACCCGCCTAACAGACAGGATCATCCTGAGCGGAGGTTTGGCGCTCTTTCTGTTCGTCCTCATTGACCCAGAGGACGCTTTCAACCTACCCATAGCAGCCACGTTCATAACTGCCGTGATACTTACGGTTCTGTTACAGCGTTTCCCTCGTGGTGCAACAATCGCATATATTTGCTTGGTTGGACTAGTTACCTGGCAGCCAAACTTTCAAACTGAGGTGACCGCGCTTTGGCCGATAGTTTTTGTCGGCGTTCTCGCCACAGGTGGACACAAACGTCTCGCTTGGCTCACATCAGCTATCACATGGTACTTAGTAAGCACATCACCTTCGACCAAGGAATTTTTACCAATTGACCTGATTAGTTCCCTGATCCTGGCTTTTTTAATGGCGGCATCCGTTCTCGTTGGATCGACCATCGAACGAATAAAAACTCAACAGAGAAACCTCAAAGTAGAAGTAGAAAAGCGCCGCGACTTAATGACTCGTGCACTTCATGATTCCGTCGCCACAAAACTGACTTCGATCATTCTCAGATCCGAAACATTAGGTCTCTCCCCCCATTTAGACCCTCAAACCCACGACACACTAAGTTATATTGCTGATGAAGCACGAGCGGCAATCAGTGATGTACGGAGTCTTTTGGAAACCATGAAATCCGACAGCAGTCTCTCGCTTCCCACCTCGCAGGAAACATTGGAGCAGCAGATTATTGCAACTATCAAACTGTTAAAGAGCCACAAACTAAAGGTTCGGTTCCATAACTCTTTGCCACGAGAAGTCCGACGTGCAAAACTTCCCAATGGTATGCAGAATGTTTTCGCAGAATTAGCTTCAAATATTCTAAAATACTCTGACCCAGGTTCGGCGATCGAGCTTGTGACTGAATGGGAAGGTGACACACTTCTGATCCGCTTCTCCAATGTAGTAGCCGTAAAGCAATCGCCTTCTTACTTAACCACAGGCCTTGGCTTAAAGGGAATTGAGGATTTAATCAGGAATTTTGGCGGCACTTGCACTAGAAAGCTGAATAACAATATCTGGATCACTAAGATAGAAATTCCTAGAAAATCACTGGTCATGCCCCAAAGCGGGTGAATGCAATCGTATAACCACATATCACATGTATCCGTTTTTTCCTAATAAATTCCCATAATAGATACATAGGTTCACACCCGTTAGATAGCCCCGACACAGGAAGGATCAACATAAATGTTTGGATCCCGTAATTTTCGCAAGCCAATCGCCGCAGCCGTCGTATCGATCGCGTTGATTGCAAACCCGGTCGCACCAGCACCAGCGCAAGCATTCGATCTTTTCAAAATGAGCTCTTCCTGGAATGACAAGGGAAACGGCAGTTTCTTCAGCTTCACCACTTCTATGGCTTCAATGGTATTCTCCTGCAAAGTTAACCCACGGCGTGTATGGTGCCCAAAGAGGTGATACACTACAAGCGCTATGACTGAGAAACTCATTAACGTACTGTTGGTAGACGACGATCCACTCGTCCTTTCATCAATTGAGCAATATTTCTCTATAACCAGCAGGATTGAGGTTGCCGCCGCCACGAATAGCGGCGCAGAAGCCTTAGAGTTTCTCAACCACCATACGGTTGATGTAGTTCTTGCAGACATTCACATGCCATTAATGGATGGTGTGACATTACTCTCTGAAGTGATGGATCGCCCAAATCCACCAATCTTCATCGCGATCACGGCGCTAGATCGCGATGACGTCATGTTGAAGATTCTGCAATCTGGTGGCTCTGGTTATGTTCTTAAGAGTCAACGCCCCCAGGAAATTATCAAAGCGGTGTTTGACGCAGTTGACGGGGGGACTATTGTCGCCCCTCACGCCCTGAACCGGCTGGTCCAGTATCTTCCACAGAACGGATCGGCCGGTTCGGCGAACTCTGGGTCCTTTTGGGTCCCAGGGTTCGAGAAGATCACCAAAACCGAGCGAGACATACTTGAGTTATTGTGCCGTGGAATGTCCAATGTCCAGATCGCTAACGAGCTTCACTACGCTCAGTCGACAGTGAAAAAACACATTTCAAATATCATGTTGGTATTTGACGCTAAGACGCGTCTAGAACTTGTGACAAAAGTACTTAACCCGGAACACACAGTTTAAAAAAACTTTTTCAATTCCACTTCCCTCACCCCGAAAAGCGACTATAGTCGTAATCTTCGATGCTCATCGGGGAGGCCGCATAAGTGGCTTAATTTCGCATCATTTTTTGAGGGATACATTATGAAGTTGGCCGAAGCGCTGTACGAACGCGCCGACCTGCAACGACGCCTTTCCATGCTGTCCGTACGAATCAAGGAATTAGCACAAGTTCAAGAAGGCGATACGCCGCCGGAAGACCCGGAAAAGCTGCTATTAGAGTACGGGAAATTAAACCGCAGGCTGGAAGCACTGGTTGCGAAGATTAACAAGGTTAACGCCACGTCGCTTTTCGACGAATCCCGCACCATCACCGATATCCTTGCACTTCGGGATAGACTCAAACGCGATTTTGATCTTTACAACGAACTTGCCGACGCCGCAGCCCGCCAAACGGTGCGCTGGACCCGCAGCGAGGTGAAACTAGAGGCGACGGTTAGCGTCGAAAAGCTGCGCGAAAAGGCAAACGAAATCGCCAAAGAATTACGCGCCGTCGACGTTCGCGTTCAGGAGCTAAACTGGCAAATCGAATGTGACTGACGTTGAGTTGGTAGTTGATCATCAGTGAGTACAACGATCTCGAGTTGCATTAAACTCCTAGATCTCCGAGGGCAGGAATCGCATAACACTTTACATTTATGGCCCGGCACTTGGAACTCCTAACAACCAGGATAAATAATAAATTACTACCGCGTACTGGGATGATTAACGAGGGTTGGGTCAGGGGACCTCAACGTCACACCGATTGCCTTAAAACTGGCAATAATGCATCTGAAAGCAGTGGGCCAACATTCGGCGGGAGCGCCTTTTCCGCATCCAACCACTGCGCTTCGGCTATCTCACCCGCCAACTTCCAATCCGCGACGAACGGATGCTCAAACACGTAGGCACGCACGCCCCAACCAGGTTCGTTCGTCGCATCGGTGAGAAATTCACCCACAAATCGAAGTTTCTGCTGGTCAAGCGTCACGCTGATCTCTTCAGCGGCCTCCCGAACCACCGTTTCGGCAGGCGTCTCCCCCGGCTCAATCTTGCCACCCGGCAGCATAAACTTGCTTGTGCCTTCTTTACGAACAATGAGGATCGCCCCAGCAGCATCTCGCATGATTAATGCACTCACAACGACAACATGCTCGTATTGCTCCATAGAAAATCCTCACAGTACACTCGTTTGCTTTTCGACGCCCAAACGACGCGGATCCACTATACCCCAGCCAAGGAACCAGTTGATCTCGCACCGACTGGGCCCATTAGCTATTCGCGTACCCAGCTTCCGATTACGCCTGGGATTACTTTGGGTTGTTCGCCCAACAGCGCTTTGAGGTTGGCGTCTCGTTCAACACTCGCGGTAATACCCCGTATCGGCTTCTTCCGCTTACGCTGATTCTCATTATTGTTATTGTTCTGCCCACCAATCGGTGCCCCAACCATCGGGGTACCAGCACGCCCGCCACTATTTGCACCACCAGCACCAGCGGCTG
>NZ_JAUNKC010000037.1 GCF_030532965.1 Corynebacterium sp.
GAACCCGGCGAAGCTCATCATCTGGGTATTCTCCGCGCATGCGGAGGTAGTTCCGACAATCCAGATGACATTCTGCGTGTACGAGCGTATTCTCCGCGCATGCGGAGGTAGTTCCAACACCACTAGAAGCCCCCTCTACCTTCTTGAGTATTCTCCGCGCATGCGGAGGTAGTTCCAGGAGTACACCTACGACTACGTGCCCGATACAGTATTCTCCGCGCATGCCGAGGTAGTTCCATAATGTCATTGGCCGACCGGCTACCCACCGGGTATTCTCCGCGCATGCGGAGGTAGTTCCGGCCATCACACATGCGGATGGGCATGTATCCAGTATTCTCCGCGCATGCGGAGGTAGTTCCAATCTAGCGGCGGTGTGCAGTGAAGCCGCTAAGTATTCTCCGCGCATGCGGAGGTAGTTCCCTGCCAAGATAAATCCAGTATGGATTTTTCGTGTATTCTCCGCGCATGCGGAGGTAGTTCCTTTTCCATGGAAACATCGCCCACGAAAACCCAGTATTCTCCGCGCATGCGGAGGTAGTTCCGATGTCGGTGAATTGGCGGACTGTGCAGCCTGCGTATTCTCCGCGCATGCGGAGGTAGTTCCCACAGGAAAACGCAGAGGGGCCGGACAATGCAGTATTCTCCGCGCATGCGGAGGTAGTTCCGGGATTAGCAGTCTGCCACCCATCAGCGTTGAGTATTCTCCGCGCATGCGGAGGTAGTTCCATGGCAAGGCGCGCTCATGAAAGAAGCGAGGGGTATTCTCCGCGCATGCGGAGGTAGTTCCGGCACATACACACTGGATTTGACGCTGCCGAAGTATTCTCCGCGCATGCGGAGGTAGTTTAGCGGTGTGGTTCGCGAGGGCGCTGTGGAATGCTCAACGAATTGACCGCGCCGGGATCTGGGTACCTATGTTTATGGACTTGTTGGAACTCTAGCTGGGCAAATGCTGATGAGTAGCATTGTAAGCTCTAAGAAGGCGGATTCTCGAACGTTGTGAATCAATACGACGTATTCATAGTGGACAAGGCAAATCGCGCTGCTAGAAGTTGGTACAGTGAAGTTAATGAATTTCTAAGGAATAATGTGAGAAGTGATGCACGCTAATGATTTAATTCAACGGGTAGCGGATGAAGCGCGACCACCTGCAGTGTTGGGTCGGTATCCGGGGCTGGAGATTTTTCTCGAGGTCCTTCTTGATGATCTTGTTACTTCCAATGCGTGGTTGTCTCTTGGGCTTAAGAAGCCGTTCTTGGCATTGTGGATCAATGAACTGGAATTTGATGATCCTGGTCTTGACGACCCAATCGAAGAGCTTAATTACAATAATGT
Organism: Corynebacterium sp.; assembly: GCF_030532965.1. Lineage (GTDB taxonomy): Bacteria > Actinomycetota > Actinomycetes > Mycobacteriales > Mycobacteriaceae > Corynebacterium. Next base: position 1,336 of record NZ_JAUNKC010000037.1, read on the forward strand.
TTATGCGTTTGCAGCTATGGATCCGGTGGTCGACTTAGAAAGTCTTCGCAATCGGAAGGGTTCATAGACTGAGTGCTCGATTATTTAATCCCAGTTTTCTATTTGGTGAAACTGGGGTTTTCTTATACCCCCAAAAGGAAGACAGGTGTTTAGAGTAGCGCCATCTTTCATTGAAGCATTTGTAGGCGCATCAATCGGGGATAGTGCAGGTGGTGGTTTCTGATAAAAACGATACACAGCAAGTCCCAATGCTTTCAGATTTAAGTTTCAGGGGCTTCACTGATTTGGCGCGTGAGTATGATCGTCGTAAAGCTAGTGAGGCCGAAAGCACTATTTGCGGCTCATTGTTCAGAATAGGAAAGCCCCTGATTGGTGAGCTTGTGTCAGTGCCTATTCGCACACCGCTTCGTTTCGTAAAATACAACAATGAACTCTTCAATCTCCCACGTTATCCGCAATTACTATCGCCAGGCGCCTGTGACGAGTGCGCTTTTTATCGTCATGGCGGCGCTGGCGCTAATAACGTCTGCGCAGTCGGGTTCGGTGGAAAACAATCTGGATTACTCCTCAGTAGGGCAGGAACTGGTGTTGTATGGGCCGGATCTTAGTGCGGCAGGGGTGGTGGGGTCGATGTTTGTCCATGTTGGTATTGGGCATTTCGTTGTTAATAGTTTCTTTCTTCTGCTGCTTGGCCGCGAAATTGAGCCGGTGGTGGGGTCGTGGCTGTATGGCGCGGTGTTTGTAACAGCAGGTGTTGGGGCCGCAGCCGCCGTATATGTCATGGATTTCTACGCCCCAACGGCGGGCGCTTCGGGCGCGTTATATGGGTTGATGTCGTTGTTGGTGGCTCTTGCTTTTCGACGCCGGGCTGATCTGCGGGCACCGATTGTGTTTATCGGAATCAACGTGTTGTTTAGTCTTATTTCACCGGGTGTGAGTTTATGGGGGCATCTTGGTGGGCTCGTTTCCGGTGCGCTGATGACCCCGGTGGTTCTGAGCAATGTGAAGATCGCACAATGGGCGTCGATTGTGGTCGCACTTGTGATAGCTGTGGGGATTTTGGTTAGTTAACAACCTGTGGAGTTTTGTCCACAGGCGTGGTTATCCACAGGAGTTATCCACATTGTGGAAAATTACAAGAATGTTGTTCGCTAGGTGGTGATCTAATTGTTTTTAGAAAATGCCAGTTCAAACCATGTGAATATAATCAATTGTGAACAAGTGATCTAATGTAGAAAAGTGGAAATAGTTTTTCACAGCCTGTGAAAAAGTGGAATTATTCAATTCCTCCACAGTTTCTTCCACAGCCTGTGGATAACTTTCGGGGATGGTTGTGGATTGATGTGGAGGAAAACCCTGGGGGAGTTGTAACGGTGACGGTTGTGGAATTCCACACCTCTTTCCGACGTCTTGGGGGCAGGTTATAAAGGTGGCGGCATGGATAAAAAGCTGTCACAGCTGTACACATGTTGGGTCGATTGAGTCTTCACCCTAAAATCGGCTACAAAATCCGAGGTTGTGCACGTTTTTCGTACGATCGTCGCAGGAGCAGTTTTCACTAGGATGGAGCTTGAAAGGAGTGACACGTCATGCGAAAGCTCCGCTGGATAGATCCACTGGTTGTTGTGGTGATCGGAATCGTCGGATTCTGTGTGCTTAGTGCCCTGGTTATCTTCGACCGGCGCCCGGGTGGGTTGGGTGAACTTGCACTCTGGTTATCGGTATTCTTTTTTGCTGGTTTGATCTTCGTCTTTATCCTTTCGTTGATTCGCTCAGCCTTTAACGCCAAGCCGCTTTTCATATATCTTCCAGGTGGTGCGATCCTTGTTGCTTTTCTGTTGGGGTATTCCGTCATGCTAGATGGGACTGGTTTGCACCCAGAACCTGTTCGTTTTACTGCCATTGTCACCGCTGTCATTGCGGTGCTAACTGCGATTGTGACGGAGGTGATGGCACGACTGCAGCAACACAAATAGCCCCAATCGATGACGATGAGATCCGAGAGGAGGAAGACAAATGAAAATCTCACGTCCATTTTTCGCAACGTTGATTGCCGCTGGTTTAGCCGTTTCTCTTGCCACCCCGGCGCGCGCAGCGGCACCTTTTGTTCAATGGGCAACAACACCTGGTGTGGAAAAGTGCCGGGTGAAGGTCTGGGAGGTGCGCACCCCTGATTATGGTGCATATCGAAACCATGCCACCTTTGTGTACAACGAGTTCAAGAAAGCTACAAAGCTCACCGACGATCACATGTATCGCTGGCATATGGGCATTGACCCATCAGCGGTACAGAAGACGCTTGCCCTGGAATCGCATGACCCAACCAAGTTGTCATTCGCAGAGGAAGCCCTGCGTTCGGTGTACCTACCTGCCGTCCACGATCAGGTTTATCGTTCGCCGGAATTCCGTTACTTAGTCGGCGAGGATGACTATTGGAATAAGGATATTCCAGGAAAGCGCATGACCTTGCAACGTGAGCGGGTACGGGTGACCGCTGAACGTGAATCGCTGACTGGCACGACTCTTGAAGGAATGGCCAGGGTGCGTGAAGAAACCACGCTTGCCGATCTAGCTGAAGCGGACCGCATTTATGCCGACTGCCAGCGAATGCCAGGCATTCCAACAATTGAGCAGATTGTCGCAGGTATCGTTGCGTTTATTAAACGCTACTTACCATTCCTAGCCACACTGCTTAGGCTCTAATGCCCGAAGTGAAATGGCCGCGAACAAAACCCCGGGCGGTTACAGCGTCGAAAAGCAAAACAACCCCGCATCTGGTTACGTCGCAACCAGGCGCGGGGTATTAGAAAAGCGGTGGCTCGTTAGCGCCAACCCATGGTCATGAGCAGGCCGACGATGAAGAGGCCGAAGCCGATGGCGTAATTCCAAGGGCCAAGTTCCGACATGAATGGGATGTGCAGACCAGCTAAGTAGTTAACTATAAGCCAAGCCAGGCCAGCCAACATCAGGCCAAACATGATGACTTTGTACCACAGTGGGGTGCCGGTGGAATTGATTTTCACCGGGGTGCGGTTAGCAGAGGAACCGGCGGAAATGGGTAGTGAGTTATGAGAGATTTTAGCCTTTGGCATGAGTTCACCTTTTAATTGTTTTAAGTAGTATACGAGTCAATGTTATTGCCCAAGCGAGGAGATGTCGAACTCCCATAGCTGAACTGACACGGTACCGTCCTTGCGTACTGGGGAACCAGCCGCAGGTGTTTGATTGGCAATCCGCCCACCATTGATGAGCGAACCAGTGCCAATAGGAGCACCTTCAGAGATCTGGGAACGAGTGCCTTTCCAGCCAGCCCGATGCAATTCGGTGAGCGCATCGTCGATTACCATATTGGTGATGTTTGGCATCTGAATCATGGAACCGTTGGATACCTGCACCTGAACTTCGGTCTTTGCTGGAACCTGGGTTCCTTCACCAGCTACGGATACGACGGTGCCTTCGGGTTGGACGCTGTCGATGTATTCGACCTTCGGGTTGAACCCTAGGGAGGTGAGGTTACCTTCCGCCTGGGACCACTGCATGCCGGTGACTACTGGGATTCGTTCGGTGGCTTCACCGGTGGATACGGTGATTGTCACCTTGGAGCCCTTGGAGGCTTGCAAACCAGGAGGTGGATTCTGGCCGATGATCTTTCCTTCTTCGACAGAATCGGAGGCTTCTTCCTTGACCAGCGAATCCAGAACCAGGCCCGCGCGCTTCAAAGCCACGGCCGCCTCAGCGGTGGTTTTGCCGCTTAAGTCAGGAACCTCGATGAATTCCTTGCCGGTAGAGACCATCAGGGTAATCAACGTGCCGGATTGCACCGATGAACCTTTGGTGGGGTTCGTGCGGATCACGTTGTCTTTTTCCACCGTTGGGCTGGCTTCTTCGGAGATTTCGACCTTGAGGCCGAGCTCTTCCAATTGCGTCACGGCATCGTCACGATGCTCATTGGTCAGATCTGGGACAGTAACCAATTCTTTGCTGATACCCAGCAATCCGCGCAGGTCGTTGGTGAAGTATTCGTAGGTGAATGCGCCAACGATACTCAAAGCAGCCACGGCCGCAACGCCAACAAGCACCTTGAATCCGGTGCGTTTAGGTTGCGGCTCCGGCTCGTCGTATTCCACTGGTTCCTGCGCTACCGCCTGTACCGGCTGATTATTGCTGGACGCTGCCGTCGGCTGGAATTGCGTGGTCGGCATATGCTGCGCCGTTGCTGGGGGCTCTTGGGCGCTGATCGCTGGCACGACGGTGGTGTCGGCCTCCGAGGGTGCGGGGTCGTGAATGCTTGGCTCGACATACTGCCGGGCGGCCATCGTCACCGCGTTGCGCTCTAGGCGTTGCAGGTCAGCAGCCATTTCCATTGCGGTTTGGTACCGGTCGCCGGGGTGTTTTGCCATTGCGGTCAGCACTACGGCGTCGACATTCAATGCGGCGGTTGGGGTGAGATCCGGAATGAACTCCGATGGCGGGGTGGCGTCCTCTTGGACGTGCTGGTACGCCACCGCAAACGGGGTGTCGCCGTCGAAAGGCGGCCGCCCGGTGATGATGTCGTACATCACGCAGCCGAGGGCGTAGATGTCAGAACGGCCGTCGACAGGCTTGCCGCGGGCCTGCTCCGGGGACAGGTACTGGGCGGTGCCGATAACAGCCGAGGTTTGGGTCATCGCCGAGGTGGCGTCGTTAAGCGCTCGGGCGATGCCGAAGTCCATGATTTTGACCACGCCGGTGTTGGTAATCATGACGTTGGCGGGTTTGATATCCCGGTGGATAATGCCAGCATCGTGGCTGGCCTGCAACGCTTCACACACGGGGATCAGCGTCGTCGCCGCCTCATCCGGGGTTAGCGGGCCGTTGTCGCGCACAATGTCGCGCAGGTTACGGCCGTTGACTAACTCCATGACGATATACGGGGTGCTGAGCCCATCCCTCAGCGTTTCGCCGGTGTCGTAGACGGCGACGATCGCCGGGTGGTTCAACCTGCCCGCATTTTTGGCTTCTTTGCGGAATCGTTCGCGGAAAGTTGCGTCGAGAGCTAGGTCGGAGCGCAGCATTTTAACTGCGACCTCGCGCCCCAACAACGTGTCGTTAGCGGCATAAACTTCCGACATTCCGCCGGTGCCAACTACCGAACCGAGTTGGTAGCGATTGGCGATAAGCTCACTCACTGGCCTGCTCCTGGGTTGGTTAGTTCGTTCAAGGTGTTAGTTCCGGCGTCCGGCTGCGACTCGGGCAGTGTTACCGTCGGCGGATTAGATGGAATTGTAGTCGGTGGCTCCGGCAAAACCATCGTTGGCAATTGCTCGGTCGTTTCAACTGGGGGTTCCTCGCTCGGGGTGACAGTCGTTGACTCTTGCGGCGGCTCCGACGGCGTGGTTTCCGGCTGCGGTCTCGGCGCTGGTGCCGGGGCGCGCGTAGTCTTCTCCGTCGTGGGTTCCTCCGTCACCGTCACCGTTTCCAACGTTGGGGTTTCCCGGCTGGAAGATTCCGACATCCCGTCGCCGAAGAAACCGGTGCTAAACAGGTACACACCGGCACCGACCAGCGCCAAGAGGATCACGGACAACCCGAGCCCCAGCGCGAAACTGGAACCACTCTTCTCCGGTTCGCGCCGGGCGGCGGGAATTGCCTGCGATACGGGCGGTTTCGCCACGCTTTGCGACGGGCCCAAGGTGGTCACTGGCATATTGGATGTCACGGCTGTTGCGGATGCAGCCGGGGCCGCAGCTATGGCTGGTGTGGCCTGTGGACGAGGTGGTCGCTTACCCAACCTGGCGGCTGAGATGGCTTTTTCCAATTCGCCGCCGTTGGCATAGCGGTGCTCAGGCTCCTTCCGCAGCGCAATGCCAATTAGTTCCCGGGTGGGTGCGGTGATGGACGTCGGCAGCGGCGGCGGTGCTTGATTGATGTGCGCGATCGCAACCGACACGGACGAATCGCCCGTAAACGGCCGCCGACCGGCCAACATTTCATAGCCGACAACTGCGAGTGAATACACGTCGGTGGCCGGGGTGACATCTTTGCCCTGAGCCTGTTCGGGCGAGACGTATTGGGCGGTGCCGACCACCATACCGGTGCGGGTTAGTGGCACCGAAGCGGCGGCCTTTGCAATACCGAAATCGGTGATCTTAACCCGGCCGTTCTGGGTGATGAGCAGATTGCCCGGTTTGATGTCGCGGTGCACCAAACCCATGCCGTGAATGCTGGCTAAGCCGTGGGCGGCCTGTTCTAAGAAATCCAAGGCGGATTCCTCCGGGATGGTGCCCTTACGCTCAATCATGTCCGCGAGTGATTCGCCCCGGATAAATTCCATGACGATAAAGCAGAACGTGCGGCCAGTATCGTCGACAGATTCCCGGTAATCGTAGGTCTGCACGATGTTTTCCGAGACGATGTTTTCACTGGCTAACGCTTCGTTGCGGAACCGGGAGAGGAATTCTTCATTGTCGGAGAATTCTGGTTTTAAAACCTTGATGGCGACTTCCCGCTCGTTGCGCACGTCGTCAGCAAGCCACACGGTAGACATGCCGCCGTTGCCCACCACCCAATTCAGAACGTAGTCGGGACCAATAAGCTGCTGTAACAACTGTTGATCGCTCATTACTGTCCTCCTTGGGCATTCGCCGATTGAATCGCTGCGATAACCGCGCGGCCGATGGGGGCTGCGACGGAACCACCAGTGGCGGCTTGACCTAAGTCGCCACCGTTTTTCACAACCACTGCAACGGCAATATCTTCACCTGGTGCGAAAGCAATGTACCACGCATGAGGGTTGGAATTTCGGGAATCTTCACCATGCTCTGCGGTACCGGTCTTTGAAGCAATGTTTTGGCCCGCATGACCTGCGGTATGTTGCTCCGACGCCCGCATTAATTCCGTCAAGGTACCCGCAATTTCGGGGCTAATGGAGTTATCCAATTCCTGCGGTTCGGTTTCCTCCAAGACCGATAAATCATTGGCAACGACCCGAGAAACCAGATGCGGCTCCATCCGCACACCACCATTGGCGACGGTGGCGGCAACCACAGCATTCTGCAACACGCTTATAGCCACGTCACGTTGCCCGATCGCGGTCTGCCCCAAAGCCGGGTCATCTGGAATATCGCCGATCCGTCCTTTCGACATCGGAATCCCAAGATCATAAGTCTCAGTCACACCGAAACCTGATGCGGCATCCCGCAGCGCCTCAGCACCAGTATCAATCGCCATTTCCACGAAAGCGGTATTGCAGGAATATTGGAAAGCAGTTAACAAGGTTACCTGTTGGGAACCGGCACAGATCTGCCCACCGTAGTTTTCCAACGTGGCGGTTGTGCCTGGCAGCGTGATCTGTGGCACGCCAGTAACCGTCGAATCCGGCGAATAACCGTTATTCAACGCGGCGGCGGTAGTAATCACCTTGAAGGTGGAACCAGGCGGAAGGGTTTCCTGGGTTGCGTGATTCAGCAGCGGTTTGCCTGGGTTGGCATTCAAATCCGCCCACGCGGATTCAGCGGTAGTGCTATCGGCAATCAGCGCCGGGTTATAGGAAGGACTGGACGCCATAGCCAGAATCTCGCCAGTCGAGGGTTTAATGGCCACAACCGCGCCCTCGTAATTGGCGTTGGTCAATTGCGAATAGGCCGTCTCTTGGGCGGAAGGCAGCAGCGTCAATTCCACATTGCCCACCACTTTGTCCTGCGAAACCAGGCGTTTCCACCACAATTTAGCCGAATTAGCCGTACCGGACAGCACGTCGTTATAGCTGGCCTCGATACCGGTGGCACCGTAAATATCCGACAGATACCCTTCGATAGCGCCGAAGGATTCCGGCGAATTAGGGTAGCGGCGGTAATAGAAACCATCCTCACCTTCAAAAGATTCGGCGAGCACGATTCCGCCCGCCGAAATCTGGCCACGCGGCTGCGACTTGGTTTCGATGATCGCCCGGCGATTCAGCGGGTTCTTGGCGTATTCATCCTCTTTGAACCCTTGAACGATGGTGAGGTTCACCAGCAAAATGATGACCATCGCCAGGATAAAAATCATGGTATTGCGGATCGACTTATTCATGACCGAGCCTCCTGTGCAATAGAGCCAGCACGAGAAGAATCCGAAATGCGCAAGATTATTCCCAACAAGATGTAGTTAGCCATCAACGAGGAACCACCCTGGGACATAAACGGCGTGGTCAAACCCGTCATCGGCATCAACGCGGTAATACCTGCGGTGACTACGAAAATCTGAATGCCCAAGGTTAGCGACAGTCCCGAAGCCACCAGTTTGCCGTAAGAATCCTTGGTCAACATGGCGGTGTGCATGCCGCGAGTAATGAAAACACAGAACAACATGAGCACCGCAGCCAAACCAATGAAACCCAATTCCTCGCCGATGGCTGCCAGAATGAAGTCTGACTCGGCAACCGGAACCAGGTACGGGTGGCCCTGACCCAGGCCAGAACCGGTGACACCACCGGTGGACATGCCGAACAATGCCTGGGAGAGCTGGTAGCCAGTGACCTCGTAATTGCCAATGGGGTCAAGGAAGTTGCTGAACCGGGACTGGATTTTATCCGAAATCTGGTAGACAGCCGTGCCACCCAGGGCAACCAGAACCGCACCGATTAACAGCCACGAAACCCGACCCGTGGCCAGATATAGCATGCCGAGAACCGTGCTGAACAGCAGCAACGCGGGGCCGAAGTCATTCTCGCCCGCCATAATCAAAATGGCGACCGCCCACACGCCGAGAATGGGACCTAAGTCCCGCAGCCGGGGGAATTCCAAGCCTAAGAACCGGTAGCCCGCGACGTTAAACAGGGCTCGTTTATTGATGAGCAGCTGTGCGAAAAACAGCAACAGCAAAATCTTGGAAAACTCGCCAGGCTGCAAGGTCAGCGGGCCGATGGAAATCCAGATGCGGGCATCAGCGACGATCGCCGGATCCGTCGGCCACACCAACGGCAGCGCCAGGAGAATCAACCCAGCCAAGCCCATGATGTAGGAATACCTGGTGAGATTTCGGTGGTCACGCAGGAAACCCAACACCAAAAGCATCAAGATGATGCCCAGCAGCGTCCAAATGACCTGCCGGGACGCCATCGCGGTTTCCTTGGCATTATCCAGCCGATACACCATGGCGAGACCGATCCCGTTGACCAGCGCGGCCACCGGCAGCATGATCTGGTCCGCTTTCGGTGCCAGGAAACACAGCGCAATATGGGCAATGGTAAAGACCCCGATGAAACCACCGATGACCTTCAATAACTCCATATTGACCGCCAGCCCCAATGCCACATTGAGGTTAAGCAACGTCACCGCAATAATCACCGTCGCCGCAATGAGCAGGGTGAATTCGGTGCGCCGGGCGGTTATCGTCTGCCACACACTCACTTATTTCACCTCCCGGCACGTCACACCAGGAGTATTCAGGTTACCGTCAGTGGCGGTGGTCGTAGGTTCGTTGCTTTGCGACGGGTGAGGGGCGTCCTTAGGCGCCTGGGCTTCGCTTTCCCGCGTCACGCACACCGGCAGCGCCTCGCCAGCAAGCCGTTGCATCTGCTGCAATACCTCGCCGTAACTGCCGCCTGGCAGTGTAGCCACGGAAGCGCGCACAGACTCCTTCAAATCCACCAGCTTAAACCGGTTGCAGTTTTCCTTCTCACCATAGGAAATCATGGTGAGATTACCGTTAGCGGTAAGGCACGCCTCCTGATACGGGGTGTTCCACAACCCGCCTAAAAGGTCAGAATTAATGCCCTGGTGAATCACCAGAATCTGACTATCCGGGGTGGTGGTGATGAAATACCGTTCCTTAATCACATTATTGGCGAAAAAAAGCCCGCCACCCAGCGCAATCAGGACGATCAGAAAAAAGATGCCACGCTTTAAACCCTTACGCCTTTTCTTAGGCTTTTCGACGACTGCAGGTGGCGTCGAATCCGCATCATTGCTCAACTTCGGGGTTATCGCCTGGGATTCCCGCGCCGCCGAAATCGCAATAGCGGCTCGACCCGCCGCCGTATCCGGACGCGGATCTTCCTGGGTTTCACCATTAATAGCACCCGCAGTCACCGGGACGGTCGGCAATTTCGACGACTCATATTCATCATCGACAACATCAGCAACCAAAACGGTGACGTTATCCGGGCCGCCGGAGCGCAGCGCCAATTCAATCAGCCGGTTCACACAATCCTCAGGAGTTGCTTCCTCCGTAAGAATGGTTTGGATGGTGCTAAACGTCACCGGGTCCGACAACCCATCCGAGCACAGCATCAGCCGATCACCAGGCTGGGCATCCAACATATTCAGCGTCGGCTCCACCGCACGACCGGTATAAGCCTTCAAAATCATTGACCGCTGCGGGTGGGTTGAAACATCCTCCGGGTCCAATTCACCCCGATCAACCAGCGACTGAACGTAGGTGTCATCGGAAGTGATCTGCTCCAGCTCGCCGTCCCGCAACCGGTAACCACGGGAATCACCCACATGGCACAAACCAAATTCCGTGCCATTGAACATCAAGGAGGTCAGGGTGGTACCCATGCCGTCAGTCTCGGGTTTCTCCCGGATGCGGCGGGCAATGGCGTGATTGGCGTCGTCAGCAACAGAAGCCAACAACGCCAACATGTCATTATCACCAGGATCAGCATCAAGTTCCTTGATGTGGCTGATCATAATTTGGGACGCAACTTCACCAGCCGCATGCCCACCCATGCCGTCGGCAAGCGCGAGCAAATGAGCACCCGCATACGCGGAATCTTCATTATTTTTCCGCACCAAGCCACGGTCGGAGCCAATGGAATAATTTAATTTCATTAGCCAACCAACCTCACAATGGTACGGCCGACTTTGATGTCACTGCCGCCGGACACCCGCTCCGGCGAATCAATGCGTTGACCCTGCACAAAAGTGCCATTTCGGGAGTCTAAATCTTCAACAAACCACTCAGATCCACGTTTCATCAGCCGCGCATGCCGCCCGGAGGCGAAATCATCCGCCACCACAAAATCACAATCCGGCGCCCGGCCAATGGTGATTTCTGTAAGCGCACCCAAATCCATCCGGGAACCAGTCATCGGCCCATCAACGATGGTCATTTGCTTCGGCGCGCCACCAATCGCCGCCGGTGGCGGAACTGCGGAACCGCCCGCACTTGCCGCCGCCGCAGTGGACAAGGAAACATCCTTACGCATCGCGTTTAAAGCTATGAAAATGAAAAACCATAACAAAACGAGCAGGCCAATGCGCAGTCCAAGCAGAATTGCTGAATCCATTACAGCTTAAACTCCTTTAATTGACGATGCGTACTTCAATATGGGAATGACCGACAGTAATCACGTCGCCGTCGGCAAGCAACCAATTGTCAATCGGGGTGTCATTAACAGTCGTGCCGTTCGTCGACTGCAAATCCACCAAAATCGCGTCCTGGCCGTTCCAAATAATCTCCGCATGTTGCCTAGACACACCCGTATCCGGCAACCGGAAATCCACATCGTTACCACGGCCGATAATATTGGACCCCTCGTTGACGTAATACGTGCGGGAGGAACCATCCTGAAGCAACAAACTCACCGCTGTAGTCGCACGCGGCGGGCTCGGCGGTGGGGCCTGTGCTGTCATGTGTTCCGTAATCGGATTGTCGTAGCTCACATCAGGCTCGCTTTCACCTTCAAGGGATGGGGATTCACTGGTATTATAATCTTCCAACTGCTCATCAGCGGCACTCGGCTGCGATTGTGCAGTATCGATACTTATAAAACCACTTTTTTGGGTACACGTGTCAGCAATTAAACTTTCCGCCCGTAATTGCCCCGTCCGCAACGACTCATCACACTCAATCGTCACCACAACAAACCCCGGGGTTGTCCAGTTCTTATTACGAATAAACCGGGACAATTGATCCGCGAAATCACTGCCCAAGTGGGGGTGTTCTGCGGAAAGTTTCTCGAAGTCCTTGGTGCTTACCCGCACCGAAAAAACATTAGGGGCCTCGGTGGTGCCTTCATAAGTACGGACAAGATTATCCTCAGCTTCCTGTTTGAGTAGTTCCTCAATCTCCGCCGGGACGACATGACCACCGAAAACACGGGCAAAGCTATTGTCCAATCCACGTTGCATGGCGCTATCAAGCTTTGCGATCTTGCTCATGAAAGACATTCGTGCTTTGCCTCCTTAATACGTAACTCTTAAGTAAATATTGACTAGTGATTCTCCCAGTATAGGGACAATGACCGACATGACCTACATTCACGCACCATAAAGCAACACCAACGAGGCGAAAATTACTTAAGCTGAACTGGCAATTTGACGCAAAACCACAAGACTATGCTATGTTAATCAAGTCGCAACGCATTCGCGTTCCACCTGCCCAGGTGGCGGAATTGGCAGACGCGCTGGCTTCAGGTGCCAGTGTCCGCAAGGATGTGGGGGTTCAAGTCCCCCCCTGGGCACAAGAGAACAGTTCGAGAAACTGTATAACCGGAGTCACCGTACTTGAGAAATTACGGTGACTCCGGTTTTTCTATCTAGATCTATCCATGACACGAATGGCGACTAGCCGTACCGAAGTGTTGTGTATAAACAAAAATTATCGAATGAGCTCCGGCTTCCGATCCTCACTCATATCAGAAAACGCGAACCAAAATCTCAACAATGCTGCCTGTTCCGCTATTAGCGGAACAGGCAGCTGTCGGGGATTGATTTATTTATTTTGGACATATGAATCAGTCAGTAGGGAAAAGAGCATTGGTAACGGGTGGCTCGCGAGGTATTGGTCGTGCCATAGTTGAACGATTAGTTTCGGACGGATATTCCGTGGTTTTCACCTGGCATAAAAATCAGCGTGCAGCAGATTCTGTAGTCAATGCCGGGAAGAATCGTGTAAAAGCAGTGCAAGCTGATCTAAGTGTAGAGGAAGAAGCACTTGCTACTGCGCAGAAAATGAAAGCATACGGCCCATTTAACGTACTCGTCTGCAATGCGACTAACGACACCTCTGTAAGTTCAATCGAAAACATGTCATTAGAGTCGTGGGCACAATCATTAACCATTTTTGCTACAGCGCCGTTTTTGCTCATAAAACATCTTGCTCCAGAAATGCCTAGAGGAAGCGCAATCATCAATATTTCGTCGTTGAATACGCTGTTGCCACAAGCTGGAATTGCTGGTTACTGCGCTGGCAAGTCAGCACTTGAGTCATTAACGCAGGTCGCAGCTAAAGAATTAGCACCTCGTGATATTACGGTTAATGCCGTGCGGCCTGGTGTTACAGATACCGAAGGCCAGCGTGCAGTTAATCCTGATCCGGCTGCTCGTGAGCAGATTGCACAAATGATACCTATGGGCAGATTAGGTCAGCCGGAGGAAATAGCAGAAGTGGTTTCGTTCTTTGCTGGACCCCAATCACGATGGGTTACCGGACAAATTCTCACTGCTTCTGGTGGTATGTAAACATCAACTCGCGAGGCAAAGCTCTGTATTTGGCGGATTTGTTGCGCGCGTGAGAAGATCATCAAGGTTCATGCCTAAAGAGCGATAAACGCTGCGCAACACTTCTGAGGAAGCTTCTTTCTCTCCACGTTCAATATCCGAAAGATGAGAAGGAGACAAGTTTGCGGACTCCGCGAGCTGTTTCAAAGATTTACCCTGAATACGGCGTTCTTGACGTAAAACATCACCAATGCGGGTGCGGAGGAGATCGAAGTCTTGAGGTTCTGAATTAACAATGACATAGAGGTGCATATAGAGAATTTTAAAAGTGTCAGGCATTCGAAGCTAGTGTGGGCTTTCTGTATCAAAAACCCTGCGTCGAGAATTTCTCAAGTTTTTAGCTTCTGCTTCATATCGCCGTACCCCGTTACCCCAAAACCCTAACAACCCCATCCCCACGCCGAGCAACGCACACCCATACCCCTGCGGCGCAGCCAAGAATGAGGCTTAGGCAAATGGTGGTTGGTTGGAGTCCGAATGTTTGTATGCCCCAGCCTGCGGCTAGCGCAAAGATCACTTTGGCTGATCCGGCGACGGAGTTGCGGATTAATGCGAATTGTCCGATTTGATTATCTTTGGGTGCTTGGTTGGTAAGAACCTGCATGCACACGATGTGGCTGGTGAGTGTGAGGGACAGGATGAATACCAGCGCGGTGGTGGCGTAGATCGAATCGGTGAAGGTTAGTGCTAGGAAGAGGATGCCGCTGAATGCGAGCGCGGCGTTTAATGCGAAGCGGCTAGTTTTTGTGGTGGTGGATAGGAGTACCCCGCCGATGATCCCACCGATCATTGACGAGACGGATAGTGCTGAATATGCGGTGGCCGCACCGGGTGCCACGGCGACTGCAAGCGGCACGAGAATCGTCGATAAGGCGACCATCGCGCCGCTGCTGGGGATGGAGAACAGCAGGATTGTGCGCAGGAGCCGTGAGCGAAAAACCGAGGTCGGTGGGGTAGTCGCACTGGTTGTTTCCGGTGATGTGGCGGTTGGGTGAATCGGCTGTGGAGGGTGGTTTCTGATTAGTGTGACGATGCCGAAACTTAGCCCATAGAGGGCGGCGGCCAGCGCGAATGCAAAGGTTGCGGAGATCAGGTCCAGTGCCAGGCCAGCAAGCCCAGCGCCGATTGCGCCGCCGATCATCGTGGCGGTGGTTGCGCGGCTCATGATGAGTGCGCCGCGCTCGGGTGGAAATTGTTGGCGAATCGTGCGGCCAATATACGCTTTATTAAACATTTTGACCAGGCTTAATACCGCGAAGAATGCGAAAAATATCGCAAGTAAAACCTTGGGATTTGTCAGCAGATAATTCACCACGGCGAGAATTGTGGCGGCGGTGAAAATCGCAAGCGTCGTAAGTGATAGCAACCTGGTCGCATTGCCGGAGTCGGCGCGATTGCGCAATAATATGCCGCCGATAACGCCGGGAAGATAGACCATTGCGTTGAGGGCACCAACGATGAATGCTGATTGGGTTAAATCGTAGGCCACCCACGAAACGGCGATTGATTGTAGGAATTCGGCAAGCGCTGAAAGAAGGAAGAATATAGGTATGAGATGTGGTGATCGTGCCAATCGCATCGCCCTTTCTTGAGTCTGCTACCCACCAACCTACCGCAGCTGTGTTGTTGTGCTCTTTTTGCTTTTCGACGCCCCAACAAAAACGCAAAACCAATACACTTGAGGTAGTTTTCGTTGTCGATCGTGATTGGGGTTGTGCATTATGCGAAAAGTAGTTTCTCTTATTGCCGCAGCGGTGGTGTCCATTGGGGCGTTGGCGCCGGTGGCACAGGCTGATGATATTTTCAACGGCGGTCGTTCCAGCGGTGGCTCCACCCAGCTGATCCCACCTGGGGCGACGGAGCCGGAATTGTCAGAGATTGACGGTTCTGTGGATCTGAAAAAGTATGTGGGCAAGTGGTATCAGGTTGCGGCGGTTCCGCAGCCGTATACCCTTCAGTGTGCGAATAACACCACTGCCGAGTACGGGTTGGTCAACGATACGACCATTTCAGTGCGTAATTCGTGCGGTACTCCGTTAGGCCAGCAGTCCTTTATTGATGGCTCCGCGACCGTGCGGTCAAAGGCGTCGCTACGGGTGAATTTCCCAGGCGTGCCGTTCCAGAAGGAAGATGGCCCGACGAATTACCGGGTGACGTATTTGGCGGATGATTACTCGCTGGCGATTGTTGGTTCGCCGAATCGGTCGGCTGGTTTCGTCTTGTCCCGCACGCCGCAGTTGTCTCAAGAGCAGTGGAAGATGGTGCGTTCCACCGTCGAATCGCGTGGCTGGTGGTCGTGTGCATTCTGGACTGTTCCAATGGCTGGCGGTCGTGGTGATGCCGTGCCGGTGTGCAGCCTGTAGGTAAAAATGCGTTAACGGTGCCGTGGATTGTGGTTTCTGCGGCACCGTTTTTCTTGTGGCTAACCCCGCCGATACAGTGGTGGTTGTGTGTGCAAAGACTATTCAGGGCATTGGGGTAGATGCCTGTGGCAGGTGCGTGCATTATCACAGCGATGTGGACGTGGTTGGCAATAAATGCGCTGAGTGTGGCATGTTTTGGGCATGTTTTACCTGCCATGAATTAATGGCGGATCATCCGTTTGGCCGGATGCCGCTTGATCAGCCAGCGGTGCTGTGCGGGGTATGCGGCTTAGTCATGGATTACGGGCAGTATAGTGCGGTGTCGCAGTGTCCGCGCTGTCAGCACGCCTTCAATCCTGGGTGTTCTATGCATCGTCACTTATATTTCCTGGTTGAGGAGAATCATTAGGGTAATTGGCCGAAGGAGCGTGCCAGGCGCAAGGCTAAGACGGTGCGGTCGCGTGCCGAGAGTTTCCGCAGCAGCGCGGAGACGTGGTTTTTCACCGTTCCTTCCGCCAAGCAAAGGGCCGCTGCGATTTCGGCGTTGTTTTTGCCCTCAGCGACCAGGTGGGCGACGGCGCGTTCGGCGCGGGTGAGGGTGGTAATCTGCCGGGTTTTCTCCGGCGGGGTTGCTGGGGTGTGGGCGAAGCGGGCGATGCGGGGGTCGAGCACCATGCCGCCGGATACGGCGGCGTCGAGCGCGGCGGCGAGTTGTTCGGGGGAGACGTCCTTGAGCAGGTAGCCGCATGCCCCGGCGTCGATAAGCGAACGCACCAGCGATGCGTCGTCAAACGTGGTTAGTACCAGCACCGGCAGCCCGGGGTGTGTTGTGGCGCATTGCTTTACGACGGCCAATCCGTCGACGTTCGGCATGACAGCATCGGTAACAACCACATCCGGTGAGTGGGCATCCACCAGGTCGGAGACGGTGCTGCCGTCGGTGGTGGTGGCCACGACATCGTAACCGGGCATGGTTTCAAAAATCAGGGACAGTCCCCGAAGCAGCATGGGGTGGTCGTCGATAAGTATGAGACGGGTCATGGTGTCTCCTTGGGTACCCGAAGTGATAAAACGAAGCCGTTATCGCCGGTCACGTCGACGGTGCCGTTGAGCTCTAGGGCGCGTTCGGTTAGCGAACGGATGCCGAAACCGGGGACAATATCGGCGCAGCCCACCCCGTCGTCGCTGATGGAAAAGTCGATCACACTGTCGTCACATTGCAGATCAATGTGAACATGGAGAGCGTGGGCGTGCCGGGAAATATTCGTCAACGCCTCTTGGGTGGCCGCCAGAAGCAACGCCTCCACCTCGGCCGGAAGCGTGTTAACGGAATCAGAAACGGTGACAGTGACTTCCAAACCAGTGTTGGAAAACGCCGTTCCCACGGTGGTCAACGCCTCGACGAAGTTTTCCGATTCCAACTGCACTGGGTGAAGGGCGCGCACAACTACCCGCATATCATCAAGCGCTTCGGTCACGGTAGTTCGGGCGAACTGTAATTCTTCCCTCGCGCGTTTCGGGTCGGTCGCCATCATGCGATCGGCAAAGTCCAAACTCAAATTAACCGTGGTTAGCCGGTGCCCCAACCCGTCGTGCAACGCGGCAGCAATGCGGCCTCGCTCCCGCGACAACGTTAAATCCCTGGAAGTTCGCAGTAATTCCCGCAGCTGGGCGTTGCTTTCTTGCAGCTTAGCCAGTGTGTGTTTGCGGTCGACGTAATAAAAGGCGGATTTTTTAGCCAGCATCGCCAATTGCAGACCCACCCCGAGGATGACCATGGTAGTTACTACCTCCACAAGAAGTTGAAGCAGTGTGGTTCCTACATATAGGTGTGCGGCTATGCCACCGCACAAGAAAAGCCCGGAGTAATACACGCCCGCCCGAAACGACACACTGACCACAATGACGAAAACCGACAGGCACACCACAATCAACGTGTAGATAAACGCGCCCATGATCGAGATGACGATGCTTAACCCCACGAAAACTAAAGCCGGTAACCGCACATCACCGCCTGTTTTTACCCGGCGTACCCACCACAACCACGTGATGGTGAACAGTGTCATCGCACATAGCTGTGCCCACACTATCGGCCCCGCTACGTAAGTGAGAGTGGTGAGATAGATGATGATGCACAGCGCAAACAGGTAGTTGAGAAACGGCAACCCCACGGCAGCGATGTCATGCGGTGGCACCGATTGGGTATCAATATCCGTATCGTGTGCGCTGAGCAAGCTAATCATGTACATCAATTTTAATAACTATCACCCATGACTTGGGTCATGATTTTGTAGAACCAAAGTCATGACTACTAGCACTATCGGCGCAGTTAAACGGCAATTAGCGTGGTATACATGAACACTTCATCTTCGCCACGCATTCCTATCAATTCCTGGGGGCTGACCGTGCGGGCGGTCGTTGCCTTTGTCATCCTCTTGGCGGCAAACTTTATTCGGACACCATTTCATGTCCTGTTTGACGTGCAGGGTGAGGCACAAACGCCAACAGAATACGTTATTAAATCAGCGATATTTTGCATCACTCCAGTGGTGGTTGTTTTTCTAGTCTGGCTCTGGTTGAAGTACATCGAACGGCAATCGTGGGCGATGACCACATTTCATTTTCGGCTAAAACCCGCCCTCAGCGGGGCATTCGGCGGGCTTATCGTGGTGGCCATTCCCGTCGTTATAGCGTGGCTGATTCTCAGTCTGATAGAAACGCCCGCCGAGATTTCGCAACTACAAGAAGCGACGGAGAACCCAGTAACGACGACAATGATGATTGCCCAAGTGGTTTTCATCTTCGTTCGGGCGGTTATCCTGCAAGGGTTTCCGGAAGAATTGCTATACCGGGGCTGGCTATTCGGTCTCACCGTGAAGAACCGCCCGATATTCACCCTCATCTGGACCACGCTTGCCTTTACCGTCATTCACCTGGTGTCGTCCGGCGGCCAGCAAAGTTGGACCGAGCGCCTGTTATATCTGGTCATGCCGCTGGGAATGGGGCTGATAGCCGGTGCGGTACGGTTGTGGAAAGATTCCGGCTGGTGGTCGATGGGAACACACGGTGGCTTCCATATGCTCAACCCCCTAATAATGTTCATCAACCCAGTTGGGGCAGGCGTTTCCGGGTGGTTGGCGATCGGGCTTGCCCAAGCAATCATGGCCGGAATAATCATCTGGTTCTGGCACAGAAAACGCATGGTTGTTTAGGGTTTCATCGGCTTATAGGCTTGCCGACGCGCACACGATAAAGAAAAACACGGGCATCGGGGAATACTGCATTAGGCTAGTAACTCATTTTTAATAATGTGTTACAAATCCGAAGTCGAATGCGAAATAGTTTTTGCCAAGGTAACGAAGATGCAGAAAGATAAACCCCTATGACCCAACTACTAACCCGCCGCGAGGACACCCGGGTGGCGGCAGCCACCATCATCGGAACCGCCATCGAGTGGTACGACTTCTTCCTCTACGCTGCTGCAGCTGGCCTGGTGTTTAACAAAACATTCTTCGCCACCGGCGACGGGGCTGTCGCAACCATCCTGTCCTTCCTCACCGTGGGGCTGTCCTTCTTATTCCGCCCACTCGGTGCGTTCCTCGCGGGGCATTTCGGCGACCGCATCGGGCGTCGAAAAGTTCTCATGATCACCCTGGTCGGCATGGGGCTTGCCACCACCTTGATCGGTTTACTGCCCACCTACGCAACGATCGGCATCGCCGCGCCACTCATCCTGATCGCGCTGCGCATCGTGCAGGGAATCTCCGCCGGCGGCGAATGGGGCGGTGCGGTACTCATGGCGGTCGAACACGCCCCGGCTGGACGACGCGGACTATTCGGCGCATTCCCGCAGATCGGCGTGCCCATCGGCCTGCTTATGTCCTCAGGCATGATGGCGCTGATGACCACGATCGCGCCGGGCGACGCATTTTTGGAATGGGGTTGGCGCGTGCCATTCCTGCTCAGCTTCGTGCTTATCTTCATCGGCCACTACATCCGGCACGGGGTGGCGGAATCCCCGGTCTTCGCCGAAATCGCGCAGCGTAAGGAAGTAACCAAGAACCCACTTGGGAAAATGCTGCGCAACAACTTCGTGGTGGTTTTCCTCGCCGCACTGGTCTTCGCGGGTAACGGCGCCTCCGGCTACATGACCACCGGCGGTTTCATCCAAAACTTTGCGACGAACCCTGACGGCCCTATCGGCCTGGAACGCGGACCGGTTCTTCTCGCGGTCACCGGCTCCGCGGCAACCTGGCTGCTGTTTACCTTGCTTGCCGGAATCGTATCCGACCGCATCGGCCGCCGCGCCACCTATATCGTCGGCTATATCGCACAAATTACTGGCATTTGGTTGCTCTTCCCGCTGGTTTCCACCGGCGACATCTGGTTGCTTTTCACCGCCTTGGCTACCCTCACCGTCGGTTTGGGCTTCACCTACGGCCAGCAATCCGCGTTCTACACCGAACTGTTCCCCGCGTCGGTTCGGTTCTCCGGCGTCTCCGTCACCTACGCACTCGGCGCGATTCTTGGTGGCGCATTCTCCCCAATGATTGCCGCGTACCTGATTAAACAGACCGGCTCCACCGACGCTGTCACTTACTACCTCACAGCTATGGCGCTGCTCGGCATGGTGGCGGTCTTGTGCTTCAAAAATCGCGACAACATTCCATTGGGCCCGGACCATGAAGCGGAGCAACGCCAAAGCCCACTGCGTTTCGCAGCGTCCCCGGAGCCTTCTGTGGAAAAACAAGCCCCAGTAACAGAAGTCACAGTCCGATAAGGGCCTGTCACTGACCGTCACCATGAGGTGGGGAGATTACTCCGCAAAGGTCTTTTCCCAGCTAAAACCTCTTGTGTGGGAACAAAGATTGCTTCTATACTTTGGGCAGGCGCTTACACCATTTGGTGTAAACCAACCCAGCCGCAACCCCGAGATTCTTTTTAAGAATTTTGGGGTTGACGTGCGTTTTCACCGAGGTGGCGGAGGAGACATCTACAGTAACTGCAAAGGCAGGTTTGTCATTTTTATTCCCGTCAATCCGGAAATCAAGGTGGTGCTGCGAAAGTCACGATCCCATCTCAGGAACGGATTTGAGGAATCACAGTGTGCGGCAAAGTTACGGTTACGTGAAGAAACTTGAAAGGAACTGGCTGAAACCGTCTTTGCACGAGGTAGGAAAACCGAAAGATTCTTCCTTACCAGCCAACGCATGGGCGAGTTCTTCATAGGTAACTAAGCCTTTGCGTGCAGCATCAGCAATGAGCATTCGTAGGCGATACGGCTCGTGGCCCGTGGTGGAGAGGTCGAAAAGTGTGCGTGCTGGCGTTGTTATGGGAATTTCGCACGTCGGGTGAATAGTGCACTAGTCCGGGGTGAGCGTTGCAATGTGGTACTGGGAGTACGATAGGCGTGTCCGGATGCTTTGCGCGATAGTGAAGTGGCATTCTGAGTCTTCGAAGTCCCCAATTTCCCACAGTTGGGCTGCGGTTTCGTGGGACACAACTGCTTCTTTTTGCAGGTGTAGGTTGGCGGGCCGTTCACCAGCCACGAGGTCTCGACCCCACGCTAACCCAGTGTGCCCTTATCGTGGTTTCGGGTGTTAGGGGTGTGGATGAGGTCGCGTAAACACTAAATCTGATGAAGTGAAGTGACCCTTCTTCCGAGAGCTTGTGAAGCAGTGGTAGATCCACACCATGCTTTTCGGTTTGGTCATATGTAACTAAGTCCTATTGTTCTAAGGCCAAGCCGTTGATGATTTCTAGTGCCTCTGAACGCTCCATGGCACAAAAGTTATCGCATAAGTACTTTTTGCGACACGGATTGTAAAAATACTGGCCGCCAAAAGAACGAATGCGTACAGTTCTTACACCCCGCCCTCAAGTGCCCCCCATTGAGGCACAGAGGGTGAACGGTGCAATTCTGTTGTCAGATAGGGAAGCTTAGGTTGCAGAATAAGTTGGTGGTTTTGTACTACGTTGTATTATTTTGTGCTTTTGTGTATGCTTGCTTCCAGAGAAGGTAAGGACAAGGTCCCTTGCCATTGCGGTGAAGAGGTCTACAGAACATTTTGCGTCTGTAGGCCTCTTCGTTCATAGCGGCCTCTTTTTATATGTAGCCCGTACTGTGCTTGTGCTGGTGACCCAGTCTCGAAGCACTGGATTGATGCTTCCTAATAACTGAAAAGAATTTTGAATGTAGTCGAGGATATCGATGTTGAGAAGGCTATCCATGTGTGAAACTCGGTTACGAAGGCTGTGTAGATGGACGACGCGCCAGTAGGTTTTTCACCGTGTGGATCATCCTCACAGGGAAAGGCGTTCTTTATTGCTTCGTTCCAGAGTCGTTCGCGATTGAGATTCTCTGTTTTGGCGGGATCTGCGTTGGTTGCGTGGTTGGGTAAAAGGTCTTTCCACATTCCAAACATAGTGTGTGCGAGCACATCGTCATGAGTTATTGGTTGTCCATGACGAGGATGAGTAGGGTGACGCCGATCTGCGGCGTTTTGAGCACGACCGAGAGCACTTTTTCGTTTCCCTTGTGTAAGACTACGTAAGGGGCTAGCAGGTTCTTCCAGAAGCCAGCTTCTTTCGCTTCCTAGTTCATTGTTGTTCCATTTTTGCAGCTGGGCATCGATTGCATTTCGTAGAAAAACTTCCGTGATCCCTAAGGTTTTTTGAATCGAAGCGGACATTTCAATATTCCATTCGTAGAGGGAAAGCGCGTTTTTCCTATGGTCTTGGCTGGCTAGGAGATATGGCTCCATACGTGCTTTGCCTAATGCATTGATAATGGTTTCTCGTGAGTTGTTTTTCATGTATTAATAATCGCACTTCCCATCCGCGCACGGCCTAGTTTTCCACGCCCAGATCACGGTGATGCCAAGTGCTGCAAGTGAGGCGGCGGCGAGGTAGGGCTGGATGGGTTGCCACACGCCAAGCGCCCCGGAGGTGCCGAGGATGAGGAGCACAATTTTGTTGCAGACGGGGCAGGCGATGGCGAAAAGTGTGCCGGTTATGCCCAGCGCTATGGGTGTTTGCTGCTTGTCGACGCCCCGTTTCGGCAGTCCCGCCCATGCGGCGGTCAGGAGTGTTGTGGCTAGAAGGACGGGGAGTTCCCACGAACGCACGGGTACGTCGCGGCCGAAGATGGGGTTGGGGATGATGTCGGTGGGTAGCCCTAAGATGATAAAGGTGGCGGCTGCCCATATGAGGGCGCGAACGAGGTTGAAGTGGGGTGTTTGGGTTCCCACATGTGTGCTGGTTTCCATGCGTGTTTTAGGGTTCCTCCCAGTTGAAAGCGGTTGTTATTATTTCTACTCGTTTGGTGAGGTCGGCGATAATACGCCCGGTGAGCGCCGTGAGTTGTTCATCGGTGATTCCCACCCGTGCGGGAATGGTGTGGTTGACTGCAGCAAATGCCCCGTCCTCGTTGTCTGCGAAATCAAGGCTGTAGTTTCCCAGAAGATTGCTGGGTTGGTTGTGGGTATCGACCCAGGCGAAAACCTCGTCGAGGTTTTTAAAGTCGTGGTAGTCGTCGGGTAATTCCCAGTACAAGTGTTGAATGACGAAGCAGTATTGCAGCAGTTCATTGCGCAGTTCGACGGTGAGTTCGTGTCCATTGAGGAAGGCGTAAAGGATAGGGTAATCCGCTAACTGTTCGGCATCTACACCATTTGCGGCGAGTGCCGCCGAGACGCGTTCAAGGGTGATGGGGGTTGGGTTCATGATTGTTCTCGAATGTAGTTGGGGAATTTCTCTTCTAGTGTTTGCTGAATTTCTAGGCAGCACTGGAAGACGTAGAGCAGCATGTCGGAGATTTGTTCGTCGGTGAACTCTCTGTCGATTGGCCAGTCATAGGTGGTGTGCACGGAGATTTCATCAGGTCTGGTCACATCGGTGAAACACCCGGAAAGCCAACCGTCATAGTTGAGGGTGTGTACTTTGCGCCTAAGTTTTGCTTTCTTCTTCGGTTTCAGCCCAACCCAGGTCCACTTGCTTTTAAACCGCAGTAGTTTCGCCTCATGGTCGATGGTGATAAAAAGGCTGGCGGTTTCGGCGGGGAGTTTCAGCGTGTTGGGGCCGTGGGTTATGTAATCGGTGTCGTTGGCTTCGAGTATTTTCTGTAGGCGCTCAAGGTCCATTGTTAGCTCTCCTCGATGTGGCAGGGGTTGGTTGCGCGCAAGAAAGTGGCGGTGACGTGCGCGTATCCCTGGATGGTCAGTGCTAGGTCTTCGAGGTGGAGGTGTTCGTCGTGGGAGTGTAACTGGCCGTGGGCGTGGCCGAGGCTTCGGCCTACAGCGTGGACGGCGAAACCGTAGCCGACCCCGCCGAGTTGCCTGGCGAACCGCAGGTCGGAGCCACCGGCGGCTACCATGGGCAGCACTTGAGCCTGCGGGAAGAAGGACACTAGTGTGTTTTCTAGGCAGCGATAGAGGGGAGTGTCGGTGGGGGATAAGGTGGCGTCTTCGCAGATGAGGCGCTCAACCTCAACTGTGTCTGCGAGGTCGCCGAGGGCGTCGAAAAGCACGGCGTCAACGTCGTCTTGGCTGTGGCCGGGTAGGGGGCGGATATCCATTTCCAACCATGCGTGGGAGGGGAGGACGTTGATGGCTTGGCCTGCGCGCAGCACGGTTTGGGCGATGGTTAGGTGCGAGACGGCATCGCCGTAGGCGGCGAGTTCCCCCAGCGTGCGGTAGCTTTCCTCGTTGCCTGCTTTGAGTGCTGCGGTGGTGGCTTCATCGAAGCGGAACGCCTCAACGAATCCTTGCCAGATTTCCGAATCGGTGACCTGGGGCTTGGCTAACGCTATACGACGCGCGACCTCCGCTATCGTCACGATTGCGGAATCTTTACCGTAGGGGACCGACCCGTGACCGGGGTCGCCGTGGACGTGGATGCGGCGCTGCGCGGCACCTTTTTCACCCACATAGACGATGAGCGAATCGGAGCCGTCCTGGCCCAGAATGTGGGAACCGCCGGTTTCCGACAGGCAGTTCTTCCAGCTAAACGCATCTGGGTGGTTTTCTTTGAGCCACTTCGCGCCGAGTCCGCCGCGTGCTTCTTCGTCGGCAAGTGCGACGAAGTGCAGGGTGCCTGCATTCGTCTTGGTGCGCGCAACCTCCCGGGTGATGGCGGCCATCGTGGCGGTGATAAATAGCATGTCAACGGTGCCGCGGCCGTAGATGATGCCGTTTTCGATCAGTGCCTCAAAGGGCGGTTTGGTCCACTTTGCCTCATCGACGGGGACCACGTCGGTGTGCCCGAGGAACGTCAGGGGTTCGGCTTCAGGGTCGTTGCCTTCGACGGTGACCACAAGTGAGGTGCGGCCAGGTTCAGGTTCGTAGCGGGTGATGGTGATGGCGTCGGCGACGTCGGCAAAGAATGCGTCAAGGGTGTTTGCATTGCGCACTTCTTGGCCGGAGCCGGGTGTGAAGTCGTTGACGCAGGCGTTGCGCACAAGTTGTTGGAGCAGGTCAAGGGTGTCGCGGTAGAGAGCGGTGTGGGCGAAATCGTTGAAGGGGATGATCGTCGGCGCGTGCATGGTGTCTACTTTATTGGAAAATTTTTGAAGTTTTTGCGTAAAATCCCCGCCCGCTAAACGATGTTCAGCTACACTTCTTGAACGGCGCTCAAGTTTTATGGTTTTCGTGACGCGCCAACCAGCCCAAAGGAGACACCCATGACCGATATTCTCGACATCGCCCGCACCAAAGTACTAGAACAAGGAATTGGCCTAGCCAAGGACGAAGTTCTTAAAGTGCTGGAACTAGAAGAATCTCGCATTCCGGAACTCCTGGAACTGGCACACCAAGTCCGCCTCAAGTGGTGCGGCGAAGAAGTAGAGGTCGAAGGTATTATCTCGCTGAAAACCGGCGGCTGCCCCGAAGACTGCCACTTCTGCTCCCAATCCGGCCTCTTCCAATCCCCCGTGCGTTCCGCCTGGCTGGACATCGCGGGACTGGTGGAAGCGGCAAAGCAAACCCAAAAGTCCGGTGCCACGGAATTCTGCATCGTCGCCGCCGTGAAAGGCCCCGACGAGCGACTCATGTCCCAACTGGAAGAAGCCGTCGCCGCCATCAAAGCGGAGGTGGATATTGAGGTGGCGGCCTCCGTCGGCATTCTCACCCAAGAACAAGTCGACCGGCTGAAGGCCGCGGGCGTGCACCGCTACAACCACAACCTCGAAACCGCCCGCTCCTTCTTCCCGAACGTCGTGACCACCCACTCCTGGGAATCGCGCCGGGAAACCCTGCGCATGGTTGCCGAAGCCGGAATGGAAGTCTGCTCCGGCGGCATCCTCGGCATGGGCGAAACCCTCGAACAGCGCGCCGAATTTGCCTGCGATCTTGCCGAACTCAACCCCACCGAGGTTCCCATGAACTTCCTCGATCCGCGCCCCGGCACCCCATTTGCTGACAAGGAAGTGATGGAAACCGCCGACGCACTCCGCGCCATCGGTGCGTTCCGACTGGCCTTGCCTAAAACCATCCTACGATTCGCTGGCGGCCGCGAGCTCACCCTCGGTGACCTCGGAACTGAACAGGGTCTGCTCGGTGGCATCAACGCGGTGATCGTGGGTAATTACTTGACGACGCTGGGCCGCCCAATGGAAGAAGACCTGGATATGTTGGGCAAGCTCCAGATTCCGCTCAAGGTGCTAAACGCCAGCGTATAAGTAATAAGCGACGGAAAACTGTATGTCTCAAGAACTTCTCGAAGCCTTGCTCGCCGGTGACGCACCGGTGTTCCACCCTAATACCGGCCAGGAAGTCGCCAGCGGGGAGGAGATAATTCTCTCACCTTCTGCGCGCGCCGGCCTGGAAGCGCCCCGCTTTTGTCAGCTGTGCGGGCGACGCATGGTGGTACAGGTGCGTCCCGACGGGTGGGACGCCCGTTGCTCCCGACACGGCGAAGTCGATTCGGTGTATTTGGGGCGTCGATAATCGCCATTACCTGCCGATATGGCAAGCCTTTGTTTGCTTTCCGGCACCTACCACATAGTGCTTAGATGGATATCTAAGCACTATTTTTATTCGGTGAGGCGGTGAAAGACATGACCAGCGGCACTCGGTTTCATCCACACGAGGCGCATATCGATTCCGCGGGCAAACTCAATTGGCTGCGCGCCGGTGTGCTCGGGGCTAATGATGGCATTGTGTCTGTGTCGTGCATTCTGTTAGGCATCATCGCCGCGGGTGGGCAGCGCCACGAGATCATGCTTGTTGCTATTGCCGCCATCGTTTCCGGTGCGGTTTCTATGGCCTTGGGCGAATACGTTTCCGTATCCGCCCAGCGGGATTCGGAACGGTTTTTCATAGCGAAAGAAACCGAAGAACTTGAGACAATGCCCGATGAAGAGCACGAGGAATTGGTGGCGATTCTGTGTGGCTATGGCATCGCTGCCGAAACCGCACATGCGGCCGCCCGCCAGATTCATGCGGCGAATCCCCTTCATGCCCACCTGCGGTTGGAATTGGGAATCGACCCGGAAGAACTCACTAATCCCTGGGCGGCGGCACTTTCTTCCGCAGTCTCCTTCATTGTGGGTGCGCTTTTACCCAGTATCGCCGCATTGGTTTTCGGCGCCGGGATAGTAGCTGTAGTCACGCTAATGACCCTGGCGCTCACCGGCTTTATTTCCGCGAAGCTTTCTGGCACGTCGACGTCTCGTGCGATGCTTCGCCTAGTGGTTGGCGGCGCGTTAGGCTTAGCCATCACCTATGGTGCCGGGGTGCTTTTTGGGGTTTCTGGTTAGTCGGTGAGGTTTGCTTTCCGTCACTGTCGTTCCGGCATAAGCAACGAGATGATCGCTCCGCACAACCACGCCGATCTTTCTATAGAGCAATTAACCTGACTACAAAATTCCCCACTGAGAGGCGTTCGCCTCTTTTCAGGACCAAGCTGACACTATCAGCGTAAAAAACATGCGTGCAGAAAGACCCATCAATCGCCACGAATTGATGGGGAAGAAATATGGACGACATCTAGTGATGATGAATATATTTATTACCATTTGGTCAAATCTGCTATAGGCTACATGTCGTCATGCAAAGTTTCTTATATATCCTTTCGTCTAAAACGTAGCAACATTCACCCCACTATCCAGCGCTCCCTTTTCCATTTTATGCCCTAATCGTTCCCGAGGGGTTTTTCTTGTCAGGATTTTTGGTGATTAAGCTGCTAAATGGCAAAGGGTGGTTGTGTTGCGTGCGATGGGTGTGATGCTACATGCACTGTATCCTGATGAGAAAATCTTGGTGAATTACTCATCTTTATTGTGGTTGATAGCCGTCATAGCAGCGCGGAACTTAGAGGGGGAATCTAGAAGAGTTCGCAGCGTGAATGGTGGTGGGTGGAAGTATGAGATTTTGCATATAATAGGTTACGGAGACCTGTGGGGCGGGCAAATGTCATGTGTAGATGGTCCACAGCATTCAAGCGGCGTCACCGGTTCCCCTTCGTTGCCGTCGCCGTAGTAGCAATCATTTTCATCGTCCGGTAACTCAATCACGCCAAAACTCCGCCCGGAAAACCTCACATTCCTTGGCTTTAATGCAATTTTCAAGGCGAAGCGGGATGCGGCGCAAAAACCTCCTATATACCTAAAAGGTATGTTACTATTAGGTATATAGGAGGTTGATATGGGCAAAATAATTTTGGGAATTTTGATGATTAACGGAATGACTGCTTATGAAATCCGCATGACGATACGAAATTATTTTCAATCGATGTGTAGCGACAGTCTCGGGAGTATACAGGCAGTGCTGAAAAAATTATTGTCCCAAAATCTTGTTACCTGCGAAGAGCTCGTTGAGAACGGAGTAAATAAAAAGAAGTATTCGATTACTGATATGGGATGCGAAAGCTTGCTTGATTGGCTTCGAACCCCAATCGATGTTTCTAAAACAAAAAATATTGACTTTGGAAAACTGCTTTTTATGGGATATGTGCCGAAGTCGGAACGTCTGGTTCTTATTGATGAAACCATCGCCAGCATTGAAGTTGAGCTCAAGGAATTGAGACAAATCGAGGAAATGGTTCTGCAAAGCGGAGAAAAAGAAGAGGTTACTTCCTATTTGAAAGAATCGCGACATGTAACCGAGATGTTAAACAGACATACCAAAATGCAGTCAATTTCGGAAATGGTCGAAAGTATAGCCTATTTTGAGATGGCGGCATTGAAGCTCGGTATCGGAAATTTGGAATTTTATTTGGATTGGTTTAACACCCTCAAGGAGGAAGTTTTGAATCAATCAATATGAGAAAATTCACTGACCGAAAATCTTAATTAAAAACAGGAATATAAAATGAATGACATTCGAAGAATTAAGCGCAATATTACAGCTCTTGCGGTACTCAGTGCATCGAGTGGATGGATAGGGTATCTGATTGACAAGTTAATGAATAATGCGAACTACGAAAACGTTGGGACTCTATCCGGTCAGCAATCACTCGGAATGCTAATATGGCTAGTGTCTCCATTGATCTTCACCATCATTCTTCGTAGCTTTGCTGGAGATGGGTGGAAAAACTCTGGATTTGCATTTCATTTCCAGGAGAATAAAAAATTTTATCTTATCGGTTTTTTGGTCTACCCGGTGATAACATTCGTCGTCGTTTTGGTAGGAAATAGTGTGGGTGGAATTACGTTCTCTGGTGTGGGGATCGGAATTTCAACTTATGTTTCGATTCTACTTGCTCAAATGGTATTCCAATTTGCAAAAAATCTGTTTGAAGAATTCGTGTGGCGAGGGTATTTAACAAATCAACTGTTGAAACTGAATTTTTCGGACATAAAGCTATATGTAATTATCGGATTTATATGGTGGATATGGCATTTGCCTTACATTATGATATTTTTATCGGAAGAGGAAATACAAAATATTTTGCCGGTGGGACGATTAGCTTTTTTCTTAATCGGAATGGTGGTTGTAACTAGTTGGACGGTCATGTACACCGAAATCTTCAGAATAACAAAGTCGGTTTGGCCGCTCGTAATTGCACATACGATGGAAGACGCCCTCATTAATCCCCTACTTTTATACGGAATTATTTCAGTAGAAAAAAGCCAAGCTTTTCTCTTCTCGCTTTCGGTGGGAATTGTTCCAACGGCACTATATCTTATAGTAGGGATTTGCATTCGAAATTGGCGAATCAAAAATATGAAAAATCGCTTGATAATGCCTACAGGATGAATGAGGTTTTCTCACCAGAGCTTCTTGTGGTTGAGGCGTAGGACAACAAGTGCG
>NZ_JAUNKC010000001.1 GCF_030532965.1 Corynebacterium sp.
ACTAACAACACAAACCACGACACGCCGACCAGACACACATTTTGTCCCTTAACCCGTAACTGCGGCTTTTCAGCCACTCTGGCGGAGGTCATAACGCTTTAAAAGAAGGCGAGGAAAGTGATACCCGTGAAAATATCCATCACAAGGAAGAAGTAACGAATATCTATGGCCTCGCCAGTACACCAGTATGACACAGTTACACGGCGGCTAAAAGCGAATTGATAAGATCGCGGCTAAACTCCAGCTGCTCTTCCGCCACCGTGGGGTGATCGTGAGCACTGGCCCACAACCTAAGCAGGTCACCCACCGTGATCTGAGCGGACAACCGGCTAAGCTCCGCTTTGACCAACGCGGGAATAGTACACCCGGTCACCGACGTATAGCCGCGCCGGGTACCTGCCGATGCATCGAGCCAGATCAGTTCCATCCGATCGAGGTCAACCACGAACGGGACAACTACCGTGCTACGAGCGGTAATCGTTGTTGCTGCCTTGACCGTTCGCGGCTGAAAAACGTCACTGGTTAACGGTTCGTCACGCAACATCGCCCCGGTGAAACAATCCAAGGTATCGAATGTGCCTGCATCAAAGCTTATGACCACCGGAATGAGGTACCGGGCCGCCGGTAACACTTCCTGCACCGGATCACAATCACTGTAGCCGTAATCCCGGTCGCCTATAGCCACATTGATAAACTCGCACCCGCCGCGCGGATACGACCCATCGGTCACGTCGCCGGAATGGTGTAGCGTCTCACCCCACCTGCCACGGGGTGTGCTGTGGTCAACATAGGCTACTTGTTTACTGAGGTTGCTATCGGCCAAGCTCAACGCCAGGTCCACGTTCGCCCCGTACCAATGGCTAAATATCCGCAGCACCGCTCCCGGCGCGGGTTTACCGAGGCTGATCCGCTGTCCGCGTACCCACTGTTCGATGCTTTTCGACGCCTGATTGCGCCCCGTCAGTACCGGTTCCCGGTTGCCAATCGGCAGTGGGTGATGCGGCGGCGGGATAAGCGTGAGCCGGTGGGAAATTGCCGCATCGATAGCGGCTATCACTTTCCGACGATGGCCGGGGTCAAGTTTCTTCTTCGACGTCGTACGCAGTACAGTCCGGTCTCCCAGTTGCGTCAGTTTTACGTCACTATCCCGGTTGTTGAGGCTGTTTCTCAGTGTTATCAGCGTGCTCAGCTTGGCATGCGGTGCGGCTTTGGCTACGGCTTCTTCCACGGCACGCGCTTTTGCCTGCCAACCTTTGGTGCGCCGAAAAGTTGCAAGGCGCATGAGGTGGTCTAATCGCCGCAGCAGATGACCTGGGTTATCCGCCAACAATGCGCAGGCAGCAACCACGTCGCCTGATGCTAGGGCATCTTCCACCTGTGCGTTTGTCGTGCGATAAGTACCGTTTGCAAACACCACGTCTAATTGGGTGGTGGCATACGTGTGCTCGGGAAAGTCATAGGGGTGGATGCGCCTTAACACCCGCCGCCACGCGACTCGACGTTTGTGCAGCAAATCGAGGTTCCATGCGTTGTCAAAGACCGATAACGCCAGCACAATGGTGCGCCGTGTTTTTCGCGGAATGGGCTTAAGCATCAGCGGATACTCCGGCGATGATTGCAAGTCCCGACTCCGCGCTGGGTCGTGGCAGTAGCAGGCCAGCACCACGCGAAGCAGATCATCGACGGTGCGGGCTTTGGCAAGCCCCACGTTGCACACCTCGTCTGCGTCGTGCCCAACCAAGAGCAATGCTTCCAAGGCGATCGCTAGGTTTTCCCCTCGATGAAACGTCGCGGCATACACGGAGGGCAAAACGTTCTCCGGGATATACGTAGCCACGTCCAGCACAAACTGGTGGTCTGTTTCGCTTAAGCCTACGGGTTTTTCCCACTCCGTGATAAGCGTTTTCATCGTCGGCTGAAACGCCTGCAATGGCCGCAGATTTTCCGGCCAGATCTCTTTCGAATCCTCATGCGCGCTAAGCGCTGCTGCCTCTTCCACCAGCTGCTTCCATGCTTGATCTTCCAGATTGGTTTTCCAATGAGACCACAACTGTGCCGATGCTTGTGCGGACAACTGCTCCTGCGGAAAGTTTGGAAATAGTGGCCGCCACAGCCGATCCCCACCCATAAGGATGGCTGCTTGCCACACGAGGTATTTCAACGCCATAGCATCCAGCAGTTGCAACTGATCAATATCGGCTCCGAAGCCCAACCGCAACAATTCCACCGCGGCGGTTGCAACCTGACGCGGGCTAGCAGGTTCTGGGGTTCCGTTAGGTGAGGTTTCCGGAACCACAAATACACCCCGACGTAGCATCGCAACGGTAGTCACTACAGTTTTCCTTTCATCCGTACTGCCTGCCGTATG
Source organism: Corynebacterium sp. (assembly GCF_030532965.1). Lineage (GTDB taxonomy): Bacteria > Actinomycetota > Actinomycetes > Mycobacteriales > Mycobacteriaceae > Corynebacterium. The sequence continues at coordinate 2,369 of NZ_JAUNKC010000001.1, forward strand.
GCAAGCGTTACAGATTCTCACGGCGCCACTACCCTGTCAACCGCACCCCCAATAATTCCCCGCAAAAACCACCCACATATTTACAATTTTGGCCATAGCGGGCTTACGTTTTAAACGTTTTCTCTCTAAAGAATCACATCATTACCCCTCTTGAACTGGCAATACGTGAAAGTTTTGGTTATCAAATTACCAAGAGATAACTACCCAACCGGGTCGGTATGCACAACAAGCTTGGTGTGCGGTTGTTTCCGGAACGTCCACAGCTTATTGAGTATGAAATTCACCGGCATTGAGAAGAAAATAGCGATCAGCGTTGCCCAGTAGAATTTCGTGCGGAAACCGGTGGAGTCGTCGAAAAGCTCGCTGGAAAGCGCCATCGGTGACGTCGGATTCATCAATAACGTGGCGATAAGCTGGCTGACCAAAAACGCCAAAATGCCAGTAGCCAGGAACGGGAAGAAGCCCCGCAGCCAACTAACCGTACTGCTTTTAAACGTCCACATGCGGTTAAGCTGATAATTCCAGGTGTTTGCCACCACGAAGGCGATAGTCATAAACACGTGATACCAGCGGATATTGAACTGCGTGCCGAGCAAATTAATAAACACATCGTGCTCGGTTATTCCCCACCCCCAGCCGGCGATCTTCTTGGATAAAAACGCCACGATAAGGTTGACGAAAACGCCCGAACCACCCACCATTCCAAATTGGATGAATTGGCGGATATTGCGTCGGATTCGTGTGGAACTCACCTGTGCGCGCTTTCTTTCAAACTTCAGTTAACTTCGATAAGTGTACTCTGTGCGCCTGATTTTTCGCGGTTAGTTACGGTAGAAATCAGAATTTCGCGACGATTAACCTTACAAATGAACACGTTTCCCCTTGACTATCCGCCCACAATTTGCCACCATTATCCCCTGGTGAGGCGCTTAACCGCAGGCATCCGTTACTTCACACACCAGGTTCAGGTTCACGGAGCCCCTTTCCTCACCATCACTTGCGTTAATGGGTGTTGTGATAGAAGCACACCATCAAGCTAAAGGCTTTACACACGCCATGTTTTCGACTCAACGCGAACGAGACGCTGCGACGTAACTCACCGCGATTACGAGGATAACCAGCATGATTCCTTGGCCATTCGGGTCGAAGTACACTACTGGAATGTTGTTCTCGTGTAGTACCTGCCCGCTCACGATTCCGGGAAGTGCTACCGATTGATCGGTGATGGCCGAGATACCAAAAAGAACAGCTATCACGATAAAAAGCACCGAAGCGCCGAAGAGTAGTCCGGTGACGCTGGTGGCAATGAAACTACGCTGGTGCGACATGGTTTTCCCCTCACAGTTGTGGCGGCTGAACATACACCACCCGATTGTATAAGAGCTTCTATACTGTTGGGCTAAGCATTGTAAGAAAAATCAATTCGTTTGGGTTTGAACCAAAACAGACAAACCACTTCGCGGGTAACAGCGCGCTGGTTACAATCCCACTGATAAGCCTTGCCCACGAAGATGTTCTAGAAAAGGCCCTGTCAAAGACGCGCATATGAAATGACTGCCACCTACGTGAGAGCTCCCCTCACCTTGAGTGTTAGGTTTCCCACACCCATTGACCTGCTAATTTCATTGTTGTAATTTAAGGGGCTGGTGAGGCACAACGACAACCTGCGGATTTTCATTCCTTACAACTATCGCGGAAACCGCAACCCTCATCTCCCACCTTCGCCAGGACGTTTGTACACATGACGTATGCCGCTGCAAACCCTGATGAAGGTTTTTTCGTAGCTACCGTTCCATAGTTTTTGATTGTAGAAGGAGGTCACAATGGTAATGGCATACCCCAACACAACTGTTTCCATGCTGCGCAACGGGATTATTGCGATAAAGCCGGATGCGGAAGTCGTTTCGTCGCCAGAAATCGCAGCAACCGCGATGTACGAACTACTAAACCTGGGATTCGTTGCCCACCGCGATGACCTCCGCCGCCTCACCACGGATCAGCTCACAAGCCTCATTTTCGCAGCTAGCCAAGCTGTGGGTTCCGATCGCACCTGGGAGCCGCTGTTTCCTGGCTTTCCCGCCGAGGTGCTACGCGCCACCGACGCGGATCTTCTTGCCGCCGCAGTAGTGCATTACGTCACCGAGGGGCAGTGGCGGCCGGACGACACCCGTGACTGTCGGCGCGCCGACCTGCCCGAGATTGACTGGGCGAAAAACCGCCGGGTGCTTGAACTTACGCCACTAAGCAGTGGCATGATCCGTCGTGCCTGGGCAGGGGCGATTGCTATGAGCCCCGCGGACAGGCAGTTTGTTACCGACATCGCCCGGTCCATCTCTTTTGATGCCGTCACGCTCTTCCGCGACATCCGGTTTAACAACGGCGAGAACTTCGCCGCCGCGTTGTTGTGCTTGCGCAGTCTCGGGATAGAAACCACCGAGGTCCTGCGGTTGGGCTTGAATAACGCCCGAAACGTTGACGACATTTTGCGCAGTATTTTGGTGTGCTTCTGCCGCGACTACCAGCGCGCATTCGACCTCAATCGCCCAAAGCGACAGCGGTTGCCCCTGAACCCGATTCCGCGGCCTGCCCGCCGAGAGATTCTCAAAGTGCTGTCGCTTTTCGACGACGGACGTTCGCTGGACCTTGCGGTTCGTCGCAAAGATGTGTGGCGTAGCGTGATGCGTCGCATCCACCCGTTCGAGCTCAACGAGTCGGTGGGCGCGGAGCAATTCCTAGATGTGGTCTTCGATAACGTTAGGTACCGGTCGTTTAACGCACGGGTGGAGGCGTTGCTTGCCAAAGGTGACGTCGTGGCAGCCGCCAACCTTCTTACCGAAGAACCCGGCAATCTGGTGCGCAGGATTCGACACCTGGTCCGGCTCGCCGGGCACCCGGAATTGAAAGGCTGGGAAGCCGGTGCCGGGGCGATTGAATTTGCGTTGGCGGAGGCTGGCCCCAAAGTGCGGTTGAGCACGTTGATCTCCGCGTACAACGGCTTAGCAAACCATACAGCCGCGGTTAAAATTCGCAAGCTGCGCAGAAGATTCCACATCACCGATGTTTCAAAAACGGAAAAACTGGAACCCGGGTTATTGGCGCAGGTGCTGGAGGCGTTGGAGAACGCAATTTTGGCACGGTTGACCTTAGCACCCGCCCCGGTGACCCAGTCAGTGGCGACGGGCAGCAGCATCCCGGTGGAACTGGTGCGCAGGCAGGCGTCGTCAAGCATGACGGACATCTGGCCCGGCGAACGCATCCAGCTAAACCCCACCGGAAATCACGCGGTGCTGCGGGTTTTCGTGCATTGGTTCGGCGAGGACGTTGACCTTGGGGTGAGCTTTACCGACGCCGAGTTCAGCGAACAATTAAGCTACCTCGACTACACCAATATGAATTCCAATCGGCTTCGGCGATCGGTGATTCACTCCGGCGATGTGGTGAAAGCACCCAGGCCGAAAGGCGGCTGCGAGTTCATCGACATCAGATTGGGCGACGGCGCGTGGACGTGGGAAAACCTGCACCTAAAATCGCTGAATATGCAGCTTCCGTCCGCCCGCTACGCGGTTATCAGCGTCGCAAGTTTCTCGGGGCAACCGTTCAGCGCGATCGACAATATCGCTGGTGTCATGGTTCGCAATGATGAGATGGCAGGATTGGTTTTTGAACCGCGCACGGTGGAAACCGCCTCCACACTCAATGTGGAATCAACCTCCGCCATTCCGTTCATCGTGGATCTGACCACCAATGAGCTCATTTGGATCGACTCGTCGCTCGGCACCATCGAAGGAAAACTCAATCTGGAAAACACCGACGTGGTACCGCTGGCCTACGCTGAGCTGACCGCGCTTTCCCAGCGGCTTACCAACGGGCAACTGCTGAAACTGTGGGCCCAGGCGCACGGCGTACCCACGACCGATGAACCCGCCGAAACCGGCGGGAAAGAGCAGGTAACACGGCTACTGAAGAACTGTTAGGAAAACGCATTTCCTTAACAGCAGGAAAGCACAACGCACGGGTGGTGGCTTCTTTGGCCCACAGGTTACGCACTGTTTGTTGCTGCCCGCATTGTCAGTGCGTGGTTCAAAGACCCACCGCAAGTGTGATTATTACCTTCGTGGGTCTAAACACCTAAGGCCATAAGAAAATCTGATGAAAAAGGCCCGATAAAAAGCATTTGAAACTAGATTGAAAGAAGGTTGGCTTGGCTGACCCCTAAAATCAGGAATTGAGTGAGGTTAGCAAAATGGAATACGAAATCTTGTTGTTTATCCCCGACCGTGATGAGAACAACCAGGTTGTGATTGGCCCGCGTGCTTTCTCGAAGAATGAGGAACTAAAACAGCGCTACAAAAATAGAGAAGCTACACCGTCCCCTGAGCTTAATTCGATCGTGGACCAGATCGACGACGCGATTTTCGAGTTCAGCACCTACTCGGGCGATGAGCTTTATGAAAGCGTAACGGTGTGGGGCGATAGGATAATCTGGATTTTGATTGCCGAGCCCACCGCCAAGTCCTTGTACATGTATTTGATGAAGCTTGCGCTCGACAATGGCTTGGGCATGGTCGACCGCACGCGAGACTTTGTGGCTCTCTACGGCGACGACGACCAACGTTTTCGGTTGTCAGTTTCAGGCAAAGTCGATATGTTGGCGGTGTCGGAGGCCGCGATCCCGCAAACTTGTAGCTATTCGGCGGACGCAGATGGGTTTTTCATTGTTGTCGATGACGCCACCAGCAAGGAGCAGCGCTTTATTCAGGCTTTCCGCTTCAATACTGAATCCACTTTCCGTTTCAATGATAAAACAGTGGTTCCTGGGTGGTGGAAGGTGGAATACCACGAGGGCGATAACGAGCACCACTATCTCACGTTTGTTCCTGGCCCCGCCGAGGCTGCGAAAGCGATCCAGCAGTGGATGCGAGGGGCACCCGAGTTTTTTGAGTTGGGTTGGGAAAAGATGTTGTAATGCAGGTAAGTGGACAGTGAGCACCCGCACTTCTGTGCCGAAAACTTAGTGTTTGCCGCTAATACCGCAGGTGCTCGCGTTTTTAAGGGGTGGATCTTCCACACGGGCTATTACCCCACCACCCAGTCCTACCTCGCGTTGGAGCCACGTTGACTATGGAAATGACCAATCTTTTTATCGAGTCGCATGATCTCGATTGGTTCGCCGTAAACGCTGCGAATTTCATCGCGCATTTCACGTCCGGCGGCACGGATAAAATCCCCGAGGAATTACGACAATCGCGGGAATTATGGGAATTACACTATGACGTTATTAGCGGGATTCCCGCTACTTCCGGCTATGTCATTTGCGAGAAAAACCTGCCACTTTTCGACGATTCCGCCAGCCGTAACCAGTATTTAGAATCTTTCATACACTACGCCCGGAAGGGCATTTTCAGCTTCGACATAAATTTCGACGACCTAACATACACATTAATAGCCGCCCCGGAAACACCATTAACGTGTCATTCCATCACGCTGCCAACGGGTAAAGACCTCGTGAAAATCCACAGCCCCTTTCATTGCACAACCGCAATTCGCATCTAACGCACCTAATAAACCGCGAAATTACGCCGCGTCCCGTTAGTTGTCATATCGTTTCTGGAACGCGGCGTATTTTTCGGCTGAATTAAGTTTTTCTGCTGAATAATTCTCCAGATTTTCCGCATCGTCACTATCGGCAATAGACACAAAGAAAGTAATTGCATCGGTTATTTCCCGATCAAACCCGCTAATAGCTGCCCCAAATGCCTCGATTATGCTGTCGTATATATCTGACTGAAACTGCGGAAAATTATCCTCATTCATGAACCCCTGAGCTTCGTCTAGGAGATTTTGGACCCCCTCGTCGAAGATATTGTCTAATTCAGCAGGGGCCTCGCCTGTGCCAATGAAGAATTCTGGGTAGTACCACTGGACAAACGCTTGATCTCGGCTATCGGGGAATTCTGCTTTCTTTGTCTCGTAATGCGATAGCGTATTCGCCGCCCAACCTACATAGGAACAATAGTCATCCGTATAAAGCGCGTAAGTAAAAACCTCGCCCGGGTTATTCTCGTGTAAAACGAACCGCAACGTTTCCACGACCCCACTGGAAATCTGTTCTTGTAAATCCCGGAGAATTTCTTCACTCACCACGGACATACATTTCCCCTTCATATATTGTTTTCTGTTAAGCACAACCATCGCGTTTTTGCCGGTCACAACAGAATGTAGCGCTCATGGGGCGGTGCCGTCAATGTGTTCACACACGCGGGTTTGAAGCCCAGCTTGACATAAAAATTCTTGATACTCTTTCCCGCAAGCGGCTCGTGGAAACCTGAAAACCAGAAATCCTCTTCTCTGCGCTCTTAATGATGCCGCCACATGCTATTACTGGTGATTGCATGTACCTGCACATCTGACGGAGGAACAATGGACGATCGAGATGTTTTACAAGGTTTTGGGAAAATTCTAATGACCGACGTGAGGGACGCCGCCTTGTCAACGATGGCGATGGATTATCACGGAAGATTCAACACCCCAGAATCGAAGAATTTTCAGAAGTTGCTGGCTGAAAACAACATTCCGGAAGAGCTTTTTAATCACATATGCCTAAAAACAATCGATGAAGTCATTTTTAAACTTTTAGTCGCATTCGAGGAAAACCATCCGGAATTGATTGTGCACTACCTGGGCGAAGACTTAGCCGCCATTAGCGACGGCTTAGGCGGCGACTTCCTCGGGGAATGGATACCCGACCACAGCGCCTACCCAGGCGGGGCGTGGGACGACGCAATATAGTGTTTCCGCACTCCGCATTATCGGTAACGCTGTGAAACTAATCTCCAGGTCATGGCTAGACCGTTCGCTAACTGGCTACGAGTTATTTTTTAACCGGCTGACAAACTTCGCCACATCATCGTCGGTTGCCGTCAACGCAACTCGGACAAATTGTTGTGAGCTCGGCCCATAGAAGGAACCCGGCGCGACCAGGATGCCTTTGTCGGCGAACCAGGCCACGGTGTCCCAGCAATCCTCATTGCGGGTGATCCATAGGTAGAGTCCGGCTTCGGAATTGACCACTTCGAATCCTGCTTCCACAACCGCCCGCATGAGTTTCGCGCGGCGGGAGGCGTAGCGCAGTTTTTGCAAGACTTCGTGGTCGTCGTCGATAAGCGCTTCGGTCATGGCAGCCTGGATGGGTGCGGGCATCATGAGCCCCGCGTGTTTACGCAGTTCCGTCAGTTCGGCGATCAAGGTGGGGCAACCGGCAAGGAATCCGGTGCGGTAGCCGGCCAGATTGGCGGTTTTGGACAGCGAGTGGATGGCGATGAGGTTGTCGAAGTTTCCGCCTGCTACTTCCGCATCCAGAATTGACGGTGCGGGGTCCTCCCAGGTAAGGCCGAGGTAGCATTCGTCGCTGGCGACGACGACGTCGTGGGCACGGGCCCATTCGATGACTTTGCGCAGGTGATCGGCGTCGAGGACTTTGCCGGTGGGGTTTGATGGTGAGTTGATGAATACCAAGTCGACGGTTGCGGCGGTGTCGTCGTCAAGCTCATAGCAGTAATCGTTGCGTAGCGGGGTGGCACCGGCAAGCAGTGCTGCGACTTCGTATGTTGGGTAGGCAATCTCCGGGATGATGACGGTGCCGGTACATCCAAGCAGGGTGGGTAACCAAGCGATAGCTTCTTTGGTGCCGATGACGGGCAGGACGCTCGTCACGTCGGGGGCGTTGTAACGCCGTGCCAGTGAATCGGTGATTGCTTGGCGCAGCTTTGGGGTGCCGATGGTCTGTGGGTAGCCAGGTTCGGCGGCGGCTTCGGCTAGTGCCAGTTGAATCCCGGGCGCTACCGCGTCGACGGGGGAACCGACGGAAAGGTTGACGATGCCTTCGGGGTGCCGGCTTGCGGTGTCCTTTGCTGGTTCAAGGAGGTTCCAAGGGAAATCTGGAAGGGTGCTGCCTAGACTGGTTCGAGCCATGAGAAACCTTTTCGTTGGTTATGCTGCGTGCGCGGGAAACTAGTGTCCCATGCTAGTTCAAGTGGCATAGCAAAAAGAACTCCGCTCCCCTATGGGTCATAGGTGGGAGTTCTGTGTGCTGTGCTAAAAACCGTGGTTTTGAGTTAGGCCTGCGGGGGCAACGCCGCGATGAGCGGGGCGTCGAAATCCTGTGGGCCGAGTTTTGCCGCCCCGCCGGGGGCGCCGAGATCGTCGAAGAATGCGGCATTGGCATCGTTGTAGTCAATCCACTCGTCCGGAACGTCGTCCTCGTAGAAGATAGCTTCGACGGGGCATGCGGGTTCGCAGGCACCACAGTCCACGCATTCATCAGGGTGAATATAGAGCATGCGTTTGCCTTCGTAGATGCAGTCAACTGGGCATTCTTCCACGCAGGCTCGGTCCATGACATCAACGCAGGGCTGTGCGATTGTGTACGTCATTGGTGTTTAATTTCTCCAGATTGAGTTAAATTTTTGGGTGATTGCCCTATTATGTCACTTCTGTGCGATCATAGGCCAACCGCCGCCAATCACACCGGCTACCAGTAGCAATATGCTGCGAATATTTGCCCCAACCAATTGGTCACCGGTGACTGAGACCATCATGGTGAGCATAAAAAATCCGGCGACCCACACCCACAGCGGAATAAGCGCGATAGTGGTGTTTTTGCTCCACAGCATGGCAGTTTTGGTGAGCACCATGTTGAAGAAAAACGCAATCGGGATGGTGTACGGCACCGGCACCCCAAAAATCCAGGTGCCCAGGTAGACCACTTCCAGCAAGACGCTTAAGAGCGATCCGATGCTCAGCCACAACAGGCCGAAGGCCGCCTCACCTTTGGAGAATCCTTGGTAGGTTCGTTTTTCGGTGACCTGCTGTTCGCTTTTCGACGCCGCCACGTCCAATCTAGCCACGCTCCTTTGGAGCTTCCAGTTCACCTGCGACCATGGCGAGGATGTTTTCTTGGCTGGCGCTGGTGACTGAGGTGCCCAATTGATAGTGCTCGTAGCGCAGCACCGGCTGGGCGATCAGATTAGACAATGCGAATACGAATGGCGCTTTGTCCATGTCGGTGGTGGTGGCGAAAGCTGCCTGCGGATTGGTGGTGTTAACCTGGCCGTCGGCGATCCACAATTGGGTGGGGTGTGCTTTCATCGCCGCGACTTTTGTTGCCAAGGCAAAGTCGGTCAGCCGAATCTCGATGTCGTAGGAGGTAACGCTTGCTATTTCGCCGGGTTCGGCGCGCCGCCAGCCGGGTGCCGTGGGAACCTCGATGGCGTTAAGGCCTTCTTCCAGCCGGTGCCGATCAGTCACTGCCCATAAGATCGGGGAACCGAAACCGAGTTCCTCGATAGCTTGGTGGGTAATCTCATGGGCCCTGATATGGTCGGGGTGGCCGTAGCCGCCATCGGGGCCATAAGTGATGACGATGTGCGGTGGGGTTTCCCGCAAAATCTCTTTGAGTTGTTCCACTGCCGGATCGCCGGAATTGATAAAGGCCCGGGGGTGATCGTTGGCTTTATCCCCCGCCATTCCGGAATCACGCCAGCACCCGGCTCCGCCTAAGAACACGCCACGTGCGCCCAATATGGACAGTGAATCTTGTAATTCTCGAATCCTAAAACCACCTAATTGGTCAGCCCGGTCGGCTACGAGATCGGCGAACGGTTCCCCGATAACCTCGCCTTGTTCCCCCAGGGTGCAGGTGACCACTACAACGTTGGCACCCCGGTGTGCCAAGCTGGCAAGTATTCCGCCGGTCCAGATGGCTTCGTCGTCTGGGTGGGCGTGAACGGCAACGATGGTTACGCCGCTTAGATTCGTCATTTGGTTTCGATCCTCCACTGTTCCAAGGAACTAAGGCCATCGGGCCACTGAGCTAAGTCCTCGTCAGGTCCTAGAATACCTTTTCCTAGCACCTCTAACCGTACGTCGTAAGCAAGGGTGGTCACCAATGCCTCTTCGGTTTCCACCTCGGCTATCACTTTTTCTAATTCTTCTTCCGTCTTCTGCCCGGCGTTGTATTCCTTGATCAGGCTTTCCGTTTCCTCATCGCAATAGCCAGAACGATTCGCCCCCAATACGTCAGTCACGGGGCACGAGTATTTGTCCGCCAGATTGGTGTTGCTCAAGGCCACTACCACGTCGACGTCCCCGGCGGGGATCAGGCTGCGCATGAGTTCATTAGTATCAGCCTGCACCACGGTGGCGCGTACGTTCATTCCCGCCAACGCATGGACCATGGTTGTCGCGGCGGCAGCGGCCACCGGGTTAGCCGGATCAACCCCAATCCGCAGCGGTTCAGACATGGCGCTTAAGTGCAGCGGCTCGGGTTTATGTTCGTGTTCTGGGATAGACATCTCTGAATCCCGGCCATAAGCCAACTGCGCAATCAGCTTCGGGTCGATAACCGTACGCAATTCCTGGCGCAGCACCTTTGATAGTTTCGCGTTCGCCACGACTTCCAACGCATAATTATCAGCTTCGACCCGCACTTGGGTATCGGGAATCAGCTCGAAGGCGCGGGTTGAGGTTTGGGTGGGCGTGATGTCCATGAAACTGATTTGGCCATTGCTGATTAGTTCTAGCCCCTGGGCGGAGGATCGGATTTCCCTAAAGCTCAAGATTTCCACCTGGGCGGGCTCTTTACCCCAAAACCTGTCGTTTCGGTTTAACGTCACCACCCCGCGATTGCGGTCGAAATTACGCATGGTGAACTTCCCTGCAGACGCTGGGATACCGCCTGCTAAAACGGTGCTGAATTTCTCGCCGCGCAATAAATGACTCGGCAGAAGATGGTTAAACAGCGTGCGCCACTGGCTAAAGCTTTCGGCGAAGGTAACTTCAATGACTTTGCCGCCGCTTGCCGATTTCACATCCTCAATCGCCCGGTAACCTGCCGGATTAACCGTTCCGGGCGTCTTAAGCATCGAGTCCCACAGATACTCAAAATCCGCAACAGTGATAGGCGTGCCGTCGCTCCACTGCGCCTCGGGCGCTAATTGGTACCTGATGGTTTTCGCCTCAGCCGGTGGGGTTTGTTCCGGTTGTGCTTCTTCTTTGTTTTCTTCGTCGGTAGGTGTGATGGTGTTGATGACCGTGCCGGATTCATCTATTACTTCAACGGATTCCAGTAAGTCACCGTTGATTGTGCCTGCAATAAAGGTACTCGGTAGCACCAATCCGGCGAGAGTTTGGGTGAAGCGGGAATCGTCGGCAAGCACATGCGGATTGAATCCGGTGTATACCGGGTCGATCCCTATCGCTAATTCCTGTGCTTGTTTGCGTGGCTGTGTGGGGGTGGTAGTGGGTTTAGGCGAAACCGAAGCTATGGGGTCTTCCACTGGCGCGGGGCCGGGTGTGGCTGAGCACGCCACCGTGCACAACGCAACCATAAGCAGCACACCGCCGCGACACAACTTGGACATGCGTTTAAGTGTACTTTCATTTCCGCCACGGCACCGAACGAACAGATGTATCTTTGAAAAAGCATTTCCCCGCCCCGATAGCTGAAGGGAACCCCATGTCCGACACCCTCAATCGGCTAGAAGCATTTCTCAACACCTTGGAACCCAACCAACGTAGCCAGGTGGAACAATTCATTGACGATTTAATCGATGCGTCGTTTCTCTTTCCTACCTCGCCGGAGCCAGCCGAACCAGCACCGCCGACCGAGACCACAGATGTGGGTGGCGGCGTCGACAAGCAGCCTGAGGAAAATTATGAGACGCTGGAATTTTTCGCGCATCCGGACAGGGTTAACAAAGATCCCATCATCCGATGCCATTACGACGTTTTGCTTGAGATTTTTAGCATCATAGCCGAGGTTTCCAGGCACCTTGAATACGGGGCCGACGCGCTTTATGACAACCCCCGCATCTACGACGGCGACTTTGACGCCGACGTTTCGGAGATCACCGATAAAGTCGGCCGCGAGAAACTCGTGCAGTTTCTGCGCGCCTATGGGCTTATCCTCATGTGGAACCTGGTGCTATTTTTTACGAACAATTCCAGGGCGGCAGTTTCGGATTATGGGAATTAAACGATGAGGGCGATGCTGACGGCTACCCCATCGATTGTCTCCACGAAATGTATTTTGGTTTTGCCGATGAACTATCCGACCAGTGGTATAACTCCATAGGGAACTAAACCAACACAAGGACAAAAGAGAGGGTAAAAGCTATGGACGAACTGCTTAATCAACTACCCGAATCCGATCGGACGTGGGTAAAACGGCAATTGGAATCGTTCGACGAAACGGACCGCGCAAAGTTTAACGAATTGGTGCAACGCTTTGAACAACAAGAGGCACGCAACCCCATTCAGGAAGCTCTAAGCTGCATTTCGGAACCTAGAATTCCGCAACATGCCCGGTTCCTCGTGCTCAAGGAACTTTATCGCATGATCTACGACGTAACCGACAATCAAAGCCTAGCCAACGACATGCTTTCGTGCAGCGAGTATGACGGCGACGAACGCGCCGAGGCTTTCGAGGCGGAAACGGAAGCTATCGCCGCCGAGATCGGCGAGGAACGGTTGACAGAATACTTGCGTAATTACGGACTTGGCATGATGTATAACGTTGCCGCCCATCTTCTCGACGATCCGCATAACATCATCGGCGACGACTCATTCGGATGGTCGTTGATGGAACATGATTCCGACGGCGAACTAACCGGGCGCAATATTGGCGGCCTGCATGAAGATTTCGTGGATTTCCCGCAGAATTATCTCAGCGACAGCTGGCTGAAAAAGTGGGACTAAAACGCCGCTAAACCGCGGTGGCTACCGGTGCTTTCATCTTCGCCCGGAACCACCGCACGGTTGTAGGTTGAGGTTAAAAACCTGTATCAGGTTGCGGTTGGCAAGCACAGAGTCATGCCGGTTTAGTTTTACGCTGAAATCTAACCTGTTGCTGAATTTACCAATCTCGCTCGGCGATAGCGTCTTCAACGTCGATGGGGATCTCGAACCAGTCGAGAATGACAGCTACGTTCTCGGCAATACATTCGCGCGCAACCGTTTCGATCTCGCTGTCGTTCTCATCGAACTCTTCGGCCAGGTCGTTGATCGCCATGGTCATGGCGTCAAACGCCGCCTGGATCTTCGAGGTGTCCTTCTCCCCCGTTTCAAGGAGGCTAATCACTTTCTCAAGTTCAGCCTTTACTTTATCCACAAGGAAATCCGGGTAGTAGCCGTCGCGGTACATATCCGCCAGCAGAACATACTCAGGATCAAACGATGTCACAGGGTTGCTCCTTCATGCGAGAAAAACCATCCCCACACTGGAAAATGTGTGAGTTTCTATCAGGGAATGAATACCGTCAGATTCGGCGGTTGCACTCACCGTAACAAAAATCGCCGCACCCTGAAGCGAAATTCTTGACCAAGCTCAAGCGGTTTTTTGCTACTATTTCGACTCCACAGGAAACGCCCCCGCAAGGCTGTCGCACATGGCTAGACAGGTAGATCCTTGCGGGGGCGCTTCGTGTTGGTTGTAAACAACCATCACGTGTTGCTTGCTACTTATTGCGGTTCTTTTCCCGGGACCGAGCGCGAGCCCGGTCGGTCGCGTTCAGAATAACCTTGCGCACCCGAAGCGAATCTGGGGTGACTTCCACGCACTCGTCCTGGCCGCAGAACTCCATCGCCTCGTCCAGGCTTAGCACGTGCGCCTTGGCCAAGGTCACCGTGGCGTCGGCGGTGGCGGAACGCATGTTGGTGAGTTTCTTCTCCTTGGTGATATTGATGTCCATATCCTCATCGCGGTTATTGGCACCAACCACCATGCCCTCGTAGGCTTCCATGCCGGGCTCAACGAAGAAATTGCCGCGATCAGCCAATTGCTGCAACGCATAGGCAGTGATCTGGCCGGAACGGTCAGCCACCAAGGAACCAGAGGCACGGTCCTTGATCTCCCCTGCCCACGGACGAGCTTCAATGGAATAGGAGTTAGCGATACCGGCACCGCGGGTTTCGGTGAGGAAGGTGGTCCTAAAACCGATCAGACCACGGGCAGGAACGTCGAACTCCATCCGAACCCAGTCGCCGGACAGATTCGCCATAGAGGTCATTTGTCCCTTACGGGCCGCCATGAGCTGGGTAACCGCACCCTGGTGCTCACTTGGAGTGTCGATAACCATGTGATCGTACGGTTCGTATACCTGGCCGTCCACGGTGTGAGTGACAACCTGCGGCTTGCCGACGGTCAATTCGAAGCCTTCGCGGCGCATGGTTTCCACCAATACCGACAAAGCCATTTCGCCACGGCCTTGTACTTCCCACGCGTCCGGGCGCTCAGTAGGAAGCACCCGAATAGAGACGTTACCGATCAGTTCCTGATCCAGGCGTGCCTTGACCATGCGGGCGGTGAGCTTATCGCCCCCGCCGCGCCCAGCCAGCGGAGAGGTATTAACGCCAATGGTCATGGAGATCGCTGGCTCGTCCACCGTGATCCGAGGAAGCGCCACTGGGTTTTCAATATCGGCGAGGGTATCGCCGATCATGATGTTGTCGATTCCGGAAATTGCGGCAATATCGCCAGCGATCATTTCCTCATTGGTGGACTCGCGGGAGACGCCTACCGTCTTGAGCAATTCTGCAATCTTGACGTTCTTGACGTGCTGGTTGCCTTCGTCGTCGTAGTGAATCCAGGCAACCTGCTGGCCTTTTTTCAAGGTTCCGGCGTGGATACGCACCAAGGCGATACGACCCAAGAAGGAGGAAGAGTCTAAGTTAGTGACGTGTGCCTGGAGCGGCGCATCGACGGTAGCAGAAGGCTCCGGTAGGGCGTCGTAGATGACGTCGAAAAGCGCTTGGAGGTCTTCGGCCTCCGGAACGTTGCCGTTGCCTGGGTTCTCAGTGGAAGCTTTGCCTTCCCGGCCGGATGCGTACAGAACCGGAAGATCTAGAAGCTGTTCGGCGGCTTCAGCGGCCTCCGGGTCGTCGAGGGAGGAGGCAAGCTCTAGCAACAGATCCTGCGCTTCTTCGACCACTTCGTCGATGCGGGCATCGGGCCGGTCGGTCTTGTTCACCACAATAATGACGGGCATCTTCGCCGCCAGTGCCTTGCCCAGGACGAAACGGGTCTGGGGCAGCGGGCCTTCGGAGGCGTCGATAAGCAGGACAACGCCGTCGACCATGGACAGGCCGCGTTCGACCTCACCGCCGAAATCGGCGTGGCCTGGGGTGTCAATGACGTTAATGACGAGGTCATTGCCGTCCTTGCCTAAGCCTTTGCGACGAATGGCGGTGTTCTTCGCGAGGATGGTGATGCCTTTTTCTTTTTCCAGATCGCCGGAGTCCATCACGCGGTCGGTAACTTCACCACGGTCGCCAAAAACGCCTGATTGTTCTAGCATGGCGTTGACGAGCGTGGTTTTGCCGTGGTCTACGTGAGCGACGATGGCTACATTGCGAAATTCTGGACGGCTCAAACTGGTGACTCCTCAAACTGCATAAAAAATTAACGTACCAACCCTACTCCACCAGGTGGGGGTAGCGCACCTTGCAGTCGAGATTGCGGCAAAAGTGAGGCGCTAAACACGTTATGGCCCCTCGACGCGGAAGCGTCACCCCAGCGCCCCAGTTGGCGGAAAACACGTGGGTAGACGGGATTCTTTCTTTCGCGACATCCCCTCAAACGGGCTAGAAAAAGCTTAACTAAAAATGAATTACGTGAGAATTTGCTGATAATTACACGGAGGTGATCTTGGGATTCTTGGGAAAATGCCTTGACATACAAAACAAACCTGTTAATTATTGATACTTGAGTTAATTACTGTGACTAATGAGGTGAATGTTAAAGAAATCGATATTGTACGGTAAATACGTTTCCTCATTTATTGCTTTGGTTCCCATGTGAAAGGTTGCCCTGTGCCACCACATCGTTATGCGTCCACCCGCAATGACCGCATCGCCCATACCCTCAGTCGCATCGCCGGTGCGATCACCGCAATTACCGTTTCAATTGCCAGCCCAACCCTAGCGGCGGCTGCCGATCATCAATCAGCGCCTGCCGCTGGTTCTTCCGGGTCTTCCGGTTCCAGCGTGATGGGCCCGGTGCTCAAGCTCAGCGACCTTTCCCCTATCGACGAATTAGGCCGCCCACGGCAACAACTTCTCGATCAAGCACGGCATTTCGCAACCACCACCCCGTTGCCGGATAACCTGCGCGCCACCATTCTCGCAGGTGTCGCATTCTACGAGGGATCGGACAAAGGGAGTGCCGATGTCCAATTGCCCGAAAACGGCCCCCGATTCAAGCAATTCTATTGGCCAACGGTTGCCAGCAAGTGCATCAATGCCAGCATGGATTCCGTCGGTTCCGGCATCGCGGTTCCCGGCCCTGCCGAAATCCCAGCTCCAGGCGCCAAGCCGGGCGAGACCTCATTCCTGTTCACCGCACTCGGCACCGGTAAACTGGCACATTCCGACATGAAGGTCCACTGGTTCAACATGAAGACCTTAAAGTTCGGAACCACCGCCTTGGGCTACAACGGAATTAACCCCGAAGGCCCAGCTACCGTGTCCGGCGTCGCCGAAACCGGAAGCGGACCGATTGTGGCTGTAATGGATGGGGCCATTGACACGATAGAAAAAGAAAGTAATGCTCACTGCTCGTTTATTCCAACGGCTGCTTTCTTTGAGGTGTACTAAATGACCGATCTCCATCCGGTGAAGGAAGAGACCTTTGACCTAAAGGCCAACACCAACGTTGACCCCAAAGGCTTCCTGCGCGCTGTCGATACCTACCGCGAAACCGACTTCGGACTGTATATGGCTCGGGGTGCGGATCATCCGAATTTTGGGTATCTGGAAAGCTGGCTTCTGCCTGAGCTTGGCTTGCGCGCAAATATCTTCCACTACCGCGATGGAGTAACCGAGCGCGAAGACATCTATATCGACGTCGTGGAAATTTCCGTCGAAGACGGCGTATGGACCACCCGCGACCTTTACGTCGATCTCATCTGGAATGCTGGCGACGGCGTGGAAGTTGTCGACATCGACGAATTAGCCGCCGCCACCTCCGCCGGATTGATCTCCGCCGAGGACGCCGAAAAGGCAATCGAAGCCACCTTGGCTGCCGTTGAAGGAATCACCCGCCACAACGACAATCCGACTGAGTGGATGAAATCTCAAGGCATCGATATCAATTGGGCTCAGGAAGTCAATCTGATTCCATCACTTTAGGCCCCTACGCCTGGTACATCTGATACGTTAAAACTGCATATCGCATATGCGCGTCACCCGAATCTGAATGTGAATCTGGGGAACTCCCCCTAAAGCCTTCACGATCCGAGTGACGTCGTTTCATTACATTCGCCATCTAAGACGCATTACGAAAGCTAATTCTCGCTTCATGAGCACCATTACCATCTACCACAATTCGCGATGTTCCAAATCACGCGCCGCGATTGACTACCTCGAAACCCACGCACCGGATGCTGCGGTCACTGTCGTCAATTATCTTGATACCCCACCGACTGCCACTGAATTGAAAGAAATTTTCCGTCAAGCTGGCGTCTCCGCCCACGAAGCGATTCGTAGTGGCGAATCGGTGTATAAGGAATTAGCATTAAGTGAGTCAATGGCCGAGGATGAACTCATCGAGAAGATGGTGGCTAACCCCATCCTCATCGAGCGCCCCATTGTCGTTACTGAAAAGGGCGCAGTTATCGCCCGCCCCACTGAAAAAATCGCGGAGGTTTTATAACTCATGCTGAACTGGATGAAGAAAACTGCTGTCGCCGTTGCGGTCGCGGTAGCGTCGACAAGCATTATGCCAGCACCGGCAGAGGCGATCATGGGCGGCCGAGCCCAGTCCACCGATTCCTTGGCCCTGCTGTTCTTCGGTAAAGCTCAATGCTCCGGCACCGTCATCGCCCCAGATTGGGTCGTTACCGCAAAGCACTGCATCCACCAGGGTGACTCCGCCATTGTCATCAAGAAACAAACGCACTACCCCGCCGAGGCGATTCTGCACCCCAAAGACGACATCGCTTTGATTCGTCTCGATCGCCCGACGGACGCCGCACCGGCGAAGCTGTCCGGTTCTAACCTTCACCCCGGCGAGCGCGGCACCGTCGTCGGCTGGGGCGGCGGCGAATTCACCGGCGCGCTCATGGCGGATGCCGTCGTGCAACGCCGGGTGCACAACCTGCCAGCACCGCTGAATGACGTTACCGTCATCGAGTCCCAGATTGAGCGCGGCCGCATCGAATTCGGCGACTCCGGCGGACCGTTTTTCGACGCCGACGGTCGGCTTGCGGGTGTTCAGTCCGCTGCGGCTGGCCCAGGCACCGTTGCTTTCCACGTTCCGGTCACTGAGCATATGGATTGGATTAGCCGCCATTCTGGCGTGCAGCGCACCCCAATTACGGATCAGCCAAGCGTAAATGTTGATTCCAAGGCGCACCCAACTTACGTGCCGCATCCTCGGTTCCCGGTAATCGGCAGCTCCGTCATCGAATCGCTGCTTAACTACAACTTCGATCTGCGCTACTTCCAGATGCCAAGCTCCAGCTAGAGCATTCAATCCGCCGCTAAAACCTCGGGCTACCACATCGCCCGTCACCCCACACCGGTGACGGGCGTTTTTAGTGCCGCTACCCTACAACCAGCCGTTATCGCGCGCGATGCGGGCCGCCTCGTAGCGATTACTGGCCTGAGTCTTCGCGATGAGATGCGACTGGTGGTTGCGAACCGTGCCCTGGCTAAGATGTAGCTGCTTCGCGATCGTCGCGGTATCGGCACCGTTGATAACTAAGCGCGCCACGTCCACTTCCCGGTCGGTTAAAGGGCATTCCGGAACCGCCAGAAGTTCCGTTGCCAGTATCGGATCGATGACCCGTAGCCCCGAATGCACCCGCCGAATCGCCTCCGCTAGTTGCTCCGGCGGCGTGTCTTTCACAACAAAACCATCCGCACCAGCGGCGAAGGCTTTACGCAGGTAACCGGGCCGCGCAAAGGTGGTGACGATGATGGCTTTGCAGGCCGGACGAGCGCGTTTTAATTCCGCCACCGCCTCGATTCCGCTCATGCCCGGCATTTCAATGTCTACCAATGCAACATCAATCTGGTGTTCCTGTGCCAGAGGCGCGACCTCAGAACCAGTTCCTGCTTCGGCCGCCACCGCCATGTCTGGTTCCAGGTTTAATAGCGCGACCAATGCGCCCCGCACTAATGCTTGATCGTCAGCTACCAGAATCCGCATCATCAACCTGTCTTTCCGTCGCTGTAGCAAACGCTACCTCCAGCTGAGTGGCACCGGGGCGAGACGTCATCGTGAATGTGCCGCCAGATTCCGTCACCCGCTGTTCCAGGGCGAAAAGCCCGCCTCCCATTATGGCATCGGGGACACGAAAGCCTATTCCATCATCCGTGATAACCAGTCGATTCGGCGAAATATCAACGGTGACTGCGGTCGCCTGGGAATGGCGCACAATATTCGTGCCAGCCTCCCGTAACGCCCAACTGAAAACTGCTGCGGTTGCTGGTTCCAGCGATTCGGCCTGGTCGTGCACGCTAAGAA
This sequence comes from Corynebacterium sp., assembly GCF_030532965.1. Taxonomy (GTDB): domain Bacteria; phylum Actinomycetota; class Actinomycetes; order Mycobacteriales; family Mycobacteriaceae; genus Corynebacterium. Next base: position 21,894 of record NZ_JAUNKC010000001.1, read on the forward strand.
CGATCCGCGCGGTGTCGAGGGCGCGTCGAAAAGCAAGCAACTCACCGGCGAAATCTGGTTGCCGCATTCGGGTAACCGTCGAACGGACTTCCGCCAAGCCGGTACGCGAAAGCTGGGCGATCTCCTGCATCTCGGCTCGGGCGCGTACCGGGTCTACGTCGATGGAACGAGCAGCCAGTTCCGCCTTGAGGTTAATCACGGTCAAGGTGTGGCCTAAAACGTCGTGGACGTCCCTGGCTATAGCTTCTCGCTGGTGAACCAACTGTAATTCCGCAGTAAGTTCGCGTTTATTCGCGGACCAAATATCGACCAAGGCAAGTCCGAAAATCAATCCTGGTAATACAACGGTGATTACCAGAAAGTATTCAATGTATTCCGGTTTCGTCAGCACCGCGAAAACCGTCGCCAACGCGGAGGTAAGCGCCACGCATAGCCCGGCGATGCGCGGTTTCAGATTGAAGGAAAAATACGCCGTCATGAAGGGCGTGAAACTCACCGCCGCTGCGCCAACCACCGGGAGCACGCACAGAATCAACCCGAATAAAATCACCGCATAAAACGTTATCTGCCAGCTTCGACGCCAGTGCGCGGGATACACCCCAATAGCACCGCAAGCGAAGAAATAGCTGGCAGAAAACAACAAGAACACGACGACGGTATACACCATCGCCGGTAGCGGCAGCCGCGCGGTGGTTTCCCACATCGCGACTGCCAGAAACGGCAACCAAATTCCGGCGTAGGCGGCTGCCTCCATGGAGAATCGGCTGCCTGGTTTCATCATCGATTTCGATCCCGTCTGGATAAGATGACCGCCACTACCACGAAGATTACTGACCATACCGCCAGATTAACCCCGGCCATCCACATGGGTATCGATTCGTCGAAACCGGAGTCCAGCACGTGGGTGTTTTCCGCTACTGGATACCTGGCGAGCATCGCCGCACCGAACATGGGGGTAAAGACCGCCCAATTAAGCAGGGTTTTCGACAGCGGCATCAGCAGGTTTCCGGCAAAGCCGAGCAAGACGACGGTGGTTGCGGCCACACCGATGGTGGTCGGGGTAGGAACCAACTGCGCCCAAATAAGGCCATAGAAACCGAACGGTACGCTAACTGCCCAGGTGATGACGAACGCGGTGAGCCAACCAATGCCATCGATCTGCGCGCCCGTGAGGTAGCCGGTGATGAATACCGCCAGCACCGGAAACAGGCTAAAGAGCAAAACAGCTATCGCTTGGGCGATGATGTGTGTGCTCATCGATAGTGGCGTGGTGCCGAGCATCCGACCCCAGCCGGAAAAATGATCGACCACGGACATCGCGGAGGTACTGACCGCCGCCGTTACCCCACCGTAAAGCGCTATTCCGACCAGAATATAGGCGCTGGCGGTGCCGTGGCTTAGCCGCGTAGCGCCGTAATCTGGCGCCGCGCCGATCACCAGGTACATGATGACCGGAAGTCCGATGGAGAAAAAGACATTTGCCTTATCCTTAAACGGCCGGGCTATGGATAAGAGAACGTAATCGCGATTCTTAATCATTGCTTCCCTCCAATTCCGCAAAAATTTCGTCCAGGCTGGTGGCATAAATTCGCAGATTCGACACCCCTGGTTGGGCTAGCAGAAACCGCGCCGCCGCGTCCGAATCGCTCGTTAGCAGCCGGTACGTGTCCCCAATCTGGGTGAGGGACTGCGCCGCGGTGTGCTTTTCAACGGCTTCCAGGTCGACCGCGGTACCGCTAGCCTTAAATTCCACCGTTACCCGGCCCTCCGTTCCGAAAACCGAATGCGGCGCACCGTCTCCTACTACTTTTCCATTGCTCAGCAAGATCACCCGGTGGGCGAAGTCCTCTGCTTCTTTCAAATAATGGGTGGAAAACACAATGGTGGTGCCGTTTTTGGCGATCTGGTGCAGCATCGACCACAGCCGGGACCGACTGGCCGGATCCATGCCGCTCGTAGGTTCGTCGAGGATCAGCAACGCGGGCTGTCCAATCAACGCCAGCGCCAATTTCAGGCGCTGTTGTTCGCCACCGGAGCACTTCGAGATTTTGCGGTCCGCAATCGAGACGAGATCGCAAAACTCCAGTGCTTGTTCCACCGGCATGGGATTGTCATACACCGAGGCGATCATGCGGATGACGGAGCGGACCGTCTCGTTAGGCAAAAGCCCGCCGGTTTGCAGCATCGTACCCACCAGGCCTTGGGCTACCGCCTGGCGGGGTGGCAACCCAAACATCCATACTTCTCCCGCTGTCGGCGAGGTTAGGCCAACGACCATATCCATCAGCGTGGTCTTACCCGCGCCGTTTTTGCCAAGAACCGCGACTACTTCCTTCTGGCGAATCTCTAGGTCCACCCCCGCGACCGCGACAACTGAACCACCCTTGAACGTTTTTTCCAGGGCGCAAGCCGAGACCGCGGCTGGTTGGGAACCATCACGTATTGTTTTTTCCATACCCCTAATCTCAATCGATTTTTCAAGTCGGTGCACATAACAAAGGTCACAATCTTCCCATGATTATTGTCATGGGTAGATTGCGACCAAAAGCAAGGCTCAACCGGCTGAATGCTGGTTAAATATTAGTCCCCAATTCGATGCCCAAGCCTGGGACAGAATTGATCAGATCCCGAGTGTATTCCTGCTGCGCGTTGCTGAAAATATCGTTGGTTTCGCCGTGCTCCACCAATTTGCCTTTCTGCATCACCGCCACTTCGTCGGCGGTCTGGCGCACCACCGCCAAATCGTGGGTGATAAACAGGTAACTCAAATTGAGTTCAGATTGGAGGTCCGCCAGCAATTGCAGAATCTGATTCTGCACCAACACGTCCAAGGCGGAGACGGCTTCGTCCAGCACAACCACTTCGGGTTTCAGCGCCAAGGCACGAGCCACCGCGATTCGTTGCCGCTGCCCACCGGAAAGCTCATTGGGGTACCGGCGCATAGCCGAACGCGGCATAGCCACCATATCCAGTAGCTCAGCCACCCACGCCTCGCGTTCTTTGCGGTTGCCGACCTTATGCACCACAAGTGGCTCTTCGATGCACCGATAGATCGAATACATCGGGTCCAAGGAACCATACGGGTTTTGGAAGACCACCTGTAGTTTGCGACGCATGTCGAACAATTGCTTTTCATTTAACGTCGACAGGTCAGTTCCCTTGTAGTACACCTTGCCGCTGGTGGGGTCTAGCAAGTTCAAGATCATATTCGCCACGGTGGATTTGCCCGAACCGGACTCACCCACCAACGCCAGCGTGGTGCCTTTTTTCAAGCCGAAACTGACGTTATCAACGGCGGTGAACTCGCCCTTTTCGCCCCGGCTGCCCCGCACATTGAAGACCCGGGTGAGGTTTTCCACCCGGATGATCTCTTCCGCATCCAGGTTGTGCTCGTGCGAGAGCAATTCGGAAGACTCAATGCCTTTCTCCGTAGCCGACTGGATACGCGCGGATGCCAGCGACGGCGCTGCCTTGACCAATCGTTGGGTGTACGGGTGTTGCGGGTTACGCAGAATATCGAGGCTCGGCCCGGATTCCACCACCCGGCCCCGGTGCATCACCACGAGGTGTTCGGCGCGCTCGGCGGCCAAGCCCAGGTCGTGGGTGATAAACAGCACTGCGGTTCCCAATTCGGCGGTGAGGTGATCCAGGTGGTCCAAAATCCGCTTCTGTACCGTCACGTCCAGGGCGGAGGTCGGTTCGTCGGCGATCAGCAGCTTCGGGCGCGCCGCCAACCCCATCGCGATCAAGGCACGCTGGCGCATACCGCCGGAGAACTCGTGCGGGTATTGCTTGGCGCGCCTGGTAGCGTCCGGCAAACCTGCTTCTTCAAGCAGCGTGGCTACGCGGGCATCCATCTCTGGCTTCGGCACAATGTTATTGGCCCGCAGCGATTCCTTGATCTGGGTGCCTACCCGCCAGACCGGATTGAGGTTACTCATGGGGTCTTGGGGCACAAGCCCGATCTGGGAGCCCCGGTACTCGACCATTTGTTTCTCGTCGAGGGCGGCGAGGTCGGTGCCGTCGAAAAGTATCCGGCCACCAGTCACTTTGCCGGTACCGGGCAGCAACCCGATAATCGACATCGCGGTGGTGGATTTACCGGAACCCGATTCGCCCACGATCGCCACGGACTGGCCGGGATAAATGGTGAGGTTAACGCCGCGAACCGCGTCGACCGTTCCGGTGGAAGAGGAGAAGGAAATTTTTAAATCCTGCAGTTCCAGCAGCGGCTTTAAGGTCGCGTTAGTAGGAAGGGTCGTATCAGTCATTTTCTTTTTCTCCCCTTCTATTTGGTTTTCCGGGACTTAGGATCAAGAGCGTCGCGGACAACGTCGCCCATCATGATGAAGCTCAGCACCGTCATGCCGAGGGCTAGTGCGGGATAGAACAACACCATGGGATTCGAGCGCAGCGATGCTTGGCCTTTAGCAATATCCCCACCCCAGGAAACAATCGTGGTGGGCAAGCCAATACCCAGGAAGGATAAGGTTGCCTCAGCGACGATGAAGGTTCCCAGTGCCACAGTGGCATACACGATGATCGGTGCCGCCGCATTTGGCAAAATGTGCTGACTGAGGATCTGCCATTTCGACGCGCCCACCGCGCGGGCGGCTGTGACGAATTCTTCATTCTTAGTCGATAGCACCGCACCACGGGTGATGCGGGCGATGTTTGTCCAACCGAACATCGCCAGCACAATAACCACCGTCACGATCGTGCGGTGTTCTTTGAATACCTGCATGACGACGATCGCGGCCAGCACCAGCGGAACCGCGTAGAACACGTCCGTGATACGGGAGAGCAGCCCGTCTAAGAACCCGCCGAAATACCCGGCCAGGGCCCCGATCGTGGTGCCGATAATGACGACCGCGATGGAGGTAAGCAGCCCCACCGATACCGACGCCCGGGCCCCGTAAACCATGCGGGCATAAATATCGCAGCCTTGGCGATCGAAGCCGAACGGGTGGCCGGATTCGGAGCCTGCCAGCGATTTGGACAGTTGGCAGAACCGCGGATCAGTTGCGGTGAATAATTGCGGGAATAACGCAAGCGCCACCGCCAGCACGATCAACGCGGCGGAAACCCAAAACAGTGGCCGCTTGCGCAGATAGCGCCACGCTTCACCCCATACGCTGGTGGGGGCGGATTCGTCTGCTACCGCATCTACTGCACCGAGTCCGGTTTCGTCTGTTTCCGCGACGTAGCGTTCCTGGCCCGGAAGCACCATCTTTTTCTCATCTTTATGCATAGCGAATCCTTGGATCAAGAATGGCGTAGAGCAAGTCCACGATCAGGTTTGCGATGATATAGACGATGACCAGCACGGTGGTAAAAGACACAACGGTGGTTGGCTCGCCTTTAAGAATGGCTTGGTAGATCGCGCCACCCACACCGTTGATGCCGAAGATACCTTCGGTAACAATCGCGCCACCCATGAGTGCACCGAGGTCGGAACCTAAGAAGGTCGCGACCGGGATAAGCGAGTTGCGCAACACATGCCGCCTGGTAACCGCGCCACCCGACATGCCTTTAGCACGAGCGGTGCGAACGAAATCCGCTTGAAGGTTTTCGCTCACCGATTGGCGCGTCAACCGCACCACATAGGCAAAGGACAATGCGCCGAGAACGATAGCGGGCATGAGCAATGCGGTAAATGTTTCATTGGCGCCCACGGTTACCGGGAGCAGTCGCCATTTCACGCCGATGAAGAACTGAAAAACGAAGCCGATGACGAAGGAGGGCACCGCGATAACAATAAGGGAGGTGACCAAGACCGTGCTATCGAAGATACCGCCCCGGCGAATGCCCGCGATAACGCCGAAGATCATGCCGAAGACCGCTTCGAAGATCAGCGCCATCACCGCCAGCTTGATGGTGACGGGAAAGGCGTTCGCCATGGCTTCCGCCACAGGGCGACCAGAGAAGGTGGTACCAAAATCAAGGGTGAACACACCTTTGATATAGAGCAAATACTGGATGATAAATGGCTTATCCAGATTGTATTCCGCCGTGATGCGAGCACGTGCCGCATCCGTGAGACCGCGGTCGCCACCGAGGGCTTCCACCGGGTCACCTGGCATGAGGAATACCAAGGCGTAGAGTAAGAGCGTCGCCCCAAAGAAAACGGGGATCATTTGAAGCAAGCGCCGCCCAACATAGCGCAACATATCTTTAGGTTCCTTATGTAGCTTTGGAAACTATGTCCTTCACGAAAGCGAACCCCGCGTGACTAAACCACACGGGGTTCTTAAGCAAAGATCATAGCTGACCAGCAGATTCTACTTCTTGGTGATCTCGTGATACTCCGGCTGGCCCTTCCAAGAGAAGATGACGTTTTCGACATTCTCAGAGGAACCACCGACAACATTGGAGTACCAGGTTGGGATAGCTGGCATGTCCTCCAGCAGCACTTCTTGCGCTTCCAGGAAGGAGGCGAAGCCTTCTTCGACGGTCTTGGCACCGTTGCCCTGCTTGATCAGCTCATCAAATTTCGCGGAGGAGTAATCGCCGTCGTTGGAGCTAGCATTGGTTGCATACAGCGGTGCCAGGAAGTTCGCCAACGACGGGTAGTCGGCCTGCCATCCGGTGCGGAATGCACCTGCGATGGTGCGGTTGGTGACGTCGTCACGCAGGGACTTGAAGTCTGGGTATGGGTTGCCCACCGCTTCGATACCTAAGTTGTTCTTAATCTGGTTTGCTACCGCATCGACCCACGCCTGGTGTCCACCATCGGCGTTGTAGGAGATGGAGAATTCACCGGTGAACTTGGACATCTCGTCAGCCTTAGCCCACAGTTCCTTGGCCTTTTCTGGGTTGAATTCCAATACCGAAGCACCCTTGAGCTGATCGGTGTGGCCCGGGATAACCGGCGAGGTGAAGTCGGTTGCCGGGGTACGGGTGCCCTGGAAGATGGTGTCGGTGACTTCCTTGCGGTCGATCGCCATGGAGATTGCTTGACGACGCAGCTTGCCCTCTTCACCAGAGAAGTGCTCTAGCTTCTCCGGGATGGTGAAGGACTGGAATACTGCGGATGGCTGGTTCACCGCGCGATCGCCCAGCTCAGACTCGTAGGTAGCGAAAGCGGAATCTGGGATTGCGTCCAAAACGTCGAGGTTTCCGGAGAGCAGATCCGCGTAAGCCGCATCGAAGTTGGAGTAGAAGACGAACTTCAGGCCGTCGTTCTTTGCCTTGCGTGGGCCGTCGTACTTTTCGTTAGGCACCAAAACTGCGGATTCGTTGTGGTTCCATTCCACTAGCTTGTATGGGCCATTGCCGTTGGGCTTTTCTCCGAAGCTTTCCATATCCTCCAGTGCCTCAGCAGGCAGTGGGAAGAAGGCGGAGTAGCCAAGGCGGGTTGGGAAGTCGGATTCCGGCTGGGTCAATTCGATGGTGAAGGTCTTATCGTCGATAACCTTCAAGCCTTCCATCTCTTTCTTGCCCTCTTCGTAGCCCAGGATTGGCTCGAAGAAGTAGTTGGACAGCAGTGCCTTTTCCACTGCGTGGTTCCACGTGTTGACGAAGTGCTCCGCCTTCAGCGGAGTGCCATCGGCGAAGGTGCTGCCCTCTTTCAGGGTGACCTTGTAGGTCTTTTCGCCTTCCAGCTCGATGGATTCAGCGAGCTCATTGTGTACTTTGCCGTCCGCATCGTAGTAAACGAGACCCGAGTAAATTGTTTCCAGGATACGGCCGCCACCGTTTTCATTGGTGTTTGCTGGAATCAGCGGGTTCTGCGGCTCGGAGCCATTGACTACCACGTAGTTGGCATCGGTTGCGCCGGAACCTGCGCCATTGCCAGAGGTGGAATCAGAAGAACAAGCTGCCAGGCTTAGTGCCACAGCCGCCGCCGTTCCGACGGCAATAGTCTTCTTAAAAGTCATTAAACGACCTCCATCAACATATAAATGGGAACTTATTGTATGGCATTGACCCAATACCAATACTCGCAATGAATACTATCCTGTGATCTAGCCCATGAGTACCCGACCCTTATTGGATTGGGTCACAATCGGGGGTCGTCGACAAACGCGCCTGGCAAAAACCCGCCACTATCTGGCACTATCCCCACTTCCAAGCCCCGGCAGCGGCAGCACAATAGCAGTTAATTGGGGGTAAACATCAGCACCCCCATACCCCAGATTTTCCAACCGGAAAACACCTCATGCCCGCCCTATCAACCGCCGAATGCAACAATGAGAAAAACCTAATGGCTTACCAATCCGCAGCAAGCAACGCCCTCCATGGTTATCGTTCACACCGGCCAAGGTAGCGGTCTCCCCTATTCGTAGGCACCAATGATTCCGGACTCGTGCAACCACGCCAGGATTTCTGCGTCGCATACGGCAGCGGACGCGGTTTCCATATCCATACACAACAGTGGATACATAATATTCCCCAGCACGATCCGGCTTGCACGCATACCGGAACGCGCCTGCGCGTCCCCCACAAAACTGCCTGGTTTTTGCACATTGCTACCTGCGAAGAATTCGCGCGGGCTCAGCCACAGCTGGTAAAACTCGTCGTCCGCCTCGGCAACTAACTGCCCCACCGTCTGCATGTGTTGCCGTTCCTGCTCCGCCCACCGCTGCCACTGTGGCGCGTAGTCTGGATCGCGCCGCAACGCGCGCTGTTTCCGCAGCTGCTCATCGCCGGAAATGATAATCGCCGCCACCTGCTCGGTTCGACGACTTGCCGCAGCTAGCCCAGCGACGCTTAGGCAGCCTGCCCCTTCAATGATGAGATTATCGCTGTTAAGCGCATGCCACTGGCCCGGTTGGTTGCTTTGCCAATCCCATCGGTAAAAGCCTGGCTGGGTCGATAAAAGCACATCATAAGCAACCATTTCGGTCCCCTTACGCAGCCCATCCCAACCAGGGTAAAAATCATCAAGGTGCACCACGTCGAGGTCCGGCATTTTCCGGCGCAACCTATGGTGCAACCGCGCCGCGAGGGTGGTTTTTCCGGCGCCGGACGGGCCGTCGATGAACAGGATCATGATGCTACGTGCCTAAGAATCGGAAGGTTCCCACCGCGATCGCCAGCGCGATGGACGAACACGAGATCAGGAAACATAAGGCAATAAGCAAGTTCTCCGCCCTCCCCCAGATTGATTCCCGCGCCCAAGAACGCTCAGGGTAACGACCGAAGCCGCGTGCTTCGCTATTGTGCCACATTTAACACACCTCTTTCCATTGTCTACACGATCAGCGCATGGCTTCAGACCCACCGTAAGCATCATGACCACCCCCTTCAACGTGCCGTTTCGTATTAGGCGCAAGCAATTATGATTTTACACTGGCTATATGACGCAACCGGCATTGCTACTATTGCCCGTGATGCACGCGTTTCTCAAGCCCCAGGATAGCTATTGAAGCTTATTCAGGTGCTGGGGTTTCGGTAGGGCCGTTGTTTCTCTGATTGGTGGTATAGGCACAGGCAGGCGTTGAATTTTGCATGAAGTGTCACGACGCATTTGCGCGACCCCTGAATAAGCTTCATTGTATCCACGAAGTTCCCATGGTAATCTCCGCGAAATGCCCCACTTTCACGGAAGTGCTACAGCATGCACAAACTGAAGACGAACCATTTATGTTTAGACGGGACACTAGCCGAGTAGCTTAAGAAGAATCCGAAAAACGGCAATAACCTGTGGCTTTGAAGGCAAACATAAAGCCTTCGATGGCAACGTACAAGTACTCACCGGCCACACCGGATCCCCACTGTGGGAATCACCAGTTTCACCCGGATCAACACAATACCACAGCTTCCAGACTCCATGTCCTTAACAGTTTTCATAAAAACTATTCCCGTTCTTGCCGACAAAGGATATATCGGTGCTGGATATAAGGTAAAACCCCGATAAAGGGAAACCACTGACATGCGATGAATTCCAATACAACCTCTTGAATACACGGTTACGATCACCAGCAGAACGAGCAAACGCCATGCTTAAACTACTCAAAACCCTACAACGTGTAACCCTATGCCCCAAGGCCATTACAACCATCGCAAGAACCGCTTTAGTCGTCTACACCTCAACCACAAAAACTCTGGTGAGAAAATCTCACTCTAAACCCCATGAAACCCAAGACCGAAAACAGCAGATACGCGCAATTCCCGCTATACATTATCCGCTCAAGACCCCCTAAAGGGACCTCAGCACGAGGAACAGCACGACTATCGTGACCGGTATTGCAAAGAACAATGTCGCGCAGCCTTTAAATAGCCACGTGGAATTCGCTTTCCCCGCATCCAAGGCTTCGGCAGAACCCTGGTAAGGGTTTTCACCCATAATTTCACGCATAAAAGGCCGAAAATCGCGCAAACTGATTTTGTAGCGATACCCACATAACCTGATCCACATAGAAAACATGAGAGAAAAATACATTATAAAAAACATAAATAAAGAGAATGTAAATCTCCTCACGAATGGCATATGGCCCAAAAATAAAAGTCCATTTATAAATAAAGCAGGAAAAAGTCCAACTATAAGAAAAAACGAAGTTTCAAAAAAGAAATACCATCCACTAAATCTCTTAGTTTTTAACTGCTCTTTCCTCCTATTAGGAAATGCAAACATGTATATAATGGAGGGTAAAAACCCAATAAAAAGAGTGATATATCTATAAAATGACTCGTCCATTTATTCTTTCATTTTGATTTGTGCTGTAAATTTTGGCGTTTTATATGATATATTTCTCTGCCAAATCTCCCACCACCGTGTCTTCTAACCTCTCACCGATTTCGTGTCCTAATTTTTTTCCTACTTCTGAACCAGCAAGTCCGCCTATTGCACCGCCGATGACGGTTCCTACAGGTCCTGCAACTACGGAACCAGCTAAAGCACCTCCCGCCATTCCGCCCAATGCTCCTCCCCCTGTAGCCCCGAGCGACTCCACAAGGGGGGTTATATCATCTGCTTCAGCTGCATCGTTATAGCCTACGAATATGCCTGCCGCATCGCCCAATCCCCCAACTGGTCCAAGGTATTTTGCCACTTTCCGCGCACTATCAAGGCCTTGTGCCGCAGGGATCCCGCTGGGTTCAGGGTGAAAAGTCTTTTCAATATCTTCGATAGCTTCCACGCCTTTGGCGGCGCCGCCTGCTGCTGTTGCTGCTGGGTTGACCCCTTGGTTCCATGCTGTTTCTATATCGCGAGGAAGAAGAAGGGGTTCTTTGGTGATAGTTGGCTCTGAGAGATGATAGGACATCACTGGGCTCAGGGGTGTTTCTTGCACATTAAGACTACCGCTTGACACGTCTTGCCAGGTAGATGCCAGTGGGGTTTGTGGCTGGAGCATATTCGTTACCCGGTACGGGGCATCTGGTGTGGTAAACGATGCTTGCCTACCAGTGTAGGTATTTTCCACCACCATCCCGTTGGAATACGTAATCTGCTGCGTGGTGGTATTCGTTACCGGATCCCACCGCTGATAGCTTTGATATGGCTGCAGGGTTGACCCATGCGGCGGACGGGGAAAGACCTTTTCATGCCCACCATCAGGAGTATCGAAAATGAGTGTGCCATCACCAGTCCGGTGCGATGGGTCATAGGTACCAAATGCGCGTCCAGGAGTATACGGCATACCGTTATTATCAAACCCATACGGGTTTCCTAGTGGGCTGGCATGCGATTGCCGCACTACAGCATCAACCCCACCAGAACCAGTAGCCGGTGGGCGGATCATTTTAGAGGTCACCCCGTCCGGTAACGGTAGTTGTCCATTAGCCATAAGGTATGCGTCGGTGTTGGTTTTCCTGGTTGTGTTCCGTCGAAGGGTTTTCGGATCAACCGGCCCTTGAACCCCCGGACGTAGCATCCGCATATCCGTTATCAATTGTGCCATAGGCACCATCTGGCCGAGGCTTGGATCGAAAATACTCCTGTTGCTCGCATCCACGTATGAATCGGTACCGGCAGATAACCTATCCGGGTCAAAGTACTCCGGTTGCACCTTGTCTGCGGGGTGTTCAAGGATACTGCGAAACATTCCCCGCATCATCTGCGTGATCGGATCAAACAACGACGTTGAATACTGGTCATGCTCGGCATACAGTTGCGCAAACATCACCGCCTGACGGCCGATACGCTCGATATCTTCCATCAGTTTCGCTGCCGCGTACTTCCACGTTGACCGGGTATCCTCAACCGCTTGCGTGATAACATCGCCGGAAATCTCATCGGCACCCACCAGCGGGGTAATCTGATTCATCCCCGCTGCTACGAGTTCTGCTACCTGATCTGCTGTTTCGGCCAGTGTCTCTAATTCCCACACAACTACCTGGAAATACGGCGACAGCCCAGAAGGATCCACACACGCCACCGCACCCTCGGTGCTAGCTTTGACCACACTGGTCACCTGACCAGCAGCCCGGGTGGTTACCTCCAGCAACTCTGCTTTGATGCTATCGGCACCTGCAAGACACGCATCCCACTCCGCCACCGCCTGGGTGTAGGCCACTTGGCACATTTCTAGATTCGCTTGCGCCACGCTAATAGCTGCAGGGTTACCGGCCGATACAGCAAGTGTGAGGTGCGCTTCAGCGGTATTGACCGCTTCAGCTGCCGTATTCACCGCTGCGTGGCATCCCATGCCGGTAAACCGCTGCGCCTCCATCTTCGTTTTAGCATCCCCCAAACCAGCCGCATAGGTACGAATCCCGGCATACACCTCCTCGCCTACACCGGAGGCAACCTGTAACTGCGACGGCACCGCCTGGCCAACATGTTGGTTAAACGCCTCACCTTCACTACCAACAAACCCATACGGTTGCGCCCCCACCAACAATGATGCACCCCGATCACAGTCATCAGAAAAATCCAGCCACTGCTGCGCACACGACATCACCGCCTGCTCATCACCGCCGATATAAAACTTAGGTTTGTCAAACACACTAAAATCCGGCAACAAAACAGCAGGCACACCCAACCCCTAACAAACTCACATAAACAACAATCAATAGCAACCAAGCTATAAGAACCACCACACCCGGCACAACAACCCCTACCCCCACATAAGGGAAAATTAACACCAGAAGTGCCGACGATGACCAGAATCATGATGCTACGTGCCTAAGAATCGGAAGGTTCCCACCGCGATCGCCAGCGCGATGGACGAACACGAGATCAGGAAACATAAGGCAATAAGCAAGTTCTCCGCCCTCCCCCAGATTGATTCCCGCGCCCAAGAACGCTCAGGGTAACGGCCGAAGCCGCGTGCTTCCATCGCGGTGGCTAGTTTGGAACCGCGCCGAAGTGCGAGAACCAGAAGCGCGAACGTCATGGTGACGGCGCGCCGGATGCGGCCGTGCCCGTCAAGTCCGCGCACCCGCCGCGCCCGCCGCATGGCGTCCCAGTCGCGCCTGAACAGGCTGACCAGCCGCGCGGCGGCGACTGCGCCGATGACGAAGCGGGGCGGAAGTTTGAGTTTTTGGCTAAGCCCATCGCCTAATTCGGTGGGGTCGATGTTTCCTAGCAGAACAACCACTGGCAGGCCGATGGCTAGTACCCGCACCATGATGGCTATCGCGAGGCTGACGGAGTTTTCGGTGACGTGGGCGAAAAAAAAGGAGAAGTATTCTTTGCCTTCCGGGCGTCCGTACAACGCCATGGAGATTCCGGATATGGGGGTTGCGATGAAGATGGGAATGCCCCGGCGAAAAAGTTTCGGCCAGCTTAACCCTACGATCGGTGCGGCGATGATGGTGGCGGCGAGTGTGGTTGCGGCGGAAACGACGTCGACGCTGATGATGAGCGGGGTAGTCAGCGCTATGAGTGCCAGCACGCGGGCGACTGGGTTGATGGTGTCGAGGGTGTGTATCATTGGCTGCCCCGGGGGTTAAGGTGGAGAAGGTTATCAGCCATGGCGGAGCAGAATAGTTCGTCGTGGCTGATGGAGACAACGGTGGTTCCGGTTTCGGTCAATTGCCGTAGTAGCTGGACTAGTTCGATGAAGGTGGTGCGGTCTTGGCCGAAGGTGGGTTCGTCGAGGAAAACGATGCTTGGTGCCAACACCAGGGTGGTGGCGACGGATAGGCGTCGTTTCTGTCCGCCGGAAAGCGTGAATGGGTTGGCTGCGCTTAAGTGATTAAGGCGTAGTCGGCTTAGAATTTCGTTCGCTTTTTCTTCGGCTTCTGATTTATCCGCGCCGAGCACTGCGGCGGAGGTGGTGAGTTCCTCTAGGACGGTTCGGGCCACGAATTGGTGTTCGGGGTCTTGGAATACGTATCCCATGCGGGTGGCGAGTTCCCGCGAGCTCCACCGAATCGGCTGGGGCTCAAGCGGCGCCGCGATGCTGGGCGCTACGGCGATGTCGCCGGAATGCACTGGCAGTAGGCCGCACATGCTGAGCAGAAGTGTTGTTTTTCCTGCGCCGTTGGGCCCGGTTATCACTGTGGATACCCCGCGCGGGATGGTGGCGGTGATTGGGGAATCGGAGTTGAGCGGGGTTTTCCACCCGGTCACGACGTCGGTGAGGGTGAGTGCTGTTTCGCTTGTCGACGCCCCCACGATCGCAGGCGGCACGGCAGTGCGGGGGAACTCCGGGTCGAAACCGGGCACCCAGATACCCGCTTCGGCCAGTTCTTTCCCGTGATTGGTGACCACGGTGTTAAGGGGGGCGTCGAAAAGCACGCTGGAACCGGTATCGGTGTCGGCCAACACCACGCACCGCTGCACCACTGACTGCCAGGTTGCTACTCGGTGTTCGACGACGATGATGGTGGCATTGGTGTGCCGGGCAACGTGGTCGACAGCCGCTACCACTTCCGCCACCCCGACCGGGTCAAGGTTGGCGGTGGGTTCGTCCAAGACGATGATGTCCGCCCCCATGGCAAGCACCCCGGCAAGTGCCAGGCGTTGTTTCTGCCCGCCGGAGAGTTCCGCGGTGGGGTGGTCTAACGGCAGATCCAACCCCACCAATGCGAGGCTTTCAGAAACCCGGCGCCAGATTTCATCGCGCGCAATATTGAGGTTTTCGCAACCAAACGCCACGTCATCCCCCACTCGGGAGGCAATGACCTGCGAATCCGGGTCTTGGAGCACCATGCCCACGGTGCCGGTTACTTCCAGGTGCCCTGAGCTGTCGCCGTCTTCGGCACCGAGCACCCCTGCGATTGCCGCAAGCAGGGTTGATTTGCCGGAACCCGAGGTGCCCAGCATGAGGATTTTCTCCCCCGGTGCGACGTCAAGGTTCACATTGCTCAGCGCCGGTTTGCGGCGGGAAGCGTGCCGGTAGCCGAAATCGCGTGCGGAAATCTGCATTGATATTCGCCAGGTTGTTGGGTCGGGTTATACCAAATCCCGGGACTGCCGCCCCACCGCAAACCGGTCTAACGCACCGGTCGCAGCTAGGGCTTGTACCAGGAAGTACCCTAAGACACCGGCCAAGATGGCGCCGGAGACTGCGAGCGAGGCAAGGTAGGTGAGGTTAAACAGCAACGACTTGGCGATATTCGCGCTTAACACCAATTCCAGCAGAAACGCCCCAAGTCCCGCGCCGATGCCGGCAAGTGCCGCAATCTGGATGCCGAATCGGCGGTACAAAAAGAGCGCGAAGATCAGTTCGGCGCCTAAGCCTTGGGCCAGTCCCGAATACAACGTGGAAATGCCCCACTGGTTGCCGATGGTGGCGGACACGGTCGCCGCGATCACTTCGACATACAGCGCGGCACCTGGCTTGCGGATAACCAAGCCGCCGACCACGCCGCCGAGCAGCCAAATCCCCACCGCGATGCCACCCAGGCCGGGGGTAAGGGCGTTGGCGGCTTCGTACCAGGCACCGCCGATGGAGTTCCATACCCAGAAAATCAATCCGATGGCGACACCCAAGACGGAGGCGATGATGATGTCGATCACGCGCCACGAATAGTTGCCTTTAGAAGAAGTTGCGGAAGTAGTAGAAGTCATGTTTTTCTCCCTAGCGCCGGTATTAGCCGGATCAGGTTCTGACGATTCAACGCGCCGCAATCTGTGGTTTTCGTTATGGCGTTGTCTCAGCTCACCGATGGTTAAAGGATAGAAGATGCGGGTGAGCACTCGTGCATGGTTGATATTGTGGTTTTATTGCACGGGGATCCTCAAGATAACTTTCACGACCCTATGCGGTTGTTAGGTTACAAGTAGCTGATGGTTTATCCAATTCGGGTGCTTAGAATGTCCAAGACCAATCGGTGCGCGGGCAGTTCCATATCGACCCGGCGCGCCATCCGAATCACTGCCCCAATCTGGGCGTCTAATTCGTTGGCCTTACCCGCCATGATGTCGCGCTGCATGGAGCTGGTTGCCTCTGGGGATTGGGCGTCGGCAAAGGCGAGGGTGTCGGCCACGATCGTGTCTGGTAGTTCGACGCCGCGGGCTTCGGCGGTGCGTGCGACTTCTTCCATGAGGTGCCGCAGGCTGTCGCGGTAGCGGGTGCGCAGGATGCCCAGTGGTTTGGCAAACACCGCGCCGAGTGCGCCGAAGGGCGACACGAACATAGCTTTGGCCCACACGTCCGCCATGATGTCCGGGGCGATGGTTGCGGTTATGGGGGTTGCGTTAAAAGCTGCGACGATCCGTTCAACCACGGGCACGGTTGCGGGGTGGATGCTGCCGATGGTCAGGGATTGGATATTGCCGTCGTGTTCGGTCACTCCCGGTGCTACGTTGTGTAAGAAGGCGCGCACCACCCCGGGAATAACCCGGTCGGCGCCGTATTTTTCCACTGCCAATGTGGGTAATTCGACGGAGTTTTGGGTGGTCAGCAGCACGGCGCCGGTTGGTAGCTGCGGCGGCAGGTCAACCGATCCGATGGTTTTGGTGGCAAAGATGACGACGTCCGCGTCGACGTCACTGAGCTTTTCGACGACCGGCACGCTCACGTGCGTGATCCCCTGCGGACCGCGCAGCTCGACCGGATGTGTGTCCAGGCGGTGTTTAGTCTCGCCTCGGGCGACGAATGTCACGTCCGCTCCGCTGGCTTTGAGCCATCCGCCATACCATGTGCCCACTGCACCTGCCCCAAATACAACGACCTTCATGTTCCCCATTAAAACAAAAATTTCCCGCTTAGCTTGAGCCCTTGGCTAAGATAAAACAACGAAACAATCCAACATGATGGTGAGGTACATAATGGCCGGTGGATTAGCAGCGTTGCTTGACGACATCGCACTCATTGCCAAAACCGCTTCTGCCAGCGTCGACGATGTCGCTGCCGCAGCTGCAAAGACGTCGGCCAAGGCAGCCGGTGTTGTAATTGACGATGCTGCCGTTACCCCCCGGTTTGTTGAAGGGGTCAGCCCGGCGCGGGAATTGCCTATTATCTGGCGGATTGCCAAGGGCTCGCTGTTTAATAAATTGGTCATTATCCTACCGGTGGCCTTGCTTCTTAATGCGATCGCACCGTGGGCGCTGACCCCGATCCTCATGATCGGTGGTGCTTACTTGAGTTTCGAGGGTGCGGAGAAGGTCTGGGAATTGGTTTCCGGGCACCACCACGAAGCGGAGGAAGATGCCGCCGCCAAGGACGAAAATACCCTGGTGCGCGGCGCAATCACCACCGATTTGATCTTATCCGCTGAGATTATGGTGATCTCTCTTAATGAGGTTGCCGACCAAACCATTTGGATGGAAGCTGCCGTTTTGATCGCGGTGGCACTCGGCGTGACCCTCTTGGTCTATGGTGCCGTTGGCCTGTTGGTGAAGATGGACGACGCGGGGCTCAAACTGGCGGCAACGGGTTCTGCCGCGTCGCAAAAGTTCGGTCGAGGTCTGGTCACCGCGATGCCGAAGGTATTAAGCATTATCTCGTTCATCGGTATGTTCGCCATGCTGTGGGTCGGTGGCCATATCTTGCTGGTGGGCACCAATGAGCTTGGCTTCGAACCGCTTTACCATTTCGTTCATTCCATTTCGCACTCCGCTGAGCACCTCGGTGGTTTTGTGGTGTGGCTGATTGACACGTTCTTCTCGTTGATCTTCGGCCTGATCGTCGGCGGGATCATCGTGGCGATCATGCACCTTATCCCACGGAAAAAGAAAGCCGCGGCGCACTAACCCAAACCGCATCAACGATAGCCCCACCCGTGGGGCTATATTTTTTACCCAGACCCACATATAAGAAAGTTTGCATGACGACATGTAGGCAGTAGCAAACGTGACCAAATTGGGAGATTTACATTCACAAACGCTAGATGTCGTCATTAGTCCTTACCCACAAAATACCTTCGGGCAATAACTACATTTCTTAGATGCCTCTGCATTGCCACCGCACCAGTCTCACAGTCAGGGATTTCTCCCCCACCCGCGACCGGCCACCACGGGAACACCAATTATTTGAATCGAATGTGTATCACTCTCCGAAGCCACTAGACTTTGATGTGTGTCTTAGTGAACGGGAATGCCGATGAAAATTCGGCAGCGGACCTCGCCACTGTAAGCACCAGATTTGTAAGAAATTGCAGAAGTTTGCTGCGCCACTGGGTTGTTATTGCCTGGGAAGGCTAGTAAAACGCAATCGGTGCGAAGCCAGGAGA
The DNA here is from genome assembly GCF_030532965.1 of Corynebacterium sp. Lineage (GTDB taxonomy): Bacteria > Actinomycetota > Actinomycetes > Mycobacteriales > Mycobacteriaceae > Corynebacterium. The sequence goes on from NZ_JAUNKC010000001.1 coordinate 40,407, forward strand.
CCGGCTAGGACACGGCTGACTGACAATGTGCTTGCGAGGACTCAAGCACCGACGTTGAAAGAAGTGCATAATGCATATTGCTGAGGGGTTCCTCCCCGTATCCCAGGCTGTCGCCTGGACTGCCGCCGCCGCGCCGTTTGTTATTCATGGTGCGATGAAGGTGAATAAACAGATCAAAGAACAACCAGAAACCGGGATGCTGCTGGGGGCAGCAGGCGCTTTCACCTTCGTGTTATCGGCGCTGAAAATCCCGTCCGTTACTGGTTCGTCGTCTCACCCGACCGGAACCGGCTTAGGTGCGGTCCTATTCAAACCACCGATCATGGCTTTCGTCGGAACCATCGTCTTACTGTTCCAGGCCTTGTTATTGGCGCACGGCGGCATAACCACACTGGGCGCCAATGCGTTTTCGATGGCGATCGTCGGCCCGTGGGTCGGATACGGTGCATGGAAGCTGGTTCGCAGCGTTGGCGGTTCCTTTGAAGTGGGGATTTTCTGTGCCGCGTTGTTCGCCGATTTCTCCACCTATGTGGTGACCGCCATCCAATTGTCGATAGCCCATCACGCCAATGGTTTTACTAACGCGCTGACCACTTTCTTAGCGTTATACGCCCCAACCCAGGTTCCGTTGGCAATCGTTGAGGCTATCGTCACCGTCCTTATCGCCCGGACACTGCGCCGTATCGCAACGTCCGACCTGATAACGCTTGGTGTGCTAAGCCGCACTGAAGAAACCCCATCCGAGCCGCAATCGGTATCGGCTTAGCCACTCGACGATAAGGAGTAAGACCTATGAAACAATCACGGCTAGTCACCATCGGCCTTATCGCGGTGGCTATTATCATCGCAGCTTTCCCCATGTTCTTTAACCTCGGTGATCCGAATTCGGAGGAACCATTCGCAGGCACAGACGCGTCTGCGGAATCCATTGTCGCCGAAGAAAACCCCGCATACGAACCGTGGTACGAGCCGCTCGTCGGGGAGCTGCCCGGCGAAGTGGAATCCGGACTATTCGCGCTGCAAGCGGGGCTAGGAGCCGGTGTTCTAGGGTACGTTCTTGGTGTGTACCGGGGCCGGATGCACCCGCGTCGCCGCGAAGAAGCGACCACCGCCGACGATTCGCAGTAGATGAATCCGCTGGAACTGGCTGCCGCGCGCAGTCACTGGGCGCACCACAACGTCGGTGAAAAGGCCTTGCTATTCATCGGTAGTGCGATCCTCGCGGTTGCGCTGCCGCCCATCCCCGGATTGCCGCTTATTGCGGCACTTATCGCCGGGGCGGTCATTCGGGCTCAGATCCCACTGAAGCTCTATTTCGGGGTGTGCGCCGCGCCCATGAGCTTTGTCATCATTGGTGTCATTCCGCTTCTGCTGAGTATCACGACGCATGGCATTGAGCTGCATCTTTCCCAATGGGAACAAGCACTAACAGTGGCATCGCGCTCTTGTGTAGCCACCGCAGCGGTCATGGCTTTCGCCCTTACCACCCCGATGGCTGAGATCATCGCGTGGAGTCTTCATATCGGCATGCCAACCACCCTGGTGTATGTGGTTACCGCCATGTATCGCATGGTCAATACCCTCATTGGTAGCGCACGCACCATGTGGGAGGCGCAGGCGATGCGGCTTGGCCACTCCTCAGTAAAACGGTGGATCGGTTCGGTTGCGGGACAAGCGGCGGGGTTATTCGTCATCGCCCTTGATCGCGCCCGCAGATTAAGCGAAGGACTCGAACTGCGGGCGGATCGCACGGCGTTGCTGGTCGCCCACCCGCGTCGACAAGCAAACACCGCCCGCCTCGGCTGCTACGGCTCGGTCTTAGCCGCAATAACTGCGCTTAGTTTCATTAGTTTCTAAACCCCTATCACAAGCATTCCCCATGGATAAGCACACCCCAGCACCCATCGTTTCGGTAGATACAATCGCGTTTCATCGCGACGGGATTCCCGTCTTAATCGATGCGTCCCTCGACATTCATCCAGGTCAACGCATCGCCGTTTTGGGCCGAAACGGTGCCGGAAAATCCACACTGTTTCGGCAAATTGCGGGGGCATGGAAACCATCGTCGGGCACAATCACCCTTGACGGCAAGCCGTATTCCTATTCGAGGAAAGGCCGCGACACGATCCGAAACACCGTCCAAATGGTGCTACAGGAACCCGACGACCAAATTTTCGCCACCACTGTCGCCGCCGACGTGTCCTTCGGGCCGATCAACCAGGGATTGTCGGACACGGAAGTCGCACACCGGGTCGCCACCGCACTTGAGCAGTGCGAAATCAGCCACTTGGCGGATCGGGTTCCGCACCAATTGTCGTTCGGCCAACGAAAACGCGTCGCTCTCGCCGGGGCGTTGGCGATGCAACCACGGGTTTTGCTTCTCGACGAACCCACGGCAGGCCTGGACCCATGTGGTGCTGCGCGGGTCACCGAAATACTCTCGGATCTTTCCGCAGCTGGAACCGCGATTGTTTTCGCCACCCACGACGTCAATTTCGCCTACGAAACCGCCGATACCGTGGCAGTGCTTATCGACGGCCACCTGACCGTCGGCGCGCCTGAAGCTTTGCTTGCCGACGAAGAACTCCTCAACAAAGCAGCACTGTGTCTACCGTGGGCGCCAGTGGTATCCGCCATACTTGGCCGCACCATCTACAGCATCGCCGATCTGAAGGAACAGTAAGCCCTTAGCCACGCAGCCGTTCGATCTCGGCGCGCAATTCGGCTCGCAATTCATCATGTGCTGGGCCAACTGCGTTATTCGGGTCGGTCCATTCGGATGAGGGGTGCATCCACACGGGTTTCGCGGTCAGCTCGCCTTCCCAATTAAAGCGCGGGAAGATATGAGCGTGGAGGAATGGGTCGAGGTTGCCGAGGATTTCGATATTGACGCGTCGAAAAGCGTCGTCGCGGCGCTTGCACACGTTTTCAATGGCGGAAACCGCAAGGTCAAGATCGGCGAGGAACTGCATCCGCTCCGGCTTCGGCAAATCCGACAGCGTGTTCACGCCCTTCTGCTTGGTCAATACCACGCAATATCCCGGCAAAAACTGGGTATCGCCGATGGCAACAAACGCTTGGTCTAATTCCGCAATCACCATCGGGTTCTCCCCCGCAATTGCCGAACCTATCCGATCATTTCGCCAATCTGACATGTAAAATCCCTTTCTGGTGGGCTTAGCATCGTCTAACAGGTGTAAAAACGTACACCTTTTTAGAGCCTAACCGAATACTGTACTCCCCTGCACCACGAATAAAGCCGCCGTCATGAATGGACCCGCCTTGGACGTTGATCCCAACGACACCAGTGTGACTGTTACTTAAAATCAAAATTAACAACTTCTCTCCAGTAATACCGAAATCTACAGTACGGAATTTTCTAACCCAAACCCTGTAACAGCCACCTGGTAAGACGTCAAAACGGCCAACGGGGCCAATTTAACCTGGTTGCCACTCGCAAGCTTCCCAGTTAGCGACGCCATTTTCATCGATTATTTTTCGCTTGGATGAGATGTGGGAGACAGTTCTTATACACTTTGTGATAGAGATATTTCCTTACCCATCCACAACATAAAGGTAACTTGTGGCCATCACACTCAATCTTTCAGACGTTGTTGATCAACGTTTCGCCCTGTACCGAGCCATCTCTGGCAAACCGAAATTCCGAACCGCACTGTCGCTGGCCGCGCTCGACTGCGTCACCACTTCCGACGTCCACTTTGCCGATGTCGGTTCCGCAGTCATAAGCGATTGGGGCCCTTTTACCCGAATTGTTGCTGAGGTATTCGATCCGCGCTCACAATCAACCACAACCGTGTGTGTTTTTCCTTGTCATGATGTTAGTCTGAATTTCTGTGAAGAATGCACCTTTGAAAAGGACTGTGAGCATGTCATTGCCGCACTGATTGCGGTTATTTGTCAAAAAACACATACCGATCCTGTCGAGCTTTTAGAAGCCTTCGACATGACCATTCCTACTACCTGGCCCAAAGTTAATCGCAGCCGCAGCAATAGCGGTATCAGTGGGGATCACATAGAACACACCGACAACATCCCTTCATCTGATTTGCTATCATTCGATGACGACGCTGTTGCTGCAGATCCCGTATCGCAGTTACTTGATTCCTTTCCTCACAACAGCCTCAGAGACCTTATCAATCAAGCCACAGTGGAGATTCCCGAATTTGCCCGCTGGTTGGATGAAAAAGCAACGATCGCACTGGGTAGTGACTCTGACATTGCCGCTATGCTCAACACCAAAGTTAAAAGCTTCAAAACCCTTTTCAAAAATTATCACTCTGAAGATCAAAGACTGCTGAACGCGTTAAACGAGCTTTTAAGCATCATTGAGGAGCACACAAACCTTGGCCGCGGCAAGGCAGTGGTCAAGCAGACTCGGAACTTGCTGGAATTCCTTGATTCCGCTTATGTTGATGAATTTAAACCCCATATGCAACGATTAATTTCACTGTATATTCGATTGGTCAAAGATACCAAAGTTCGTCCCATCAACCTGGCAAAGTGGCTGCTGAAACAACAACTCGCCAACACCTTTGGCACCCAATTACTTATTTCCGACTTTTTGCCGCTTTTCAACGAAGCCGCCATTACTCACTATGAATCTTCGCTTCAAACATCCCTTTCTGAAGCCGAAGAAAACTACGAGTATTTCAGTTTTTTCTCTCCGGCTATTCCTTTGCTAGTGGAATTGAAGAAAGCACAAGGCGATTGGCAATCCGCACTGGAACTTCTTTTAGCACATGGCGAAGGATCTAAAGCACTGGAGTTAGTTTTCAAAGCCCCAGTATCTCTGGAGCAACAAACACGGTGGTTGATAACCATTAAAGACCTTGCTGACGAAACCCTGCTTCGGGTTTCTCAAATTTCCGATTCCTACCACATTTTTTACAATCTCATCTCAACCAACCAACTCGCAGCAGCAGAGCTATACCTACGCACCTACTACGCTGTCTTCCCATCCCCCGAGTGTTTATTTAACCTCATGGTGCTCAACGAGTTGCAATCCGGGGCGCTCAACGACGACATCCATACACTGGTTAATGACACCTTTAATCACTTCGGACTGCCATCTGGGGTACATCAAGTAATCTACACACATCACGATCCAGCGGCCTTCAACGCGTTTATGGCAGACGTCGAAAATTACGGGCTTGAGCCTGACGTCTGGACACAAGTACTATGCCGGTTGACAATCTTAAACCCCACTTTGGCTGCCGAAATAGCTGCGCGACAGGCCTGGATGCATCTCGACAACACCGGTGAGTCTGCGTACTATGGTGCCGCAAAAGTACTCAGCCGCATCCTTATTGCCAGTGAATTTCATTCTCAGACAGTACGCCAAGAAATTTCGAGCTACATTAACCAGGAGGTCGAAGAAATGAAATCCCGGTATTCCGCCCGCCGCCGAATGCACGCGATCTTTGCAGAGACATTTGCAAAGTTCGGTTTCTAGCCTTTCGCCGCTTTTTGACACAGTGTTGGGCGGAGTCGGCGGCGTGGGTTTTCCTAAGTTGAACCCGAAGCTATGTGGCACCGCACTGTCGACTCCGAAGCCGACGCCTGTGAACTTTCAATCTTGGTAAAGCGGCGTTCTATCCCAATTGTGGCTTGTCCCCATTGGCTTTCTGACGCCCGTTTTTGGTGCGCAGCAAACGCAGCCGGGTCGACAAACGATTCTGATACTTCCCACACCAGCGGGTTAGCTGTTTGCACAACATCAAAGAATACGCAACCTTCTTCGTTGCGGGTTAAGGAAATATGTTCCGGCAAAAGTTCCTCCACCAGTATCAATTCAGCCTGGTTGGCACATATGAGTTGGCCGGTTAATATCACCATTTTCTCAAACCTCTGTCCCCCGCACCGACGTTATTAATAAATATTTCCACTACACTTCGATGTAGGAATTTGCTCACTTATCATCGTATAAAGGTAACCCGTGACCATCACCCTTGATCTTTCCCGCGTCATCGACCAACGTTTCGCACTGTATCGAAGCATCGCTGGCAAGCCGAAATTCCGAACCGCGCTGTCGCTGGCTGCGCTCGACTGCGTGACCACCTGCGACGTCACCTTCGCCGATATTGGCACTGCGGTCATGGGAGGTTGGGGCCCGTTTACCCGCATTGTTGCTGAGGTTTTCGACCCTCGCGCGGAAACAACCACCACGGTATTCGTATTTCCCTGCCACGATGCCGGCCTTAATTCCTGCACACGATGCACCTTTGATAAAAACTGCGAACACATCATCGCCGCGTTACTGGCGGTCACCTGCGACGAGACCCAAACCGACCCCGTCGAACTGTTAGACACCTTCGGCATGACCATCCCCACCACCTGGCCGACAGTTAGTCGCGGCCGCAGCGATCACAGCAGCGGCAATGACACCAGCTATTCCTTCAACGATGACAGCACCACTACCGACGCGCTATCCTTCGACGACGACATCGTTGAGGCCGATCCCGTATCGCAATTTCTTGATTCCTTCCCCCACAGCACTCTTAGGCGGCTGATCGACCAAGCCGCCCACGAGGTACCCGAATTCGCCCGCTGGCTGGAAGAAAAATCCACCATTGCACTCGGCAGCGACTCGGACATCGCCGCGATGCTGAACACCAAAGTCAAAGAATTCAAAACGCTTTTAAAGAGCTCCTACGGCAACGAGGCGAAACTCACCGCCGCCCTGGATGAGCTCTTAAAGATCATTGAAGAACACACCAACCTGGGCCGGGGCAAAGCCGTCGCAAAGCAAGCGCGAAACCTCCTGGAAATCCTCGACTCCGCCTACAAACTCGAAGCGCTCAACCTACACATGCAGCAGCTGATTTCGCTGTATATCCGCCTGTGCCAAGACACCAACGTTCGCCCCATTAACCTGGCGAAATGGCTAGTGAAACAACAACTTGCCAACGCGGCACGCACCCAGCTTCATATCTCCGACTTTTTGCCGCTTTTCGACGACCCCGCCACCACCCACTACGAAACCACCCTGCAAACCGCACACGCGGAAACCGAAGAATCCCACCAATTTTTCAGCTACTCCTCCCCCGCCTTCCCGCTGCTCGTGGCGTTTAAACAAGCCCAAGGCGACTGGCACGCCGCGCTGGAACTCCTGCTCGCAAAAGGCAAAGGAACGAAAGCACTTGCGCTGGTTTTCCGCGCTCCGGTATCCCTGGAACAACAAACCCAGTGGTTAACCACCATCAAAAACCGCGCCGCCGACGGCTCCCTCAAAGCCGACAGCGCCAGCACGTCACATGACGTCTTTTCCACCCTCATCGCCACGAACCAACTGGCGGCGGCGGAACTCTATCTACGCACTTACTACGCCATTGCACCAACCGCCGAATGCTTCTTTAATCTCATGGTGCTCAATGAAATCCAATCTGGCGCACTCTCCGACGACCTTCGCGCACTGCTTGACACCACCAACGGCTATTTCGGCATGCAATCCGGGCTGCACCAAGCGATCTTTACCCACCACCAACCGGCGGAATTCAACAAACTCATGTCCAATCCCGAAAACTACGGATTCGACGCCGACACCTGGAAACGCGAACTAAGCTGGCTGGCAATCGTCAACCCCGCTCTCGCCGCCGACATCGCCGTCCAGCACGCGTGGCAACAACTGGAAAACGTCGGCGAAACCGCGTACTACAACGCCGCGAAAGTACTCAACCGGGTCCTCACCGCCAGCGAATTCCACTCCCCGACGACACAACAAGAAACCAAAAATTACCTCAAAAAAGCAATCACCGACATGGAAGCACGCTACTCCACCCGCCGCCGCATGCGGGAGATCTTCGACGAGACATTCGCAAAGTTCGGGTTGTAAGTCTGCAGCCAAATGTCTCCCTCATCCACAACGTTGACGGAGACTGCCACCTAAACGTCTGGTTGTCATTTTCGCTTACCTGCTTAAGACGACGAACGAGAGCTTTAGTGTACTTTTCAGGATCTAGATTCCCAGCAGGAATAATCGGAAGGCATAATCCCAGTCCAGCCAACTCAGTCGCCAGTTGAACGAACCCATCCCGATGGCGATGCCTCGGATGAGCCGGATTCCGATAATCACCTTTTCCGAAGCAGTCGTAGATGATGACGTCAGCACGGTCAGAAAATACGTTTGGCAGCGACCTAATCAGACGCGATGGTATCCAGGAAGGCTCAGGCGGCGGACCTTGATATGACCGCGTCCCGCCAGCGCGGCGGCGCTCAGGAGGGGTCAGCCGCAGGGACTGCTGTTCGGCGGAGTCGGCAACCATCGCGGTGATGGCTAGGCGGTCATCGATGGTGGCGAACCGCCATCCCTTTGTTTGGGCGGGCGGCGGGTTGGTTGGCAGGGCTTGGCTGACGGGGCCTGACGCGCCAGGAATCGCCGTCACGGCCGACTAGTAACACTGGTCGCACTTATGACGGTGATGCGGTGCTGGGGCATGTTCCCGGCAAGACCTAGTCACACTGTTGACGCATCCGAGGAGGCGGTCGCAGCATCCAAATGATCGTGCAGGATGGCCTCCAGGAAAGATAGGGCAGCGGGGCTTGGGTTGAACTCGTTCCAGGCCAAATACTCGACTCTCCGGGGGCCGTCGACAAGCGGGACTGTGACGACATCCGGATCATGCGGGATGACATGAGCAGAGAGCATCCCGATCGCGAGTTCGTTGCGAATGATGCCGAGGATCAGATCGGTGGTCATAATCTCAAAAGCGACATCGCGGTGCAGCCCCGCAGCCTGGAAAGCGATATCGCTTTGAGCACGTCCAGCAGATCCGGCCGGGAAATCGACAAATGTCTCATCCGCGAGGTCGGCAAGGCGCAGGCGCTTACGCTGCGCCAAGCGATGACCCGCAGGCAGCGTTGCCACCAGTGCTTCGTGGGAGAGTTCGCGGAAGGCCAGCCCTTGGGGTGGCGTGCACTCGGCGAGCCCGAGGAACGCCACGTCCAGCCGTCCTGCTTGAATGTCGCTGACAAATTGTTCGCTGCCGCCGCCGCGCAGGCGTACCTGCACCGCGGGATGTGTCGTGTGGAAACTTGCCAGCACCCTCGGGATATCGACGGCAGCAACCGTCGGGATCACACCGATCGTGAGGGTGCCACGCACCTGACCCTCGGCGGCTGCGGCATCCACCATGGCCCGTTCGGTTGCCTGTAGCGCTTCACGGGCAGAAGCCACGAAGGCTTCGCCCGCGGCGGTGAGCTCCACGCGACGCGATGTACGGGCGAATAACTGCACGCCAAGCTCCCGCTCGAGCGCCTTGATCTGGTGGCTAAGCGCTGACTGCACCACGAAGCAGCGCTCTGCTGCCCTAGTGAAACTGCCTTCTTCGGCGATGGCAACCGCGTATCGCATCTGTTGCAACTCCATGCATTCATGATACTTGTGCATAATTGAAATGAAAAACATGTATTGGACTCATATTAAGTTTGCCAATAACCTGAACGCCATGACAACAAATACCCACGTCAACGGGAATCAGGCAGGATGGATCGCCCTGACCGCATTGGCGCCGATCGTGTGGGGAACCACCTACATCGTCACCACTCACCTCTTGCCCGACGGGCACCCCATCTTCGCCGCGTTCATGCGGACCTTGCCGCCGGGAATCATCGCGCTCGCATTGTCACGCCAACTCCCACGCGGGCACTGGTGGTGGAAAAGTCTTGTTCTTGGTGGTTTGAACATGGCAGCATTCTTTCCCCTCCTGTTCGTTGCCGCGCAACGGCTCCCGGGCGGGGTGGCCGCAACGCTTGGCGCGATCCAACCCATCTTGATTGCCTTCCTCGCGGTCCTCATCCTCCGCGAGCGACTCTCAGGCTGGCGGCTCTGGTGGGGCGTCGCCGGGATGGTTGGGGTCGGCATGGTCGTGTTAGGCCCCGACGCGGCTCTCGATCCGGTAGGTATCTTCGCTGGAATAGCCGGTGCCGCATCGATGGGCACCGGCGTCGTCCTCACCAAGCTGTGGGGACGTCCCGACCATGTGAGCGCCGTGGGCCTGGCTGGTTGGCAGCTCACCGCAGCAGGCCTACTGCTACTGATCCCCGCACTCGTTGTGGACGGTATCCCTGAGCACATCGACGCAGCCGCGTGGGTCGGCTATGCCTGGCTCGGCCTCTTTGGCGCCCTCCTGACCTACACCATCTGGTTCGCTGGCATCCGGAACCTATCCGTGACCCCAACGGCCCTGCTAGGACTATTGTCCCCCTTGACTGCTGCACTCCTTGGCGCGCTCATCGTCGGCGAATCCCTCAACCTCCTGCAACTGGTCGGTTTCGCCACCGCACTCACAGCACTGTTCGCAGGCCAAGTGCCCGCCACCAGGAAAAAGAAAACCTCTTAAAAACTGGTCAAGTATCGGCGTAGCAACCGCACTGAGCCGCTTAAGGTCTTCCTAGACGAACAAAGCCATAACTGGAGTTACCCTTGGTTGGCGGACATTGGATTAAGGCGGATTTGATGTCCGTTTGGACCGAAGGAGATGGAAAACCATCATCGAAGCACGCACCTCAGTCGCCCGCTGGATCGAAGAAGTCTACAACCGACAACGCAGACACTCATACCTCAACATGGCAACGCCCGTAGATTATGAAAACCAACACAACCACCTAAAATTTGCGGGAAACCCCAGGCTGCTGGGTCTTTTTCGGAAGAACTGTTAATGGCGGAGCCATGTATTCCTGTACCAAATCAACAGCTAAAAACACCCTACTGGAGACTGTTTGTAGTGTGTGAGGGGTTTGTGCCCTTCACGCACAATTGGCGGGTACCGATCCGCATTACGGAAAGCAAACGTCACAACGCATCTACGGTGTGGAAAGCAGGATACGCAGACTTTGCTTCCCCTTTGAGCGGTGACGGGACGTTTGCCTAGAGGCGACTCATACACTCATCGATGTAAACGCGGGAGAGAGCTTGGCCAGCGGCCTCGGTTGTGTCGTCGTAGGCGGCGGTCATCGCGCTGATGTCGTCGATTGAGGTCACCGCAGTCTGCAAGTAGGTCTTCCAGATGGCAAACTCTTCCTCCAGCCCCTCCGGTGGAGTGGTGATCTGCTCAACGAGGGCAAGTTTCATTTTCACTTGGTCGGCAGAGGCCATGCCTGAAATGTTTGCAGTGAACGTCGTGGCTGCGGTATCGATGTCGGTGAGCATCACCTCACAGAAGGATCCGTCGGTCGCGGCGGGGTCTTTTTTCTCGGGTTTTTCCGGAGAAGTGCTCGATGCAGGAGCCGTGGCTACCGTGTCAGATGCTGCGGTGTCGCTGGCATTGCTGCTGACGGAATCGTTGCTACAGCCAGCAATACTTACAGCTATGGATGTCAGGAGGGTGAGGGTGCCAAGGGTCCGGGATATTTTCATGCCCCGCAGTATATTGACTACCGTGGATATTGTCATTCAAATTTAGTCAATTATTAAAGGAGTCTCAGCGCATGGGGGTGCATTGTTCGATCGGGGACGGGGCTGGATCCGGCTCCTTGCCAGTTTTTTCTAGGTTTGGAGTGCGTTGTTCATTTTGTAAGGACTTCTGGCATTCAGGGATTGAGTGCATAACCTTCTGCGCCCCTAACGCAGCCCGCGAAAATTCTCCCGCATTCGTTATCCGTGACGACTGCCACGTTCAGAGAGTTTGCAAGTTCTCACCGTCCGCGTTTCTTCGAGCTTGTATTCGGCGAACATTTGCTCATTGCAGGATCACACGGTGCTGGTAAATCCACCCTTCTGCGCTGGATAAACTCTGGTCAAGCCCAAGACTAATCATCAGCATCGGGTTCAATTACTTTCTACAGGTCGAATGGTGCCGCAGTCCAGCGACATCCACGTCGTGGCGATCCTGGCCTCACTGAGAAACTATGGACTACTAGGATCAACGCACTAAGTTTTGGTGTTTTGCATCCTTCGTTGTGGAATAACCCAATCCCCACCGATCGGTCGGCAACCAACGCCGGGTGCAGATCGCACTGGCCATTGCAAACGCACCCAACAACCTTGTACCAATTACCTTCACTTTTCGACGATTGCGGTGCTGGAATCAGTATTGTTCACGTGGAATGGCACACTCATCGTAGCCAGCCACGACCGCTGGCTTATTGAACATTGGAATAAGCACCACATCGAGATTGCCGCACCAGTGGCATAGCTGAACGATAAAATTCGGAATCCTGTCTAGGCTGCTAAAAGTAGTAAACACCCAGCGACAACCTGTCGGTGGGTGTCTTGCATCGTGAAGTTAAACAGAATCGACTTTTTGTCTGTTAAGCGGCATCAAGTGGTTGAATTTCCGCGATTTGCTCGCCGACCTTTTCCTCTGCCAGTTCGAGCTCGTAGCGTGATTGCAGGTTTAACCAAAACTTCGGCTCCATACCAAAGTACTTCCCTAGCCGAAGTGCAGTATCGGCAGTGATTCCGCGCTTCCCATGCACAATCTCGTTGATTCGGCGCGGTGGCACGCCAATTGACACAGCCAGTTTGTTCTGGGTTATTCCGAACCCCTTGATAAAATCCTCCATCAAGACTTCACCAGGGTGAATCGGAGGATAAAGCTTCTCAGTCATATCGCACCTCAATGATAATCCTCGATAGTCACGTCCTCGGGACCGCCGTCAGTCCACCGAAATGTAATCCGCCACTGTTTATTAACCCGGATACTGTAGCGCCCCTTTCGGTTCCTTTGAGCGCCTCCAAGCGATTACCAGGTGGCACTCTAAGCGTGTCAAGGGTGGTCGCCGCATCAAGTTGATGAAGTTTCCGGTTAGCAGCTTTATGTATTCGCGGATCAAGCTTCGGAACAGCTTCACGCCGCCATACCCGTTCGGTATCCCGGTCACCAAAAGATATGATCACACGATAAGCCTGCCACAATTAACGAGAAACGTCAATAACGCTAAACGTTAAACTTAAACTCCACCACGTCCCCATCGACCATGACGTAGTCTTTGCCTTCCATGCGCACTTTTCCTTGTGCTTTGGCTTCGGCCATGGAGCCTGCTTTGTCAAGGTCTTCGAAGGAAACGATCTCTGCTTTGATGAAGCCGCGTTCGAAGTCGGTGTGGATTACACCGGCGGCTTTGGGGGCGGTGTCGCCTTTGTGGATCGTCCAGGCGCGGGATTCCTTCGGGCCAGCGGTGAGGTAGGTTTGCAAGCCCAAGGTGGCGAAACCGGCTTTCGCCAGGGAATGTAGCCCGGGTTCGGTTTGACCGACGGACTCTAAAAGTTCGAGGGCTTCCTCCTCATCAAGTTCAAGGAGTTCGGTCTCAGTCTTTGCGTCGAGGAATACGCAGTCGGCGGGGGCGACGAGGTCGCGGAGCTGCTGCTTGCGGGCGTCGTCAAGCAAAACTTCCTCGTCGGAGTTGAAAACGTACAGGAACGGCTTGGCCGTCATTAAATGCAGGTCGCGCAGGAGTGCAAGGTCGATGTCGCCGGATTTTGCGGCGGAAAACAGGGTGCGGTCGTCCTCAAGGATTTCTTTTGCCTGCTTGGTGGCAGCGACGGTGTCGGCGAGCTCCTTGTTTTTCTTCGCTTCTTTCTCCAGTCGCGGCAATGCCTTTTCAATGGTTTGGAGGTCGGCGAGAATGAGCTCGGTATTGATGATTTGAATGTCGGTGCTGGGGTCGACTTTGCCATCGACGTGGATGACGTTTTCGTCAGCGAATGCGCGCACAACCTGGCAGATCGCGTCGGCTTCCCGGATGTTAGCGAGGAAGGCGTTACCCATTCCTTCGCCTTCGGATGCGCCTTTGACGATTCCGGCGATGTCGACGAAAGAAACGGTGGCGGGCAGAATGCGTTCCGAGCCGAAGATTTCGGCGAGCCGGGTTAGCCGTGCATCAGGCAGTTCGACGAGCCCAATATTGGGTTCGATGGTGGCAAATGGGTAATTTGCGGCAAGAACATCGTTGCGGGTCAGGGCGTTAAACAGAGTGGACTTGCCGACGTTGGGCAATCCGACGATTCCAAGAGTTAAGCTCACGGTGAATCATCCTATCATTTGGATCAAACCTGCTGTGGGTGGGGGTTATGGGGGTGCAGACACCCGCCCAGCGTCTCAAAATATGGGAAATAGTTTCCCATTTTTGGGGTGTTCTCGCTAAAATCATGCTTCATACTCAAAGTGAATGAAATGAGTTAAACGAAAAGCGGTCACCAAAAGTTCCGTTCATCCTTCGATTAATCACAATTGTTCACTGCCATTTTCTTCAACGAAAGGTTGTCTCATGGCACAACAAGTCGATCCGGCACAGCGGAGAGAGGTGTTTTCCAGCCGATGGGTCTTTATCCTCGCGGCGATTGGCTCCGCGGTGGGTCTGGGAAACATTTGGCGCTTTCCGTATGTTGCCTATGAAAACGGCGGCGGCGCTTTCTTGGTCCCCTACCTCATTGCGCTGTTGACCGCAGGTATCCCGTTGCTGTTTTTGGACTACGCGCTCGGCCACCGGTACCGTGGCTCCGACCCACTGATTTTTAGGCGTATCAAGCGCTGGGCCGAGCCGGTGGGCTGGATTCAGGTAGGTATTTGTTTCTTCATTACTATCTACTACGCCGCGATTATCGCGTGGGCTGGCCTTTACACCATTAAGTCTTTCAATAAGGCGTGGGGCGATGATCCCAATACCTATTTCTTTGAAACGTTCCTCCAAATGGACGGCAGCCAGACTTTCTCCACCTCTTATATCTGGGAGATTTTCATTGCTCTGGCAGTAGTCTGGGTAGCTGCGATCATCGTGTTGGCCATGGGCGTTGACTCTGGCATCGGTCGGGTGTCGAAAATTTTCATGCCGATCCTCACCGTTTTGTTCATCATCGTTGTGGTGCGCGCATTGTTCTTAGATGGCGCAGTCGACGGCCTGAATGCGTTCTTCACACCGAATTGGTCGGCGCTTTCGAATCCCACCGTGTGGGTGGCGGCATATGGTCAGATTTTCTTCTCCCTGTCTGTCAGCTTCGGCATCATGATGACCTACGCCTCCTACCTCAAGCCGCGCACCAACCTGACCGGCACCGGCCTGGTTACCGCTTTTGCCAACTCTTCTTTTGAGGTTCTCGCAGGTATCGGCGTGTTCGCAGCGTTGGGTTTCATGGCAATGCAACAGGGCGTGGGCGTCGACGAAGCGGCGACTTCCGGCATTGGTCTTGCGTTCATCGCCTTCCCCACCATCATTAACCAAATGCCATTGGGCGGTTTGTTCGGCGTATTGTTCTTCGGCTCCCTGACAATCGCAGGCTTTACCTCGTTGTTCTCCCTGTTCGAGGTTGTAGTCTCGGCAGTCAAGGACAAGCTGAACCTGCCGCGTAAAACCACCGCTATTTCGGTGGGTCTTATCATGGCGGTGCTCTCCCTCGCTCTGTTTGCGTCGGCGGGTGGCCTGGTTCACTTGGACATCATGGACAAGTTCACAAACAACATCGGTATCGTCGCGATCGCGCTTGTCATTATCGTGGTTATCGACTGGATCCTGCGCCGCATCGACGAGGTTGCCGGGCACCTCAACGTTGTTTCCTCTTTCCGGGTGGGTGTGTTGTGGCGAATTTGCGTTGTAAACATCACCACTTTGGTCTTGGGATTCACCCTGATCCAGGAACTCGTTACCTTGGTGAAAAAACCCTACGGCGACTACTCCGTGGCACAGGTTGCCATTTACGGATGGGGAGTGTTGGGCTTCATCGTGATTAGCTCGTTGATTATGAGCATGCTCAAGTGGCCCGCTGGCCTGCCATTGGATGGCCCTCCTGGATCCGACTTCGGCATCGAGCCAGAACTAGAGCGGTTACCGCAGGTTCCGCGCCAGTTCGACCCATCTGAACGCCGCGTGGCTGGTTTCGCCATCGAGCAATACGACCGGAAGGAATTGAAGAAATGACCGGTATTGCAATCACCATGCTGATTCTGTTCATCGTCGTGGTTTGGGGCGGATTAGCCGCAACACTAATCCACCTGCAGCGACACCCAGACGAAATGTCGGGGCAATTCGGCGACGCGGAGTTCGCCACCGATGAGGTATTGATCGCCCAGGAAATCCGGGAAGTGGTCATTACAACAGAAGTCCGCAAGTAGTTTTTTAAGGCTACGTCCGCACGTGGGAACCGGTACCGGTTGGTATCCGGCTACTGCGTGCGGTTTCGCTTTTCGACGCCCAGCCGACAATCAACGTCCGCCGCTGAGGGGAAGATCACTGCTTGTTAAATTTTTCGCCAATGGCAGTGAAAATTGCTTAAGAATTTGCCTGGCGGGCAAGGCGCAACCGCCACCAGTGACAGAAAATTTGCCACAATGATTCTGTGACTGATTTCCGCCCCACCTCACCAGAGTTCGCCGAAGCGGCTGAAGTTTTTGAGGAGCTTCAGCCAGAAACTTCCGTGGATCACATCGACCGAGCCGAAATCATCGCTGATGGTATCCGTAAACTAGCCACCTGGTGTCTGCGGCTGCTCATCATCACCGCCGCCGCTTTCGTCTTGTGGTACGCAATTAAACAACTGTGGCGGGGCGCATTGCCGATTGTCTTGGCGATTATCGTCTGTACCGTTTTATGGCCGCCGGTGGCTGGGTTGCGTCGGCTCGGGGTGCCGCGGGCTTTAGCGTCGTTGACGGCAATCTTGGGGGCGGTGGGCGCATTTAGCTTCCTCATTTGGATGATCGCTCCCTCGGTCGGCAGGCAGTCCCACGCACTGTATTTCCAGGCTTTCGAGGGGATTCAGCGCCTGCAATTATGGCTACAGGGGCCACCGTTTAACCTGGATTCGGATGACTTGGATGACAGAATTAACTCCGCAGTCCAATGGGTACAACGACGCACCGGCTCTATTGTTTCGGAGATTTTCTCCGGCTTGGGAATCGCAACATCGGTCATCGTCACCTTGGGTATCGTCTTGGTTCTCACGTTTTTCTTCCTCAAAGACGGCGACCGGTTTTTGCCGTGGCTACGGGGCATCGTGGGTAAACGCGCCGGTTGGCACCTGACAGAACTGTGTGCCCGGGCGTGGATCACGCTCGGTGGCTTCATCCGGGCCCAGGCGACCGTCTCCGCAGTAGACGCAATTTTTATCGGTATCGGACTGATTATCCTTGGGGTGCCGATGGCATTGGCTTTGGCGGTGTTAACGTTCTTAGGCGGTTTCATCCCGATTGTGGGCGCATTCGTCGCGGGCACTTTGGCGGTTTTGGTCGCGCTAGTGTCACTGGGTGTGACCAAGGCGATCATGGCATTGGCGATCGTGTTGCTTGTCCAGCAATTAGAGGGCAATATTTTGCAGCCGCTGCTGCAATCCCGTGCGCTCAACCTCCACCCGGTGGTGATCTTGGTTTCGGTGACGGTGGGCGGTTCGCTGTTTTCCATCATCGGTGCGTTTTTGGCGGTGCCGTTCGCCGCCATGGTGGCCGTCCTGTTCCGGTATTTGCACGACATGACGGCGTTGCGCGCTGGCGAAAAACAGGCGAGCGAAATCGAATTCGTCACCACTGCGGGTTCGATGAGTGGGTTATGGGGCGAAGAAATCGGCCGGAAGCTGCGGGCAAATCGCGTTGCGGCCCACGACGCGCTTGTCGACGCCGCAGCCGATGCCCACTCAACCGATAATCATGCTGCGCCCGGTAGCGCCGATCACGACGACCGACTGGACGCTGAGCCAATGGTACGCAGAAGAACCAACCGATATTCGAGCAACGGAAAAATGTCGCGATTGGCGGTACGATCTGCGCAAATGCAGAATAAAACCAAACAAATGTTCGAGAAAATTCGCAGGTTCCGCAATTAGTGTTGGCCCGATGTGCAATCGTGTAGGGCATGAATACAACTGTGCCGCTCGTTGCGTTGATCTGTTTAATAGCTGGTGGTGCCATCGGCTGGTTATTACGGGATAGGAAACCACCAGTCACCGCCACTGGGGCAAGCCCCGCTTTTGATCCGATTTATCGGGCGCTTGATTCGCTTAATTCCCAAGTCCGCGAGCTGGAGGTGGGCCGGGCAGAAGCGTTTGCCACCATGTCCAGCCAGTTTCAACACATGGCCCAAGCCATGGCACATACTAATGCCCAATTAACCCAGAACACCTCCAAGTTGGCAGCGGCGCTGACCAATCCGCAGGTTCGGGGCCGGTGGGGCGAGATCCAATTGGAACGGGTCGTGGAATTATCTGGAATGGTCAAGCACTGCGATTTTGAAACCCAGGCGCACCGCAACCACCAAGGTGCGGTGGTTCGTCCCGACATGGTGATTCATTTAAGCGGTGAACGCAACCTTATCGTGGATGCCAAAGTTCCGTTTAGCGCGTATTTGGACGCGATCAACTCCGGCGACCCGGAAGAGCAACAAGGCTTTCTTAATCGCCACGCCCATTTAGTACGCACCCATATCACCGCATTGTCAGGCAAAGAGTACATTTCGGCCTTCCAACCCACACCGGAGTTCGTGGTGATGTTTGTTCCCGCTGATCCTTTCTTAGACGCCGCGTTATCGGCGGACTCAGAGCTTTTAGAATTCGCTTTTAGCCGCAACGTCATCATCGCCACCCCCACCACACTTATCGCCCTACTGCGCACGGTCGCTATCACGTGGCAACAGCATTCGGTCAACGAACGTGCGGCAACGGTACTGCAATTGGGAAAGGAGCTTCATAATCGGCTCACCACACTGGTTGGGCACCTCAATAAGGTTGGCCATTCGTTGGATAAAGCCAGTCAATCTTTTAATGCGGCAATGTCATCAATGGAATCAAGAGTGATGGTCACGGCGCGAAAAATGAGTGCGGAGGCAGGTTTGAAAAATCTACCATCGCTAAGGCAAAGCGAAGAGTCTCCTGAAAATATTTTGTGACATTAACCTGTGCGAATGCCCCTTTTTGTTTCGAGTCGGTAACATGGGTGTTCGTGTCGAGAGTTTTGGAGAAGCACCACGCTGCGCCTCATGCCGCGCAATTCTTTGGTATTCCCCTATGGTTATCCCTCATCATTTTGACTGGTGGGCTGGCCGTAGGCTCTTTGCTGACCGTTGCTAGCGGGACATTGGGCCTCGCCTTTGTTGTGTGTTTCGTGGTGACGGTGTTGTTTCTTTCAATTCTCACTCAGCCAAAGTCGCTGTTTCTCTTAGTTGCCAGCATTCCTATCTTCTTCGCCGTAGCCATCGTTTTAACCGGTTGGCTTTTGGTACGCCAGGGGCTTCCCAACCCGGACACTCCGCTGTCGACAACCCAGATCATCACTTCGGTCTATCCGCTTTTGCAGCAATTCCCCGTCATCTTTGGTGCCACGGTGGGCGCTGGCTTGCTTGCCGCAATTCGGCTTTTCCTGCTGCGTAGGTTCTCACAGCAATTAGCTGATAAAACCACCCAGGAATACCGCAAGGAAACCGAAACCAATAGGCGCAGTGCCGCCCAAGCATCCCGGGCCCGGCAGCAAACCCAACGCACTCGGGTGCGAGATCATGCCACGGCGGAAACCGAAACCGTTACTGTGGAGGAATTGCTCAAGCGCAATTCCCAGCAGCGATCAGAGAAGAAGCGCGGCGCAGCCGAGCGACCGATCTCACCAGCTGCCACCACGGTTCAACCTGTGGTGCCCGATCCAGAGCCAGCAACACCGCAACAGAAACCGGCCGCAACCCAGCGTCCGCGTCGGGTTGCTCGCGTCTCCGGTGAACGTCCTGCCGCTGCACCACAGCCGCGGCCTGAAACGCAGAACCGCCGGGAGCCGGTGGCACGCCAGCAAGCCCCCGCAGCGGCACAGAAACCGCGCCAAGGGCAGCCGCAGCGGCGTCGACAAGCGGCACCGCCAGCCGCAGCCCAGCCGGAACCGACCGTGTCCGCAGCGCACAGTGCGGCACAGCAGCGCGCTGAGCAACGGGCGGAGCATCGTCAGCAACGTCTGCGTCGCGGTGAGGCCGCAACCCAGCGTCGAAACGCACAGAGCGAGGGACGCCCCTCCCGCCGGGTTGCCGCATCTCACCCGCCGGTGAACCGGCAAGCCCCGGCAGCCGAGCAACAACCCCGGCAGCGTAATCAGCAAAGCCAGCAGCGGGCGCAGCGCCCCCAGTCGGGCGCGGAGTCACAGGGCGGTCGTCGTCGGCTTCGATCTGGGCAACAGCAACGGCAGAACCCAGGAGTTCAGCCGCGAAATATTCACCCCGATACAACCGCAACCAATCCAGGAATCGGTTTGGTCGATGGCGCACGGGGGCAGCACTCGCTACGCAGCCAGTCGGAGGCGAATATCCGTATTGTGAAGCAACCCGGCCAACAGCCTCGGCAGTCGAACAACCGAACCCAGCAGCCAACCGGCACGCAAAGCTCCACCCCGCGACGCAGGCGGCGGCGCTCGTCTCTCAATGACGACCTATACCGTTAAAGCTTTTAAGCCGCGGCTCCCCCAGTCAGTTTCCTTACAACAATGCTGGGCGTTGTCCGCATAAATAATCCCCCAAGAACACGCCAGGTTTGAACTGATCGTTGTTTTCTTGGGGGTTAATCGCGAATGACTTTAGGTGCGCGGCGGGCGCAAGTCGCGCGGCAATGCGAAGGTAATTTTCTCCGCAGCGGTTTTTACTTCCTCCACGTCGGTGAATCCCCGCTCGCTTAAGAATTTCAACACATCTTGCACCAAAATCTCAGGCACGGAAGCGCCGGAGCTAAGACCGATGGTGGAAACCCCCTCCAACCACTTCTCGTCGATCTCGTGGGCAAAGTCGACCAGGTAGCCAGCCTTAGCGCCCGCTTGGAGCGCAACCTCAACAAGGCGCTTGGAATTAGAAGAGTTTTGGGAACCGACGATGATGACAAGATCGGCGTTTTCGCTAATAGCCTTCACCGCTACCTGGCGGTTCTGGGTGGCGTAGCAAATATCGTCGCTGGGTGGGTTTTCCAATTGCGGGTATTTCTCGTGCAGCAGATCGACGATTTCCATGGTCTCATCCACCGACAGTGTGGTCTGGGACAGCCACACGAGTTTTTCTTCGTCTTTGAGAAACTCCGGTAGGCTTTCCACTCCTTCTACCCCATCCACCAGGTGGGTAACGTCGGGAGCTTCGCCTGCGGTCCCTTCGACTTCTTCGTGACCTTCGTGGCCTACCAGCAGAATCTGGTAGCCGTCGCGGGCAAACCGCTTGGCTTCGTTATGCACCTTGGTTACCAGCGGGCAGGTCGCATCTAAGGTATTGAGCTGGAGCCGTTTGGCTTCCGCATGCACGGCGGGGCTGACGCCGTGGGCGGAGAATACCAAATGGGCGCCTTCGGGAACCTCGTCGGTTTCGTCGACAAAGATCGCACCCCGCTGCGCCAAGCTGGTTACGACGTGGCGGTTGTGAACAATCTCTTTGCGCACATACACTGGGGTGCCGTACTTTTCTAACGCCCGTTCCACGGTTTCAACGGCGCGGTCAACGCCGGCGCAATAGCCGCGGGGCGCAGCGAGGAGCACCTTTTTGTTGGTCTCTGCAGGGGAAGTCATGGGTTTAAGCTTAAACTACTTTGTAGTCAGGCCAAATACTTAAAGATCAGATGGGACACGGGTTTCTATGCAGACTTCCCCCGACGAAGCGTGGTGCGTGAGCCAGCTCAACGCCAAAGTCAAGGGTTGGATTGAACGATTGGGCCACGTATGGGTCGAAGGCCAGGTCACGCAGTTTAAAGTCAACCCCCGCTGGAAATTCGCCTATCTCACCCTCCGGGACACCGAAGTCGAGGCAAGCGTGCAGGTCACCTGCCCGCAAACACTGCTGAGCAACCCGGCCGCACCAATTCGGGAAGGCGACCGGGTGGTTATGCTGGGCAAACCGGCTTTTTACGAAGGACGTGGCGCATTCTCGCTGTGGGTTACCGAAATCCGACCGGTGGGTATCGGGGCGATGCTTGCCAAGATTGAACAGTTGCGGCACCAACTCGCCTCCGAGGGGCTTTTCGACGCCGACCGCAAACTCCCTCTACCCTTCCTGCCACAGAAAATCGGGTTGATTACCGGCCGAGGCTCCGCAGCCGAACGCGACGTTCTATCGGTCGCGGAATCCAGGTGGCCCGAGGTGCAGTTCCGGGTGATTAACACCGCCGTTCAAGGCGCAAAAGCAGTACCTGAGGTTATCGCCGCACTCGCGGAACTAGATGCCGACCCAGAAGTAGATGTCATCATTATCGCCCGCGGTGGCGGTTCCGTAGAGGACCTCCTGCCGTTTTCCGAAGAAGCCCTCCAACGGGCTGTGGCTCAGGCACACACACCGGTGGTGTCGGCTATTGGGCACGAGCCCGATAATCCGATTCTGGATAACGTGGCGGATCTGCGCGCGGCCACCCCGACCGACGCCGCCAAGCGGGTCGTACCCGATGTGGTGGTGGAGCGAAAACTCATTACGGAGCTTCGATCCCGCAGCCAGGCGGCGCTACGCGGCTGGCTTCAGCGCGAACAGCAACAGCTGGCGGCAATCAGGTCGCGTCCAGTGCTTGCTGATCCCCACACCACACTTAACGTGCGGCGGGAGGAGATTCAGCGCACGATTACCGCTATTCGACGAGAAATCCAGCACCGCATAGCAGCCGAAACCCACCATGTTGCCGGGCTTCGTAACCAAGTAGCAGCGCTCGGACCTGCCGCCACCCTGGCACGTGGCTACGCGGTGGTTCAGGTAATCCCTCGGGATGGCCGACCCCCGGAGGTAGTGACCACCATCGAACAATCACCGCCTGGCAGTCAACTGCGTATCCGGGTGTCCGACGGTTCCATCACCGCCGCCGCAATGCAAACCCACCCGGCAGATTAATCAGAAAATACTTCCCACACACAAGGAAACCCATAATTATGAGCACAGATGTTTTCGGACAAGGCACCGGCGAAAACGCCTTCGCCCCCATCTCTGAATTGAGCTACGAACAAGCCCGCGACGAATTAGTAGAAATCGTCCGCATCTTGGAATTAGGCCAGATGGGACTTGATGAATCACTAAAGTACTGGGAGCGCGGTGAGGCGCTGGCGAAACGCTGCGAGGAGTACTTAGCAGGGGCGTCGAAGCGCATTGATGATGCACTCGACTCAACCAATTGATTATTCGCGTACCCAGCTTCCGATGACGCCTGGGATTACTTTGGGTTGTTCACCCAACAGCGCTTTGAGGTTGGCGTCTCGTTCAACACTCGCAGTAATACCCCGTATCGGCTTCTTCCGCTTACGCTGATTCTCATTATTGTTATTGTTCTGCCCACCAATCGGTGCCCCAACCATCGGGGTACCAGCACGCCCGCCACTATTTGCACCACCAGCACCAGCGGCTGACTTCACACCGCCTGCGCCAGCACTGTTTCCCACACTGCTGCCGTTGCCGGTTCCATGTGGGGTTTTCGGTGCAGCACCAACCCCACCACCAGCACCACCACCGAATCCAGGGCCGCCACTACCACCAGCACCGAATGCACGGCCACCAGCACCACCAGTTCCGCCTCGCATGCCAGCCGAACCTATCCCACCGGCCATACCGTAACCACCGATCCCACTCATACCGGCACCCATACCAGTACCAGCGTTACTACGACCACCACTGGTAGCGGAGTGCCCGTGGCGGAGTCCACCAGACGCAGGAACACTCCCACCACTGATACCACCCCGACCACCAGACACACCGGGTGTCAGGCCACTAAACACCGGCGCATGTGCTGACGCACCGGAACCACCTGCTCCTGCTCCAGTAGGAAGCCCCGTGATCGGTGGCATACCCGGTGCCGGTGCTGCCGGTGCACCCACCCCACCAGTAGTTGGAAGAGTCGCAGTCGATGCGGCCTGTGTCCCCATCCCCACAGGATGAAGCGTACTCGTCGCAGGTGAGGGCGGTGCGCCAGTAGAATCCGACCCGATTGCGGCACTACCACCACCAACACCAGCACTGTTATCAATCATCAAATTCCGAATCACTGGTACTGCTTGGGATAACGCACCGCTATACACCCCATGAAATGCTGTCAGATACAACTTCTCTGCTGCTTCTTTTTCCGCAGGGTTCGCAATAGTCTGCAACGCAGACAACGCTTGAGATGCCTGAGTATGAAAATGCGGAGCAATCGTCGACAACACCCCCACCGACCGAGCCATCTCCGTAGCATTCGCCGCGAAATACGACGCTTTCGCCGCAGTAGCCTTCATCCCCGCGGTAGCCCGCAACGCCGCAATCCCCTGATTCTGCGACGACAACTGTCCGGCGATGCTATCCAACTGCGCTGCAATATTTGTTGCATGCGTCGCCATCGACTGCCAGTCCGCCGCAGCCTGGGCGGCTTGACCCGACTGTGTTGCACCCAACTGTGCGACTAACGTTTCCAACGACACCGACGGAACCGGGGTAGGTGGGAGGAATGGAAAATCCGCAAACGACGCCGCCGGTTTCGACGCGAACTCCGCAACATCATGCTCAAATGTCCCACCACTATCAGCAGTATCCAACCCGCGTGACAGTGCAAGATCATGACCGGTAAACGCCACATGATTCAACCGCAGATTCACCCCCAACCAGTCGACCAAATCGCGGAAACTCGCCAACACATCACGAGCACTACCTAACCCACCCTGAATCACCTGCGCATGATTCACACCCAACTCACGCAAACCAGACAACGGAGAAAACGCACCATTCAACGTACCTCGAAGCGCGATACCATAGGTTTCCTTGGCATTAAGTTGGGCATTTTTGATGCCGTTAAATGCACTTTCAAATGACGCTGAATTTATCAACATGGACATTGATTATCCTTTCAGAGCAAAGATTTTCTGCAACATATCTACTGCTTCCTGACAGGACATTTCAGGTGTTATTCCGTGAACCAAGTTTGATCCTGATGCAGTGAGGCTTATCCGTCCTCGGTTCGTCGACACAGCTATAGTGCAATCCAACTCATCATCTTTGTCAGAAAGCCTATGCTGATACCAATGCTCCGGTAGAGGTATTAATGGTTGATCGACAATAAGACCCAATGACTCAACGTGCTCATAAGTAACGACATCAGTTGAAATCGTGAAACCAAAATCACTTTTCGATATGTCTATCGGGTTTACTGCACAGACTGCAAAGTCTTTGCGTGCTGTGTGGGAAACATCCCAAATAGTAAGTCCGAATTGCTCGTATTGTTCTTTGGTTACTTCCCCGCAGGGATCAAAAACCGCGAAATTAGGGTCGTTTGGGTCAAATGTTCCAGTACCTACCTCCAACACCTCACCGAGCGTTTTCGGTTGATCCGCCTGCGATGACGCTGCCTGTTGGTGGGATTGCGACTGGTTTTTGGCAGCCAAGTACTGAGCAAAAGGTGCAGATAACCCGCAGCCAGAAAGCAGAAAGACACAACACACCACAGTCGCTATCAAGACGCGGTGCGCTGAACGAGCTGTCATCTGATTAGGCATAGTCCTGGCATGCATTGACATTTTCTTGACCATTTCCTCAAAACCGCCTTTCAACGCCACTGACAACCAGTGTAAAACCAAATAGACAACGTGCTCTATACAGTTAGACTCACTCACCACCCCAACCGGTTCCATAAAAAATACCGCCACCCCCAAACGGGTAACCCACCGTCACCGCATCAGGTCGGAGATTCCACCCACCACTTCCTAAAGCCCCAGGAACGAACCGGGTTACCACCCATAATCCCCGACTTCCAGAAAACCGGCACAACAACCCCAACCCACAGGCCGCGCTGGCGGCGTCGACAAGCACCCACACACTTCTACAGGTCGGAGATTTGCGCAAAACCTGGGGTCACAGCCAACTAGAACTGTTCGAATTTCGGAAATCTCCGACTTTCACACCCCGTCACCGCATCAGGTCGGAGATTCCACCCACCACTTCCTAAAGCCCCAGGAACGAACCAGGTTGCCACCCGCAAGCCCCGACTTCCAGAAAACCAACACAACAACCACAACCCACGTGCCGCGCTGGCGACGTCGACAAGCACCCACAGTTTTCACGTCCGAGATTTACGCAACAATTGATGCTCGCCCCAGCTAAAAGTTTTTGAATTCATGAAGTAAAAACGCTTTGTACCCATGTGAAACTTGTTACGCCACAGTAAAGCAGTGGCGTAACGGGTGATAGGGGCGGCGAAAACGCTAAGGTTGTTTTCTCATTGGTTCGGAATTAATCGTGCGGCTGATCAGGTCGTCGAATTGTTCTTTGGTGGCTGCACCGGTTACCAATAGGCGCACATCGCCTAAATCGGCCACCCTTATATCGCGGACATCGGCGTCCTCAGATGCATAGCGGGAGACTGCCACCCCGGCTACGTCGTAGGTTTCGACGAGTTCCCGGAAATTATTATCAACCCCGGTCACGGCCTTATCCGCCGGAACATCGGTTTGTGTTAATTGCACGTAACCGTCTTTACCAATCACCCACCCGACAATCGGTGCGGGTTTTCCGTCGACCGCGCCACGGCGCGCCGAATTGGCTACCCACCCGGCGGGGACTTCCGGCAGGCGCAGCGGAAAGTTCATAGCGCGGGCTTCAAGATCGAAAAACGCCGCCGCGTCGACTTTGTTTACCTGCACATTTTCCGCCGTATCCCGACCGTAACTGCACATTCCGGTAAAAGCCACCGAGACGATCATTACCGCCAGCACCGCCGCCAACGATAATGCGATGTCGCGTCCGCTTTGAAAGATCCTTGGTTTTTCTTCAGCCACGGCGACAAGTATCGCACGAATTGCACCAAAACGGGGAGCCGCGCAATGTTGTCACGCCGACGGAACCCGTCAAGCTGAACGTTTGCGCGAAAGCCAGCAGGAGGTCGTGGCGGGATTTCACGGTGGCATACGTTGTGCATGCCGCTGTGAAAACACACCTCAACCGGACATGGCGTAATTCCATTCGGGCAGAAATACACAATCAACAGTGGTATAAAACACCATAAATCCCCCAATTTGGGTGACTATTTCCCCCACGGGCTGTGCCTAAAGTGGAAGAATGATAAACGGATTTTGGTTTTAGCTTTCCAATTTCTGTGTTTAAAAATCTGCCCGCGTTTGTTATAAGGAGGCTTAACGCCCCATGTCTGACCTGCACCTTGGTGTTCCCGACCGCAACCTCGCCCTTGAACTCGTCCGCGTGACTGAAGCCGCTGCCCTTGCCAGCGGCCGGTGGGTAGGTCGGGGACAGAAAAACGAAGGCGACGGCGCAGCTGTAGACGCCATGCGTAAACTCATTAACTCAGTTCAAATGAATGGTGTCGTCGTCATCGGCGAAGGCGAAAAAGACGAAGCTCCGATGCTTTTCAATGGTGAGCATGTGGGCACCGGCGACGGCGCAGAGGTAGACATCGCGGTCGACCCCATCGACGGCACCTCGCTCATGGCTGAAGGCCGCCCCAACGCCATTTCCGTTCTCGCGGCTGCGGAACGCGGCACGATGTTCGACCCGTCCGCAGTGTTCTACATGAACAAAATCGCGGTTGGTCCCGAAGCTGTTGGCACTATCGACATCACCGCTCCCGTTGAACACAATATCCGGGCAGTTGCGAAGGCCAAGGGCATTTCTCACTCCGATGTGACGGTTGTCGTGCTGGACCGCCCCCGCCACGAGAAGTTGATCGCCGATATCCGTACCGCAGGCGCTAAGGTTCGGCTGATCCGCGACGGTGACGTGGCTGGCGCTGTGGCTGCAGCGCAAGACAACAACTCGGTGGACATCATGATGGGTATCGGCGGCACCCCGGAGGGAATCATCACCGCCTGCGCCATGAAGTGCATGGGTGGCGAAATTCAGGGTGTACTAGCGCCGAAGGACGAGGCAGAAGCAGAAAAGGCACGGGCAGCTGGGCATGATCTTGGCCGGGTGCTATCAACCAACGATCTGGTCAGCTCCGATAACTGCTATTTCGTGGCTACTGGTGTTACCAATGGCGATATGCTGCGCGGTGTTTCCTACCGCAAGAACGGTGCCACCACCCGGTCGTTGGTGATGCGGTCGAAGTCCGGTACGGTTCGATTCATCGAGTCGGTACACAAGCTTGCTAAGTTGCAGGAATACGCAGTGGTGGATTATTCCCCGAAGGGTTAATCAAAGCATCGCATTACTGCACACCTACACGCCCGCCTTCTGTTCCTTCTTGGAATGGGGGCGGGCGTCCGCCTTAAAAGTGATTCAGCGCACGTGTGAAAGATTGTTACCCCCTTTGCCACATTATGGAGAGTTTTTGGTACATACTAAGGGGTAGTGCTTTTCCAGCACCTTGTTTTGTACACCCCTTTCACACTTAAAGGTTGGACAACGTTTATGACTGAGTACCGCATTGAACACGACACCATGGGCGAAGTAAAGGTTCCGGTAAACGCACTGTGGCGTGCGCAAACCCAACGAGCTGTTGAAAACTTCCCAATTTCTGGCCGTGGTCTCGAAGCCGCTCAGATCCGCGCAATGGGTCTGCTCAAGGCTGCCTGCGCACAGGTAAACAAGGATCGTGGCCTGCTTCCAGGCGAGCAAGCTGACGCCATCATCGCCGCCGCGAAGGAAATTGCCGAGGGCAAGCATAACGCCGAATTCCCTATCGATGTTTTCCAGACCGGCTCTGGCACCTCCTCCAACATGAACACCAACGAGGTCATCGCCTCCATTGCTAAGGCAAATGGTGTTGAGGTTCACCCGAACGACCATGTGAATATGGGTCAGTCCTCAAACGATACTTTCCCAACCGCTACCCACGTTGCCGCCACCGAAGCTGCCGTCAAGGACCTCATCCCAGGGTTGAAGGTGCTGCACGCTTCCTTGGAAAAGAAGGCACAGGAGTGGAAGGAAGTAGTCAAGTCCGGCCGTACCCACTTGATGGATGCAGTTCCTGTGACTCTCGGCCAGGAATTCGGTGGCTACGCCCGCCAGATTGCCGCTGGTATCGAGCGCATTGAAGCGTGCCTGCCACGTTTGGGTGAGCTGCCAATCGGCGGTACAGCCGTAGGTACCGGCCTGAACACCCCTGCCGATTTCGGTGCCAAAGTCACCGCAGAGCTGGTGAAGCTCACTGGCGTATCCGAGTTGAAGGAATGCGTTAACCACTTCGAGGCGCAGGCTAACCGCGACGGCTTGGTGGAGTTCTCCGGTGCCATGCGTACCGTAGCTGTGTCTTTGAATAAGATCGCCAACGACATCCGCTGGATGGGTTCCGGCCCGCTGACCGGCTTGGCTGAAATCCATCTGCCTGACTTGCAACCAGGTTCGTCCATCATGCCGGGTAAGGTCAACCCGGTTCTGTGCGAAACAGCCACCCAGGTTGCCGCCCAGGTTATCGGTAACGACGCCGCAGTCGCATTCGCCGGTTCCCAGGGCCACTTCGAACTCAACGTGTTCATCCCAGTGATGGCGCGCAACGTTTTGGAGTCCGCAGCACTTCTGGCTAACACCGCCCGGGTCTTCGCCGAGAAGCTTGTCGACGGCATCGAGCCAAACGTCGAACGGATGAAGACCCTCGCTGAGTCCTCCCCATCGATCGTCACCCCACTGAATTCCGCAATCGGCTACGAAAATGCCGCTAAGGTTGCTAAGACCGCTCTGAAGGAAGGCAAGACCATCCGTCAGACGGTTATCGACATGGGCTTCGTCGATGGTGAAAACCTCACCGAAGAAGAGCTGGATAAGCGCCTCGACGTTTTGGCAATGGCCAATACTGACCGCGACTAATCTGATCGCTTGATAATGGAGGGTGTCGCACCACCCTCCATTTTTATTGCTTTTCTTGTAGCCGCTACAGAAACTGTGGCGCTATTCGTTTTCGGCGAGAAGCTTCGCCATATTGGCTTGGGAACGATTGAGGTACTGCTCCAAAGAGATAACCGCAG
Source organism: Corynebacterium sp. (assembly GCF_030532965.1). GTDB lineage: Bacteria > Actinomycetota > Actinomycetes > Mycobacteriales > Mycobacteriaceae > Corynebacterium. Next base: position 70,193 of record NZ_JAUNKC010000001.1, read on the forward strand.
CGGCGAAACCACCCCGTTCGATCTGTTCCAGAATCCGCTTGTTGTCCTGGATAAACGGGACATGCACTTTATCCTCCTGACCGGAGGTCATGAACACCAGCCGGGACTGGGCCAGGATCGTTCGCCCCAATCGGGTCATGCGGTTATTGCCGCCGGAACTGAAAATAGCCATATGGAAATGACTATTGGCGATGGCTAGCGCATTCCAATCGTGATTCGCCATCGCACGATCCGCATCGAAACAGGATTGCCGCATGGCGGCAATGCAGGTCGCCGTCGCATCGGGATCGGTGCCAATGTGTTGGAGGCAGGCGGCCTCGCACATTCGTCGAAAAGTATAAAGATCCTCTAAATCCGCAACCGTGAATGCCCGCACGAACACCCCGCGATTCGGGCGGTGGATCAGTAAGCCTTCCTGCATGAGGAGCCGAAACGCTTCGCGGAGGGTATTGCGCGAAACCCCATATTTTTCGCTGGCCGCCATTTCCGACAATTGTTGATTGGGGTGATACACCCCTTCCAGGATTTCCTTACTGATATGGCGATACAGTTGGTCGGCTGCGGAGCGTATTTTTTGCGGATACTGATTCATGATCGTTGTGTACAAAAGAACTTTGGGGCTATGACGATTGAGCTTCGATTAACCAGTGTACTTCACACCCCCATTCGCCCCCTATACCGGCAACCACCTTTATGTAAGCTCAGTCACTTTATGGGGGTATTGTGCGAACCGCCACTTATGGTATAGATTTCCGTTGATCCAAAAATTCCCAGATTGTTTAACAATCTCTCCTGACAAGGAAAGAGCAACCCATGGCAGATACTTCCCCGCCGCCCCACACCGGCCCGTCTTTAGCGGAAGCGACCGCCAAAGCTTCCACCCGCAGCGCACTGCTTGGCGCAATCTTCCTGATGGCCACCAGCGCCATCGGCCCGGGCTTCCTCACCCAAACTGCCACGTTCACGAGCAAGATGGGGGCCGCGTTCGCCTTCGCCATCGTCGTATCCATCGTGCTTGATATCGCCATTCAAATGAATGTGTGGCGGGTCATCGGAATCTCTGGCCTGCGCGCACAGCAGCTGGGCAACCATGTGATTCCCGGCCTCGGCTACGTCCTTGCGGTCTTGATCGCCATCGGTGGTTTGGTGTTCAATATCGGAAATATTGCCGGTGGCGGCTTGGGGCTTAACGCCTTAATGGGCTTGGATGCCAAGATCGGCGGCGTCATCACCGCGTTAATCGCCATCGCGATTTTCCTTTTCAAACAACTAGGCGCTGCCTTGGACAAAATCCTCGTGGTGCTCGGCATCGCCATGATGGCACTCACTCTCTATGTCGCCGTCGTGTCGCAGCCACCAGTTGGCGAGGCACTACGCAACGCGGTACTGCCGGACGACATTGACTGGGTAGTCATTACCACCCTGGTCGGCGGCACCGTCGGCGGCTATATCACCTATGCCGGTGCTCACCGGATGTTGGACTCCGGCAAAACCGGAATCGAACACGTAAAAAGTGTCACGTCGTCTTCCATCACCGGTATTTTATTAACCGGAATCATGCGGGTTGTGTTGTTCCTCGCCGTCCTGGGCGTGGTCGTCGGCGGCGTTGTGCTCGACGCGACCGGAAACCCAGCGGCCCAAGCATTCGAAGCAGCCGCTGGCGAGATCGGGCTCCGTCTGTTCGGCATTGTGCTGTGGGCGGCCGCATTAAGCTCGGTCATCGGCGCCAGCTACACCTCTGCGACCTTCCTGGTACCCAATACCCCGGAGAAGAAACGCCTGCAATCGATCATCACGATTATCTTCATCGTTATTTCCTGTACCGCTTTCGTGGCTGTCGGCACCGCACCGGCATTACTGTTGGTTTTCGCTGGCGCATTTAACGGCTTGGTGTTGCCGCTCGGATTCACCCTGATCGTCTACATCGCCGCGTTTCGCTCCTCAGATCTTTTACATGGCTACCGCTACCCTCGCTGGCTCATCGCCGTGGGGGCAATCGCAGCCATCGTCGCATGGTGGTTGGCCTGGCAATCCTTTGAAAAGGTATTCGCGTTACTAGGTGGGTAATACCCACACCAAACCGGCTCCCCCATCACAGTTTCATTGCCCACAATCAAGCCACAAGAGCCGGGCAGCCGGTACCGCCATCACCAGCCCAACCTAGCCACCAGTTTCAAGGAACATACCCGCCATGCCGCACATTGATCTCAACGCCGACCTAGGCGAAAGCTTCGGCGCGTATACCATCGGCAACGACACCGAGGTATTAAAGCTGATCACCAGCGCAAATATCGCCTGTGGTTTCCACGCCGGCGACCCGCAAGTCATGCTGAACACCACCGCCCACGCCATCGCCGGTGGGGTTCGAGTTGGCGCCCATCCTGGCTACCGCGATCTAAGCGGATTCGGCCGCCGCACCATGACGTATTCGCCGCGCGAATTAACCGCCGAAATCATCTACCAGATCGGCGCGCTGCAAGCCGCCGCCGCGGCGAATGGCGGCACTGTGGAATACGTAAAACCACATGGGGCGCTATACAACACCATTGCCAGCGATAAGACCCAAGCGATGGCGGTAATCGAAGCAATCGCCGCGCTTGACCAATCACTGTCCTTAATGGTGTTAGCCGCCAGCCCAATCGTGGAATGGGCCCGGTCGGCTGGACTGACCGTGATCGAAGAAGTATTCGCTGATCGTGCCTACAATCCCGACGGCACCTTAGTCTCCCGTGCCCTCCCCGGCGCGGTCCACCACGACCCGGAGGTTGCGGCCGCGCAGGCGGTCGCACTTGCCACGGGGCAACCGATCACCACGCTTGATGGCACCACGATCACGTTGCCCGCCGATTCCTTGTGCGTGCATGGGGATAATCCGCAGGCGCTGGCGTTGATTGACCGTATCCGCACCGAATTGACGGCAGAAGGTGTGCATCTTGGCTCTGGCAATTAAACCGCTCGGCGACGCCGCCGTCATCGTCGACGTCACCGCCACCCCGATTGATGCCGCCGAGGTTCTTCACACCGTCATGGCACTTCATTCCGCCATCATGACGGCGATCCACACAGAACAATTGGCAGGCGTTGTCGATGTCATTCCCGCTGCCGAAACCATCGTGGTCACGGTTGATCCGGCGCGGTTGACGCCCGCGCAGGCGACCGAGGTGATTAAGGGGCTTCCGGTGTCGGTCTCGGTGTCGGCGTTGACTCCGCCGACCACCATTGAGATTCCGGTTACGTATGACGGGGTGGATCTGGCTGATGTGGCCCGCTCCCTCAATGTCACCACTGGGGAATTAATTTCTATCCACACCTCAACGTCGTGGGTCGCCGCTTTCGGGGGTTTCGCGCCGGGGTTTATGTATTTGACGGCCGCGCAGTATCCGTTGCAGGTGCCTAGGCATTCGAGCCCGCGCACGGCGATTCCGGCTGGTTCGGTCGGCTTGGCGGGTGGTTTTAGTGCGGTGTATCCGCAGCAATCGCCGGGTGGTTGGCAGATTATCGGTATTACTCGGGAAGTTATGTGGGATAGCAATCGTGATCGTCCGTCGTTGATTCAGCCGGGCGATGCGGTGCGGTTTGTGGAGGAATCATGACGGAGATGCACGGTGGTCAATTGTCGGCGATGGCGGTGCCGCCCCGGCAAGGCTCCCGCCCGATTGCGCGGGTGTTACAGACTGGGCCGTTGGCGTTGTTCCAGGACAGGGGTCGCCCGGGGTTTGCGGCGATGGGGGTCAGCGCGTCGGGTAGTTTCGACCGGTTGTCGGCGGCGCGGGCTAATCACGCCGTGGGTAATGCCGCTACCGCTCCGGTCATTGAGGTGCTCATGGGCGGTTTTGCGGTGGAGTTTATGGTTTCCACCAGCGTGATTATTACCGGAACTGATGCCCAGGTAACGATTGAGTCTGCTGATGGCCAGGTTCGGCGCAGCTATACGAATGTCATCATTGATGTGGTTGCCTCCGACCGGTTGAGTGTGTCGGCCGCCGACTACGGGTTGCGTGCTTATGTGGCGGTGCGTGGTGGTTTCGACGTGCCGGAGGAATTAGGTTCGGCAGCCAGGGATCAGCTGAGTAGCATCGGACCTGCCCCTATTGCTTCGGGGGATGTCTTATGGTCGTCGGGTGAGTTTATTGAGGAACTTCAGTGGTGGCCGAGGTTGCGGCAGATTCCAACGTTGTGGCGCAGGGTACCGCAGGAGGAATTGCACGTTATCTTGGGTCCACGCCATGATTGGTTCAGTGCTGAGACTATCTTGAGTTTCTTAAGCCAGGTGTTTACGGTCAGCGCCGACTCTAATCGGGTGGGGGTACGGATGATTCCCTCTACCCCGCTTCTGCGATCGCGGGCCAGGGAATTGGCAAGTGAGGGCATGGTGCGGGGTGCGATTCAGGTTCCGCCGAATGGGCATCCGGTGGTGTTTGGCCCGGATCACCCGGTGACGGGTGGTTATCCGGTGATCGCGGTGTTAACGTCCAAGGCCTGTGACCGGTGCGCGCAGCTGGCACCGGGGCAGACGGTGCGGTTTAAATTATGATCTGCCGTTGCCGCGGCGCTTCTTAGGCTTCTGCTTGTCGACGCCGCCCCGGCGCGGTTTCCCGGACGTGGTCTTGCCGGTCGCGTTAGCCGTTTTACCTGAGCGTGCTGCGGCGCGTGCTTTCTTGGCGAGTGCTTTTTCACGGGCGGTTTTCTTCGGCTGTGCCTGGCGGGAGGAATTGGCGGTTCGACCTTTGGCAATTCCGACGAAATCTTGGATCGCGTCGTTGTCTTTTTCTTTGCGCCACACCAATGCGATGGTGGTGGCGGTTATCTCCGGGTCTACGTATTCGCGGTGTTCGACGAGGTTTCCGCTCAAGTTTTTTAGAAGTGGCCGCGGCGCGATCACTATTCCGACCCCAGCGGCAACCACCTGGAGGTGGGTGCGGATCTCGGCTATGGTTTCGCCGGTGAGTAAACCGGTGGCTGGTAGCCGGTAGTGGATGATGTCGTCGGTGATGTCGGTTTCGGTGAGGGTTTCCAACAGGGTGAGGGTGTGATCTTTGTTGAGAGCCACGCCGAGTTGCTCGTCGTAAAGCGTCACCACGTGCATGCTGCTATCGACGCGGGCGTCGGGTAGCCGCACTAGCCCCAAGTCGGCGGTGTCGGCGATGACGAGCGCTAGGGGGTCGTCGCTGCTTGTCGCGGCTAATCCGCCGTGGCGGGTGCGCTCGGTGAAGCGGCCGCACCACTTGTCGGGTTCAGTGCCGGTTACGAAGCTTAAGCTCAACATGGAAGTTAATGCTACCGTTGTTTGTGTGAATGAAGAATCTGTACGCAAGCCATCCGGCACCGCGATGAAGCCCCAAACCGCTGCGAAGAAGCTGGGGATCTTTTTGCCAGCCACGCCAGAGGAGTTCCAAGCTAACGCCTTAACCCACGAGGAATTCGTGGCGTTGCAGAAGAATCCGCCGGAGTGGTTGGTTCAGTTGCGCCGCACTGGGCCCCATCCGCGCCCGGTGGTTGCCCAAAAACTCGGTATCACCATTGCCGCGCTCAAGCGCAATGGCATGGATAAGGCGCTGACCACCGCCGAGATCAAGGAGCTGCTGGAGAATCAACCCGATTGGTTGCGTGCCGCCCGCACCGCGCTGGCCGAAAGCCGAACCGGGGAAGCCGCAGAAGATGCGGAGCCGGAAGGATCCGAGGCATAACGACGGTTATGTTTGGGCACGAACCCACAGAAAGAGCTCATTCTATCTACAGGGTTCATCTTTGATGGTTATCCGTTAAGGCGCACGGCCATTTTCACGCCGGGCGCCTTTTAATTTTTGAAGGTTCGAATATCGACGGCGCGGTCCGCCAATGCGGTATTGAGTCGCCGCACCAGTTCTGGTTCGGTGGGTAATCGGTGCCGGGTAGAGCCGATGAGTATTTCGGGCACGTCGGTCCAACCGTGGAGCGCGTTTCCGACGATCACCGGGTAGCAGGTTAGCTCTTGTGGGCTACGGGTGGCCTCGGCCGTGGGGAATAAGCTCTGTGTCAGTTTCCACGTAACCGATTCCAAAACGCCGGTATCGGCTGCATAGATGATGCCATCGGCAAGGAATGCTAACGCACCGAAGGCCGTTTCTATCGCAGCACCCGCCGGGTTAACTAATAAGGCGTCGTCGCAGCCGTTTCTGCGAGCGGCCGCATTCAGCGCCGTTAGCTCTTCTAAATCCCACCCTTTGATCCGGGGTTTGAGCCGTGGGTCCGGGGTTTCGGGCACCCAAAGTGCGGTGTGCCTGCGCCGGGAGGGGGCTGGCCGGAGCAGAAACCGAATGTCGTCGGTTTCCGGATAGTATTCCAATCTGGGAAACCACTGCCCCACTACCGGCATGACGGCGGCGAGCCCTGCCACAAGCGATTCAGCGAAGGCCTCGACGTCGCTGGTTTCCGGCAGATAACGAGTAGCAGGAAATTCCGCATAAATGCTGCGGCCGAATCGGCGGCAGTGGCTTTCCACACTACGGATTCGACCATCATCGACTAAGAATGAGTCGATGATCCGGGGCGCAGCGTCGGGTGGATTCTCAGCTGGGATCAGCTGCCCGCTGGTTGGTTCTACGACGTAGCTCATTGGGGAAAATCTTGGCCGATAAGCCGCAGCAGGGGTGCGGCTTTGGTGATGGTCTCTTGGTATTCTTCTTCCGGGTCGCTTAAAGCCAAGATGGCTCCGCCTACCCCGTATTCCAGTAGGCCGTCGCGGATAACGATGGTTCGAATGACCATTGAGAAATCCATGGCGCCGTTTAAACTGAAGTAGCCGACCGCACCGGAATAGATTCCGCGCGGGCCATCTTCTAATTCCTCAATGATGTCCATCGACCGGTACTTCGGCGCGCCGGTCATGGAGCCGCCGGGGAAGGTGGCGAAAAATACGTCCGCCAGGGTGTTTTCCGGGGCCAATTCGGCGGTGACGGTGCTGACCAATTGATGCACGGTGGCAAAGGATTCGACGACGAACGGTGCTGGAACCGTGACCGTTCCAGGCCGTGCGATCCGCGCTAAATCATTGCGCACTAGATCGACAATCATGAGGTTTTCCGACCGATCCTTGGGGTTGGTCTCAAGGTCTGCCTTTAGCTGGTTATCAACCACAGGATCTTCGCTGCGTTTCCTAGTCCCCTTGATGGGGCGGGATTCGATGATCCGCTCGGGCGTGACTTTAATAAACCGTTCCGGCGAGCTGGAAAGAATAATCTGGTCGCCGAAATTGAGGAATGCGCCGAAGGGGGCTGGGTTCAGCGCCCGGAATTTCAGGTACGTTCCCAGTGGATCACACGAAACAACATCGGCGCTGAGCTGGTTTGTTAGACAAATCTCGTAGCTGTCCCCGGCGCGGATGTACTCCTGGCAGGCGGCTATCTTGGCCAGGTACTCTTCCCTGTTATGCCGGGCGGTAAGCGGGCCAACTGTAATCGGGTCGGCTGGGATGGTTACCGGTTGCAGCGAATGAAGTTGCTCGCTCATCGCCTGCGCCCACTGGTATTGCGCCGCGTTGGCGGCGGTATCGCGTGCTGGCTGCGGCTCGGTTCCGTCTTCCTGCCCGCTTTCTGTTTCCAGCAGGAACAAGATATGAGTTTTATTGCGGCGATGATCGACGGCAATGACCCGGTCGGTGAAGATAAACGACGTGGTGGGATAGTGCTGCTCTGCTGAGGCAGAATGTCCGCAGATGCTTTTGACTTCGTAGGAGACAAATCCGACCCAGCCGAGGGTGAAATCAAGGTCGAGATGGTCGACGTCGCGGGTGTCGGCGCTAAACAGTTCCTTCTCGGCGATATACAGCGCCCCACCATCAATACCGTCGATGTGTTCGCCGCCAGAATGTGGGCCCGCGTTATCGCCGAAGTAGCTGACCTGGCCATCGGGGTGGTTTTTATCGCCAGCATCGAACCAAAAGGTGGACGCCTTTTCGCGGTACAGGTGATGGAAGGCCGCAGCGGCATCGACCGCAAAATCGAGGGTTCGGGCTTCGACTTTCCACCGGCACGATTCGCTTGATCCGGGTTTGTCGTCAGTTAGGTCTTCAGCTAGTTCGTCGCCAGCACCAGCAGCGTTGGTGACAAAATCTAGACCTGTGTGTCTAGCCGCGAGCCGCAGGAAGTTTTCCAATAGCCTATGCCCATCGAAGCCGCCGATGGATTCGGGGTGAAATTGTACGCCCCACTGGGGCTTGCTCGCATGGGCGATCGCCATGGTGATGCCGTCGGTAGAACGTGCGGTGATCTCGATGTCCTCGGCAATGGGGTCAGCAATAAGCGAATGGTAGCGGACGACGGTTACCGGGTTTTCTATCCCGGAAAACAACCCGGTGCCGTCATGTTCTACCAGCGAAGTTCGCCCGTGCACGGGTTCCGGCGCCCGGGTGGTGCCGCCGCCCCAGGCGTAATTGATGGCTTGGTGTCCAAGGCAAACTCCCAAAATGGGAACGGTGGTGTCCCGGATAACGTCGAGGGTTTTTCCGATGTCGCTGGGATTATCGACCCGACCGGGCCCCGGTGACAGCACGATGGCATCGAACTTTTCGACGTCCGCAATGTCGTAGTCCGCATCGTAGCTTACGACAACAGGGCGGGCACCGATGATGTCTTCAATGTAGGAGACAAGGTTGTAGGTAAATGAATCACGATGATCGATGACGAGGACACGCACCTTTTAGAGGTTAATCCAGGTACCACCTACTGCGCCATGTGACCGGTTACACGCAGGACGACACAATGCCCTAATTTCACAGGGTGCAATTTTGCACTTAGTGCAATTTCGGAACTATACTCACATACATGACGCAGCAACAAAAATCTCATCGCGAAACCAAACGCGCAAAAACCTATGCCAGCCTTGAAGAAATCTCCACCCGGCTGGTCTTAGAAAAAGGCATGGCGCATGTGACTATCGACGAAATCGCCGCCGAAGCCGGGATTTCCAAACGCACATTTTTCAATTACTTCCCCACCAAAGAAGATGCAATCTTAGGGCCAGCCCCCACCCCGCTGACCAAAGAACATAACGAAAAATTCATAGCAGTCGATCACCCCAATCTGACCAAGGCAACCCTAGAGGTATTGCTAGACATGATTTTCGATCCGGTGCGCCACACATTCGATTCCGCCACTTACACCAGGCGGCACCGCATCTTAGAGGCAGAACCGGAACTTCTCCGACAGCACTTCGCGCGGTTTCATCAAGCCCAAGAGCAGGTAGAGCGGCTCATCGAGGAGTATTTGGCCACCCACCCCAACCGGCAGCGCACCGCAGCTACCCCCGCAGCGGAAGCGTTGATCGTCACCGGCATTGCGGTATCAGCAATTCGCTCAGCGTACATGCTGACTAAAGCCGCGGGACCGATAGAGCCACAGGCCTTTAAAGCCGTAGCGCTTGATGTATTAGCCGATTCCACCACAATTCTTCAATCGAAAGCATAACAATCATGACACTTATCAAACAGAAATCTGCAAAACAGAAACCCGAAGCGGGTAGGCATACCACCTCTATGACGCCGGAGGAGCAAAAACGCGCCTGGTGGGTACTAGGTGCGCTCATGGTGAGCATGTTATTAGCAAGCCTCGACCAGATGATCTTCTCCACCGCGCTACCGACCATCGTCGGCGAACTCGGCGGGGTCGACCACATGATGTGGGTTATCACCGCCTATCTTTTAGCCGAAACCATCATGCTGCCGATCTACGGAAAATTAGGCGACATACTAGGCCGAAAGAATCTTTTCATCGCAGCTTTGGGGATTTTCTTGCTAGGTTCGGTTATCGGCGGAATGGCTGATTCCATGACGCTTTTGATTACCGGCCGCGCGGTCCAAGGCATTGGCGCAGGCGGCATGATGATTTTGTCCCAGGCGATTATCGCCGACATCATTCCGGCACGGGACCGGGGCCGCTATATGGGTGTGATGGGTGGCGTATTCGGACTATCCTCCGTCCTCGGGCCGCTACTCGGCGGCTGGTTTACCGAAGGCGTCGGCTGGCGCTGGGCTTTTTGGATGAATCTGCCGTTAGGCCTTATCGCGATCGCCGTGGCCGCTGTCGTCATTCGGATTCCCCGCCCGGCGAAAGCGGCAGTTCACTGGGATTACCTCGGTACGTTCTTCATGATTATCGCCACCGTTTCGTTGATTCTGGTTAGCACCTGGGGCGGCTCGCAATATGCGTGGACCGATCCGGTGATTCTTGGGCTTATCGCCAGCACGGTTATTGCCGGCACCGTCCTCGTGATCGTGGAACGTCGCGCCGCCGATCCGCTGATTCCGCTGGATTTCTTCGCCAACCGAAATTTCGCGCTGACCACCGGCGCTGGCTTGGTACTGGGAATCGCTATGTTCGGCGTTTTAGGGTACTTACCCACCTACATCCAAATGGTGGAGGGAATCTCCGCCACCAACGCCGGATTCATGATGATCCCCATGATGGTTGGCATGTTAGGGTTTTCCATCTGGTCGGGAAATCGCATCACCACCACCGGCCGCTACCGCCACTTCCCTATCATCGGCATGTCGATCACCATCGGCGCGCTGATTCTATTGCACGGATTAACGGTGGATACGCCGCTGTGGCAGATCGGGCTCTATCTGTTTATCCTGGGTGCCGGGTTAGGCCTATGTATGCAGGTACTGGTTCTGATTGTGCAAAACTCGTTGCCGCTAGAGGTAGTCGGTTCAGCTACAGCGGTCAATAATTTCTTCCGCCAAATCGGTGCCTCACTGGGTGCTGCCTTGGTTGGTGGTGTGTTCGTGGGCAATCTCTCCACCCTGTTAGAACAGCGTCTGCCTGCGGCGGTGGCGTCGTTAAGCGAAGCAGAGCGCACAGCTATCGGTGCCGGTTCCTTCGACGCGAACCACATGACCCCAGCGTTGGTGCAAAATCTCCCCGCCCCGCTTCACGACGCCTTCGTCGGCGCCTATAACGACGCCTTGACCCCGGTGTTTTTGCTGCTGATCCCGCTGGTGACGCTAAGCCTGGTTCTGGTCAGTTTTGTCACCCATACCCCACTGCGCACCACGGCGCGGTTAAGCGGCGATCATACAACCGACTAGAAAACCCAAAAATCCACCCTCATGCCTTTTGCGCTAACTGCTGGTATGAGGGTGGATTTTATAGGACTTAATAAAGCTTCCACTCCTCAAGACCGGCATAGAGTGTTGGGTATTCGAAAGTAAGCTTTTCGACGCGGCCGCGCAGCGCCGCAATTTCCGTTGCGCCAGTCAACGCCTCAGCAATGATATCAGCAACCTGGCTGAACGCTGCGGCGTCGAAACCGCGGGTAGCCAACGCTGGGGTGCCGATACGCAGGCCCGAGGTGACCATTGGTGGGCGAGGATCGAAAGGAACAGCGTTACGGTTGACGGTAATGCCAACCTCATGCAGAAGATCCTCTGCCTGCTGTCCATCCAGCTTGGAGTTGCGCAGATCCACCAAAACCAAGTGCACATCGGTGCCGCCGGTCAATACGTCAACGCCCGCTGCGGCACAATCAGCCGCAGTCAGCCGCTCGGCGATGATCTTCGCACCCTCAATGGTGCGGGCTTGGCGCTCCTTGAACTCTTCGGTACCCGCAATCTTCATGGCCACGGCTTTAGCCGCAATGGCGTGCATCAGCGGGCCACCCTGCTGGCCTGGGAATACGGCCGAATTGAGTGCCTTGGCGTATTCCTGCTTCGCCAAGATCATGCCGGAACGTGGGCCGCCAAGAGTCTTATGAACGGTGGTGGACACAACATCTGCGTGCGGAACTGGGCTGGGGTGCAGACCAGCAGCAACCAGGCCAGCGAAGTGAGCCATATCGACCCACAGCTTCGCACCCACCTCATCGGCGATGGCGCGGAACGCCTCGAAATCCTGCTGGCGTGGGTAGGCCGACCAACCCGCAATCAGAACCTGCGGGCGCTCAGCCAACGCCATCTCACGAACCTGATCCATATCAATACGGAAAGTCTCAGGATCAACCCCGTAGGCCGCAACCTCATACAGCTTGCCAGAGAAGTTCAGGTGCATACCGTGGGTGAGGTGACCACCGTGTGCCAGCGACAACCCCATGATCTTGTCGCCGGGGTTAGCCAACGCCATAAGTACAGCGGCGTTCGCCTGCGCACCAGCGTGGGGCTGAACGTTGGCGAATTCCGCACCGAACAATTCCTTTGCGCGGTTGCGGGCCAGATCTTCAACGATGTCGGCGTGCTCACAGCCGCCGTAGTAGCGGCGACCAGGGTAGCCCTCAGCGTACTTGTTGGTAAACACCGACCCCTGGGCCTGCAATACTGCGCGGGGGACGAAGTTCTCGGAGGCAATCATTTCTAGGGTGTTGCGCTGGCGAGACAGTTCGCCCGCAATTGCGCCAGCGACCTCTGGGTCGAGTTCGGCAAGCGGCTGGTTAAGGATGTCATTCGTCATGAAGGACACTCACACCTTTCGTTGTTGTGCATCTGCGTTGAGCCCCTGGTCCACCACCAGAGTTGTACCCAACAGGTAGTCTAACCCACGCGGTGATTTTTACAGTATCGACGACGAAACAAGCTGGCTTGATCTCGGCGATCGTTGCTGCTTACCGCGCGAAAAACAGTGACGCGTGTATGCTGTGTGCTTTTCGACGCCCACCCCACCAAAACAGCAGATATACAGCTGCCGTATGCCCCACTGAACTTTGGTCAAGGTGGGTGTTCTTGGCACAATGGTGGATATGGCCCGCCCCAATGACTCCAGTCCCTACCTGGATTTCGACCGCTCCGCCTGGCGAAAACTCCGTAAGTCCTTTCCCCAGGTGCTCACCGAAGAGGACTTGGAAAAGCTCCGGGGCATTGGCGAAAACATTGATCTTGAAGAAGTCGCTGAGGTGTATTTGCCACTCAGCCGTCTCATCCACCTTCAGGTTCAGGCGCGCCAGGAATTAACCGCCGCCACCGAAACCTTCCTGGGCGAACGCGCCCAACACGTCCCGTTTGTCATCGGGGTGGCCGGGTCCGTGGCTGTCGGCAAATCCACCACCGCCCGTCTGCTGCAGGTGCTGCTACAACGGTGGCCCAGCCATCCACACGTCGATCTGATTACTACCGACGGTTTTCTCTACCCGGCGGCGGAACTAAACCGGCGTGGGATCATGAAGCGCAAAGGGTATCCCGAAAGCTACGATCAGCGGGCGTTGCTTCGGTTTGTCACCGACGTGAAATCCGGAAAACCGAACGTCAAAGCGCCTGTGTATTCCCACACCCTTTACGATCGGGTGCCGGGGGAATTTATCACCGTCAACCGCCCCGACATCCTCATTGTTGAGGGACTTAACGTGCTACAAACTGGCCCCACCCTGGTGGTTTCAGACTTATTCGATTTCTCCGTCTATGTCGACGCAAAAACAGAAGATATCGAACGCTGGTATATCGAACGCTTCCTACAGCTACGAACCACCGCGTTCCGCGCCCCCGACGCGCACTTTTCCCACTACGCGGAACTGCCAGACAACGCGGCGATCCATGAGGCCCGCGACATCTGGCAAACCATTAACCTGCCCAATCTGGTGGAAAACATTCTACCCACGCGGGTGCGCGCTTCGCTTGTGCTGGCAAAGCGCGGCGACCATTCCATTCACCGGGTTAGGATGCGCAAGATTTAGCCGTCTCATTCGGCACTTCTAGCGTCGCTTCACCCACTCGACTATTGGCGCCAACTGTGCGAAATCCATGGTTGTCGTGTCGATATTGTAGCTATCGACGATATTTTGCTCGCTTTGGTTCCGCTTCGGTTTAAATCGCAATGCGGTCACGATCGACGTCATGATCGCCTTGTGTTTCGCCTGCATGGTTGAGTAAATGAGATCACCGCTGAGATAAAACCGGGCGCACTCTTGTGGAACCAATTCTTGCAATTGGTCCTTTTCCCGCGCATCCTCAATGGGGGTCATGCCCACCGCCACCGCCGCCAGCGGGCGTGGTGTCGATGCATTTGCATGCAATTCCGAGACGCAAGTTGCCGCAGGAATTTTCGGGCCGTGCACGTAGCTTAAAACTATAACGGGGTGACCATCATCCGGCACCGGGGTGGAAATATCGTGTGCTTCAGCATCAAGCAGTTCGGCTAAGCGCTCGGCATATTGGCGGGTGGAAGAATATGCCGATTTATATCTGATGTAAACAGTGGCCATTTGTCTTTTCAGCCTTCCATAAACAAATACGCATCATTTACCAAAACGTCTTGATCGCTTTGAATATTCCCGCAATGCGCGCAGGAAGTCGAGGCGTCGAAAAGCAGGCCAATATGTATCGGTAAACCAGATCTCCGAATAGGCCGCCTGCCACAGCAAAAAGCCTGATAGTCGCTGTTCCCCGGAGGTGCGAATCACCAAATCCGGATCCGGCTGGCCGGAAGTATACAAATGCGATGAGATGGATTCCACACTAATTTTATCCACCATCTCCTCGGCGCTGGTGCCGTTTGCCGCCTCCGTGGCGATCAATTCCCGCACCGCGTCGACGATCTCCTGCCGTCCCCCGTAGCCGACCGCAACGTTGACCGCCACCCCGGTGTTGGTAGCCGTCAGCTCCGCCGACGCAATCAACCGGTGCGCAACGTGTTCCGGCAGCAAGTCCAAGTGGCCAACCAAACGCACCCGACAATTGCTTTCCGGGGAGGAAAGCTCATCAACAACATCGCAGATGATGTCAAGAAGAAGCTGTAATTCGTCGTGCTCCCGGCCGAGGTTTTCCGTGGACAGAAGGTAAATCGTCACCAATTCCACATCGGTGTCAGCACACCACGACACCATTTCCCCGATCTTTTTCGCGCCCACCCGGTGCCCGTGGCTCACATCAATGAAACCAGCTTCCCTGGCCCATCGGCGATTGCCGTCGCACATGATCGCAACATGGCTGGGTTGTTTCGCCCCGGAGATTTCCCGCAATAATCGGCGTTCATAAAGGGGGTAGAGCAACGTTGGTATCACGACATTTGGCTTCTTCACAAACCGCACTCTCCTCTACTAATGACCGAATTTTCAAACCCAAAAAAGCGTTAGAACCAGCTCTTCTTCCGCTGATCCAAAACCCCGGCCTCCGCCATTGCGGCATCCAGCTTTTCCTGATCGAAAGGGTCAATCCCGTGTGCCTCAGCAAACAGCCGACGCCGGTTCATGCGGCTATAGCGGCGGTGAAACGCCCAGCCGATAAACAGAACCGCGACCACAAGCGCGATCAACACAAACCAACCCACCGGAGAAGCCTTGCCAAATTCACTGCCCACCGGGCCGGGCCCCTGCTGAGCCAGCAAAACTACCGTCTGCGCAGCTGTCGCCGCGTGTGCCAGTGATGAAACAATCACCTTGATCCTCCAAAAGTTGATTCACGAAGCGGCACTGATTCGCGCCGGTGCCGTTTATCAGTGTAGTCCGCCGCCCTCACCGACAGTTAACCCCTGTGACTAACGTCTGTGTCGAAAGCCGCGCACGCACCATCCATAGTGTTTGTCGGAAATCCAACCCACACCGCTACACCATACAACCGACAGGGATTGTAGAAACCTATGCGGTCATTCCAATCCAGCCAGCAAACTATCCTCCGGCAAGGAGGTACGCACCCGGGTCTTGGCCAATTCGAATTCCTCCGTGGGCCACAACCGCTGTTGAACCTCAATCGGGGTGCCGAAAAAAGTACCAGCCGGATCAATCTGGGTAGCGTGCGCCCGCAAGGCGTCGTCGCGTTGCGGGAAATACTCGGAGCACTCCACCTGGGTGGTGACCCGCAACATGATGTCACCCTTATGGGCTTTCCACCGATCCAGGATCTCCGTGTAGGGGCTGGGCTTGCCTGCGTCGACAAGCAAATTGTGGAAAAGCTCCAACCGCTGCCGGATAAAACCATGCGAATAATACAGCTTCTTCGGCTCCCACGCTTCGCCAAGATCCGGACGATAATCCGGGTCGCCGGCGTCGTCCCAGGCACGCATGGACACTTCGTGGACCTTAAGATGATCCGGGTGCGGATAACCACCGTTTTCGTCGTAGGTGATAATCACATGCGGTTGGAACTCCCGGATGGTTTCCACCACCTTCGCGGTCACCTCCTCCGTGTCCGCCAACGCAAAACTACCCTCCGGCAACGGCGGCAGCGGGTCGCCCTCCGGCAAACCGGAATCAACGTAACCCAACCACTTGTGCTCCACCCCCAAGGCAGCGACTGCGTTGGCCATCTCCTGCTCACGAACAGCTTTGATGTTTTCCAAAACACCAGGCTTATCCATCGCTGGGTTGAGAATGTCGCCCCGTTCGCCCCCGGTGCAGGTTAACACCATGACGCGATGTCCCTCAGCGACATAGCGAGCCATGGTGGCTGCGCCTTTGCTCGATTCATCGTCGGGGTGGGCGTGAATAGCAAGAATGCGCAAACCGCTCACGGATCTCGTTCCTTCTTTCTCATAAAAATGTGCAACTGCCCGCCCAGGCGTACCGAATCAGCGGCAGTCTCCACCTAAAAACTTCCCTTAACTGTACTGCCTTAATAACCTCAGATAGTAACTGAGAAATATTAGGTAAGATAAGCATGGTTAATTGCCCATAACGTCAGCCACTGCGGCTTTAAGTTTCACCACATTGTCGACGCTTAAAGCCCAACACAAGGAGTTTTGACATACGCCATGTCCAATCGTTCGAGGTATCACGCAACGCCACAACAGTCGGGCACCGGCTGGACCGGCAAACTCGTGGCTATTTTCACGCTCGTTTTAGTCGCCTCATTCGGGGTAGCTTTCGCTAAATACCTGCGCACGGTAGAAAACCAGTCGACCAATATTTCCTTTGCCAGTTCCGAGCGCATCGACGACTCCACGTTGCGGGTGTGGGCTGACATCAGCCGCAAGGACGTTTCCGTGCCCGCCTATTGCATCGTCACCGCACTCAATTACGATATGGCCGAGGTGGGGCGTCGTGAAGTGTATATCGCGCCGGGCGGCCCGACGCAGCAACGTATTGAGACGGATATCCCAACCCGTGAATTGGCCGTCGCCGGTGGCGCGTATGGGTGCAGCGAGGATATTCCGTTCTATTTGGATACCAGCGGCTAAGCAACAATAGTGATTGTATGTGGTAAGATTCCACGTCAATACACGAATTTTTATGACCCCTGCATTACAACATTGGTTGTTTTACTGTCAGGGGTTTTCAAAATGACTATCGCAGAAGTGAAGAAAAGGTACGAAACCCATCATGGCTGAGAACCAAAAGCAGTACATCACCCCGGAAGCCAAAGCAAAGCTGGAAGAAGAGCTCAACGCCCTGATCGCGCACCGCCCAGTCATCGCGGCGGAAATCAACGAGCGCCGCGAAGAAGGCGACCTTAAGGAAAACGCTGGCTACGATGCCGCCCGCGACATGCAGGACCGCGAAGAAGCCCGCATTAAGCAAATTTCCGAGATTCTCGCTAATTCCACCACCGAACGCACCGGCATCGTGGAAGGTGTCGCATACGTCGGTTCGGTGGTGCACGTGTACTACAACGGCGACGAGTCCGATAAAGAAACCTTCCTCATCGGTACCCGCGCCGCAGCCTCCGATAACAAGGATCTGGAAACCTACTCTGAGCAGTCCCCGCTCGGCGCAGCTATCCTCGGCGCACACGAGGGCGACACCCGGGAATACACCGCCCCTAGCGGCAAGGTGATCACCGTGACGATCGTTTCTGCTGAGCCTTATGATTCCCTCAAGGCCGCTACCTTGCGCAATAGCTAACCGTACTTAATTCTTCTCAAGGATTTTTACTCCGGTGACTCCTTCACTTAGTGGGTCATCGCTTCGGCGACATGCAGCTGGCGCGATGACCCTTTTTCTTTCCGCGATGCTAGTAACAGGCTGCACACCGCCCAGCCATCAAGATTCCGCCAAGAAGGTGGACACCGCCACTGAATCTCCTACAAGGCCCGATTCCTATCTCACGAATTTGGCAGAAACCGCGGCAGCCAGCACCCCACCCACGAAAAACGAGCCGGGGGTGATCGACTGCATCGGGCCGGCACAGGTGAAACCGTCGGCGTTGCATATCACATGCCTTGACAACGCCGACTTCGTTACTCATTTGGTCTGGGAGAAGTGGGATAAAAAAGAGGCGGCGGCCTCTGGCCTTCGGGTGAGCCAGACCACGAAGAAGAAAAAGAACGTCACCACGTACAGCGCCGTGAAGATAACCCTCACAGATCCGGCAGAAACCCCAAGCGGTGTTGTTTTCACCACGATCGAAGTCGATGACGAGCCTATAACCGGTGTACCGGATTTGGCTCCACCGAAGTCCTAATCCGATCAAATACCCATTCCGGTAACACAACCGGCCCGCCACCTGTGTAGATACACAACGGTGGCGGGCCGGTTTAAAAATTGCGGTGATAATCGATGATCACCGCAATTACAATGCCTTAGCGCTGCTGGAAGTAGCTGAGCAGGCGGAGGATCTCGGTGTAGAGCCACACCAGGGTGACAGCCAAACCAAGAGCGACGCCCCAGGAGTACTTCGCAGGAGCACCCTCGCGGATGAGACGATCTGCGATGTCGAAGTCCTGCAGGAAGCTCAACGCAGCCAGGACGATGCAGACGAGGGAGAAGATGATTGCGATCGGGCCGCCGTCACGCAGTGGTGCGCCGAAGCCGAGGAAGTACATCAGCATATTGCCCAGTGCCAGAACCAGCACACCGATGATCGCGCCGGTCAGGATACGAGTGAACCGTGGGGTTACCCGAATTGCACCCGACTTGTACACGAACAGCATGCCGATGAACACACCGATGGTGCCCAGGATGGCCTGGCCGATCAGGTTGCCAGCGTTCTGGTTGCCCACCAGGAAGCCGGAGAGGATGAGGGAGATGCCACCCACGAAGAGACCTTCAAATGCGGCGTAAGCCAGGGTAACCGCCTTGGAGCCGTATTTCTTACCGAAGGTGGAGACCAACACCATGATGAGGCCGCCGATGGCGCCCACAGCGGTGAGAATCAACGCCAGTTGGGGGTTAAAGAAGGCTGCGATGCCGAAGTTAACGAGCGCGCCGACGATGATGACACCGAGTGTGATTCCGGTACTGGTGACCACATCATCCACGGTCATTGGGCGCTCGGACTGAACCGGCGCGGTGTAAGCGCCGTAAGGGTCCTGGGCGTTGTTGTAGCCACCGTAGTAGTTTGCGGCTGCCTTTGCCCCAGAAAGTGAATTCAAAACCGGATTGCTGCTACGCATGGTTTCAGGTCACTGTCCTTTCACGTAAAGATTAATGGTGCTCGTGAATTTCATGAGCACTTAAGTGTACATACTGAATAACGTTGACGAATTTACTTTAGTTCCCCGGTGAATATTGAACAATTGCAGGTTGATACGATTTTGTAATCAAATGCTTATACAGTTGGGATTAATACGTCTTCCGCGGCGCGCCGCGCCTGTTGGCTCAGCGGCATGAACGCGGCTTCCGGTACTGTACACATTCCGGTCATCAGCACCCGGTCGATGGTGGCGTTGGCCTCATTGAAATCGACGGGGACCGGCAAGGCAATGGCACCCGCAGCTATATCAAGCCGGGTATTGGTTCCCGCCGGGATAGTGACCGTTTCGCCACCGGCTAAGAATCGACAATAGCCGGGTGTGGTTACCGTGGCCGCACCCTGGTAAATCCACAGCACCAAGTCGTCTTCGGCGCGGGCGAACGTGGTAAGCACTGGCGGCTCCGGCGCTATTCCGGCTGCCCCCATGCCGATTGTTCCGGCCGTAAACGCCGCAGGGGTTGCTCCCGTGTGGCGTTTAAAGGCCCGGGTAAGGCTACTGGTCGCATCGAAACCGACCATGGAAGCCACGTTAGTGATGGTGAAATTGTGGCTGAGCAGCTCGGCGGCGACCGCCACTCGGTGCGCGGCCCGCCACTCACTGAAACTGAAATCGGTGGTGGCCTGGAATTGCCGTTGCAGGGTGCGCGTGCTGACGTGTTGCTCGTTGGCAAAATCTTGGAGCGATCGTTGATCGGCCGGGTTGGCATGCAATTGTTTCGCCACCGCCCGTGCTTGTGCCGCTACTGGCAATTTTGGTGATTGCAGTCGGTGAATATTGAAGAGTTTTTCAATGTCTTCGCTCAGCACCAACTCCCCCAGCAAGCTGCGGGAATATTCGGCGATCATGCGGGCGGACCAGTCCGACCCAAGGTGGATGCGCCGGGTTCCCCCTTCAAGCGATAACTCCGGGAAGCGAATGGGGATCACGATGCCGGTGGCTTGGGACACGCCAGCGACCCCCGTGGTTGGTGTGACGAACGCCCCGTGCGGCGCGACAATGAGGTCGCCTGCCAGCACTGACATGACTTTATCGGGCGCGTTGATGGTCGCGGTACCGCTGTGGCACCACAGCAACACTGGTGACATTGAGGGGGCAGTTTCCATTCTTCAACCTTCCACGACGCCTACTCAATTCAGATCGCGTTTAGCATACCCTAACCTAATAGGTTTGGAAATAGATAGCGGCAAATTTATGCATGAGCAAACCCCCTAACCGCTGTGTTCTACTCTATGTCTGCAGGCTAGGGGGTTTGGTCGGCAAATGGAAAATCATGAAGCTCTCGCTTAATTAGTTCACGTAAGTCCCTATATCTATCTCCTTCTATCAAAGACGGTTGGTTGTAACGGACGGTTCTCAACGGTGCCGCACTCGCGTGATATGCTGCGGCGTCGTTCGCGTTAAGCTTCGTAGCGTCCTCACCCCCGTCCCGATCTCGGAGCCTTTCCGCTCTTTCACGTAGTACGAAGAACGATTGTCATAAGGATTCATGTCAGAAATGTAGTAGACATCGGCTGCGGAAAGGTCTCGTTCATTGAAGATTGCGGTTGCGGTCACTGCGTGCATAGTGCGCTCCTTTGAGGGTATCGATTAGTTTTTGTCTGTTATGTTCTTGTGTTCTGGCTGTAGCTTTAGCTCTGTAGCTCTAGCTGTGTTTCGTATCAACCGGAACTAATTACATAATGTAAAGACCCATTCTGGACACGACGTCCCCTCACGCTGGCAAGTCGCTGTGAATTGGCAGTATTTTTCATGTACATCGATATTTGCCAGGTCACAGCAACTTTTCCACCACGGAAAAATTTTGGCCATCGCCACCACCAGCACCCCCAGTACCAGCTTTCGGGCGTGGATTTACGTGTAGTCCACGTAGGCTACATACTCGCCACAGTGTCGGCACTGAAATAGGTATGCGACGAGCGCGCCGTCAGGGTCGATGTACTGCAGATATTCCCGGTCGAAGCCGTTGTCCACTATCGCGTCACACGCGCTTGGTTTCTCTTTCAGTTCTTCCCAGGTTGGCGTGCCTAGATACATCGCCGCATCTGAGCAATGGCTCAGCCACATCTCCTGCTGCCACGATATGAAGCCGGGTGTGCGCAAAGCTACTTCGTCAATAACTTCTGCCGGAACGTCGGGATCGTCATAATAACTGAAGGAGGCAGCAAATTTTTCGGCGGCGCTGCCGTCAGCGATGCACCACGGGCAGATATCGTCAAGCCCATCGTGGCGCGAATACGGCCTGGTGCAGTAGCGCCACCCGGTGCGTTTATTACAGCAGGGGCACACCGACTCGTAGTTTTCTTGGATAGAGCCGGTCGCCACCGGATCGGGGTGATAGTTAAAGTGCGGCAGCTCGGATTGGGGCCGCAACCCATCGGGTTTGTGCGGGCCCGCCAACCAGGTTTCAGCATCGATCGGCGCATCCTCATCAATGCCGCCATGGCCGGATTGCCGCCATAACTTCGGGTCGAAGGTTTCGGTGGTGGCGTCGCTAAGCAAGACAAGGCGCCGCGTCCCGTAGATGGCCACCACGGCGCATACTTCTGGTGCGGTTATCGTTTCTTTTAGTTTCCGCGTGTGGTACGCGATGTCTTCGGCCGTTGCTTTTCGACGTTTCCTGTCCGCGCGATCCACGACGGGCAGGAACGTCCAGGTTTCACCGGTTGGCCCCCGGGTGTCGTCGAAAAGCCAACCATTTTCCTGAGCAAGCCGCGACCGCAGCCACTTTGGGAAAACCGCACCCACGGCCGCTTCACACGCGCGAATATCTGATTCTGTAGCAGGTGGTGCCGTATTACCCATCATTTCCCTTTCCGTTACGATTTTCCTTATCCTTCTACGTTGTTTGGGGTACAACCCCAGCAATCATGCAGTCACGACATAATTGGATATACAACACAGGTTCATAGCCACCAGACGCAAAAAGCGCATCGACGGGAATCTGCGCCAGGTGTTTCATTGTTTTTCCGCAATCAGGGCAGGCTAGGTATTGCGCTTCCTGAAGCCACGTCGGGTGGCCACCGATGCTCGGTTCGTCCCAGCCGGTCGCGTAATTTCGCCACACGCTGTTGCGTTCTACACCTGTATCAGCCGAATCCGAGACAGCAATCCACTGCACCGCATCGTCTTTGTCAGATTCTTCGTCGCTCACCGGAACATCGTGAGGTTCTTCCGCATCGTCAATCTGCCACGCACCGCCTGGTTCCAGCCGAATCCAGGCCTGGTGTCCTGCGCCCGCATCAAATTCATAGAAGTGACAATTCATGCAGATAGGAATGCAAATGTCATGGTCAACCGCCAGAAAATCGAACCGGGGATCCCCTTCCGGTATCGAAAGGCCGGTTATCAACGCTCCACCACACTGAGGGCAGTCGGCTGCCAGCACTCCGCCGATAACCGCCGTATCCGCCGGTGCGGTATCGGTTGCAGCTAGGCGACGAAACGGAATCAATCGTGGATACACCAAGGTGGTAACCGAACCGTCATCATGCGGCTGCCAGCCAGCCGCATGGGCACAGAGCTGAATGTAATCGGGGTGGAAATCCGGCGGCAGCACTTTACCCGCATAGGAACTCACTACCCGCCGCGCTTCATCGTTACCACACCACCCCAAGTAGTCCAACATGGATGCATCGGCTTCGGTGAGCGGCGTGGAAAGCCCAGCAATCCACGCTTCTTGCACTTCGTCAGGTACATCCTTTAAAAAGAACGTCGGCCACGAATCCTTAACCACCGCTTCAGCAAACGCGTGGGTTGATACGTCAAAAATTGCGGCTATCGTTTCGATCTCTTCCCGGTTACCGGCTATCAGCCGCCCGCTTAAAAACCGCCGCTCCAATTCCGCCCACCGGGCCTGAACCTCAGCGTTGCTGATTACACCAGATCGCACCCGATCGCTGCAATCGTGCGGATCTAACTGGCGCGACTTGGCAATAAGCCGTGAGAAAAACCCCAGTGTGACCACCTCCAAGCAAGAATCATCACAGTATTCGTGTAATCCCGGATAATTTTAAAGCTTTTTAGCCGACACCATTAGCCGTTTCGACACGGAATGTATGACATGACCGATGACGATTCACGGGTTTTCTCACCACGACAGAAAACACGATTCGTCATAGGTTTGATCGCTAATCTGAGCAAACGTTTTCGTGGCTTCTCGTGGGCCGACCATTACGGGAAGTTCTAATTCTCGGGAACAGACACACTTTTGTCCCTTAACCCCTTTTTGTCCCCTAACCCAACTTTTATCCCTTAACTCTTTTAAGGCAAACGTTAGAAATGAAAAAAGCAGGCACACCGTGTTTTTGGGATATTCCCACTGTGTGTCCTGCTGAATGTGACTTATGAAGTTGTTGGTTACGTTGGTGGTGCCCCCAGTGAGACTCGAACTCACACTGGATTGATTTTAAGTCAACTGCCTCTGCCGATTGGGCTATGGGGGCAACGAGTACCAAGTTTAAACCACTTCCAAGCAAAAGGTGAAATGTTGCCGTTTAAGTGGTTATTTTTTATACAACTTCGCCGGTGACAGCGGCCGACCGAATAGCCGCAGCCGCCTCCGAATCGGCAATGAGGTCAGCGATAATGCCATCCAAAATGTCCTTTTCGGAGATAACCATGCTGGTAATGCCGGTTTGGTTCTCAATCATGTCGAGAATACCTTGCACCACCACTGCCCCACCGGCGATCACGTCGGCCCGACCCGGATGCACCACCGGATTCATCCGCCGCTCAGCGGAGGTGATTCCGATGAGCTGATTGGTTAACACCCGCAACGCATCAAACCGCAACTGACAATCGTGGATTGCCTTCGGGTCGTATTCCTCCAGCCCCAACGCCAATGCGGCGATGGTGGTGAAGGTGCCCGCGCAGCCCACAAAGGTCTTGGCCTTCGTGATCGGCACGATCAATTGGGTTTGCTCGATACGTTCCGCAACGTGATCGCGGGCGATCTCAAGCTCGGTTTCGGTTGGCGGATCAGAGCGCATAATCCGCTCGGTCATACGAACGCAGCCCATTTGTGCGGAATGCGACCCAAGGATTTCACCGTCGGCGTTGCCTACCACAAATTCGGTGGAGCCGCCGCCTAGATCGATCACGCAGTACGGGCCGGGTTCATCCGCTACGTCGGCGACCGCGCCAATAAACGACAGCTTGGCTTCTTCTTCCCCGGTAATCACTTCCGCCATCGCGCCCGGCCGGATGGTTCCGAGCAATTGGGCAGTCATTCGGAAAAATTCGTCTTTGTTTGATGCGTCCCGGGTAGCGGAGGTGGCCACCATGCGTACGTCGGTGACGCGTTCTTGCCGCATGAGCTCCACGTATTTCGTTAATACCTCGCGGGTGCGTTCAATAGCGGCGGGGTCAAGCTCTCCGGTGGCATCGACGCCTTGGCCGAGCCGGACGATCTCCATGAGCCGGAGGATTTCTTTGGTTACACCATTTTTGTATTCGCAGATGAGCAACCGTAGCGAGTTTGTGCCGCAGTCGATGGCAGCAAACCGGGCCATTTAGTTTCCTCCTTGGTTTCCGGGCGCTTCCGCGTTGCTGAAATCGAAATCACTCAGGTTGATGCCAAGCTCTTCGCACGTGGGCCAATCCGCATCGATGGCGGTGCCGCGCAACCCGGCGTGGTCGGCGGCCATTGCTACCGCTTCGGTGCCGAGCCGGAAGTGGTCGGGGCCTTCCGCCAGCGCGTATGCGATGAGTACGTGCAGGCACTTCACCCGATCAGGCATGCCGCCGCCGGAGAAATCGGTGCCGAGATCCTCAATGGCATTTCGCTTGTCCAGGAAAAATTGATGCGCTTTGCGGTAGTCTCCTTGCAATTCCGCGTCGGTTTCGAGCCGACTGGTCATCCACTTCATCACGTGGGCGACCTCCAACCGGGAGGCTTCGGCGGTAAGCCGGGGGTCGGTCAAGTAGTAGAGGGTGGGAAACGGGGTGCCGTCGTCAAGCTTAGGGGCGGTCATCACTACCCCAGGTTCGCCGTCGGGGCAGCGGTAGGAAATTTCCAGTACGCCGCGAGGGGCGCGTCCGAGCTGGCGTGCGACGGCTTCTAAATCTGCTTGCGTTACATCCATGCGAAGTATTGTCGCACAATCGTCGATGTTTAGCAGGTTGCGTGCTTGTCGACGCCGCCGGCGTGGGCCGAACTTACTGCCCAGGTGCCGCGGGAGCGACCTCGCCTGAAGCGGCATCATCGGCGGGTGCTTCAGCCGGAGGAACCTCTGCGGGTGGTGCTTCAACGGGGGCTTCCGGCGCATTGGGGTCCGGTGCCAACGGCAAATTCCCTGCTGGTTGCGGCGCGGTTTCTTCACTCTCCAGCGCTTCTGGCGTAGAGATGGAATCCCACAGGATATTGAACCATGCGTCGCCGGAACCATCGTTGGCATGCAACGACTCACCAGTCTGCCGGTTGTTTTCAAGCGCCGGGTCGATAATCCGGAATGCGATCTCGCCGGGTTCGATCACTCCCAATCTGATGCGCGCCTGCTCACGGACGTATTCTTCGGATTGGAATTTATCAATCTCGGCCTCAATGGTCTTTTTCTGCTCCGTTAAGTGGCTAATCGACGCATTAAGGCGGGCGATTTCCGCACGTTGTTCCATATAGTTACGCAGCGGCACGGTTATCATCACCAAAACAACGATGATAACGACAATAACGATCGCGAGCGGGCCGTACCCCAACCGAATACGCGGCAGCCGAATGGTACGTTCGGTGCCCTCTGACCGGTTTTCCCTACTTTCGATGGGAACGTTTCGCAAAAATTTATGTGCCATAGGCTTTTAATCTTAACCCCACTTGGCGGCGCGACTGCACCGCAACACAAAGTCGCCGGGCGCGAAGACTGCCTTTTCGTCTTCACACCCGGCGTCTCTAATGCTTATCTGTGACTATCCCTTGAAGCGAGGGAAAGCGGAACGACCAGCGTAGACCGCTGCATCGCCGAGCTCAAGCTCGATGCGCAGCAACCGGTTGTACTTTGCCACCCGCTCGGAACGAGCTGGGGCACCAGTCTTGATCTGGCCGCAGCCAAGAGCCACTGCCAAGTCGGCGATGGTGGTGTCTTCGGTTTCACCGGAACGGTGGGACATCATGGTGCGGTAGCCAGCGCGGTGTGCCATATCTACGGCGTCGAAGGTTTCAGTGAGGGTACCAATCTGGTTGACCTTCACCAGAAGGGCGTTAGCAGCCTTCTTTTCAATGCCCTCGGCAAGCCGAGCTGGGTTGGTGACGAAGAAGTCGTCGCCGACGATCTGAACCTTGTCGCCGATCTTTGCGGTCAGGGCGGTGTAGCCTTCCCAGTCGTCTTCCTGGAGTGGGTCCTCGATGGACACGATTGGATACTCGGAAACCAAGCCTTCGTAGACTGCGGTCATTTCATCAGCGGTGTATTCGCCGCCTTCGAAGTGGTACTTGCCGTCCTTGAAGAATTCCGAAGAAGCGACATCCAGCGCCAACGCAATGTCGGTGCCTGGCTTGAGGCCAGCCTTTTCGATGGCTTCAACAATGAGATCAAGTGCTGCCTTGGTGGAATCAACCGAAGGAGCGAAGCCGCCCTCGTCGCCCAGGCCGGTGGACAGGCCCTTGGACTTAATTACAGACTTCAAAGCGTGGTAGACCTCAGCCCCCATGCGCAGTGCCTCGGAGAAGGACTCAGCGCCGATTGGGGCGATCATGAATTCCTGCACATCAACGCCGGAGTCGGCGTGAGCGCCACCGTTGATGATATTCATCATTGGAACTGGCAGGATGTGGGCGTTCGGGCCGCCGATGTACCGGTACAGCGGCAAACCTGCGGACTGTGCGGCAGCGTGTGCGACAGCCATGGATACACCAAGAATCGCATTTGCGCCGAGGTTGGACTTGTTGGCGGTGCCGTCCAGCTTGATCATGGTCATATCGATCAGGCGCTGGTCGTCGGCCTCAAGGCCCGCGATTTCATCGCCAATCTTGTTGATGACGTTGTCCACTGCGTTAAGGACACCCTTGCCGAGGTAGCGATCGCCGCCATCACGCAATTCGTGCGCCTCGTGAACACCGGTGGATGCACCGGAAGGAACACCTGCGATACCTGCGGACATGTCATCCAACAGGACCTCAGCCTCGACGGTTGGATTACCGCGGGAGTCCATGATCTCGCGGGCGGAAACGTACATGATGTCAGCCACTATTAATCTCCTACTTAGTGTGAAGGGTGCTGTATTTTTCGACACAACCCAATCATGCGTGTTGGATTATGTCTATTTATTTGACGTAGTGAGGTTCAACCCTGTTTGAAACTGCCTGTTTCTTTCCGTAACTGTTTGAAATTTTTTGTTACTTTTTGTTTTTAGCCAAAACTCACGACTACATACAATTATGCCAACAAACTAGACATTTTGCCTTCCGGATCACGTGAACATTTCCACACCCACCTATGACCTATAACACACCAGGTGTCGCCGTGACCCCGCCATCAGGCAAACCGAAGCCTAAAAGCCACTCACCCGACACTGTCCACCGGGTGAGTGGCTTTTTTAAATCCGCGCGTTAAAACGCTGGTTGCTGCAACGCATAGGAGGCCGCCGCATTGCGAACATCCGCTAGATACTGTTCGGAATTGTTGTAGCTACGAATGGCAGCCGTCCAGCCTTCAGCCGTACTGAGATCACCGCTGGAACACAAGAGGTTTGCTGCCGATAACGCGGCGTCGTCAATCTGATTCGGGTCCGCCTCCCCGTCACCATTGGCGTCGAGCCCAAACCGCTGCCACGACGTCGGGATAAATTGCATCGGGCCGACCGCACGATCAAACTCGGTGTCACCATCGTATTTGCCGCCATCGGTATCCCTGATCTCGGCAAAACCAGGGGATCCATCCAGCGGGATCCCAACAATTGCTGGAAGGACATACCCGTTGTCGTCAATAGTGCGCGATCCGAACAACGAGTGGGAATAGGTGCCATGCCGGGTCTCGACATATCCGATTCCCGCTAGCGTGCCCCACGAAAGGTTGCAGCCCGGCCATGCTTCGGCCGCGATCAATTCAGCATTCGCGTAAGCACGCAGCGCCGCGGAACTGACCCCAACCTCGGGCGCTATCGGATCCGCCCAGAACGTTAATTTGTCGGAAGTGCGGCCCGGCGCATGGACGTCGATAAGCGGCACCTCGGCTGCCGGGGCGGGCGGCACATCACTCGATACCGGCTGCAATTGACGGAATGGGGCTTTGGTTTCTAAAAACGACAGACTCCAGCCCACAAAGGACACTACCAAGATGAGGGAAAGGACTATCCCCGCGCCACATCCGGCTACTCGCCGTACTCCGCCTGAACTCATGCCGAGTCATACTACCCAACTTTTCTGTGAATTCACTGTCACGAACCGGCAGTTTGGAATTCATATTTATACCCATCGAAGTAATCGCAGTTCAAAGCGTAAATTCTTTTCACAACTTCTGCGAAAAATTCCCAGACAAAGCGCAGATTGCGGCGTGTTGCCTGCCCAATCCTAAGCAAGCTCTCACCTAATTGTGATCTAACCCGGCAACCAGCTGCGACCATGAGTCAGCTCACTTCTTAGCTTTACCCAGCTGCCAGAGTCGTTCCTGCTCTTCGGTGGGGACCAGCGACGTGGTGCCGTCGAAAAGGTACGGCGACCTGGCACGCAGCTTTTCGACGAAACTCTCGGCAACATCAGAAAAATCGAAGTCCCCGCGCCGCGCGGCAATCTCGGCGTGGAACAACACCTGGAGCAAAACATCACCCAATTCCGCCCGCAGGTCTTCGGCAGCCTGCGGACGATCAGCATCCCTAGCCTGGCTAAACGCATAAATCGCGTCGATCAATTCCGCAGTTTCCTCTTTCAGATACGGAATGAGGCTTTCGTGGGTTTGGTCTCGTTCCCACTGCCCTATCTCCAACGCCCGCCGCATCGCCGCAACTGCTTGGGCTGTGGCGTCACGCACGCTTGGAACGACCGTCATGGGAATATCAAGAGCCAACGCCGCCTGAACCTCCGGATCGGAAACGGTGGTTGCGACGAGTAACCCACCCGCGGCGGTTTCAGTAGGTTCTGGCAAAAGCCCAGCACCACCGGATTCGGTAACCGCCGCTAGCAGTTGCTGTTGACCGTCTACAGGTACCGCCGCGGCGAAATGCAGGACATTGTCCCGGTGCGCCCGGGCAACCGCCGCCATTTCTTGCGGCGCAAGCCACCCCGGCCACCGGGAATCTACTACGAGCACCTGGGTGATTGCATGAGCGTTGGTTGGAGTCATTGTTCCTATTCTAAAAAGCTGCGGTGCCAGTCGGTAGGACGACACTGAGAAGATGCGCGATGGCACCGATGGAAATTACCGCCAACAACAACCGAATTATGCGGAGCACTTCCCGCTAAAACCACACCATAACCCCGCATAATATTGGGTAGATAATTGAATATGTACTAGTCTTAGTTCGGTGAACGCACCATCCCCTGAAATCGCAACAACGCCAGCGAAAAGCCACACTGTTCGGATGTGGACGCTGGTAGGCATCATCATCGGATCGACTATCGGTTCGGGAATTTTCGCGCTGCCGCAGAACATCGCATCGGTAGCCGCCCCCGGCGCCATGCTCATCGGCTGGGTCATCGCCGGTGTCGGCATGCTTTCGGTTGCCTTTGTATTCCAGATCTTGGCTCATCGCAAGCCATTTTTGGACTCCGGGGTGTACTCCTATGTTCGCGCCGGATTGGGTGATTACATCGGGTTCACCGCAGGTTGGGGGTATTGGCTTGGCTCCGTTATCGCCCAGGTTGGCTACGCAACCCTGTTTTTCTCGACATTGGGTTTCTACCTGCCCATTTTCGATTCTGAGCACCGGTGGCAACAGGCCGCCGCGGTATCCGTGCTCACCTGGGTGATTTTCGCGGTTCTCGCTAAGGGCATTAAGCAAGCCAAGGTCATGAACGCGGTGACCACGATCGCAAAGTTGGTGCCGATCCTCGCGTTCATAGTTTTGGTGCTGTTTTTAGGTTTCAGCTGGGATACCTTCACTTTCGATTTCTGGGGTGAAGGCTCCAGGCTTAGTGTCATGGAGCAGGTACAAGGCATCATGCTCTTTACCGTGTGGGTCTTCATCGGCGTGGAAGGTGCCTCCGTATATTCCAAGCAGGCAGAAACCCGCTCCGATGTCGGCCGCGCCACTGTTTTAGGTTTTGCCACCGTGCTCGTGCTTTTGGTTACCGTGGCAACCTTGTCTTTCGGTGTGCTGAGCCAGGAAGAGCTCGCCGCCCTGCCGGATAATTCCATGGCAGGTGTACTGGAAGCGGTTGTCGGGCCGTGGGGTGGCGCACTGATCTCCATCGGCTTGTGCCTCTCGGTTCTTGGCGCTTATGTGTCCTGGCAGATGCTCTGCGCCGAGCCGATCGCAATGATGGCGTTCGATGGGTTGCTGCCCCGGAAAATCGGCGCGATCAGCACCGCTGGTGCCCCGTGGTTGGCGCAATTGATTTCCACCGTCGTGATTCAGATCTGTGTGGTGATTTTCTACCTCAATGAAACCACCTACGTTTCCATGGTGCAGTTGGCCACGGTCTTATACCTTTTGCCATATATCTTCTCCGCGCTTTATCTGATCCTGCTAGCCACGCGCGGTCGCGGAATTACCCACCCGCACGCCGGAAAAGCATTCAACGACTCCGGCCCACGTATCGCCCCAGCCGATAACCGCCGCCATTTGGCGGTGGGACTGATCGCCTTTATCTATTCGCTTTGGCTTATTTATGCAGCCGACCCCAAATACGTGCTTCTGGGCGCACTCGCGGTGGTGCCAGGTCTCGTGCCTTACGTGTGGACGCGGCTGATCCGAAAGGAAAAGATATTCAATACGTTCGAGTGGTGCGTTGTCGTCATCATCGTCCTCGCCGCAGGTTACGCGATATACGGGCTCCAAAACGGAAGCGTCACTCTCTAGTCACCGTCTCAACGCTTTTCGACGAGGCCACGTCCGCGCGAAGAATGTAGCAGATTAGCGACATGTTGTGGTTTGAAAATCATTCGCGACAGGATTTAAATTAACCTAAACATTTCATAAACCTTTGGTTAAGGAAGTCTTGTCATGCGTCTGCGCCACGCCATCGTTTCGCTTATCACGGCAACCAGCCTGGTCTCCGGCTTCACCTCTTCACCCGTCGCGGCGAACCCAACCGCACTCCCCCTCCCGGAGCACACAGGTTTTCACCCGGACGCTGGCGAGCACGCACACTGCGACCCCATCGTCGCCGCCTACTACCGAACCTGGCGGGATAAAGAAATCCAACAGCACCCCGGCGACAAAATCGGCCCCAATGTCATTGCGATGACCGATATTCCACACAATATCGACGTGCTTTCGCTTATTCACGTCCCGGACCACCAACAAAGCGACCAGCAATTCTGGTCGACATTCACATCCACGTACCTCCCGGAACTTCACCGACGGGGCACAAAAGTCCTCTACACGCTGGATATTTCCACCATCCTCGACCCAGCTCTCAGCCCCACCAGTAGCCCGGAGGAATTCGCTGCGCACGCGCGACGCCTCGTCGAAAAGTATGTTCGCCCCTACCAGCTTGACGGCATCGACATCGACATGGAGCGCGACCTCAATTCCGACCAACGCCGCGTCCTGCGCAACACCGTGCGTGCGCTTTCCCAACTGGTCGGACCGTTTTCCAACACCGATACACTGCTGACTTACAACACCAATAGGGATGCGCAGAAAGCCTACGTCGACGAAGTAGCGCAATACGTCAACTACGTTTTCGTGCAGACCTACCACGTGACCGACCCGGCAGAAATCCAAAATTCCTATTGGAACACCTACCGGTTCTTCCTCTCAAGCTGCCAATTTCTCCCCAGCTACGCCAACCCCGAGGAAAACGACCGCAACCGATTCCCCGGCGCAATCGGCCCGGTGGAAGACACCCCTGCCGTGAAGATCGCACGCTGGCAACCACACCAAGGTGGCGTAAAAGGCGGAATTATGACCTACGCCATCGACCGCGACGGCCGGACCTACGACCAACCGGACATCTCCACCCTTACAGTGAGCACGTTCCCCGTAATCAAACGGGTAACTGCCGTGTTAAAAGCGAAGAAATTCGCCGCCGTGAAGGAAGCCGCCGCTCAGACCGTCACTAATCTGACCAATCTCACAGAAACTCAACGACAAACCTACATTCAGAACATCAATGCCGCCTTGACGTTTGAGGACGTCGAAGCACTCGTTAAAACAGCACGCGAACAACCAACTACTCCCACAACCACAAGCACAACCACAACGACGGCTACAACCACGCCAACATTCACCTCAACGACCAGCCCCACCACGACTACTACCGGCAGCTCCACTAACGAAACCACCTCGGCCCCTACCCCACCTCAACCGGAACCACGCGATCGCCCCAGCAGCTCGTCTCTCACCGGGCTCTATGCGGCCGTAGCCGCCATCGTCGCCGCAGTGCTCGGCGGCATAGCCGCACTCTGGTTTCAACTTGCTGGTGTTATTCGCTGACGCTGATGACGGTGGATTCCGCCGAATGGTTTCCGTCGTGCACATCGATTTTTGGCACATCGAACATGGCGCTAAGGAAATCAGCGACCCACTGCAGCAACGCAACGTCGCGGAGTTTCGGGTCGGTGATATTGCGTCCGGATCGCGGGATGGACACTTGGATCGCCTTGGCGGCGGCCCGGTAGGTCGCCCCCGGGTAGAGCCGCTTGAGTCGGACTTGTTTGGAGTCGGCTAATTCCACCGGGTGTATCTTGATCCGGGTTCCTTGCACCCCAATGTCGCTCACCCCAGCTTGGCGAGCCAGGTGGCGTAGACGCGCGACGGACAGCAGGCGCCGCACTTCGTCCGGTAGCGGCCCATAGCGGTCTTCCATTTCTTCGACGGCTAGCCGCAGGTCGGTTTCGGTGGTACTCGCCGCGAGTTTGCGGTAGACCTCAAGGCGGAGTCGTTCGGCGTTGATGTAGGTGTCGGGAATGTGGGCGTCGACAGGCAAATCGATGCGGATTTCTTTGGGGCCTTTGTCGGTGCCGTCGATAGGCTGACCGGTCGCCAACGCCCGGAATGCTTCCACGGCTTCCCCGACGAGTCGGATATAAAGGTCGAAGCCAACACCAGCAATATGCCCAGATTGCTCAGCACCAAGGACGTTGCCAGCACCACGCATTTCGAGGTCTTTCATGGCCACCGCCATGCCCGCGCCGAGGTCGTTGTTTTGTGCGATGGTGGCAAGCCGGTCGTAGGAGGTTTCGGTCAGGGTGGTGTCTTTGGGGTACAGGAAATAGGCATAGCCGCGTTCCCGCGACCGACCCACCCGGCCACGTAATTGGTGCAGCTGGGAAAGGCCCATGTGGTGGGCGTTTTCCACGATGAGAGTGTTGGCGTTGGCGATGTCGAGCCCGGTTTCCACAATTGTGGTGCACACCAATACGTCGTATTCCCGGTCCCAGAATCCTTGAACGGTGCGTTCGAGTAGTTCTTCGCCCATTTGGCCGTGGGCCACGACGATTCGCGCTTCGGGCACTAGTTCCCTTAAGGCACGGGCTTTCTTTTCAATGTCGGCTACTTTATTGTGCACGAAGAATACTTGGCCGTCGCGCAGCAGTTCGCGTCGAATAGCGGCCGCGACTTGCTTGTCTTCCTGCGCGCCGACGAAGGTGAGGATCGGGTGGCGGTCTTCCGGCGGGGTGAGGATGGTCGACATTTCCCGGATACCCGCCATGGACATTTCCAAGGTGCGCGGAATAGGGGTTGCCGACATGGTAAGCACATCGACGTGGGTACGCATCGCTTTGATGTGTTCCTTGTGCTCCACACCGAAGCGTTGTTCTTCGTCGACGACCACCAGGCCAAGGTTTTTCCACTGGACGCCGGTTTGCAGCAATCGGTGGGTGCCGATGACCACGTCGACGCTGCCGTCGGCAAGCCCGGCGATGATTTCTTTGGCTTCCGCATTACTGGTGAAGCGGGACAGCCCTTTGATGGTTACCGGGAAACCGGCCATCCGGTCGATAAAGGTGGCGAGGTGTTGCTGCGCCAACAACGTGGTGGGCACGAGGACGGCCACTTGTTTGCCGTCCTGGACGGCTTTAAAGGCGGCGCGCACGGCGA
The DNA here is from genome assembly GCF_030532965.1 of Corynebacterium sp. GTDB lineage: Bacteria > Actinomycetota > Actinomycetes > Mycobacteriales > Mycobacteriaceae > Corynebacterium. The sequence goes on from NZ_JAUNKC010000001.1 coordinate 104,632, forward strand.
CTTCGGTTTTGCCGTAGCCAACATCACCCACAACCACGCGATCCATGGGAGTTGGTTTCTCCATGTCGGCTTTGACCGCCTCAATGGCTAACAGCTGGTCCTCGGTTTCCACGTAGGGGAAGTTGTCTTCCATCTCCCGCTGCCACGGTGAGTCCGGTGCGAAGGCGTGCCCCGGCGCGGCGGCGCGTTTGGCGTAGAGTTCGACCAGTTCGCTCGCGATTTCGCGGACTGCGGCGCGAGCTTTCTTTTTGGTGTTTTTCCAGTCGGAGCCGCCCATTTTGGACAGGGTGGGTTTTTCGCCGCCAACGTAGCGCGATAACAGGTCGAGGCTGTCCATGGGGACATAGAGCTGGTCGGCGGGTTGGCCGCGTTTGCTTGGGGCGTATTCCAAGACGATGTATTCACGGCGTGAGGTTTCGTCGCCGGTGGTGATGGTGCGTTCGGTCATTTTGAGGAATCGACCGATTCCGTGGGTTTCGTGCACCACAAAGTCGCCGGTTTTTAGCGCCAGCGGGTCGACCCGGTGGCGGCGTTTTGCTTGTCGACGTTTCGCGCCGGCGATATCCCCGACCCGGTTGCCGGTGAGGTCGGTTTCGGTGATGACGACCAAAGGTGCGCTGGTGGTTTTTGTTTGGTTACTGCCGCTGGGGTTAAATACCAGCCCGGCGTGACTAAGCGCCTGGTAGAGGGTAATTTCCCCGGCATTAGGTTCTAAGCCCGGTGTTGCTACCTTGGTGGGGATTCCGTTTTCGATAAATCGCTCAGTCATGCGCTTTATCGCGCCGTGGGCGGGCGCGATGTAGGCGGCTTTCCCGCCTGCCGTGACGTGGGCGCGCAGCATGGTCATCATGGCGGCGATTTCGGAATGATCGCCCCGTGGGGTGGGTGGGGTGCTAAATTCCAGCGGCAGAATATCGGCGTCGAAGTCGCCGGTCATGCCGGGCGGAGTGATGGTCCACCAGGGGTTTCCGGCGTTCTGGGCGCTTTTTATCAGCGACTCGTACGACCGGTAGGAGGAGGCGGTGAGATCCAGGTGGGCGGAGTCCACCGGGCCTGCTGCCCCCAGGGCGGCGGCTTCCCACCCCGCGGCGAGGAATTCCGCGTCGGTTGCCTGAAGGTCGGTGATCCGGGTGCGGATTTTTTCCGGGTGCAGCGCCACAACGTGTGTGCCGGGTGGCATGAGTTCCGGCAGGGTGACCAGCGGGGTATCGACCAGCGCAGGGATGAGTGCTTCCATGCCGTCGGTGGGGATTTTATCGCCGATTTTGCTCAAAAGTTCCTGGAGGGTGGGGTTGCTGCTGTGCTGGGCGGCAAGAGCTTGGGCGGTTCGCGCAATCTCGTCGGTAATCGGTAGTTCGCGGGCGGTATACAGTTCGACGGTGTGGAGGTCAGAATCGGGCAAGGCGCGCTGGTCGGCGACGCTGAAGCACCTGATTTCCGTCAGTTCGTCGCCCCAGAATTCCAGCCGTATTGGGGTGTCGCTGGTGGTGGGGAAAACATCGAGGATGCCGCCGCGGATAGCGAATTCGCCGCGTCGGGCAACCAGGTCGACGTGTTTATAGGCACGAAAGACTAGTTCATTGCTTATCGACGCCATGTCGTAGTCGGTTCCAACCGTAAGAATAAGCGGCTTCCGACCATCGACGTGTTGCAGAATCGGTTGGCACACGCCCCGAGCTGCGGTGACGACGATTTTCAAGGTAGGTAGCGACTCGATGATGTGGGCGCGCTGCCCGGCTATGTCGGCCGCGGGCGATAGGCGTTCATGCGGCAGAGTTTCCCAGGCGGGGAACCAGGCGACCTTGTCGCCCCACATTGCTTTTAATTCGGCGGTTAAGTCTTCGGCTTCCCGCCCAGTCGCGGTTACTACCAACACCGGGGCGTGGTTGGCCAAGGTACCAATCGCCCAGGGGCGGGCTTGGTCAATGGCGGTGACGTGAAGCTGCTGGTCGCCTAAGTGGGTGATAAGGCCGGTGAGCTTGGGGTCTTTGGCTGCGGTTTTCAGCAATCCGGCAAGCATGGCTGGTTGGGAGGTGGCGGTTGTGGGGCTCACGGTGGTGTGCGGTTTCCTTAGTGTGCTGGATGGGTTCTCAAACGGTGGTGGCAGTGGTCGGCGCGGGCTGCAGGCTTAGGTGTCTTGCTTATCGGTGGTGCCGTCGTCGTGGGTTACTTCCGCCTGCGGCGGGCGGTGTCTTGGTTTCTCCCTCCGGGTGGGTGTTGTTTTCGGTTACTTCCGCCTGCGGCGGGCGGTGTCCGAGCCGGGCGGGAGGTGATGTAACGCTTGATAGTTGCGGGTCCGCTTCCATTCCGCCGAGTCCGTTCCAGCACAGATTGACGATGTGGGCGGCGACGACTTCCTTGGGCAGGCTGTCTTCGGTTTCACGTTGATCCAACCACCATTGGGCGGTCATAGAGACCATTCCCACCAGCGCCTGGCCGTAAAGGATCGCGGTGTCGGGGTTGAGTCCGCTTCGGGTAAACGCATTGCCGAGAATGTGGGATACCTGGGCCACGGCGTCGTTCAGCAGGGTGGAATAGCTGCGTCCCATGCCGGGCTGGGTGTCGCGGACGAGGATTTGGAAACCGTCAGTGTCTTCTTCCACGTACGTTAATAGCGCGATGACAGCCTGTTCGATCCGGGCCCGGGAACGCCCGGTGAGCAAAGACTGGGTGATGGTGGATTCCAATTTGGTCATTTCGCGGTCGATCACCACGGCGTAGAGTCCTTCTTTGCCGCCGAAGTGTTCGTACACCACCGGTTTGGATACCCCTGCCCGCATGGCGATTTCTTCCACGCTGGTGCCTTCGTAGCCGCGTTCGGCGAAAATGCTTCTGCCGATGGCGATTAATTGCTCGCGGCGTTCTTTTCCTGTCATGCGCTGCCGAACCATGTGTTACAGCCTATCTGGTTGTCCCATGAGCCTAAAGTCACAACACTGGGGTGATGGGAAAATACCGGAAACCAGCGGCACATAACGCCAGGTAGTGTCCGACGCGGGGTGGGTTTTACGTAAAAGACATGGGAATTTGGCCTTTGTCCCCCGGTTTCATGTATGATCTCTTAGGTCAAAGTGATTGAAATTCTTTACTCACTTCAACACCTTTCCCTGTGGTGTAATTGGCAACACTACGGTTTTTGGTACCGTCATTCAAGGTTCGAGTCCTTGCAGGGAAGCGTTTAAATCCGCACACTATGTGCGGATTTTTTGTGCTTGTCAACACCCCACCGGGCCGCACTGGCGGCCCCACCAAAAGGGAGCGAAGGCTGATGCCGACAAGCACTAGTGGTTGTGGATACCGCTAATCCCACGGGTGTAATCGGTATCAAGTTCGGGCACTTCGCCTTTGTTGAGCAGCATGAACTGCCCCATCATGCCTTGATCTTCATGGAAAAGCATGTGGCAGTGATACATATACGGGTAGTGATTGTTACGGTACTGGCCGAAAATCACCCCGAGTTTTAGGGTCACCCCAGGTGGGATGGTCACGGTGTCTTTCCAGCCGTAGGTGTCGAAATTGACGGTCGTTTCAGACGCTTCCAGCACCTTAAATGCGCAGTTGTGGATGTGGAAATTATGAATCCAATCGGAATTGCCATTGGTGACCACCCACACTTCCGGGTCAGCGTGATCAATGACCACGTCAACCCGATTCATGTCCATGGACTGGCCGTTGATTTCGAAGGTATTGAGCTCAAAGCTGCGCTCAATCGCATCGGCGACGGCAACCGGGGCGGCGGCGCTGGGGTCTAAGACTTTCGGAAGCTCCGGTAGTTTCTTGGCTGCATCCTCTTTCGGCCCCTTAATTAACAGGAGGTTGAGAACATCTTTGAGTTTGAAGTCCAAAGAGTATTCGTCCTCCGGCACCCCGAGGTTATCGGCAAAGCCGATGCTCATGAGGGAAAACTCCTCGCCCGGTGCCACATCGATGACGATCTCGGTGCGTTCGCCTGGCCCCATAGTGACGGCGGAGGCGGGTTGCGGGGCTTCTAATAACCCGGAGTCGGAAGCTATGACGTAAAACTGTCGGGAATCCGAGGTGGAAATATTATGGAACCGCATGTTAGAGCCATTGAGCAGCCGGAGCCGCACCCGGCGGGTGGATGCTTCAAACACCGGGTTGGTTATCCCATTGATATGCGGGACGTCGCCTTGCAACCCCAAGTTCTGGTCGAAGGTTTCGTCCAACTGCCCGGAGTCGGTGAAGTTCGCGTCCATGATGACGACTGGAATATCGTCCACGCCATAAGTATTCGGCAGGTCAAGGCCTGCGGATATGTCGTCGTCAAGCACGATCATCCCCGCTAAGCCGCGGTAGGCTTGCACGCCGGTCTCACCGTGCGGATGCGGGTGATACCACAAGGTGGCGGCGGGTTGTTCCACAGTGAACGAACTAGTCCATACCTTGCCCGGCTGGATGGCCGAATGCGGGCCGCCATCCATGTCCGCCGGAAGCAGCATCCCATGGCAGTGCACGGCAGTGACATCGGGCAGGGTATTCTCAAACCGCAGGTCGACGTTATCGCCCCGGCTCATGCGGATGGTTGGCCCCAACATGGAACCGTTAAAACCCCAGGTGGTGGTACTCACGCCCGGCAGAATCTCGGATTGCCCCTGCTTGGCCGTGAGTGAAAACACCTTCCGCCCGTCAACCATTGAAAACTCCGCTAACGGTGGGATCGGCAGCGGGCGCGGTTTCCCATCCCAGCCGCGCGGCACTCGGGCTGAGGAGGGGGCGAAAGATTCCGCAGTTGTCGATGACCCCGCATTGTCGGTTCCGATCGAACAGCCGCTTAATAATAGACCGGCGGACGCGGTCGTTACCGCCCCTGCCGCCAAAAACCGACGTCGGTTGAACTGTGCATTGAACTGGAATTGGCCATCGGCCTTGGACATTTTTTCTCCCACTCGTTATCCCGCAATCACAATCACGTTCATTGTGATGTTAGGGGTATACGACAACACTAGCGTGCTTACGCTCATTGTCACCACAATCCCACCCCGCCCCCTCCACCAGCAGATTCGCTAAAAACTCGGTGGTATTGGCTTGAAAAACGAGCACCGCATATCCCACCAATTTTTCTTCAGCACCGTACACTTAATGACGTACATTTGACCGGGCACACTCTCCCACTGCAAGGAGCATTCGCACTGTGACACCTTCCACCTCTCCCACTGCTGTTGTTGTTCTCGCCGCCGGGGCGGGCACGCGCATGAAATCGAAACTGCAAAAGACCCTCCACCAAATCGGCGGACGTAGTTTGCTCTCGCACGCTCTCCACGCGGCAGCTGACGTGAAGCCGGATCGGATTGTCGCGGTCGTCGGTCATCAACGCGACCAGGTCGGCCCAGCCGTGGACCAAATAGCGGAAACACTAACCAGCCCTGTTTATACCGCCATTCAGGAAGAGCAAAACGGTACCGGCGATGCCATGAAATGCGCCTTGGAAAAGCTGTCGGATTTCACTGGCACCGTGGTCGTCACCAACGGCGATGTGCCACTTTTGACCGGCGCAACCATCTCTGGGCTAATCGAATCGCACACCGCCGTCCCCACGGCCGTCACCGTTTTGACAATGAAGCTGGACGATCCCACCGGCTACGGCCGTATCGTGCGTAACGACGCCGGTGAAGTCACCGAGATCGTCGAACAAAAAGACGCCGACGCGAAAACCCTAGAGATCACGGAAGTAAACTCCGGAGTCTTCGCCTTTGACGTTGAAGTACTGCGCTCAGCGCTGGGCAGGCTGACCGCCGACAACGCGCAGGGCGAGCTGTATCTCACCGACGTGCTCTCGATTGCGCGGGAAGATGGACATCCAGTTCGCGCCTTCACTGCCACCGACCATCGTGAGCTCGCTGGTGTCAACGACCGGGTGCAATTGGCTGAGGCGGGCCGGGAGCTGAATCGTCGAAAAGTAGAAGAGGCCATGCGCGGCGGTGCCACCATCATCGACCCGGAATCCACCTGGATTGACGTTGAGGTCACCATCGGATCCGATGTCGTTATTTATCCGGGCACTCAGCTTCTGGGCAGCACCACCATCGGCGACGATGCCGTCATCGGCCCGGACACTACCTTAAGCAATATGGTCGTCGGCGATGGTGCTTCGGTGGTGCGCACCCACGGCTCCGATTCCGAGATCGGCCCCGCCGCGACTGTCGGGCCGTTCACCTTCATCCGCCCTGGCACCGTATTGGGCGCGAAGGGCAAACTCGGCGGATTTGTGGAGGCGAAAAACGCCCAGATCGGTGCCGGGTCCAAAGTGCCGCACCTGACCTATATCGGCGATGCCACCGTGGGTGAGCAGTCGAATATCGGCGCATCCAGCGTTTTTGTCAATTACGACGGCGTGAATAAGCACCGCACCACCATCGGTTCCCACGTGCGCACCGGCTCCGACACCATGTTTATCGCCCCGGTGACCGTCGGCGACGGCGCGTACTCCGGCGCAGGCACCGTCATCCGGGAGGACGTGCCACCAGGGGCTCTTGCGGTATCGGCCGGTAAGCAACGCAACATCGAAGGCTGGGTAGTGAAGAAACGCCCCGGCACGCCCGCTGCTGACGCCGCAACCAAAGCATTGGAGCAGGATTAATACCCGCACAGTGCCGATTGTGGCCAGCGCCACCTGGCTGGCACCAATTGCACTAACAATTGTGGGTCGTCACCCACTACACTTTAATTTTGGGCGCGGTTTTCTAACTCGCCGCATCGCCTCAACTGGCCCAACTTTTCTTAAGGAAGGTTAACCCTCACAATGACCGCAACCAAGTGGAGCGAACCGAAGAAAAACCTGATGCTGTTTTCCGGTCGCGCGCACACTGAGCTCGGAGAAGCCGTCGCCAAAGAGCTCGGCATTGAACTTACCCCCATGACTGCCCGTGATTTTGCCAACGGCGAAATCTTCGTCCGTTTCGAAGAATCCGTGCGTGGTTCAGATGCCTTCGTCATCCAATCCCACACCCAACCGCTGAACAAGTGGATCATGGAACAACTCATCATGATCGACGCGCTCAAACGCGGATCGGCAAAGCGCATCACCGCCATCCTGCCGTTCTACCCGTACGCCCGCCAGGACAAGAAACACCGGGGCCGGGAGCCGATCTCCGCTCGGCTGGTTGCCGACCTTTTGAAAGCAGCTGGCGCGGATCGCATCGTGTCCGTGGATCTGCACACCGATCAGATCCAGGGTTTCTTCGACGGGCCGGTCGATCACATGCACGCCATGCCGATTCTGACCGACTACATCAAGAAAAACTACACCTTGGACAATATCGTTGTGGTCTCCCCTGATGCGGGCCGGGTTAAGGTCGCCGAAAAATGGGCCAATACGCTTGGCGACGCCCCCCTGGCCTTCGTCCATAAGACCAGGTCTACTGAGGTAGCGAATCAAGTGGTGGCCAACCGTGTGGTTGGTGAAGTCAAAGGCAAGACCGCCGTGTTGCTCGACGACATGATCGACACCGGCGGCACCATCGCTGGCGCGGTTGGTGTGTTGCGTGACGCGGGTGCCGAGGATGTCATTATCGCCTGCACCCATGGCGTGTTCTCCGATCCCGCCCGGGAGCGGCTGTCCCAGTGTGGTGCCAAGGAAGTCATCACCACCGACACCTTGCCGCAATCCACTGAAGGTTGGGAAAATCTCACCGTTTTGTCTATCGCGCCGCTGCTGGCGAAGACCATCCACGAGATTTTCGAAAACGGTTCGGTCACCGACCTGTTTGAGGGCCAAGCCTAAACGCGCAACATTTTAATGGTGACACCATATCCGGAAGCATGAGGTTTTCCTTAATGCTTCCGGTTTTGCGTTTATCCCCGGACAGCCCGCTTGGCTTCGCCTACTGAAGTTGTGCGCGTTCGCGCATTTCGCCCATCCAGTTTTCGCGCAGAAACGACAAATAAGAAAGTTTGCATGACGACGTGTAGCGGATAGCAAACCTGACCAAATGCATATATTTTTATTTACAATCGCTAGATGTCGTCCATATTTCTCCCTTATCACGCGAACAGCTATTCATAATCGATTTTCGCTTTTCGACGAAACCAGATCCCCGCAATCACGCCAGCGCTAACACCAAGGACCCAGCCCATGCATATCGATATCAAAGAGTTCTTCCGAACCGGACAATTCGGACCAATTAATGCCCCGCTTAACAAGACCGAGGTAACCAAGCTCCTTAACAGTCCGGACGAGGAATGGGATAACGATTATGGCGGATCTATTTGGACATATGGAAACATCGAGCTGCACTTCTTCGATAACACATTAACCTGCGTGTTCACCGACCACTTCACCTTCGCACCACTATCGGCAGGCGACCACATTTCCCTTGAGCCGTGGTTGTTCACCGACACCACCGCGCTTAGCCTTGCCGAGGTTTCCGAGCACCTTGACCGCGCTACCATCGGATACGAGATACAACACACAAGCCTCAATATCACCATGACCCTAGAAAGCGGGGTTTCCCTCATCTTTGAAAATCCAGACGACCTCCCCAACCTGCCCGACAGCCTGCACACTTGTAGCGCTTTCAGCAAAGACTACCGCCCCTAAGAACACCCATGACCGACAACCACCGACAAATCATTGACCTTGAAGTCCTAGTCTTCACCGGCGACTGCGGTCCGTTTTTCATCGGGCAGACCACTGCATCCATCAAGCAGCAGTTTCCGGAGGTTGAAACCAAGCTTTATGACAAGCCCGGTTTTAACATCTGGAAATGCGGATCCATCGAACTGCACATCCATAATCATGTGGTCTATCAAATCTTCTCCGACCACTTCCCGCCCATGGAGGCCGGATGGGGCCTAGAAATCAACCCGTGGATATTCTCCACCCCGTCCGACCTAGGGTGGGACAATGTATCTAACCAGCTAGCAAAGCGCGCCATGCATTTTCGCGAGGAGATCATTGCCGATTGTCGCCGGGTAACATTAGACAACGCAGTGACATTAATCTTCGATACCGAGACGAACCAGCTCAGAGCGGTTAGCGTTCAATAATGCTCAATAAATACCCGCACGAAAGCAGATGAATCACATGGACCCTCATCACCTGGTCGACAATTTAAGGGCCGCTCTTGTCGCGGTGTCCGATGCGGAAGTTGCGGCGGGGCAAAAGAAATACATGCGGGACCAGTTTGAATACCTAGGGGTTAAAACCCCAGCGCGCAGGCGGGCATCGAAAAGCATCGTAAAACACCTAACCACCGCCAGCAGAACCGAACTCATCGCGGTAGTCGAACTACTGTGGGCGCAACCGGAGCGGGAATTTCAGTACGTCGCCGCCGATAGCATCCGCGCCCACGTATCGGCACCGACGAATACCTTAACCAGCGCTGACGTGGAGTGGCTAGGGACCCTTGCCACGACAAAATCCTGGTGGGATACCGTCGATTCGCTTGATCTAAGCGTCGGCGCGATCTGCACTCCGGCCCACATGCGTTCTTGGGCACGCCACGACAACATGTGGTTGCGCCGGATCGCCATTGACCATCAATTACTACGCAAAGAGGCAACCGACACGGAGCTGCTCACCGACGTGATCTGCGCAAATCTGGGCAGCACGGAGTTTTTCATCAATAAGGCGATCGGGTGGGCGCTGCGGGATTACGCGAAAACCGACCCTGATTGGGTGCGGGCATTTGTCGCCAACCATGAGCTGTCGCCGTTATCGCGCCGGGAGGCACTTAAACACCTTTAATGCTTTTCGACGCCCCCAAGCTCCCACCGCCCCAGTTCCCTTCCACTGGTCGACCGCTACCCGTCACACACCGCCATTGCTCGTCGCCGTCACTCGTCGGCGGCTATCACTAACACCCCTGAAAGTGGGTAGGCTTTTTGAGCCATATTTTTCGGGTGAAGCCTATAAATTCGCAATCTTCCCATAGTTCACCCCACCGAATAATGTGTCGGATAACACATTTTGAGCAGTACGTTTCCAGTCAAAATCGTACCGATATTTGTCGCCATTCATTAACCGATTCCATAATCGGCGTCCACGCATAACCCGACGCAAAGCCTTAGAAAATCCACAATTCCCACAATTTGCGTGCCCCACTCACCTTTTTCATGTCTAATGAACATATCACCCTAGATGGTGACCCAAGACACATTTATATCGGCAGGGAATCCTAGGTCACATCACCATTGGTTGGGATTTCTTGCCCCACACGAGGAAGTTGTCTGTCACGATGTCCCAACCAACCAAACATGTTCCCACCCCGGAGGAATTCGTTGCGGTTTCCCAAAGCCCCGAATTCTCAGCCTTGCGCAAAACCTTCCGAGGTTTCGCTTTCCCCGTCACCGTGGCTTTCTTGGCCTGGTACGTCTTCTATATCGTCACCGCGACCTTCGCCACCGACTTCGTCAAAACTCCCGTATTCGGCGCGATCAATATCGGCATGGTTCTAGGACTCGCACAATTCGCAACCGCTGGCCTGGTCACCTGGGCATACGTCCGCTTCGCCGACAACAAAATCGACCCGGCCACCGAGGAAATCCGCCAACACATGGAACAACCCGCTATTTCGCGGGCAGCTTCCGACCCCACGACCCCCGAATCCCCAGCCTCCGGCTAAGCCCACAAGCGTTAAGGAAGCGTAAAACACCATCATGATGAATCAAATCATTCTTGCCCAAGGCACAGTAGACACCGGCAATCCGATCCTCAACATCTCCATTTTCGCGATCTTCATCGCGGTCACACTCACCATCGTTATCCGCACCTCAAAGACGACCTCGCAGAAGGGCTCCGATTTCTACACCGGCGGCGGCGCGTTCTCCGGCTGGCAGAACGGCCTAGCAATTTCTGGCGACTACCTGTCCGCCGCCGCATTCCTCGGCGTGACCGGCGCCATCGCCCTATACGGCTACGACGGCTTCGTCTATTCCATCGGCTTCCTCATCGCGCTGCTGGTGGCACTTGTTTTGGTTGCCGAACCGCTGCGCAATACCGGCCGTTTCACCATGGCTGACGTGTTGTCCTTCAGGCTGCAACAACGCCCAGTGCGCACCGCGGCAGCCGTGACCACCTTGAGCGTGTCGCTGTTCTACCTCATCGCCCAAATGGCAGGCGCGGGCGGCTTGGTCGCGCTGTTGCTTGGGGTTTCCGGCAAAGCGGCACAGGCTGCCGTGGTAGCCGTGGTGGGTGTTTTGATGATTATCTACGTCCTCGTGGGCGGCATGAAAGGCACCACCTATGTTCAGATGATTAAGGCCGTGCTTTTGGTTGGCGGCTCGGTCATCATCTCTATACTCACGTTCGTCGCGATTAAAGGTGGTTTCAACGCGGTGTTGGAATCCGCCGCAACCACCCACCCACAGGGAACCGATGTCCTTGGCCCCGGCTTGCGCTACGGAAAATCAACCTTGACAAAGATCGACTTCATTTCCCTCGCCATCGCCTGCGTCATGGGCACCGCCGGATTGCCGCACGTGCTCATGCGGTTCTACACGGTGCCGTCCGCCCGGGTAGCACGCCGTTCGATGACGTGGACCATCGCGATCGTCGCTCTGTTCTTCCTCCTTACCGTAGTCATGGGCTTCGGCGCAGCCGCCCTTGTTGGCACCGAAACCATCCAAAGCGCCCCTGGCGGCGGCAATTCCGCTGTGTTGTTGCTGGCGGCACGGGTCGGCGGTTCCTTCTTCATGGCGGTAGTGTCGGCCATTGGCTTTGCGACGATCCTCGCCGTGGTAGCTGGCCTTACAATCTCCGCATCGGCGTCGGTGGCACACGACCTCTATAACTCGGTACTACGCAATGGCGAAGCCACCGAAGAAGAGCAGGTCCGCGTATCCCGCATCACCGTGGTGGTGATCGGCATTCTCTCCATCATCTTAGGAATCGGCGCGATGGGCCAGAACATCGCGTTCCTGGTCACCTTGGCACTGGCCATCGCGGCTTCCGCCAATCTGCCCACCATCTTGTATTCGCTGTACTGGCGCGGCTTTAACACCACCGGCGCATTGTTCTCCATGTACGGTGGCCTGATTACCGCAGTCACCCTCATCATCTTCTCCCCTGCCGTTTCCGGCGCGGAAACCTCCATGCTGGGCGCGGGTGTGAACTTCGCCTGGTTCCCGCTGACCAATCCGGCCATCATCTCGGTTCCGGCTGGTTTCCTCCTCGGCATCATCGGCTCCAAGCTGGGCAAACCCGACGATCTGGATAAGCTGGCTGCCGAGATGGAAGTACGTTCGCTGACCGGCGTGGGAATGGCGAAGGCCATTTCGCACTAACATCGTTTGACTTGGTGAAACCATACCCGTGTGGTATGGTTTCACTCGTCTCGGCGAGGGCCAGTGCATATGCTGCACAGCCGTTATCGACGCGATAGTGTTTCACCAAAGCTAAGTACTTTAGCCTTGCGAAGACTCTCCGATGACAATGTCCACCGTAGAGTCGCGGTTCGCAAGGCTTTTGCCGTTTCAGGATCGCACTCCACACTGAAGTTGAAAAAAGTAAGGAGATTGCAATGTCCAACGAAGCTATTATCATTGCCGCCGAACCACGCAACGAATTTGGTAAGGGTGCTGCCCGCCGCCTGCGCCGCGAAGGCAAGATCCCAGGTGTGATCTACTCGGCCGATCTGGAAACCCCAATCCACTTCGCTACCTCCCGTCTCGACATTCACGCACTGCTGCGCCACCACGGTGGTAACGCTGTGTTCGAGCTCGACATCGAAGGTGACAAGCACCTCGTGATGGTCAAGCACGTGGACCAGAACGTGATCACCCTCAACGCCGACCACATCGACCTGCTCGCCATCAAGCGCGGCGAAAAGGTTGAGGTTGAAGTTCCTGTGGTATTCGAAGGCGAGCCAGCACCAGGCACCATGTTGGTTCAGGATCTCGACACCGTCCTGGTTGAGGCAGACGTTCTGTCCATCCCTGAAGAGATCACCCACTCCATCGAGGGCCTTGAGGCTGATTCCAAGATCCACGCTTCCGATCTTGCTCTGCCTGCAAAGACCACCCTGGTTGCTGATCCAGAGACCGTCCTGGCAACCGTCAGCCATGAAGAAGTTGCAGACGTCCCAGAAGACGAGCCTGCTGAAGGCGAAGAAGCCGCTGAGGGCGAAGAAGCGCCAGCTGCTGAGTAATATCGCTTAACCTTCAAACCCATCATCCGCCCCCACGCCGCGTATCGTATGTCGGCATGGGGGCGGATGACACTATTATGTCCTGAGTGAGCATGAACGCAGATTCCCCCGTCTTAATCGTCGGCCTTGGCAACCCCGGCGAAAAATACGCCAACACCCGGCACAATATCGGCGTGCAGGCGCTAGAGGAGCTCGCAAGCCGCGCGAGTGGTATGCCCGCCACATTCAGCGCGCATAAAAAGTCCAATGCGTTGATCGCCGAAACCACCCTCGCCGGTAGGAAGGTTATTCTTGCCAGGCCGCGTAGTTTTATGAATCTCTCGGGCGGGCCGGTTAAAGCGGTGGCGGATTTCTTCAAGGTTCCTCTCGGCAATGTCATCGTGCTTTTCGACGACCTTGAGCTCGACTTCGGCGTGGTGAAACTACGGGCGCCGGGCGTCGACAAGCACGCAACCGGCGACCACGGCCACAATGGGCTGCGGTCTATCACCAAAGCTATGGGGAAAAACTACATTCGGGCGGGAATCGGAATCGGGCGACCACCAGGGCGAATGGACGTGTCCAGCTTCGTACTCAAACCGTTTTCCAAGCAGGAACAAGCGGACATTCCGATCATGTGCGCCGATATAGCGGATGAGGTCGAACGCTTCCTTACCACTTCCGCGCTTTAGCTAACGCCACCCGCAATGCGGCATCATCAAGCTGGAGCGCCCCTTGCTTGCGCAGCCGATGCATGACAGTCGGGCATTTTTTACACCGCGGCTTCGAACGGCAGCACTTGTTCTTGGCGCTACCGCGCTCGATTTGGGCGCGCAGCTTGCGCATCTCTGAATCACAGTGACCAGCATCAAGCTGCCCCATCGCTTGCGAAAATGCCGCCCCTACTAATTCGGCGGCTTGCTGCTTGGTGGAAGTTCGATACGAATCAACGAAAAAACTGTCAATGACTTTCAGCTTGCTTCGCTTGGTCTTCGCACCCATAGCCAACAACATAGCACAGCCTTAGCTAAAAGCACTAAGTTTTAGTCGCATCTTTTCTCACAACCGGAATTGCGCTACCTATAAGAAATCACGCATGAGATAGGCGATTATCTCCGCCGCCGTGCCAGTACGCAGCAACTCCGGATGACTACCCACCAGGCAATAAGCCGTCCGCGGATCAGATCGAAAACCGGCAAGGAGCTTGCCTAACAGCGGATACGTTGGCGGCAGATCCGGGTGGGTTTTCGTGAACGCGGTGGCTAATCCCCGGGCAAAGCGGCCCGAAAACGCGCGGGTAGTCACCGAATCCCCTGCACGCCTATCAGCACAATCGGCAAGCAATTTCCGGTTGAAGTCACTGGTACCAGCTTCGTCGCAACGCACAAACGCCGAACCGCATTGCACCGCAACCACCTCTGGCTGCGATAGTAATTCGCTCACCTGCTGCGGGGTACGCACCCCACCGGCCGCCACCAGCGGCATATTCGGTGCCGCCAGAAGAACGTCAACGATCAGCTCGGCGGTTGGTTGGTGTTGTGGCGTGATAGTTGCGTCCCAGCACAATCGATGCCCACCTGCGTGAAACCCCTGGACGATAAGAACATCAGCACCCCGCTCGGCGGCAATCTTCGCCTCGTGTGCAGTTGTCACGCTCACCCACGCTTCCAAACCCACCTCGTGAAGTGCGGCTATCTCCGCCGCGCTAAAACAACCGAAGGAAACCGATACGGCTTTCAGCCCACAATCTTTACCACCAATGTTGAGAAGAAACTCCAGTTTCTCCTCCCAACCATTGGTGAAATCCGTGGCAGAGATAACCTGCTCTGCATCGGGCACCAATTGCTTCCCTGCGGCGGCATAGACCGGGCGGAGCACTTCCAACAGAAAATCCACATCGGCTGCAGTGGGCACCTGGTTCTGCGGGGCAAACAGATTCACCCCGAACCTGACATGTGGGTGATCCTGTAGAGCGCGCACGTCGCTTATGAGTTTTTCTGGTGTATCCGAACCTGCGGCGAGGAACCCCAACCCACCGGCAGCGTGTGCTGCCGCCACCAGCTGCGGGGTTGTCGGCCCGCCCGCCATCGGCGCAACAATGATCGGCAGTTTTAGCTCGGCTAGGACGGTCGATGTTCTCATCAACATGTGCTTCCCCGCTTTCATCAGGCATCTAATGCCAGGTTCCCGGCAAACAATCCTTGAGGTGGTGCTCGCTTAAAAAATTCTAGGTGCGCGGATAAAACTATGAGAGCATAAAGAACATGAATCTTTGGCAGCGTCTCACATCGTTGGTTACCCGCCGCTCCCCCGGCTACGTTACGCCCGAACCTGCCCAGTGGCTGGTGATCGGGCTTGGCAACCCCGGCGAAAAATACGCCAACACCAGGCATAACGTGGGATATATGGCAATCGATTCGTTGCTTGATTCATTAGGCCAATCCCTGCACCCGGTCAAGGGAATCCCGGCAACCGTCGCCTCAGTACACATCGATGGCTGCCCGGTGCTTTTAGTTCGCTCCACCACTTTCATGAACGTTTCCGGCACCGCAGTCGCGCCGTTATGTTCCGCATTGGGAATCCCACCGGAACGAGTCATCGTTGTCCACGACGAATTAGATTTGCCGCACGGAAAGGTGCGGATCAAACAGGGTGGGAACGAAAACGGCCACAATGGCTTGAAATCCACCACCGCCGAGTTATCAAGCCGCGACTACATCAGGGTGCGCATGGGAATCGGCCGACCACCGAAAGGCCAACCGGTTCCCGATTACGTGCTTTCAACCATCCCGCACGACGAGCAGCTTGCGCAGATGATTTCCGCCTCTGCCCAAGCGGTGCGGCTGATCTGTACCGAGGGATTAACGAAAGCGCAGAACGCCATTCACCGCAATTAACACGCTGCGGCTAGCACAAGGTTTGCGCTAGCCGGGACATGGTGAGTGCGCGCCAGGTTACATGCGGCGGGATAGATGCAGGCTAAAGAAACCCGCAATTAAGGCTGTCAGCCCAACCCCTAGCGCGAAGCCGTGGGACATGCCCATGTTGTCTAACACATTAGCCGTCGCTTTCACTTCGGTTTCCGTCGCGGTCTCATCGCCCAATGCGGCAAACGCGGTGGTAGGTTCGGCGGCGGCCACCACCGGTTCCGCATCTGAGGCTACCGGCCCATTATCGGCGGGCTTTGCAGCTGTTGGTGCCGGGTCGGTCGCAGTTTTTGCGCCAGCTCCTGGTGCGGCAGCGGGCTTAGGGGCGGAAGCAACCACCGAACGGCCCGGCGCGGACATGAATTGCACCCCACTGGTGGTACCAGTTGCTGTGGTTGCTGTCGCGGTTGTGGCAGTTGAACCGGTTGGTGTTGTGGTTGGGGTGGCTTGCGATGGTGATTGGGTTGATTTGGTGGAGGCCCCGCCAGTGCCAGCATTAGTGGTGGTTTTAGTATCACCGCTTGGCGCTTTGCCTAGTTTTTGTAGCTCTTGGTCGATTTTCTTCAAGGCGTCGTCGATGGGCTTGGCGGTGAGCCCATCCCCGCCCCCGGATTTCCGGGATCGTCCCGGCCCGCTCTTGCCGTCGCAGTTACCGTTTGACTGTGGTTTTCTAAAACCGTGGCTGAAATCCGTTTCGTGATCGGCAGGAGTTCCCTGCTCACGGGCATCTGCTGGTGCTTGGCTGAAGAATTCTTCGCCCACGAGGAACGTAACCGTGTAGGTCACCGGCGTGGTTTTCTCGCAATTCACGCCGTGGAATTCACCGGCGTATTGGAAGGTGATGTCGTAGCGGCCCGGCTCGGTGAAAGCGTATCCGGTGTGGACGTGACTTTTCAGCCCGAATTCCCATTCCTTGGCTAGGTCGTCGGTATCAAGCCTCAGTTGCGGTTCAGCATCCAACCCGCTTTCGGTCCATAACAGCATCCGGCCGCCGTCTGGGATTTCCGCTTTGGCGATACTTAGCAGAACGTTTTCGGGGCCTGCGACATGGTCGCCGGTGAGCCCGACGGTGCTAAACCCCACCCAGGGGACACCTGGAATCTGGTTCTCGGGCATGACGTAACTGGAATCGGGCAAATCAGTATCAGCTGCTAATTCACCCCGTTTGAGTGTCTTTTCACTCTGGTGATCGACCAGAATATAGGCGCTGCCGCTGGGCCGGTAGGCGCTTTTGCCCGATGCCGACTGCGAGCCGTCGTCGCGCATTTTTACGTGCGGATAGCCGTCAACCAATTGAAGATGAATATCCTGGTGAGATTCTTTGATGATGAACGTATCCGTTGCTGTTTCCGCTGGCGCAGTAACGGTAAGAACCTGGGTTGGTTCCGCGGCGGTTGCGGGATTAGGGGCTGATTCCACGTCCGGCAGTGGGGTTTCATTGGGTGCCGGTTGCGTGCCAGGGGTTTGCAGGCCAGGAGCTTGCGCCCCGGTTTCGGGTGTCCCCGGCTGAACCCCTTCGAGCGGTGGGGCTGGGATTGCAACGTCGTCGTCGGTGCCGACGGGTGGTTGTGCTGGTGTGTTCCCGCCGATGGCTTCATTGGCTATTGGTGCTGATTCGCCGCCGCCAACCGCGTGATCGGTGGCGTACACGGCCGCGGTGGGGCTTAAGATGAGCCCGAGGCTAAACCCGAGTGCGACGACGGTACGCGGTTTATGCAATGCAGTCATGTGAGTCAACCACCTTGTGTTTATGCAGCCACGTTGCCACGAGCCCTTGCCTGGGCGATAGCAACCATGCGATAAAGAAAATCATTGTCAAAACTAATACGATAGTAGCACCGGCAGGCAAGTCAATCGACCAGGCGAAATAAATACCCGCGATAGCCCCCACTACCCCCACCAAGGAGGCGATCACCATCGTCGATTTGAGCGAATCCGTGACCAAGCGGGCCGTGGCGGCCGGGGTGATTAGCAACGCCAGAACCAAAATATTGCCGATGGTTCGCACCGACATCACCACGGCGGCGGTCACCGCCAAATAGATAATGAGGTCGAGGATAAAAACCGGCAGGTTCATGGCAAAGGCGGTCTCCCGGTCAAGGGCGACGGCTGTTAATTGCGGCAATACCAGGAAGATCACGCTGATAATCAGCGCTCCTACCCCGCCAGCAACGATCAGGTCGGTGGTGGAGACACCGGTGATGGAACCGAAGAGGAAATTGTTTAAAGAGGCGGTGTAGCCCTGGGTGCGGGAGATCACCACCAAGCCAAGCGCGAATGCTGCGGCGAAGAAAATACCGATCACGGCGTCTTCTTTCACCCGGCGGCGCTGCGAAAACACAGCGATGAGCAGGGCGACCGTCGCACCGGCCACCGCCCCACCAACAAGCACCGAAATCTGAAGGGCGAACGCTATGGCCAGTCCGGGGAAAACGGCGTGGGCCACCGCATCACCGATAAACGACATGCCGCGTAGCACCACAAACGTCCCCACCACGGCGCAGACCACCGCGGACATGACGGACATCAGTAGGGCTTTGGGTAAGAAGGCCAACGCGGGGTTGCTTAAATCATGGATGAAGTCGATGAAAGAAATATCAAGCATGGGTATGTGCCCTCACCAGGGTTATAAGCGGCGAGTTTTCGCCGACCTCAAATGTGTCACGCCATAGGGTTTCGTCTGATAATTCGGCGGGATTACCGTCCGCCCGAATGCCGTTTTTAAACAACACCAGCCGGTGGCAGGAATGCAGCGCTTCACCGATGTCGTGGGTGGACATGATAATGCCGGTGCCAGCATCCGCCAGGTCGGAAAACAGGCGGGTTAAGTGCTCTGCGGTTGGCATGTCCAATCCGGTGAAGGGCTCGTCGAAAAGCAAAACTTGCGGTTTGGTCGACAACGCCCGGGCTACCAACACTCGTTGCCGTTGGCCGCCCGAAAGTTGCCCGATCGGGCGGTGCGCAAGCGATTCCAAGCCCACCCGGGCGATGGCTTCATCTACTGCCTCCTGGTCGGCGCGGCCCGCGCGGCGCCCCCACCCGATTAGTCCGGTGCGGCCGTTTAAGACACAGTCGCGGATCGAAATCGGAAAATCCCAAGCAAATTCGTGGCGCTGTGGCACGTAGCCCACCGCCGTGCGTAGCTTGCGCCCGCGGTTGCCTGCTACTTCCACCACACCTGACGACGTTGGCACCAAGCCTAAAATCGCACGTAAAAACGTGGTTTTACCAGCGCCGTTCGGCCCGACGAGGCCGACAAACTCCCCCGCCGTCATGGAAAAATCGAGGGAATGGAAGATCCGACGCCCCGCAAGCGTTACCGAAAGATCACGGGCGGTGAGCAGCGCGGCCGATGATCGTTGCCGCGACTGCGGTTTGGGCTGTGGCTGTGGCTGTGGTTGGGTTTCGATCGTCACTTCTCACCCCGCGGGCGGCTTAGTGCCCGGATAACCACGACGATTGAGCCGATGACCAGCACCGCCACAATGGCGATGATTGCCCACAACACCGCTTGGTTGTCACCCGTGCGGTCGATGGTGCCCACGGCAGCGACCCCGCTATCGTCACCTTCGCTTAAGAAATCCCCGTCCCAGGTGACCGCCTGCGCCGCCGGAAGGTCCGCTTCCTCCCCCACGGCAAAGCTTAAAATCTGGGTGTCTTCTTTCACGCCGCCATCTTTCAACTCGGCGGTTATTTTCACCGCTACCTGGTGGATTCCCGGTTCGGTAAACACCCAGTTAGCGTGGGTGTGGGTATTGGCATCGACGTAGATATCTTGGGCGGTTTTTTCCGCCGAGGTCCACAATAATTGTGGTTTTTCAAAACCGCCGTTTTGCAGGAATAACGTAAACTGCCCCGGCCCGTGGTGCCCTGCAAAGCTCATGGTTATGCCACCGGTGATCGCCTCCACAAAGGCTGGCGATTGGGTATTCCACCCCACCCACGGAACGCCGACCTGCTCCACCTGCGGCACAACCCACACGGAAGAACCCGGTGTCGCGCCGGTGAATGCGAAGTCTTGGGTATCGGGCAGGGTTTGTTTGGCGTTATCCCCCACCACGAATAACACGTCCTCCGGGCTGCGCCAGACCGGCGGGGTGTTGGAATCGTCCCGGATATAGGTGGAAAACGGCACGTCGGGGTTGTCTTTCTTCGGCACCATCAGCGGCCCGATGTCGGCGTGGCCGGAGCGAAACTCGACGAGCTCACCGGCTGGGGCGATGGCTTCGTCGGCGCTGACAACTTGATTAAGATCGCCTGCGGCAACCGGCACGGCGCTGGTAGCAATACACGCAGCCGCCAGCATGACGGCCGCAGCTGATCGGAACGGGGTACGTCGGGTGAGTTTTCTCATCATAGCTTTCCTCTTGTTTTGTTGGTTTAAGTTGTGATGTTCACTAGCGGATATTGGCCGTAAAACACAGGCAGGTTTCAGCGTTTTTCGGTTTTTGCTACGGGCTGACTGCGTTAGGTTCCTGGTTGCCCCAAACACCGGGCAAGTTCGTCAACATTGGTGCGCATCAGCGCCAGATAGGTGGGCACCTCCGCATCAAGGGTATCGCCGCGAATCGTGCAAATCTCAATACCCAACCGCAGCGCAGTCTCCGATAGCACCCCGGCGCGACCAGCGAGTTTCGGCTCTAAGAATACCGCCGGAACGTGCAGGTTTTCCAACGTTCGGGTTAACGCAATCACGTCGCGCGGGGACGGCTCAATGGCCGGGTTGGGTGTGACAAATCCAGCGATATTGATGTCATAATCGTCGCCCAAGTAGGCGTAGCCGTCGTGGGTTGTCACCAAGTGTCGGCGATGCGGCGGGATCTGGGCGATAGTTTCCCGCATGTCGCGGTCGAGGTCTTCGAGCTTTTCGACGTACTCATTGGCGTTATCCACATACTCAGCCCGTCCACCGGGGTCGATGGCGATGAGTTCGTCTTGGATCACCCGCACCATAGCGATGGTGTTTTTCACCGAATGCCACAGGTGGGGGTCCACTTCCCCGTGGACGTGTTTTCCCAACACCGCCTGCGGCAAAAGGTACACCTCTGCGCCGGGGTTGCCAAGGAATCTAAACGCGGGCTCACCGGGAATGGTTTGCAGCACGCTCGGCGGCACCACGACGACGGTCGCGTCGGGCTCGTAGGTATAGGTGGTGTCGGTGCCGGTGGGGGCGTCGCCGCGCAGTACTAGTCTGTTCTCGGTGATGTCTGCGGTGACGTCCACGTGACCGGAGTCGATGATAT
This sequence comes from Corynebacterium sp., assembly GCF_030532965.1. GTDB lineage: Bacteria > Actinomycetota > Actinomycetes > Mycobacteriales > Mycobacteriaceae > Corynebacterium. The sequence continues at coordinate 125,887 of NZ_JAUNKC010000001.1, forward strand.
GCGCATTAGTTTTCGCGGCAATAGTGTGCGGATCCACGCCGACGGCGAGGGTTATGGTGGCGTCGTCGATCGGCACCGGCCCGGTGGGGGTGTCAAGGGTTGCCCCGAAGGTCAACCGATATTCGCCGGGTTTGCTAAACGCCCAGGACACGTGGGTGTGGGCGTCGACAGGCAAAGTGGTGCTGTCATCCGCATCGATGCCGTCTTTGGTGTTAAACAACACCTCCGGGTAGCCAAACGTTGAGGTGACGTAGGCCGCGGCGTCGCCCGGCCCGGTGGCGGTTTTCAGGCGCATGTCTACCCCGCTGGTTTTGGTGGCACCGTATTCCGCGCCGTCACCCGCAATGCGCATCCCCAACCACACGGTATCCAACGCGACGTTTTCTACCAGGGGAATCAGCTCGCCGCCGTGGCGGGGCGACTGGTCAGCCAATTCCACGAATGGCACCTCCGGGAGTCGGGATTCTTGGGCGGTACGCACGAGGGATTGCTGTTCCAACAGCAGGCCGTTGCTGAAAATAATGTCCGCGTGTGCGATAGTGCGAACGCTGCGCAGCCCCGGCTCGAAGCTGTGCGGGTCGGAACCGAGCGGCATCACCGAGGTCACCCGTGCCCGATCACCTGCGACGTTTTGGGCCAGATCCGCAATGATCGGCGTGGTGGCGACGACATCGACCACGCTATCGTTGCTGTTCGGCGCGCCCGCCAGCGTGGTCGATGTCGCGCCAACCGCGCAACCGGCCAGCGTCACCCCGGCAAGGCCAAGCGCGATGCCGACATACGTCCGGGCGGGCATACGGGTGCCTCGGGTTGCTCGGCTCATGAAGCGTCCTTAGCCGTGGTGTCGGCCGCACCCGCGTTCGCTGCTTTTCGACGCTGCACCGCCGCGCTGAGGTTACTCGTTCCCGCGCCAAGGACGAACAATCCCAAACCTAAAATCACATATGGCAAGGTCTGGACGATATGCGCGGCCAAGGTGATGGCGGGCTCGTCAGTGTCGGCACCGGCAGCTGCTTTCTTCGCCGCCGCGCTCATTCCGCCCGCCACGTCGGCAACCTCGCCACCTGTATCACCACCTGCACCGGCCGCGCCGCCCGCGGCCTGGTCTGCGGGCGCAATCGCTTGGGCTGCGGCGAATCCCGGATCGCAATTGCCGCCGGTCGGGTCAATTGCCGCACCGAGGTCGAAGTGTCCGCTTTGGCTACCGCTGCCCACCTTGAACACCACGGTGCCGGTACCGGCAACTTGTTCACCGGAGTTTAAGGTCGCGGTTTGCCGAATGGATACCTGATAAACCCCGGGCGCCCCAAACACCCAATTGGGGTGCACGTGGGCATTCGCCCCGATGGTGTAGCTGCCTTGCGCCTGATTGTTTGCTCCCCGGAACCATTCTTGGCCCACTACCTGTCCTAATCCGCCTTGGCTATACACAACCATCGGACCAGGCCCAGAGAATCCCACCAGTTCCCACGTCACCGGCCCCTGCGTGTGCTCTAACATGCTGGGGTGTTGGGAATTGGCCCCCACCCACGGAACGTTTGGTTCCTGAGTGGAACCGATCATCCACACAGGTCCCTTCGGAACCGGCCCGATCGCGACAGGCAGATCTTTTTTCGCCGCACTACCGAGCTCAAACTGAATCTCGCTGAGGTTTCGCCACGTGGCCGGAACGGTGCGGTCGTCTTTCAACATAGGCGTTACCGCTGGGCTGCAATTCCCCCCGCTAGCACCGCCACCGGCTACCGCACCACTCGCTGTGCCGCCAGCTGCCGCGCCGCCTCCGTTTGCTGTACCTCCGCTCCCTGCGGGCGCTGAACCGCCTGCTCGTCCTGGTTGCGTGGCGGTACCACCAGACGCCTGACCTCGCGGCGCGCTGGCAGGTGCGTTGTTCCGGTTTCCAGGTGCTGCTGGTTGCTGCGCGGTGTTCAGCGAATTTCCAGTGCCTGCGGAAGCATTGCCCTGACTCCCACCCGATGATGCACTTCCTACCTCCCAGGTATACGTTGCGGTATTGCTTGTCAGCGAACCACTCGTGGCGGTTACCTGCATGGTGTACGTACCTGGTTGAGTAAACGCCCAATGGACGTGCCGGTGCGCCGGGAACGGCTGATTGATAACCGAACCACTGGATAAGCTGAACGACCCGTCCGAGGTAACGGACTGCACACCGCCGCCACCGCTGTTTTCAAAGAGGAAAACCTCACCCGGCCCGGAGACGGATTCAAAATTCAGATCAATATTTTGCGCAATCGACTGCGCCGCCAGGGTATCCCAGCCCGGCCAGAGCAAACCGGACTGCTGAGCTTGCGGTAGGTAGTAACTCGCACCACCAATCACGGGAACCGCGGAGGTGGCGTCACTATAAGCGCTGTCCGCGACAACTAACACAACGGATTCCGGGGCACGGAGCACCCCACTGCCAGTGATGTCTTCTTTTAAGGCCAGTTTCAAATCACCGTCTTCTGCGGTGACGGTAAAGGCATCGACGTGCCCGTCGCTTAACCGTAAATTCTGCGAAACAGCAGGTGCAAAGAGCGACAACACGAATAGGCCCATAACGGCCACAACGGCACACACTCTCCGCAACGAAATCAGGCTGGTTGCGGCAGAAGGTGCGCCTTGCGGGATAGCCGTCATGGTGGGGTTTTTCAAAATAAACATGTGAAAAATATTCCCAACAAGATACTAACGGGGCGAGTCCCCGTCACCGCCGACATCACGGTGACGGGGTAGAAAGATGGCGATTAGAACCGGGGCAGTTTTCCGCCCAGCAATGCTGCGATCGCAGCACCGATCACGCCAAGCACAGCGACGACGATGCCAATGATGCCGCCAGTGCTAATGGAGGACGGCTTCGACGTGTCACCTGGTGCAGGCTTCGGGGCAGGATCTTTTGGTGCGGGATTCGGGGCAGCGTCTTTCTTCTCCGCTACTTTCCAGGTGTAGGTCGCGGTGTTGCTGGTCTTGCCGTTTCCGGTTGCTTCAACCTTCATGGTGTAGGTACCGGGCTTGGTAAATACCCAACCGGCGTGCGCGTGGGTTGGGAATTTAACCGAAATCACCGAACCACTGGACAGTTTGTAGTTCCCGTCGGCCGTCACAGGGTTGGTGTCGCCGCCGTCCCGGTTAAACAGGTACAGCTCACCCGGGCCGGAAAGCTCCTTGATCTTTAGGTCGATTTCCTTAAAGTTCTTGGTTCGAACTTTGGTGGTATCCCAGCCGGGGAACAAAACCTTAGGATTTTCGTTCTGGGACAGTGGCAAGTAGGCAGCCTCCTTGCCAACGAAGCTCAGCTTCTTCGTCTGTTCGGTCCAGGCCGCGGCGTTTGCCTCCAGTACCGCCGATTCCGCATCACGTTCAACGCTAATTCCCGTGATGTCTTCCTTCATATTCAGCTTCAAGCCACCATCATCGGTGGCTGATACGTGAAAGACGTCCACGTGTCCCTGGGTCAACGTTGTTTCCTGGGCATCTGCGACACCGGAGGTGCTGAGCGCCACTGCGGTGGCTACGGCGGTGACAGTCGCCGTGAATCGGGTACGAAGTTTCATTTTTTTCTCCTTATGAAAACTAGTGGGGTAACCAACAAGAAAACTGGAAGTTTGCGTGTGCTTAGAACCGCAGTCGTGCGAGCGCGGACTGCAGCATATTGCGCACCGGATCACTCATAACCGCCGCACCAACAGCAGCAATCACACCGATGATGGCAGCCACAATCGCCGCAATATGCCCGCCCTTCAACGTCGCGCTGCCCTCATTCGCCGGTGGCGTCTGCGTCGGTGGGGTTTGGGTTGGCGGTTGCGGTGCCGGAGGATTCTGCGTCGGTGGCGTCTGCGTTGGCGGTGTCTGAGTCGGTGGCTTCGGTGCCGGAGGGGTCTGGGCGTTGCCCAGCTGCTCGCACTCGGTGCCGGGTTGTGCGCCGACCACGAACGTCATGGTTTCTGGTGCAGAGGACACATTGGTGCCGTCTTTCGTGGTCGCCTTGTAGAAGGTCTCAAACCGGTAGACACCTGGTTTGCTAAACGCCCAACCGACGTGCGCGTGGGTGGCAATGTCAGTTTCGATCACGTGGTCCTTCGCCACCGAATTGGCCAACACTTTGATGTCGCCAGACAGGCCGTTTTCGCTAAAGACACCGAATACGGCGTCGGCAGGCATGGTGATTGGTTCCAAGTGCAGGCCGACTGGGCCGGAGAACTCATCGTAAGTGAGCTTCTCAGTGTTGTAGCCGGGCCACAAAACGTCCTGTTTTGGTGATTGCGGCAGGTGATAGAACTTCTCACCGGCCGGTACCAGGAAGTCGAGTTCGGGTTTCGCCAGTCCTTTTTCCCGTTTGCTTAAGGCATTGTCCCGAACCACGTTGACCACGTCACTGACCTTTCGACGGTAGGTGTCAAAACCTTCCGTGTTCGTTTGATCCAGCAAGGTCATGCTAAAGGCATTGCCGTTACGCTGGGCCTCAAGGTCAGTGTGACCGGATGCCAAAAGCAAGGATTCGCCGCATCGTTGCGGCTGCTCAGGCTGCCCATTCGGATTATCATCAGGAGAATCAGTAAAACGGGTCAATCCTGCTGGTGGATACATGGTTCTGCCCGAATCCGGAATCGCTTGATCCGATGTGATGGTGGCAGTATACGCATCCAGAGTGGGGTGTGGAATGACCTTAATGAAAGGGTACTGACCCGAAATGTCGTCGCGGCTGATATAAAAATCGCCCCGCCCATCAATGATAGGTGCCTCAATTATTTGGTCCACTGCAGTATCACCTACCTTTGATACGGTTCCGCCACGTAAAAAACCCACGAAATTCGGATCACTAACTTTAACGCTTACCTTGGCATAATCACTATTCCCAGGAACATCAGTGATTTCCACCGCGGCGGTGCTACCTTGCTTAATCGTCGTTGGAGGAAAGAACCTAGTATTTGCGGAGTTGTTGGTAGGGGCAAAAAGTTGCCCGGAACTTTCTTCTGATTGCACTGTGTGACTGCTCAAAAAGCTACGCTCAATCACAGGCGAAACCCAACGGGTGCCTGATCCAGTAGCCGGAAGAAACACTGCTTGCAGTCTGGAAGGCTTACTTCCAAATAATTCCGGCCATTCGGCACGCCCACCAACAACATTGATATCCGCAAGGTGGTATCCGTCGTTAAGCAATGTCAGCGTCCCGTTTAAGGTGGCGTCTTTCGCCCGGAATTGCACCAGTTCCAGGTTTTTATCGCCGTCTTTTTGCTGTGCTGGTTTATACGGCGCAACGCTGAGTTCATAGCCAGCTTCGGCGAGGTTGCCCTCCGGGGCAGCAGCGTAGAGATCTTCCAAGCTTTTCGATACCTCCGCTCGCGGCTCGGTGCCCCCCACCTGAACAATCTGTTGTTTTTCTCCCGAATGCACGACTGTTCCGTCTTTTAACCGAGCCACCGTGCGATACGTTAAGATGTGGCGGCCAGGTTTGGTAAATAAAATCGTGTTATGAGTGTGTTCTCCACTATTGAGCGGCCAAATGCGGGGGCTTTGGGCTGTTGATCCCAAGAAATTTCTGAGCCCTGCAGGAAAATCGTCATAATGGCTAAACAGGTGTACTTCACCGGGACCATCTACATTGAGCAGTTCTAGTGCCACGTTTCCATCACGAAACTCATTGAGAGGTAAAGCATCAGCACCGAATCCCCACCACAACGGATGATGCTGCCCCTCAGTTAATTGCGGCCCAGCGTAAAAAACATCGCCCGGCGCACCGATTTCGGTGAGGTGCCCGCTATCGGGAATAGTGAACTGATATTGATTTATCCCTCGACGGCTCCACCCTTTTCCGAGATAGATAACCGAAGATTCAAAATCATGGAGCACCCCGGCACCAGCAGAGGATTTCTGGTCAAAAGTTTTTGATTCGGAATCCCAAAACGTTTTCGGCGAGTCTATGTGAGTTTTGGCAATTACAGTTTTGCCATCATCTGGACCGGCATAGGCAATTTCAGGAGCCCCTGCCGCGATGATGCTTAGTGTAGCGAGAAAAGTGATTGTTGTGCGGGACATTCTTTTGCCTCCCAAAAGCAATTGAAAATCAATCCAATTAAGAACCCCTCATACCTTAAAGCTATTGATTTTCATTTGCAAAGAATCGGATTTATTACTTTCTAAGCCCACCTTTACAACACCCAATTTCCCGTTCCTTCCTGCACTTTCACCAGCATTCCCCTTCCCCCAACAAGGGGTATTGCAACGGCGCTACAGGCTTTTCGGATAGCGGTTTCTTTCGCTAACTTAAACCCCTTTCGATATTCATCTATGTCGATTTCAGGTTCCCTTAGGGCGACTATGTGGTTGCCACTTAGGCGCGACACTGCCGAATAATCTCTGCATCTTTTGCGGTGGTGGCCGTACACTGATACTCATGCGAACAATTGTCATAACCGGAGCTTCCGCTGGAATTGGTGCCGCCGCAGCGCGGCAATTAGCAAACGCCCACCCCAAAGATCGGCTTATTCTGGTCGGCCGCAATAAACAACGCACCGAAGAAATAGCCACAGAACTAGGGGCGATCGGGTTAACCGCCGATTTCGCTGACCTCGCGGATGTTATTGCGCTGGCCAGCGACATTCGGGGCATTACCGACCGGATTGACGTATTAGCCAACAATGCGGGCGGGCTTTTCGACGGCCCCACCTTAACCCGCGATGGATTTGAATTGACCTTCCAGATCAATCACCTCGCCCCCATGGTCTTAACCTGGCAATTGCTCGACACCCTCATTAAGTCCCAGGCATCAGTGGTGGCAACCGCATCGAAGATCAATGCCATAGCCAAGTTGGATCTCACCGACCTGAATGGGCTGCGGAATTTCAACAGCGGCTTTAATTACGCGAACGCTAAATTGGCGAATATCCTCTTCACCCAGGAATTACACCGCCGCTACCACTCACTTGGACTCAATACCGTGGCGTTTCACCCGGGGGTGGTATCCACGAATTTCTCCTTAGATTCCCACACCATTTTCCGCAAGCTTTACTCCTCCCCCCTCATGTCCTCCTTCGGCTCCTCACCGGAGAAAGGCGGAGAAAACCTCGCCTACTTCATCGACGGCACCCCCGGCATCATGTGGAAGTCCGGCGAATACTACTCCGACAACCGCAAACCAGGGCGCATCAGTCTCACCGCAAAGAAACCCGGCTTGGCGCAACGCCATTTCGAGGTGTGCTCCAAGATGCTCGGCATCGAGTGGAAACCCGCCGCCGAAAACTGACAGCTACCAGCTTCGGTCACCTATGTCCGTTGTTGACAAAACGGACGAAAGAATGCCCGGTAAACCGTGACCGGCGGCGACCTTCGGCGTCGAAAAGCTAAAGTGTGCGCACATGTAATCCTCCGGTCATAACGATGACCCCGCAATGCACTAATGTGTAGTAGGCATTGATTTTTGAAAGGAACCCATGTCCACACTCGCCGAGGCAGCCCGCCGTCGCACATTTGCCGTCATTGCTCACCCCGACGCTGGTAAGTCAACCCTGACCGAAGCTCTCGCGCTGCACGCTCACGTGATCTCCGAGGCAGGCGCCGTCCACGGTAAAGCGGGACGAAAAGCCACCGTTTCCGACTGGATGGAAATGGAAAAGGACCGCGGAATTTCGATCGCCTCCTCCGCCCTGCAATTCGAATACGCCCCAGACGGGCACCAGGGCGAACCATACATGATTAACCTCGTGGACACCCCAGGTCACGCCGACTTTTCCGAGGACACCTACCGGGTACTCACCGCCGTCGACGCCGCCGTCATGCTTATCGACGCCGCCAAAGGCCTCGAACCCCAAACCCTCAAACTGTTCCGGGTATGTAAAGCACGGGGGCTACCCATCATCACCGTGATTAACAAGTGGGACCGGCCCGGACGCAGCCCACTAGAGCTTGTCGACGAAATCGTCACCGAAATCGGATTACAACCCACCCCGCTATTCTGGCCAGTTGGCGAAGCAGGCGATTTCCGGGGCTTAGCCCGCATCAACGACGACGGCGAGGCGGAAGAATACATCCACTTCCTGCGCACTGCCGGCGGTTCCACCATCGCCCCGGAAGAACACTACAGCCCAGACGAAGCGCACTCGAAGGAATCGGACGTGTGGGAAACCGCAGCCGAAGAAGTCGAACTGCTCGCCGCCGACGGTGCGCTTCACGATCAAGAACTCTTCCTCGACTGCACCACCTCGCCGCTGATTTTCGCCTCCGCGATGCTCAATTTCGGCGTCCACCAAATCCTCGACACATTGTGTGCACTCGCCCCCGCCCCCGCAGGCCGCGACTCCGATCCCGCCGCAGTGGCGCAGGCAACCAGCTCGATTGACGAACACCGCAGCATCGACGACGACTTTTCCGGCGTGGTGTTCAAAGTGCAAGCAGGCATGGACAAAAACCACCGCGACTCTCTGGCGTTTATGCGCATCGTCTCCGGCGAATTCGACCGCGGAATGCAGGTTACCCACGCCCAATCTGGCCGCAGTTTCTCCACCAAATATGCGTTGACCGTGTTCGGCCGCACCCGTTCAACCGTCGAGACTGCCTTCCCCGGCGACATCGTCGGCCTTGTTAATGCCGGATCCCTCGCGCCGGGCGACACCATTTACGCGGGGCGCAAGGTCCAATTCCCGCCCATGCCGCAATTCGCACCGGAGCATTTCCGCACGCTGCGGGCGAAAAGCTTGGGCAAATACAAGCAATTCCGCAAAGCCCTGGATCAACTCGCGGCCGAAGGCGTGGTGCAAATCCTGCGCAATGATGCACGTGGCGACGCCGCGCCGGTCATGGCGGCGGTGGGCCCCATGCAGTTCGAAGTGATGATGGCCCGCATGGAAAACGAATACAACGTGGAAACCGTGGCCGACCCTATTCCGTATTCGGTGGCGCGCCGCACCACCGCCGCGACCGCACCGGAATTGGGCAAACAGCGCGGCGTGGAAATCTTCACCCGCGCCGACGGCGAACTGGTCGCTTTGTTCGGCGATAAGTGGAAGCTGGCGTTCATTGAGAAAGAGCACCCCGAATTTGAGCTATTCCCCATGGTGGCGGACTAATCGCCGCAACGCCGTTACGTTTGGCTGCTAACGGCTGCTCGACGGCTAGGCTAATGACAAGGCCGCTGGCCCAGATACCTGATGATGACTCTGGGCCAGCGGCCGTATTTATTATTTATATAGATTTTCAGCGGTTATGCGGTCTGTGAAAACGGGCGGAAATCTAGGCAAAAACCTTGCGGATAAATTCCCACACCTTAGTCAAGGCACCGCCGAGGACGCCAAAGATTTTGGCCAACGCCTGGGACGAGGATTTATCCTGCGACTTCGGCGTATCTGGTTGGCTGGGGGTGGAAGTGTCCGTGCTGGAATTCGGTTGGCTAGTTTCTGTAGGCCGATCCGTCGGTGCCGGATTGTTGGCTCCTGGTTCTGGAAGCGCTACCTGCTTGCACTTATTAAAGTGCTCATCGCCGACGACAACCGTCAGCCGCTTCTTCGGGCTTTGCATCTTGCCACCCACGGGGGTTTCGGCGCTGTAATACGCGTCGAATGTATACACACCCGGCTTCCAGAAAGCCCAGGTAAAGGAATTCCGGAACGGCTTTTTCATGTCGAAATCGTAGTCACCCCGCAACGAGTCCATAAGCACTTCCCGTTCCACCCGGGGCGAAATGTAAAGATAAATGCCGAAAGAAGTATCAGCCGGTACTGATACCGGATCAAGGTGGGTTGTGACCTTGTTATTGTATTGGGCGAAATCCAGGGCGGTGGTATCGAACTCAACTTCAACCCGGTGGTTTTTGCCCTCACTCATATTGTAGAAGCGGCCACCCACGGGCCCCATAAAGTCGAGATTCGAATCGCCTAATTCCATTTCACCGCGCTCGAAATAGCTATTGTTCTTGATACCAATGACCACATCTTCAACTTCCCGCATCTGTGTCTCGGGACTGTAGTGTTTGGTTTCGTCCTGTAGTTTCATGGTGAAGCTATCGTCGATACGCTCCACCCGCAGCGCGGTGGTGCCCTCATGCAGAAGCATTTTATTAGCGCAGACGCTTTCTTCTTGGCCGGCATTGGGGTCTGCCTGGCTTACTGCCGGGAATATCATCCCGGTTGCCGTGATGATCGCAATCGGTGCAATCAGTGACTTTCGCATGGGTCGAGTGCCTTTCCTCCCCGTTCCATTCGGCGTCATGAGCAGCACCTATGTGCAGTGCCCGGTTGTTGGCATGCGGTGTGGTTACGCACACCAACGTAAGCTGTTACCCCGTCTAGTTTTACCGCGACGGTAGGCATACGGCGAAAGCCAACTCCCGATTGGAATAGATGATTATCGAACTTGGGTTGTGCAAGCCATAAGTGTAACCAAGCTGATTGATAAGAAACGGTTACTCGTAGCGATTTGCCGCACTAATGTCGCAATAATGCGACTTTCCCACCCAAATAGGGTCAATAACGAAAAATGGCGGCTCTGTCACCAGAACCACCATATCGTTGTGAAGTTTTAGTTCAGGAAGTACTCCACCAAGTAAACATGCCCACTCTTCGCAGCAGTAGCTACACCGAAATGCTTGCCACCTGGCAAATCGTTAGGGGTGCGGCTCAGCCACGCAATATGGGCCTCTGCCTCAGCAGGAGTCATCTTATAGACGTTTCCGCTGCCCTTATCCAAATGAGTGACACCATCGCCAGCGTTTCCATAGAAAACCACTTGACCATTGACCGCTTGCTGCGCCCATTCCTGAGCGATCGCCTGCGCGTGAAGGTCGTGCTTATGCCCTGATTGGGTGAGGTGCTTCTCGGTTGCAGACTTCAGGCGAGCCCGCAGATCGGAGGTCAACACAGGGGTATCGTCGGGGCGCAATTGCTCCGGCACCGCAATGTGGTGCTGATCCGCGAAAGCCAAAACATCGTTAGGAAGTACAAATTGAACAGTGCTGCTTCCAGGCAGCGGTTGCGCGGCGGCTAGCGGAGCGCCACCAAATGCTACGGCTACAGCCAGTGTGGCTGCGGTGAATAAACGGCGAATCATGCCCCTTACTTTGTCATAAAACTCACACCACTAGGAACTTGAAAATCAAAAGTATGCCGCTTTGTTATAAAACGCCCCTCAAACAGGGGAAAACGCAGATTTACAGCAGGTTTTTCACCCCCGTCGATACACCTGTTACGCCTTGAATAAATTTAGACAATTCCTAAGTTATTTCGACACCGAAATACTTTTCTGGAATGTAGTATAGATCACAAAATCTAGCAGTAGGATGTGATCTACCTATGCCCACCGCCCCCAAGCATTGGGAAGCCGACGTCATCCTCAACGACGGCGGCATCGCAACATTACGCCCAATCCGCGCAGAAGACCGCGAGGAAATAATCAGCTTCTATTCGCGAGTATCACCAAAATCGAAATACCTGCGGTTTTTCTCCACCCACCCCACACTCTCCGACGACGATCTCAAGCAATGGCTCGACATTGATTTCCATAACTCGGTCACCTTGGTGCTGGTCGAGCGGGAAAAAATCGTCGCCACCGCCCGCTACGAGGTCGTTGAGCAATTCCTGCCTGCCCGGGTCGCCGACGTCTCCTTCCTGGTACAAGACGACCACCACGGCCGGGGCGCTGGCAATATCTTGCTAGAACACCTGGCCCAGATTGGCCGGGAATGCGGCATCGAGCGGTTCTTTGCGGAAATCCTGACCGAAAACCGCTCCATGGTTCAGGTATTCATCCGCGCTGGTTACGAGGTAAAACCCGAGTTAGAAGACGGCTTCATCGTGGTCGACTTCCCCATCGAAGCTTCCGCCACCTCCAAAGAAGTGATGGAACGTCGGGAATTACGTGCCGAAGCCAGCTCCATTAGGCGGTTGTTAAACCCTAAATCCGTCGCCATCGTAGGTGATGTTGATGATCTGCAACGCATCGTCCCGCAGATCGTCTCCGCCCGGTTCTCCGGGCAAATCCACATCGCCACCCACGACCACGACTCAATGACCGCGGCGGAACACCTGCGCACCATCGTCGGCGATATCGACCTGGTAGTCATGAGCCACGATGCCAGCCATGTCGATGACATTTTGGCCGCCGCCGCGGAGAAGAATGCCGTCGGAGTGATCTTCCTTGCCCAAGGACATAACCCCAAAGTTTCTCGGGAAGACGCGGTGCATTTCATCCAACAGGCTCGGTCCTACGGGCTGCGCGCCTTAGGGCCAGCCGCCTTAGGGCTTATCAATACCGATCCTGAGGTGCGACTCAATGCCTCCCCCGCGCCCATGCCCCGGCGCGGTTCAGTCGGACTATTCACCCAATCCGCTGGGGTGGCCACATTGACGCTATCGCACGCTCTTAATCGCGGCAGCGGTCTCAGCTCGTTTATCTCAGCCGGTTCCTTCGCCGATGTGACCGGCAACGATGTTATCCAGTTCTGGGCGAACGACGAGCGCACCAAGATTTGTTTACTCTCCCTCGACGTGGTCGGTAACCCGCGCAAATTCTTCCGGGTGCTACGCCGGTTGGCCTTGGAAAAGTACGTGGTGGTGTTCATCCCGTCCCGGGCGTTGAAATCGGCGCGCCATTACGAATTAGAGGGGTTGGCGACCGCCTCGCCGGAGGCATTAGATAAGGTGATTCGGGAAACCGGCGCCATGGTTGTCACCCGACGCGACGCAATGTACGACATCGCACAGTTCCTGGCCCGGCAACCGGTGCCAAAGGGCCGGTGCGTGACATTGATTTCCAATTCAGCTGGGCTGAGTGAACAAATGCGGCAATCGGCCGAGCGATTCGGTTTCTCACCGACCTCGATAACGGTAACCGGTGACCCGTTGGGCATTATCGACGAAACGGCGGCAGCCCTCAACGATCCGCGCACCGACCTGGTGTTTAGCGGGATCGTGGAGATCAACGAACCCGTCTTGGAGCGCGCCTGGCAGGGATTGAGCGAGTTGGCTGCTGCTGATACTGGTACCCCGTTGATGGCTACGTTCGTGGGTTTCCGGGAATTCTCACCTCCGGAAACTGCTGTCGAGGAAACCCAGGGGCAATTGCCGGTGTATGCCACCTATGCCGATGCGTTGGAGGCGGTGTCCGCGATCGTGGACAACGAACAATTGCGGGCGGCAGCCCGACCGCATCCCGACGATGAACTCGGCGCTGGCGATAGCGTGCGGGCGAAAGAGATTGTGGCGGGCATTGTCGCCGATTCACCGAACGGCCGGTGGGCAACCGATGCGGAGACCTCTGAAATTCTTGCTGCTTATGGGGTTCATATCGTGCCGTGGCAGCCGGTTAATTCGCTGGACGCGGCGATCAGTGCTGCTGAGGAATACGGCTGGAATGTGGTGTTGAAGTCGGTGCATCCGGTCGTGCGGGGGCGACCGGAGTTAAACGCCGTCATTCGCCATATCGCCGATGCGGAGATGATGCGCCAAGCGTGGGCGTCGTTAACGGAATTGGCCCATAACCTCGGGGTAGCTGACGCGGCGGATGATTCCCCCACCGCATTATTGCCGGTGGTTCAGCCCACGGTGAAGCCGGGGGCGTCGTTGACCATTCGTGCTATTGAAGATCCGGTATTGGGTCCGATGGTGTCTGCCGGAATCGCCGGTATTTCCACCGATTTATTGGGTGACTTGTCGTGGCGCGTGCCGCCAGTACGCCGCATCGACGCGCGCAGCATGTTGGATGGGCTGGGTGCGGCACCGCTGTTGCATGGTTATCGGGGTACGAAACCAACCCGATTGGATACCTTGGAACAGGTGATTATGCGGGTTGCCCAGCTCAAGGACGATATTTCTTCCATCGTTGAGGTGGAACTGAATCCGGTTATTGCGGGTATTGACGACACCGCGATCGTGGGTGCCCGGTTGCGGATAGCACCGCTTGCTGCCGAACGGGATCCGCTTGCGCGTTCCCTGTAGCAAACCCCTAAGTCAACCCGCTGCCCCGCTGATGCGGCACCCGGTTCGATGGCCATAACTTTAGGTGCCGCACAAACTACCAACCACACGATGTGCCAAGAGGTGTGAGGAGGACGACCATGACGTCGCCGAAACCGTTGTTAATCCATACCGCCGAGTTATTGGAGTATTCCTTCGGCGACGACCATCCGATGGGGCCCGATCGGGTGCGGCTTGCCATGGAACTTTCCGATCACTTCGGGGTGTTGGATCTTTTCGATATTGCCGAGCCGCCAAGTGATTGTGACCAATACGTCCGGTTGGTCCATTCCGATGAGTACATTGCGGCCCTGCAGTCGGGCGAGCCGCACCCGGAGGCGGGTATCGGCGATCATGAGCACCCAGTGGTGCCGGAATTGCCGAAAGTTGCGGCCCGGGTGGTTGGCGCGACCGTTGCCGCCGCCCAGGCGGTGTGGTTGGGAAGCCACAGCCGTGCCGTGAATCTCTCGGGTGGGTTGCACCACGCCAGCGCCCACGCCCAGCGTGGGTTTTGCATGTATAACGATGCCGGTGCCGCGATCCAGTGGTTGCTAGATAATGGCGCCACGCGGGTGGCGTATATCGACTTGGATGCCCACCACGGCGATGGCGTGGAGGAGATGTTTTGGAACGATCCACGGGTATTGACGTTCTCGGCGCATGAGTCGGGGTTGTATCTGTTTCCGCACACGGGTTTTGCTCACGATATTGGCGGTAGTGATGCAGCCGGAACGGCGATTAATATCGCCCTGCCCCGCCACGTAACCGATAGGGAGTGGTTGCAGGCGGTACATGGGATTATTCCGCCGCTGTTGCAGCGGTTCCGCCCGGAGATCATCATTTCGCAGCATGGGGCCGATCCGCATATTAACGACCCGCTCGCTGATCTCGACTTGTCCATCAACGCCATGACGTTGGCGTATCGCAGCGTTGCCCGGTGGGCGGAGAAATTCGCGGGCGGTAAGTGGGTGGCGATTGGCGGCGGTGGCTACTACCGGGATTCGGTGGCACGTGCTTGGACCCAGGTATTGGCTACGGTCGCGGGTGCAGAGCTGGATCCGCGCGCGAAGTTGCCGCAGAACTGGCAGGAGCGCGCCCGCTGCGCATCCGATATGACCTTAGGTGACATGGATGCGGAAGCAGGTTTGGTGGATTTTCGGCCAGAACGCATCATGACGAATGCCGCCTGCGCGCCGATGGTGGCCACGTCAAAGTCGATTTTCCCGTATTGGGGGTTGGAGCCCTACCGGGGCCATGCGACTTAAGCGAAAGTTTTTGCTTGTCGACGCCTCACTAGGCACCGTCGTTACGGTTGAGTGCTTTCTCTAGGCAATATCGTTCGATCACCATGATGTAGACGATTGCGGCCAACATTCCGATGATTGTAGGCATCACTGCGCCGAGGTCATCGGCCATGAGCTCAGGTGGGAGGAGCCAGCGCAGCACGGTGCCTATCACGGAGTAGAGAATCAACGAGCTCAACAGCGTGATGGTTATAAATCGACGTGAAGCTGCCGAAAAGAAGCCGCGTTTTGATGAAAACGTTGAGGTGATTTTGAAGCCAAACCAATCAAGCATTGCGCTTTATCCTTCGTCGTCAAGCGGCACGAATGTATGCGTGCTGGCACGTTGCATGCCGTGCTATCCCAGTATCATGTGAGCCACTCCACTATATAGCTTTCGCTATACTGGTGGAACCGGTGTCTTTCCGACCGTGTTTAGGAGACGAAGTATGGCTGAGAATCGTTCCTCCCGTTGGACGTTTAGCATTTCGTGGAAGAGCCTGTTATTCCGGTGGGTCACGCTAGTCGTCGGCATGTTTGTGTACATGTATGTTTTGAAACTGATTGGGGTCACTGCCGCTTTCGATTGGGAACAATTTGGAAATGTGGTTGTGTTAGGCACGCTGATTCTGTTTCTCATTGGTGTCTATGGCAGGCCGCGCAACGACAAGTTGTAAATATAAAACCGGCCATCCGCGTCTGACAGATCGCCGGTTTCGTGTTTTCTATCTCGGCGGCATGCGCAGCGCGCCGTCGATACGAATGGTCTCGCCGTTGAGGTAGCCGTTGTCGATGATGGCGGCAACGAGAGCCGCGTATTCCTCTGGCTTGGCCATGCGCTTCGGGAATTGCACCAAGTTTTCCAGTTCGGTGCGGTATTCGTCGGAAATGGACGCCATCATGGGGGTTTCCACGATGCCCGGCGCGATGGCGACCACCCGCACCCCCACTCCGGCGAGGTCCCGAGCGGCACAGATAGCGAGGGAATGCACCCCGCCTTTCGACGCCGCATAGGCGGCCTGGCCGATCTGCCCTTCGAATGCCGCGACCGATGCGGTATTGATGATGACGCCGCGCTGCCCATCGGCGTCGGCTGGTTCTTGGCTAGCCATCACCCCGGCGGCTGCGTTTAGCACGTTGAAGGTGCCGATCAGGTTGACGTTGATGGTGGTTGCGAACAATTGTGGGTCGTGGGAGCCTTTGCGGCCGACGATTCGCATGGATGGGCAGATTCCGGCGCAGTTGACTGCCACCCGAAGCGGTGCGAGTGCGGCGGCCTGTTCCACGCCCTGCTTGACTTGTTCGAAGTCGGTGACGTCGATAGGCAGGTAGGTAATCGAATCCTTGGCGGTGCCGGTTTCGCGTGCTTTGGCGATGCTGGATTCTAAGTCGAAGGCGACGACGGCGACCCCGGCGTCGGCAAGCATACTAGCGGTGGCAGCGCCTAGCCCCGATGCGCCACCAGTGACCACTGCGGAGAAGTTTCCATCAGTAATTTTCATGTCAAAGACCTTTTCTTTTTTAAACGAATGCCGACTGACCGGTGATCGCCCGGCCGACGATGAGGGAGTTAATTTCGTAGGTCCCTTCGTAGGTGAACAGAATCTCCACGTCATTGAGCATCTTGGACAGATCGTTCTGGGTGAGAATGCCGTCACCGCCGCCGATGGCGCGGCCCGCCGCCGCCGATTCCCGGGCTAGCCGGGTGGTGGTGGCTTTCGCCAAAGCCGCATAGGGCATTTCCAACCTCCCTTCGGACTGCACCCAGGCGAGCTGCGCCATCATGCTTAACGACGCAGTGGCGTTGCCGAGAATCCTGGACAGTGCTTCTTGGATCAATTGGAATTTCGCGATTGGTTTTCCAAACTGTTCGCGTTTAAGGGCGAACTCGCGGGCTTTATCGAAGATTCCTAATTGGATTCCCGCGCCTTGCCACCCCACCCAGGCGCGGGAGTTTTTCAGGTAGGTGTTGGTTGCTTTGAAGGACTCCGCCCCCGGCAGAAGATTGTCGTGCGGGATGACAACATCATTGAACCCAAGGTCGGCGTTTTGCATGATCCGCAGTCCCATCTTGCGGGCGATTTTCTCCCTGGTCACCCCGGGCCGGTCCAGTTCGACGATGAAGCCTTTGATCTCATCATCGGCAACGTCGCGGGCAAAGACGATGGCGAAATCGGCGAAGGTTCCGCCGCCGATCCACCGTTTCTTGCCGTTGATAACCCAACCCTCATCCGTGCGGGTGGCGGTGGTGGCCAGACCACCTGCGATATCGGATCCGTGGTCCGGTTCCGTAAGCGCGAAGCAGCCGATCTTCTTGAACTTTCTCAAACCCTCGATCCACGTGGCGCGGTGTTCGTCCGAACCAAGATTGTGGACTAGTTCCAGCACCAGCTCATTATGGATTCCCACCAGCGCCGAAAGCGACACATCTGCCCGAGTTACTTCGGCGTAAACGAGGCCTTTGAAAAGGCGGGAATAGCCGGAAAATTCCAGCTCCCCTAACCCGAGGTCGGCGAGTTTCTCCAGCAGGTGGAACGGAAATTCTTCCCGGTCCCAATATTCGCCCGCGACGGGTCGAATTTCGGTTTGCAGGAATGTGTGGATTTCCTGCAGTTTTTCTTGTTCTTCTTGGGTGAGCCGGTCTGCTACGCCGAAGAAGTCGGCGTGGGGAAACGGAATGTTGTCCAGGTACTCGCAGCCAGGAATGCTGGTGGAAAGGATCGGTGCCATGAGTTGAAAATTCCTTACTTGTAGTAGAAGTGGCGGTCGAGGGTGGATTGTGAAGAAGAAATCACGCCGGTGCGGTAGGGATATTTTCGAAAGTCCAGTGACATGGCGGGCGGTTGTTACCGTGTGGCAGGACTCCCCAGTGAAATAATCGCCCCCATCGGCAGTACGATTATGTACGCAAGTGTACCGTCAACTATGGCACACGTCACTACTTTCTGTAATTTTCTTTCACATTTACCCCATGGAACAATGAAGCCATGACGACAAAAACCCAGCACGAAACCTCAAAACCGACCGAATCCTCAACCGCCCCCGCCACCCTCACCCCCAGACAGCGGGCACTTTTTAGCGATCTTTTGCAATCATTCCTCACCGACGGCTTCGAATCCTTCACCATTGATGGCGCAACCAGGAAATTCCACTGCTCCAAGTCCACCATTTACGCATTGGGCGGCAGTCGCGATGAGGTTATCCGGCGGGTTCTCATAAGCTTTTTCCGGGAAGTTACCCGCCGCACCGATATCGCGTTGCGCAGTTACAAGTCACCCAAATCCGCGCTTGAACACTACTTTCATGCGATCGGTACCGCATTAGAACCGGCGAGCGAGGCATTCATGCGCGACCTCGCGAAAGAGCCCGTAGCCAAAGAAATCTACGACACCAACACCAAGGCCGCGACCAAAAAGATCGCGGCACTCATTGAAAAAGGCGTGGCAAATGGTGACTTCAGAACAGAAAACCCCGATTTCATCGCAGCACTTATCGCAACCAGCCTCGAACAGATCCAACAAGGAACCTTCTCGGAAACAATCGACGCACACCAAGCATATCGCCAGTTCGGAACGCTTTTACTCCACGGGTTAAGTAACCACTAGCAACACGCCACATAGTGTCACCCACTCACCCTACAGACCGATAGCACTTGTGCATACAGCCGGGATCTGTCGCCGCTACCTGCCCGGAAGAAAAAAGTGTAAAAAATTCCGGCAAAAACCCTCCCATTTATTTCGAAGTTTAACTATAGTCAAGTGAGACGCACGCCACATTATTGGCTGTGACTGATTTAGAACACAGTTTTTAGGTTTCATCTCAGGCCAATAATTGACCACACAAGGAGGGTCTTAGTCCACATGACTGACACAACCACGACCAACACAGCACAATTCAAAGCCGCCCGCGACTTCCTCGTCGACAAGCGGGAAGACTACGATGCCGCCCGCGACGGATTCGAATGGCCCCGATTTGAAAAGTTCAACTTCGCCCTCGACTGGTTCGACTACCTCGGCACCGACGAAGCCTCCCGCGATCGGGAAGCACTGGTCATTTGCGAAATCGACGGCAGCCAAACCCGCCGCACCTTCGCCGAACTCTCGCGCCGCTCATCACAGCTCGCCAACTGGTTGACGGAAGTAGGAGTACAACGCGGCGACCGGGTCATGCTCATGCTCAATAACCAGGTGGAACTGTGGGAATCCATGTTGGCGTGCATCAAAGCAGGTTTCGTCCTTAACCCAGCCACCGCCATGCTTGGCGAAGCAGACCTCCAAGACCGCACGGAACGCGCCGACATCTCCTGGGTTATCGCCAACGGCGACGACGCGGCTAAGTTCGAAGCCGTGACCGGCGACTTCACTGTCATCCAAGTCGGCGACGACCCGAACGCCCAAGATTCCCACCCGACGCTGCGGTATTCCGATTCCTACGATGCAAGCGAAACCTACACCCCCACCCAGGACACGGACGCCAACGAAACCTTATTGCTGTATTTCACCTCCGGCACCACCTCCAAGGCGAAATTGGTCGAACATACCCACACCTCCTATCCGGTAGGTCACCTGACCACCATGTACTGGATCGGGTTGGCTCCCGGCGACGTGCACCTCAATGTGGCCGCACCAGGCTGGGCCAAGCATGCGTGGTCCAACTTCTTCGCCCCGTGGATCGCTGGCGCGACCGTGTTCTTGTACAACTACGCGCGTTTCGACGCCGCCGCGCTGATGGCAACCATGGACGCCGAGGGCGTGACCTCCTTCTGCGCACCACCAACCGTGTGGCGCATGCTCGCCCAGGCCGACCTCTCCCGGCTGCAGAAGCCGCCAACAAAGCTGGTGGCGGCGGGCGAACCGCTCAACCCCGAGATGATCGCCCAGGTGGAAAAGGCGTGGGGAACCACCATCCGCGACGGATTCGGCCAAACCGAGTCCTCGGTTCAGATCGCCAACACCCCCGGCCAGCCGGTCAAACCAGGCTCAATGGGACGCCCGCTTCCCGGCATGGACGTCGTCTTGGTCGACCCAGTCACCGGTGAGGTATCCAACCACGGCGAAATCTGTATGCGCATCGATCCGCGCCCAGTCGGCCTCACCCCTGGCTATTTCGGCGATCCAGAGAAAAACGCCGATACCTTCCGGGACGGTTTCTACCACTCCGGCGACATCGCGGAACAGGACGAGGACGGATACATCACCTACATCGGCCGCGGCGACGACGTATTCAAGGCCTCCGATTACCGGTTGTCTCCGTTCGAATTGGAATCCGCAGTCATTGAACACGAAGCCGTGGCCGAAGTCGCCGTGGTGCCGTCTCCCGACCCGATTCGCCTCGCAGTCCCTAAGGCATACGTGGTGCTAGCAGCCGGTTTTGAGCCGAATGCCGAAACCGCTGAGTCAATTCTCAAGCACTGCCGTGAAGCACTGGCACCGTATAAGCGCATTCGCCGCTTGGAATTCCATGACCTGCCAAAGACGGTGTCCGGCAAGATCCGCCGCGTGGACCTGCGCAAGCGGGAGATCGAAATCCATGCCAGCGACCCAGATGCGGCAAAGGTGGGCGCGGAATTCTGCGACGCCGACTTCCCATCGCTAAAGGGCTAGTTCGCACCCTCTCACCTCTTCCTACGCCACCGCACAGGTGGTGTGGCAAGAGGTGATTTTTTCACCATCACCGCCGGTTATCGGTTTTAGTGCATTCGATTCCATGGATTAGAATTTTTTACATCACATGAAGACCATTAGTGAGCAGCGGAGACTACAATGCCAACGCCTCGTTCCCCCATCGATTCCATCGCCGAAGCAAAACGCAACTGGCAAGCCCACGGCTGGGAAGAAGCCGCACCCGGCATGGCCACCGTCACAGCCGCCATCCGGGTGGCCCAGTTGTTGCGGCATCGCGCTGAGGAAATCCTTGACCCGTTCGGCATTAGCTTTTCCCGTTACGAGTTACTCGCGCTTTTAATGTTCTCCCGCACCGGCGCCCTACCGATGTCGAAAGCAAGCACCCGTCTAAACGTGCCGCCCGCGTCGGTGACCCACACGGTAAGCCGCCTGGAAAAGGAAGGACTCGTCCGGCGTATCCCGGACCCTAACGACGGCCGTGGCACCCTCGTTTCCATCACCGACCAAGGAATCACCCTGGTCAACGCCGCAACGCCTGAGTTAAACAAGTTCTTCACCGACTTCGGACTTGACGCTGCCGACCGGGACCAGCTTTTCGCCCTTTGCAACACGTTGCGCGACGCCCTGGGCGAAAACGTCGAAAAGTGACATGGCGTCGAAGAAACACCAACTTTTCGCACAACCCGCTTATCGACGCCTCATGGCTGGTCAAACCGCCAGCACCTTAGGCTCTAGCGTCTCCACTTTCGCGCTTTTCATCTACACTTTCGACACGACTCGTTCGGCATCACTCGCGGCGATCGTGAGCAGTCTCAGTGTCATCGCTACCCTACTAGTTTCGGTTCCGGCCGGGGCGTGGATTGACAGGATCAATCCACTTTCGGCAATTTTCGCATCCGTGTGGTGCGGGATCATTACCACCACGGCTGCCGTCTGTCTTCACTATCTCTTTGGCGTAATACCAGTGGGATTTTTATGTCTCATTTCTTTCCTTCTTGGCTGCGCCACTGCACTTTTCGCCCCCGCTGAACGTGCCGCGCTAAAACGCATGATAGCTCCGGAACTCCTGGGATCGGCAATGGCGATTAATCAGGCGCGATATTCCATCGGAACCGTAGGCGGCCCGCTGGTCGGTGCGATCATGTACGCACGCGATAAAGCAGCACCTTTTGGTTTCGATTTGTTGACCTATATCTTTGCTGCATGGATGTTTCGTTCGATCCCCCAATCACAGCTCCACTATGCGGGTGAATCTGGGCCCAAGAAAGCAGATAGTTACCTTGATACCATTACCTGGATCAAATCTGATCCGTTGTTGTGGACAGTCGTTTGGTTTACGCCTGTATTGAACTTCGCGATGTCAGGCAGCCTTAATTCCATGCACGTGGTACTCGCACAGAACCCAGCTGGCAGCACCCAACTTGGATGGTTTCAATCCAGCTATGGGCTTTGCGGGTTACTAGGTTCGCTTATCGCTACAGTCATTATCACTCGGTTTCGTGGTGGGGTGATTTTATGCTGCTGTGCTGTGGTTTTTGCCGTGGTTTTTCTCACTGCCCCCTGGATTACAGGGTGGCTACTTGCCACTGGTGTATTCGGTTGTTTCGCGATAGCACTACCATGTTTCAACGCGGTGCTCAGTGGTTATTTCGTCATCAAAGTTCCTCACCATTTCGTAGGAAAAGCGACAGCCATCATGGTAGTAACCGCCATGGGTTTCATGCCGATAGGGATGTGGGTTTCTGGAATCCTCATTGAAAGCTGCTCCCCCATGGTTGCTTTCTATTCTTTTGCAAGTGTTTTCTCTCTCGCTGCTGTGGCGTTCTTAGCAACCCCAGCGGTTCGGTCACTTCCAGTTCTCCGGGAGATCCCCTCGGCTACTTCGGCCTCAATGGAAGACCAGAATTAATCATCGCCAATGGTGCCAAGGCTCAATCAAGAATACGAAACCCACCGACACGTGTATCTGTCGGTGGGTTTCGTATTGGGGTTTAGCTGTGGGTGAAGTTCGGGTCCCGCTTGTCCACGAAGGCGGCCATGCCTTCTTTCTGGTCATGCGAGGCGAATCCGGAGTGGAATACCCGACGTTCAAAGTCGATTCCTTGCGCCAAGGTGGTTTCAAAAGCGGCGTTGACCACTTCTTTCACCATGATTGCCGCGACCTTCGACTTGGATGCGATGAGTTCGGCGGTGGTGAGGGCGTCGTCAAGCAATTCCTCGTTCGGAACCACCCGGGTGACCAGGCCGGAGCGTTCAGCCTCATCGGCGCCCATCATCCGCCCGGTCAAGCACATGTCCATCGCCTTAGATTTCCCGACCGCGCGGGTGAGGCGTTGCGAACCGCCCATTCCGGGGATGACGCCGAGGTTGATTTCCGGCTGGCCGAATTTGGCGCTTTCGGCGGCGATGATGAAGTCGCACATCATCGCCAGTTCGCAGCCGCCGCCGAGGGCGTATCCGCTGACCGCCGCAATGATCGGGGTGCGCAGGCGGGTGAAGTCCTCCCACCCTTTGAACCAGTTGGACATGTACATGTCGGTGGCGGATTTTTCGGACATTTCTTTGATGTCTGCGCCGGCGGCGAAGGCTTTTTCACTGCCGGTGAGCACCATGCATCCGATGTTGATGTCGTTATCGAACGCGCGGGCGGCGGCAACCACCTCATGCATGGTGGCGTCGTTGAGGGCGTTGAGTGCCTTGGGACGGTTGAGGGTGATGATCCCCACCCGGCCTCGGGTTTCAACGAGAATATTCTCATAATCGCTCATCGGTTTTACCTTATCTTTTAAGAGTTTTCCCGGATGGTGTTGATAATGCCGGAGAAATCTTTAGCGGCACCCTCGCCGTCCGCGAACGCTTTGTATATTTCCACTGCCAGACTACCCATCTTCGCGTCGGTGCCGGTTTGCGAGATGGCGTTCGCGGCCAATCCCAAATCCTTGGACATCAACGCACCGGCGAAACCGGGCTGGAAATCCCGGTTCGCGGGGCTGGTTGGTACCGGACCAGGCACCGGGCAGTTAGTATTGAGCGCCCAGCAGCTTGCGGTAGCGGTGGAGGCAACATCGAAGAATACTTGGGGGTCCACGCCGAGGGATTCAGCGAGAACAAACGCCTCCGACACTCCGATCATGGAGATGGCCAGCACCATGTTATTGCAGATCTTGACCGCCTGACCGGCCCCGGATTCACCGCAGTGGATGATGTTTTTGCCCATTGCTTCCAGGACTGGTTTCGCGGCGGTGAAGCCTTCGTCGCTGGCCCCGACCATGAAGGTAAGGGTGGCGTTCTGCGCCCCGACGATGCCGCCCGAAACGGGGGCGTCGATGCCTGGTCGGTGACCGGCGTCGGCCGCCATGTGCGAGGCTTCCCGCGCGTCGGCGACGTCCACGGTGGAGCAATCGATAAACAGTGCCCCGGCGGGTGCGGCCTTGAGGAAACCGTCCTCGCCACCGTAGGCGGCTTTAAGAATGTTGCCATTGGGCAGCATGGTTATCACGACATCAGCGTTCGCGACTGCCTCCGCGCCGGTGGCGCAGGCAATGACCCCAGCAGCTTCGGCATTGTTACGGGCGGCTTCGACTGGGTCGAAACCGTAGACCGTGTAGCCAGCCTTGACCAGGTTTCCAGCCATTGGGCCGCCCATGTTTCCCAGACCGATGAAAGCTACATTGTTAGCCATACTTTTTCCTTATCTGTTGTTGCTTACTGGTGCACTGATTGTTAGGTCAGGTTCAGCGGCGGAATCCTGCTGTCGCGCAGCTCGCCTACGATGGCGGCCACGCTGTCGTCGCTGACTTCATCGAGTGTGGCCGGACGCCATGTGGGGTTGCGGTCTTTGTCCACCACTTGGGCGCGCACGCCTTCGACGAAATCGGGTTCGCGGTGCATGTTATTGGAAACCCGGTATTCTTCCTCCAAGGCTTCGGCGAGGCTCATGGTGGCGGCGCGGCGGATGGATTCCAAAGTAACCTTCACGGCGGTTGGGCTATTGCGGCGAATGCGTTGTGCGGCATCGCGTGCCCAATCGGAATCCACGGCATCTAAGTGTTCAAGGATTTCGGCTACGGAACCAGCCTGGTAGGCGGCCGTGATCTCCGATTGCTTGCCGTCGAATGCTTCGCCTGCCGGGCGGGCGAATTCCGCGATGCTGTCTGGGGAACCAGTTTGGCACAGCTTGTCGACGAGCGCCGGGAGGTCATCCTGCGGAACGTAGTAATCCGCCATGTTCGCTGCGATCGCCTCCGGGGCACCGACGTGGATTCCGGTAAGCCCCAAATGAATGCCCAGGTTATCTGGGGCGTGCGATAGCAGGAATGAACCGCCCACGTCGGGGACGAATCCAATCCCAGTTTCCGGCATACCCACCCGGGTGTTATCGGTCACGATCCGGTGGGAGCCGTGTGCCGAAACCCCGATGCCACCGCCGAGGACGATTCCGGTCATGAGCGCGACATACGGCTTGGGATATTCGGAAATCGCGAGGTTAAGTTGGTATTCGTCGTGCCAGAACTTCGCCCCCTCAAGGCCGTTGTCACGCGCATCGTTATAGAGCGCGATGATGTCGCCACCGGCGCACAGGCCCCGCTCCCCCGCCCCCTGAAGGATTACGAGTTCAACGGCGTCGTTGTCCTGGTAATCCTTCAGAGCCTTCGCCATGAGCCCCACCATGTTGTGGTTGAGCGCGTTCATGGCCTTGGGTCGGTTGAGGGTGATGATTCCCGCTTTGCCCCGGATTTCGGTTAAGACTTCTGGGGCGTCGGTCATGATTGGTCACCTAACGGCATGATGAACTTCGCGCCGGTGGATGGCTCGGACGGCCAGCGTTCGGTGACGGTCTTAGTCTTGGTGTAGAAGCGGAAAGCGTCCGGGCCGTGCTGGTTGAGGTCGCCGAAGCCGGATGCCTTCCAGCCGCCGAAGGTGTAGTAGCCGATCGGCACCGGGATGGGGACGTTGATGCCCACCATGCCGACCTGCACCCGGGCGGCAAAGTCGCGGGCGGCACCACCGTTATTGGTCATGATCGCAACACCATTGCCGTACTCATGGTCGTTGACCAGCTTGAGGGCTTCTTCGTAGTCGGATACGCGGACGATGCACAGCACTGGGCCGAAGATTTCGTCGGTGTAGATGGACATGTCGGCGGTTACGTTGTCGAACAGGCTTGGGCCGATGAAGAAGCCCGCCTCGTGTCCTGGAACTACCAGGTCGCGGCCGTCGACGACGAGTTCAGCGCCGGCGTCGACGCCTTCACCGATGTAGCGACGTACCCGGTCGAGGGCGTCGCGGCCAACCAGCGGGCCGTAGTCGGCGTTCGGGTCATCGTATGCGCCGACCTTGAGGTTGGCGATGCGTTCGGTGAGCTTTTCGACGAGTGCGTCTGCGGTTTCCTTTCCTACCGGCAATGCCACCGACAACGCCATGCACCGCTCACCGGCGGAACCGTAAGCGGCACCGACCAGGGCGTCCGCCACCTGGTCGAGGTCTGCGTCCGGCATGATGATGCAGTGGTTCTTTGCACCGCCGAAGCACTGCGCCCGCTTGCCGAGTTCAGCGGCGCGGGAGAAGATCGACTGCGCAATCGGGGTGGAACCGACGAAGCCATAGGCGCGAACCCGTGGGTCTTCCATCAACGCATCGACTGCGGTGCGATCGCCGTTGACGACATTGAAGATACCGTCAGGCAAGCCTGCTTCGGAGGCTAACTCCGCCAACCGGAATGGTACGCTTGGGCAGCGCTCCGATGGCTTGAGAATGAAGGCGTTACCAGCAGCAATCGCAGGCCCGAGCTTCCACAGTGGAATCATCGCGGGGAAGTTAAACGGGGTGATGCCAGCAACCACGCCGAGAGGCTGACGCATGGAATAGGTGTCGATTCCGGTGCCCACCGAGTCGGAATACTCGCCCTTGAGCAAGTGCGGCGCCCCCATTGCAAATTCGAGAACGTCCAGGCCGCGTTCGATGTCACCCTTGGCGTCGGCGAGAACCTTGCCGTGTTCAGAGGACAGCAGCGCAGCCAATTCATCCATGTTCTCGCGGATGAGTTCAACGAATTTTCCGAGAATGCGTGCCCGGCGCTGCGGGTTGGTGGCCGCCCACTTAGGCTGCGCAGCTGCGGCAACGTCGATTGCGTTGGTTACTTCGTCGCGGGTTGCCAGCGCCACCCGCGCTTGCACTGCGCCTTCCGCCGGATTGTAGACATCACCGAAGCGGTTTGAGGTGCCGGTTACGGTTTCACCGCCGATATAGTGGTGGACTTCACGGGTCATGGAAAACCTCCAAATTTTGGGCCAAATTATGTGTTTCAGATAACAACGTCTTGCGACTTGAGTCACAGTATAACTATTTCAAAGTTGAAATACTAGGGTTTTCGAAAAAACCTAAAATTACGCCTCCAATAGCAAGGCTTCCCCTTGCCCACCACCCCCGCATAACGCCAACCCAGCCTTCGTACCGCGCTTTTGCTGCAACATATGAGCTGCGTGAACAACCAGGCGCGCCCCGGATGCCCCGACCGGGTGCCCCAGCGCGATAGCTCCCCCCTCTTCATTAACGTTTTCTACATCGACCCCGAGTTCCATGGCGCTTTGCACCGTCACCGCAGCAAATGCCTCATTGATTTCCACCACATCCAGGTCCGCGATATCCCACCCTTGGCGGGCCAAGGCTACCTCAAGGGCGCGTGCCGGTTTGGCCTGCAAGGAATGATCCGGTCCTGCAATCTGACCCGGCGCGCGCACCGTTGCCAGCACCGGCCAGCCGTTTTCTTGAGCCACTTCTCGGGTGGTTAACACGCAGGCTGCGGCACCATCGGTAATTTGCGAAGAGTTTCCCGCCGTCACGGTCCCATCCGGCGTAAACGCTGGCCGCAGGCTACTTAAGCTATCGATTGTGGTTTCCGGCCGCACGCCTTCGTCGACAAGCACCTCGCCCTTTTTCGTTATCACTGGGACGATCTCAGCATCAAAGAGCCCGGCCTCCTGTGCCGCGTGCGCCCGCTGATGGGATCGTGCCGCGCATTCGTCCTGCTCCTGCCGGTCGAGGGGGTACGTCAGGCTGAAGGATTCGGTGAGCACCCCCATCGATTCGCCGCTACCGGCGGCCGAGAGCGCATCGAAGGCCATGTGGTCTTCGGTTGCCGCTGGCCCGTATTTATATCCCCGGCGCGCCCCTAAGAGCAGATGCGGCGCGAGCGACATTGATTCCATTCCGCCAGCTACCACCACCTGCGCTTCGCCGGTTCGTAGCAGCCGGGCCGCGTCGATTACTGCGGTCAGCCCGGACAGGCAGACTTTATTGAT
The DNA here is from genome assembly GCF_030532965.1 of Corynebacterium sp. GTDB lineage: Bacteria > Actinomycetota > Actinomycetes > Mycobacteriales > Mycobacteriaceae > Corynebacterium. The sequence continues at coordinate 154,032 of NZ_JAUNKC010000001.1, forward strand.
GGTTAAGGTATGAGCCTCTTCACGCACCCCGGCGCCGAGCGCCGCCTGCTTGGTCGGGTTTTGCCCCACCCCCGCCTGGAGAACCTGTCCCATGATGACCGCGTCGATTGTATCCCCCGGCACGCCCGCTTGTTCCAGTGCGCCCCGGATCGCGATCGCGCCGAGCTCCGTGGCCGGGATTGTCGATAATCCGCCGAGCAGTTTGCCAAAGGGGGTTCGGGCCGCCCCCACGATTACGACGTCAGAACTTTGGTGCGTCATGCACGCCACCTCACAATCTTCAATGTGTACGAATTTTGTCTTTATCGTACAGTTACCGTGTGGTGCGCGCCACTGCTTTTAGCTACGGATTGTTTTTTACAGATGCAGAATACCCATCACGATGAGCACCACCGCCACCAGGTAACCAGCCACGGCGTTGGCTTGTTCTTTATGGGTCCGTACTCGTTCAAATAGTCGGCCTAATCCACTATTTGGTGCCCGACGCACGATCCCCACCGCCACTGCGGTCGCCGCCGGGAGCGACAGCGCCAGGCTTGCGTAGAAGATCATTCCCACGTAGCGCACGGCGACTGAGAAATCTCCGGCGCTGAGCACCGCGATGCCGGCAAAGAACGGAGCTGAGGTTGCCGATTGCACCAGACCTAAGATCAAACCTGCAACAAACGTCTTGATCGAGGGGCGCTGCAGCGGCGGCAGCAGTTTCGCCATCAGCGCCGAGGAATCCCCGCCCCGCCACGTAAGAATGGCACTTGCCACACCCACGATGATGAGGATAATGCCGAACGCGGGCGATTCCACCAGCCGTTTGACGGGTTCACCGATCCCATCGAAGACGAACATTGTAAACAGGGCCAGCAGGAAGACCCCCAGCCAGTCGCCCACTACCAAAAGAAAAGCTATTCGGTTGTAGCGCGCTGCGGCTGGCAGCATAACGCCGATGGCGACGATGACCCCGATAAGTAATACGTTGATGGAATCTAACAGGGCGTAGGTCACCGCATGCCACATAGAAGCTAATCCTTAAACTTTCTCTTAATCGGTTCGTGGCCATGACTTTTTAAGTATGACCACACCAGCCAGGACACTGCCGAAAATCCACACTGCGGACGTTGACTGCGCCTTGACGTATCCCCATAGTGTAGCCCCCGGCACGCCACCACAACATTGGGCGGGAAAGCCCCTGCTTCGATGGGCCGTTTGGCCCCCTTGCTTGTCGACGCCGCTGCGGCGCACCCCCGTTCGGTCCGGCACGCCAGCGTCGAAAAGCGAAAACCGCACTATATGGTTCACACCGCGCACAAAAGGTGTGACGGATTAAACCCGTAATCTTTGGAAACTAATACCCCCATTCCAAACACTAAAACCTTAAAGTGCACTAATATCTTGGGGGTACGTGCGGCACACACTGTCGCACCTGCACTGGACTTTTTCACTATTGTAAGTCCGATCTGATTCTCACCTATCCACACTTTTAAGCTGCAAGGAAAAACTCCCACATGGCTCAGGACTGGAATGAAAAACTCGAATCGGCGCAACAGATGCTGCCGCTGATTCACACCTTACACCGCACCAATAACGTTGTGACCTCCATCTTTGGTCGGCTGCTGATCGACGTCACCGATATCGACATCATCAAAGCACACCGCTATTCGCGGCTCGCAACCGACACTGAGCTTTCTCCCCGCGACACCCTGCCGATCTTGCAGGCGCTAGCTGAGCTCAATCTCGGTTCCGCCTCCATCGATCTCGGCAGCCTGGCGGTAAAGTACGCCGAAACCGGCGGCGACCTCACCCAGTTCCTCCGCACCGAATTGGCGGACGTCATTGACGGTACGTCCACGCCTGAGTCTCGCGACGTTGTTCTTTACGGCTTCGGCCGCATCGGTCGCCTTCTGGCACGGATCCTCATTTCCCGGGAGGCTGCCTACGGTTCCGTGAAACTACGGGCGGTCGTCGTACGCAAGAATGGCGATAAGGACCTCCAGAAGCGGGCGTCGCTGCTGCGCCGCGACTCGGTGCACGGCGCGTTTAACGGAACCATCACCGTCGATGAGGAAAACAATGTTATCTGGGCCAACGGCACCAAGATTCAGGTGATTTATTCCAATGACCCGGCAACCGTCGATTACACCGCCTACGGCATTTCTGACGCCATCGTCGTTGATAACACCGGCCGGTGGCGCGATCGGGAAGGTTTAAGCCAGCATCTGAAGTCCAAGGGCGTTGCCCGCGTTATCCTCACCGCACCGGGTAAGGGCGATTTGAAGAACGTGGTGTATGGCATCAACCACGATGACATCACCGATGCTGATGAAATCATCACCGCAGCTTCCTGCACCACCAATGCAATCACCCCGGTTCTGAAGGTGCTCAACGACCACTACGGCGTGAAGTATGGGCATGTGGAAACCGTCCACTCCTTTACCAACGACCAGAACCTCATTGATAACTTCCACAAGGGCGAACGACGCGGCCGCGCAGCCGGTTTGAACATGGTGCTTACCGAAACCGGTGCAGCCAAGGCGGTATCTAAGGCACTTCCAGAGTTGGAAGGCAAGCTGACCGGTAATGCAATTCGGGTACCTACCCCGGATGTGTCCATGGCGGTGCTCAACCTCACCTTGGAAAAGGAAGTAACCCGCGATGAGGTCAACGCGTTGATGGATCGGGTGGCGCTTTTCTCCAACCTTCGGCAGCAGATTTCCTATATCCAGTCCCCGGAGGTGGTATCCACCGACTTCGTGGGCACCACCCACGCTGGCATCGTTGATGGCCTAGCCACCATCGCCAACGGAAACCACTTGGTGCTCTATGTTTGGTACGACAATGAGTTCGGCTATTCCAACCAGGTAGTACGCATCGTTGAGGAAGTAGCTGGCGCACGCCCCATCGTCTTGCCGCAGCGCATCGATCAAAAGGAGCTCTAGCTAGTTCTTCTCCTTCACGGCCGCCCCGTCGTCTCCAACCATTTTTAAGCTACGGCCGTAGTTCCTATGGCGGGGCGGCTTGCCGCATTGTAACGACAGATTTCGTGGATGTCACCGAAACCAGCGCCGCCTACTGGCGCTATGAGTAGCGTTCTTCATCTTTCTCCCACCATGTCTTCTCCCACCCCGCCACTGTTGCGCTACGGCTTGGCCTACGCCGCCAGCTGCCGCAGCGGCCACGAAATGGAAGTACCGCCACCTGCCACCGCAGCGAATCTGGCGGCGATTTTAAACCGTTACCCGCTTGCGCCACCGGAGCTGCTGGACTTGTACCGCCACGTTGACGGCACGTGGCCGCCACCATCGACCTCCGGGCCTGGGCTTCCGCTTTTTCGGTGGCCAACCAACAACGCGGCAAGTTTGCTGCCCAGCTGGGCAGTACTCGACGGCGCCGATTTCTCGCATCCCCGATCCCGGGGTGACAAGTCGGCTGGCACTATTGGTGAGCTTTTCGACGCCAGACTGCCGGAACATTTCGATCCTCGTATCGATCCCACTGTTCCGCTCTCTCATTGGTTGTGGTTTGGAACCGATGGTGTGAGCACGGAACTGTTTATCGATTTTCACCCCGGCCCAGGTGGGGTGTGTGGGCAGATAATCAACCCCATTGCGGGTGTTGTGTATGCGTCGAAATTCACAGTGTTCCTGGATACCTGCGTGCGGCATTATCATGAGCTTTTGTCAGCTCCACCCAGCTAGCCCTAGGAGGCGAAACCTAATGTCTATTCCGCCAGTATTATCCCAACTCACTACGTCCGAACTGTATCGCCGCGCCCAAGCGCTATCGATAGTGGAGGCGATCAATGGTCCCGAATGGTCGGATCGCTATTTTTCCTTCACCCCGGACTGGTCCGATAACGAGCAATCGGTGGAGGGTCGCGATGGCGAGGGCGATAGCCTGCTGATTGTTTTCCAGCCGGAAGGTGTAGCCATCAATGGCTTTTGCATAGATGGGACGTCGGCAGCCACCGGTGACCTGGTCGGCGGTGATGTCCCGGACTGTTTCTCTGAATTCTATTTCGGGGAGCCGGTTTCAACGATTGGTAGTTCCTTCTGTTTCTACTCATTATCTGACGGAAAGTGGCAGGGTGCCGAAGCAGAAGCGGGGGTCAGCGATTTCTGGTTGGGCTTTTTCGACGGCGATCCGGCCACCTATCGTGACTGGGCGGTGGATTATTATGACGAGCAACCCGGGCTGGAGCAATCCGGTGCACTTGATGTCATTGCCGGTATTTATGCCCACCACCCACTCAGCCGGGCGCAGGTTACCCAATTGGCACCGGATTTTGATGACTGGGCGATGCTCAAAGAAGAGGCGATCGCCATCGGCTTCCCACTAGCGCCCGACTTTTAGGAATGAGAGCTGGTTATCCCCCGCCCTTCACCCCCGAACACCACAATAAAAAGCACAAAAGCTACCCTTTAGTGCTGAAATAGGCGGTGGAAAAATTTTTTAGGCTTGACCACCCCATGAGGGGACAACTTTCGATTACCATTTTCTTTCGTCACATCCAGTACCTCTATTGTTCATCGTCAATCAAGGAGCTAGCGCGTGGGAGAAATCCGAGAAGCGAAGAAAGCTGCAACCCGCAAGGCACTCGCACGCGCCGCCGCCGAAATTGCGCGAGATCGCGGGGTGGAGGCAATGAGTATCGCCGCGATCACCATGAAGGTGGGGGTATCGCAACGCACGTTCCATAATTATTTCGATTCCAAAAACGATGCGATCATCGAGTTCGCGATCCTGTGCGTTGATAATCTCATCGACACCATCACCGGTTTGACGCAGCGAGGCAATCTCATTGATGCGGTGGAGGAGGCCGTGGTGAAGCATCTAGAGGTGGCCGATGAGGATCTTGAGTCTTTTTTCTCCTTGAAGCTCATGCGGGAACAGTTCGACGTTTACAATAAGGAACGACGCTTCGATGGAGTCATGGAATTGCAACAGCGGGTTTTGGAGAAAACCCAGGCATTGTATCCGGAGTTAAGCCCGCTGGGGGTACGGGCGCAATTGACAGCTGCGGCCAGCACCGCAAAGCTAGCGTTGGATTTCTATTATTCGTACCATCACAACGAGGGAAAGCAGAAGGCTGTTTCCCTCGTTCATGAAGCATTCGCCCAGTTGCGGCGCTAAACTTAAAACCCAATAGGGAAAGGTTATGGTGATCTCCGGTGTTTCTAAGTGCGCCTTTATCACTGAGTGATGTTGTTACCGATGGTTTTATCACTCAAGCAGGCATCGATGATATGTTCCGGCTGCGAGGCACCATCACGGAGGTGGAATACAATCCACAAGGTGATGGTTATGAAGTAGTCCTGCATTACGGCAAGGAAACGCAGGTTTTCGACGCCACAGTGATTGCTCGCATCGATGCCGATCGCACAACCTGGTCCTGGGTTGAGGAACCGCAATTCGGCTTCTTGGGAACCTGGCCCAGTGACGACATGATCGCCGCCGCCCGCACGCTGCATAACAACGGCCCTAGCTTTTTAGTCCCCCAAACCGATGGCTCCACTGATGTGGTGTTGATCGATCGTCATGAATTTCCCGCGTTGCATCCGCGTACCGCGCTGTGCGTGGGCCTAGCCGCGATGCCTGAGACGATGGATATTCAACGGGCCATTTTAGCGTTCAGTGCCGTAAATCAGCTCAGCATTCACGTCGACGACGACACGATCACCTTTGAAGATGGCACCGTCGTCGACCTGAAGGAGCGTCGAGTCCGGGGCCAGTTGTCGTTTAGGGATGTGGTTGCCGACGCGTTTTATTTCTCCGCCGAGCATCAATTGTTCTTCGACGGAAATTACCCCGCCCCGCTTGTCGCTTTCCAGCCGGAAACCAGTACTCTGATCATTAACGATTCCGTTACTGCCCACGGCATTTTAGTCGGTACGATCACCGACAATGTGTTCCGGTGGGCGGATGAGCCGGTGCTGCGACAGTTCGCGGTGGATAACGGGGTGTCGGAATTTCTTCGCACCGAAATCCCCGTTTCGGAAGCCGCCGAGATGGGCCTGGATTGCGCTGCGAAACGTATTCTGCGGCACTGGACGCACGTTTTCGTCCAGCTTGACGACGACACCACGGCGCTGGTGCTCGCCGATGGCCCGACGCTTCGGCTTCCCGCTAAAAACATGGAGGCCACCCAAGCGGTGTTGGCCATCCCAACACCGCCGCATGTCGACCATGAGCGGGCAGTCGCCAGCTACCACCAGTTACGGGGTTAGCGGCTTCAGCACTGCCCGGTACTTTTCGGGATCCACCTCGGCAAACGTCGCCGGGCGGAATTCCGGGTTACGGCATTTATCCACCAAAACCGCCCGGATGCCCTCGGCGAAGTCTGGTTCCCGTCGGATCACTTCACCGAGTGCGGTTTCTAGGGCTAATTCCTGACGAATGTCGCTGCATTTCGCGGCGGCAGCCATCAATTCGGTGGCGGCAACAATCGCCGAGGGGCTGGACTTGTCAATGTGTTCGTAAACGATGCGGACGAAATCCTGGTTCGGGTGGTGTGCCAATGCCGCCTCGATTTCCGACCAGCTATCGAAGCTGAACGTCGCCTCGATGTCGTCGACAAGCTCGGCGAGCTGCGAAGACTCCGGCTCCTCTTGGGCAAACCGCGCCACCGCCGCAGCAATGCCCTCGGTGATGGCCAACTGCTGGAAACGAGCAATGTCGGCATGGGGCACAAAGTGGGTGGCCAACCCCGACCACATCATGTCGGCGGGGCTTAACCGCCAGCCGGTGAGCACCAGGAACAATGCCACCGCCGGTGAGGCGACGCCGCGTTCACCAACCATGCGCTGCAACATGTATGGCACCCCAACATCTGGGATATAGCCGATAGCCATTTCCGGCATAGCGGCGAATGCCTTTTCTGTGATGACGCGGTGACTACCGTGCGCAGAAATCCCGAGGCCGCCGCCCATCGCTACCCCGTCGATGATGGCGATATACGGTTTGGGGAAATGCGCCAGGTCGCCGTTCATTTCGTATTCGATGGCGAAGAATTTATCGGCCAACTCCGGCGTGCCAGCCACGACAACGTCGCGGGCGAATCGAACGTCGCCACCAGCGCAGAACCCTTTTTCGGAATTGGAGTACACGATCACCTGGGTGACGGTGTCGTCCGCTGCCCACTTTTTTAACTGGGTGTCGATGATGTCGATCATGTCCGGGTTGAGGGAATTGAGTGCCCGCGGGCGATTGAGTTCCAAGATCCCGGTCTGGTTGTCTACTCGGCTAAGAATAAAGTTTTCGGTCATGGCAACCAGTGTTCCATATCACTTTTCTTCGTGCAGCGATTTATGCATGTAGTCTTGAGCGTAACCCCAGAACTAAAAACAACTGGAAATAATCAAAACAATTCAAAAAGGATCACAACATATGCATTACCGGTTGGTGGCCACCGATATGGACGGAACGTTACTGGACGGCCAGCGGCGCATCCCTTCAGAATTTTGGCCCGTACTGAGGCAATTGCATGACGAAGGGGTGCATTTTGCACCAGCATCCGGCAGACAGCTCTACACCCTCATGGATCAGTTTGAACCTGCGGGTTTCCCAGTGTCGATCATCGCGGAAAACGGCACCGTGGTCTACCACGAGGGCGAAATCATCTCGACCACGACGATCAACCCCGAATCCGCAGGTGCCATCATTGATACCGTCTCCGCCACTGATTCTCTGGATTGGGGCTTGGTTGTATGCCGCACCGACGGGGCGTTTATCAATCGAACCGACCGGCCGTTTCTCGACCAATGCGAACCGTATTATGCGCGGTTACGCACAGTCGCCGACCTCAATGAATGCATCAATGATGAGGTCATTAAAATCGCCTTACTAATCTTCGACGATGCCGAGAAAGTTGCTGCCCCCATCATGCGGGAGGTGGCCGAAGACCTGACGGTGGCGATATCCGGCCACCACTGGATTGATATGTTCAACCCTGCCGCGAATAAAGGAATAGCCTTTACCCAATTGGCCGCCGCCATTGGCGTACCGATGGCGCAGACGGTCGCATTTGGCGATTATCTTAACGATACCGAGCTACTGGCTGCCGCTGGCCGGTCGTATGCCATGGCTAATGCGCATCCGGACATCATCAAAGCGGCGGATTTCCTCGCGCCTGCCAATACCGACAACGGAGTGGTTACCGAACTGCAAAAGCTCCTAGCCGGGAATTATTAAACCGGGTGCGGCATTACTAGCACCACACCCGGCTATAGTCACGAGTTACTTTTCGCGGTTTTTCTTAAGCTCCAGTTCCGAGGCAACATCAGGCACATAGCGGAAATCCGAACGCGGTGGCCGTTCGTAACCGGTCTCGGAGCTTGGCCTATTAGGAATCTCTGGAAGCGGTCGGTCGATTTTCTCATACGGAATGGTCGACAACAGGTGAGAAATCACATTGATCCGAGATCGCTTCTTGTCCTCCGATTCCACCGTGTACCACGGGGCGGAGGGGATATCGGTGTGGATGAACATCTCGTCTTTCGCCCGCGAGTAATCCTCCCAGCGGGTAATCGACTGCAAATCCATGGGGGATAGCTTCCACCGGCGCAGCGGATCGTTGCGGCGGGACTTAAAGCGAGCGATTTGTTCATCGTCGGACACCGAGAACCAGTATTTGCGCAACATGATTCCGTCTTCCACGAGGAGACGCTCAAAAATCGGGGCCTGGTGCAGGAACCGCCGGTATTCCTGCGATGTGCAAAAGCCCATCACCCGCTCTACCCCGGCGCGGTTATACCAGGATCGGTCGAAGATAACGATCTCCCCCTTGGTGGGCAACCGTTCGATATAGCGCTGGAAATACCACTGTCCTTGTTCCCGCGAGCTGGGGGCAGGAAGCGCCTCAATGCGGCAGGTACGCGGGTTGAGGTATTGGGTAATGCGTTTGATTGCCGATCCCTTGCCGGCGGCGTCGCGGCCCTCCATGATGATGACGAGCCGGGCGCCGGTTTCCACCACCCATTGTTGCATGTCGACTAATTCAGCTTGCAGCCGTTTGAGTTCGGTTTCGTAGGCTTGTTTCGACAGTTTTGCGGGTTTGGAGTGTTTTTTCTTGGGCTTTTTCGGATCCTTTTTATCTTTCGCCATGGTTTTAAATGTAGTTCGCAATAGGTAGCGATACAAGGAATTCCAGTGGCTAATTTGCTGCGCAACCGATGTCGATCGTTTCGAATTCCGGTGTAAACGGCCAGGGCTGTTCGTAGGCTATGTCGAGCTTGGAATAGACCTTGGTGTTGTATCCGCAGTCGCGCAGGTCACGAGCGGTTACCGTCACGGGTGCCTGATGGAAGGTCCCTTCGGCGCAGAACGGGTCGCAGTCATTGATGTGCGCTGTACCGTGCGCGGTGGCGGTATCGGCACGCCAGGTGTCCCAACGTAAGTTATCCACCGTATAATTGGCATCGCCGCAGCTTAGAACCACTTCCTTCGGGCCGGTTAGCCCGTCGACCGATACGCAATTGAGGATCGCTGCGGCCGTGACGGTAGTGGTGATCCCCTCGCCGAGTAGGCCATGTACCCGCACCAATTGCCCGGTGGCGGGCAGAATATCGAAGCTCAACCGATCGGTTTCCCGGATGATGGAAACGACATCGTCGGCCCCGGCCGGGGTACGCGCGGGATAAACGGTGGCTAATTCGTTGCCCTCCAATTCGGACAGGAAGTGGTACAGGTTTTTCTGTTGCCGATTATCAAGCCCCGGCGTAAGCAAGAGGCGCAGCGCACCGCGCGCTGGCGAGTCCGGTGAGATCGCGGCCGCAAGTGCGGCGACGTCTGCCGTTTCGTTGACGGCCGCGGTATCGGTTTCTGGTAGTGGGTTGTCCAGCTGCGCGCGCAACTCCTCGCTTAAGGTACCGCTGGCTTGGGTTTCGGCGGCGGTGGTGCCGTCTTGGCCGGTGCGATACGCCACGGTTACGCTGCCGGTGTCGTCGGCGTCGGTGCGCACTAAGAAGTCCGCGCTGCCGACGGCGAAGTCGGTGCTGTCCGGCTGGCTGGCCGCCGCGCTGGCAGCTTGGTCGAGCATTTCTTCGGCGGTGGCAGATGCGGGAAATAGTCGGGGGAACATAAACGCGCCGCCTGCGAGAATGGCGATGGTCGCGGCCGCGGACAGCCACCGGCTAACCGTGTGGTGCCGGGTGCGGGGATTCCGCGGGGTTGCTTGTCGACGCTCGGCCAGTTCGTTCGGCAGTATTCGTTCGAGGGTTTCGCGTTGCTGGGTTTTATCCGCCTCGCTTAACCGACAAGACGGCACCGGATTCATTGCACGCAATTGTTCTAGGATGTCGTCGTGGTTATCCATCTGAGGGTTCCTTGAGTTTTTCCGCAAGCCGCTGCCGGGCGCGATGAAGCCGCACCCGGGCGTTTTCCGGCGAAATATGTAACACTTGGGCTATTTCTTTGGGGCTTAGGCTTTCCCACGTATGCAGAGTGAGCACTTCTTGGTCGGATTCGGGAAGCTCGTGCAGTGCACTGAGCACGTCTAACCTGCTGACCACCGCATCGACCGCGCTAAGCGCGATCACAGTATTACAGGCTGCCGCTTTACGGTGTAGCTTCTGATCCTGCTCCCGTTTACGGTAAAACTCCAAAAGCACGTTTCGGGCAATGCCGTACAACCACGGCAACGGCGGATCAGCGGCGTCCTCCCATTTGCTCCAGGCACGCAGAAAAACCTCCGCCGCCAGCTCGGCGGCGTGGTCATAATCACTGCGGCGTCGAAGATAGGCGAGTACCTGCGGGTAATCGTCGTTATAGGTCGCGATAAAGGTCGCTCGCCTATCAGTAGTCCGAATGGACACGACTAACCTCGCACCAATTAGTGGTTATCGCCATTGCCGGAATCTGGGAAAACCACGGTTCCGGAATAGCCCGATTGGCACACAACCGTCGCGGTGTGTCGACCATCCACAGGACCTGCGGAAATCTGGCTTGGGGCTGTGACGTAGCCGATCAGCTCACCCATATCGGCGGCTGGACTCATGATCGCGGAAGCCCCAAAAGAGGTGAACAACAACGCCCGGGTGTCCCGATCGGAACACGGTGCAGACACCAGGATTTCGGCCCCCGGCTTCAACGGATCGTGAATGGTCACCGGCGTCGACACCGTAGGTGACGGTTGTCCGGTGATCCACGGCAATTCCGGCGGAATGCTCGACGTGTTCGAGCTGAGTGCCGCCACTGCGGCGATGGTCGCAACGATCGAATTCATAATTGATCCTCCAATCAAATCACATGTCATCTAGTTTGTGACACTTGCGGCCATCACCGTTACACCTTAATTTTCCACCTTAAATTCCGCCATGCGATCCCAGTCGGTCTTACCTGGGATCAACGTGTTGATGATCTGAGGGGTCTCCACCAACAACTTCGGCAATTCCTCGCAAGCCCTGCGGAAATGCTCCGAAGACACATGCGCATTAGCCCCATCGTCGGCAAAACCCTCGACCAGAATGAACTGCTGCGGATTGGCTGGATCGACGTACCAGTCGAAAAAGAGATTGCCCTCCTCGGCGCGCGTGGCATCCGTGTACCACTGAATCGTGTCCAAAAACGTAGCCGCGCATTCCGGGCGGGCGGTGAATTTCACGTTAATTAAAATCATGAGTCCTCATTCTAGTCTCAGTTAGCTTTCCAACTCTTCACCCAATTCCAACCAGCGCAGCTCCAAATCGGAGATTTCCGCCTGCAACTGCTGCACATCGGCATTGAGCTCGGTCAACCGGGCCACATCCAACGCCGCGGCCGCCATCTGGGTCTCCAACTCCGCCACCTGCGCCCGGCGATTATCCAACTTACGCTCGATCGAACTGAGTTCCTTCTGCAGCTTACGGGTGGCCGCGAAGTCACGTCCCGGCGCTTTCGGGGCATCCGGTTGCGGCTGGTGCCTCGGCGCATCCGCCTTGGCCAACGCTTGTCGACGCCTCAGGTACTCATCAATACCACCAGGCAAATTACTAAGCGTCCCATCGCCAAAAAGCGCCCAGGTGGAATCCGCGATCCGCTCGATCAAGTACCGGTCGTGGGAAATGACCACCAACGTACCCGCCCAGTTATCCAACAAGGATTCCAATTCCTGCAACGTATCAATATCCAGGTCGTTGGTGGGCTCGTCGAGAAGCAAAAGATTAGGCTCCGCCATCAGCACCCGCGTAAGCTGCAGCCGACGCCGCTCCCCACCCGACAGATCGCCCACCGGGGTGCGCTGCCGCTTAGCGCTAAAGCCCAACCGCTCGGCAAGTTGCGAGGCAGACAATTCCTTCTTGCCTAATTGCACGTAATGCGCAACGTCCTCCACCGCAGCCAGCACCGTCATCTGCGGATCAAGATCATCTAATTCCTGGCGCAGCCAGCCCAACCGAACTGTACGCCCCTCAATCCGCTTCCCGGCGCTAAGCGGGTACTCCCCCGCCAGGCACCGCAGCACAGTCGTCTTGCCGGAACCATTAACCCCCACCAAACCAATCCGCTCACCCGGCGCCAACCGCCACGTCAGATCGTCGACAAGCATCCGCCCATCCGGGGTTTCTATGCGGGCATCCTCTAGCTCCACCACCACTTTGCCCTGGCGTTGCTTAGCAAAAGCCAATAACTCGACCTTATTGCGCGGCTCCGGCACATCGGCGATCAGCGCCTCTGCCGCAGCAATCCGATACCGGGGCTTCGACGTACGCGCCGGGGCACCGCGCCGCAACCACGCTAATTCTTTACGTGCAAGATTCTGGCGGCGCTGTTCGGCGGCGTCGGCTTGGCGGGCGCGTTCAGTTCGGGCGAAAATCCAGTCGTTGTAGCCGCCCTCGTAGGAATCCACCTGGCCGTCGTGCACCTCCCAGGTGGTGGTGGCGACGGTATCTAAAAACCACCGATCGTGCGTGACCACCACGAGCGCAATCTTGCGCGCCAACAGGTAATCCGCCAGCCACTGCACCCCTTCGATATCAAGGTGGTTGGTGGGCTCATCCAAGACCACCAAATCCAGTTCTTTAACCAGCGCCGCCGCTAGATTCACCCGACGACGTTCACCACCCGATAACTGCCCAACCTGAGTATCCAACCCCAGATCTATAATTCCAAGTCCAGTAAGCACTTCCCGCACCCGTGCATTCGCTGCCCACTCGAAGGTTGGCACCCCAAGCGGAGCCAAAACGACGTCTGCGACCGTATCCGAATCAGAGAGATTGATCCGTTGCGTCACCACCGCCATCCGCAATTGCTTATTATGGCTCACTCGACCAGAATCCGGCGGCTCGATCCCCGTGAGCACCTCCAACAACGTGGTCTTCCCACCACCGTTGATGCCCACCACCCCGATTCGATCACCGGTTTGAATACCAAGGCTTACCCCATCAAGAAGGGTTTTTAAACCAAAGGTTTTAGAGACGTTTTCCAGATTGATCAGATTGGCCATTGAGGTTTTCTCATTAAAAAATTGTAAGTGTAGCGAGATAAAAACGCACAGTGAATATTTCAGTGTAAGCGGTGGATAATCACTCCTTATCCACCGCAAAGCTCTGGTGTGCCGTCTTATTGTGACACACTCACTCTCGTTATTTCTACAACCTCCGCTTCCATGCTGTCAGTGCATAGATTCGGGACTCAAGCATCGCACAACTGCCACGTGATGGGTAACCGGTGCGGACTCCTAACGGGACAGCTCGACCTATTCGTGGCGTGATGGTCGGCTTTATAATCAAAGAAAAGAAAAAGTCGAGTGCCGGTGTGACCACCGGACTAACAGCCATTGCCCGGTGAAATACTTAAGAAAAGCTCGTGGGGAAAAGCTACGTCCACACCATAAAACCACCAGGTCACCATACTCGGCGCTCACCCTAGTACCCAGAGTGTCGGAGGTCAGGAAAATACGCCCCCTTGACTTTGGGTAGCCACCACCACGTGATGCGAATATTAAGACCTGTGTTTCTTAGCTAGTTGGATATGGTTATCGCACAGATCCATCACTTTCGGATCGTGAGTAGAAATCACTACGGTGGCACCAGCGTCGGCTTGCTCCCGTAACGCGTTGATGATGATTGCGGCATTTGCTTGATCGAGTGAACCGGTGGGCTCATCACACAAGATCAGCGAGGGCTTACGAACATACAACCGAGCGATACTCACGCGTTGTTGTTCCCCACCGGAAAGCGAATGCGCGGGATACTTCTCATATCCGGCCAAACCAACCTTTTTGAGTGCACTCGCGATCAGTTGTTTCCTTTTATGTAATTGATCTAGTGGGATAGCAACTGCAATATTGGCAGCGACGGTTTCATTGTCCATCAGTGCGTAGTCTTGGGCGACATAACCCAAATGCGTAGCTCGAAACTTGCGGGTTTTTCGAGCGTTCATGGTCGTGACCTCACGCCCCTCAACCAGGATTGAACCGCTGTCGGGTTTATCAAGTGTGCCTAAGCAATTCAGCAGGGTGGTTTTCCCACAACCAGACGGGCCCGTCAGTGCCGTCAGCTGCCCGTTAAGCGCCGTGAAACTCAAGTTTTCCCATAGGGTTTTGCGGTCGAAGGCTTTATTCAGATCAGTGGCAGTAATCATGACAGTTTCCTAGAAATGGTGTAGATACTCAAGGCAGCTGATGTGGCAATGCTACTACCGATCGCGGCAACCGCCCACGGGCTTAAAACATAAGAAGCTAAAATATCCGGCATAAAGATGCCCGCTGGCGTGGCGGCGAAGCGTCGATAAGCAATTATTTTCTGCAACAGCAATAACGCGGAACCTATAATCACTGCCAGATCCCACCATGCCACCTTTCGGTAGAAACGAGATGGCGGTAGCCCAAAAATACGATAGTTGCGGGCTCGCTGGGTGTAACTAAGTACCAAAAGGCCGCCGTAGGCGAAGCCGAAAATGCAGATCAATACCAGACTTGACATCAGTCCGACGAAGCTCATGGACCGAGAAATTGCCAGATCATCGTGGTTTTCTTTCCATTTCTGAACCAATGGTACTGCTTGGTAGAAATGATTCTTCAGTAGTTCGTCACTGGCGGTGAACTGCTTGAGCTGCGCAAGCGATTGGAAGCTAATGGAATTATTGGTCAACCCGGCGCTGACATTGTAATCGGAGATCCCCCGAAGATCATCGGGAACCACTATCACCACTGGTGAGATCAACACTGCTCGCGGCTGGTAAACACCTTCCCCAGCTTGCCAGCTAAAAGCGTTATAGTCCTGGTTAGCAGTCTCCATGACGCACACGGAGGGTTGTTCATCACACAAGGGGATATGTGCGCGAACATCTTCCAATGCCTGCGGTTGCGTCGGTGGTGCTATGACGACGATGGAATCAGCCGGGTGTGTGTCTATCGCGGACAGGATCTCGGTGGGAAGCGATTTTACCGCCGTAGTGCGGTTATACGTGATGGAATCAAATACGTCGTCGGCACTGAGATCAACGGCAGATAACTGATTTTCTCCTCTTGCCTGTTTCACTTGAAAATTGTGATAGTACAATTCGCCAGCCGACGACATCGCACGAAGCTGCTGGGAAATGGGGGCAACAGCGTCGCGCACAGTGTCGGCGTCAAGAGCCCCATTCACATAGGTTTTGTAGCTTGTAGGGTGCTGCTGCCAGGCCTTGAAATCTTCCGTTTGCAACCGGTATTCCGTGTTATAGGCGATCGCCAGCGAAGCCCACGACAGGCAAATCCCCACCATCAGGATTCTAAGAACTGCGGCAAACCCCAAAACGGGACCAGCTTTAAGTCGGCCTTTGAGCAGCGGCGTGATCGGGGTTAGGGAGAGCAATCCCATGCTAAGAACGAGGGTGAGCGCTATTGCGCTAAGCAACACACAACTAAAAACCAGAACGTAACGTCCGAATTGATAGCCAATGTCAAAACCACGCCAGATGCCAATAATCCCGGTTGAAACGGCAAGCACTATCACTGTTGCTACCAGAATTGGGGCAAAAATCCCAAGCACGATTCGGGCGATTCCATGCCCGTGCAGCCGTGCAATACCGCTGCCCTTGGCATGCGCAAACGCCAAGAAGAAGGCAGCACAAATCACAGTCCCCACGCCAAGTGCTAGAAACTTGCCCAGGTCACCACCAAGTAAAAAGCTCCACTCTTGATTGTGAATAAACTGAACTGTGGCCCCTAAGGATGTAAGTTCATCCCGCACCAACTGGTGAAACTCTGAAGCGCCTTCCACAACATAGGTCACCCGAGGGTCGTGCGCGGGCAGCTGGTCAATCGGTAATGCGGCCATCGTCTGGCCAGGCCAAATTCCGTCATAGCTAGATTGCCCGTTGGTAGTATAAAGCGCGAATTCACCGCCAAGATCCTGCGCCGCCAACACGGAAATATCGTATCCGTGCTCATCACTAAGTTGTTGAAGAGCCGCAAAAATCTCAGCGGATGACGTTTCCGCATCAACGGAAGCGATTTGTAGCGCCGCAGTAGTGCGCGGGGTGGCATTGCTAAATGCTAATAAGCACGACCAAAAAGCAGAAATGACGCTAAAGCACACCACCGCCGCTATGCAGATGAGCCGAAACAGTTTGTGATTATATAGTTGCGAAGTCATGCAAATGCCCTACTTTAATATTTAGGATTGTTAACCCTGGGCAGTTGCCCAGGGTTAACAATCCTGATGTCATGAGGAGTCTAACTCCACATTATTAGCAGAAACGGTAGTAGGAATGGTCAGCAGCCCACCATCTTCCTGGTGCACTAGAATTAGCCCACGCATGCGGTGGCTGACAACCGGAGTCTCCACGCCACAGTCCTTGCACCGAGCTAGCATGCCACACACTGGGGTGCCAGTAGTTAGACCAAACACGGCTATTATTTGATCCATACACCCAATCTCCGCCACTTGCAGGGATTGCCATAGCGGGCGCAGCTGACATAATTGACAAGGTAGCAGCAGTGGCTGCTACAATGGATAAGGTTCGCTTCATTTCTCTGCATCCTTTCAAAATCGGAGGAATGTAGCGAATCTCATTCTACCTAAATGTAAATCATAGTCAATAGCTCAAGTGATTTTTTGTGAAATTTTCTCACTAAAAAATATGAATATTTTTATATATTGCAGCATTGCATAAAGCCACCAAATCCAAGCGCACCGGAACAAAGTCAGACAGAGATTTATTACTGAGGTTTTCTCACCAGGAAAATGCGTATGAAACGTTGACCTGTGGTTTTGGGGGTTTTGTGGGTGTGTCATAGCAAAGCACGCGGGATTCTAGGTTCAGAATGGTTTTTGTTACAGGAAAATCAAACTGAAAGGAACACCGCGTGCTTTGCTATTGTGCCACACTTTTTCGTCCCAACTTCTACTGTCCGTACCATCAGCGCTTGGCTTCAAACTCATCGGAAGCGCCATGACCTTCGCCCGCATCAGCGGGCTGCAACCTGCTGGATGCAGACGATCATGCTTCTACGCTGGCTTTATGATGCAACCAGTATCGCTGCCATTGCTCGCGATGCAGACGTTTCACAAGCTACAGGCTACCGCTATATCCATGAGGCACTGGACGTTGTTTCTGCCAAATCCCCCACCCTGATAGACGCTTTACGATATGCCGAAGACAACAATAATCTCTTCGTCTGCCTTGATGGAACACTCATCCGAACTAATCGCGCAGCAGTAAAAAACCCAAAAAACCGCCATGACCTGTGGTATTCCGGCAAGCACAAAGCGTTTGGCGGCAACGTACAGGTACTGACAGATGATAGCGGGTACCCGTTATGGGTATCCCCAGTATCTCCTGGCTCAACACACGACATCACCGCAGCTCGCGAGCACGTCCTTGATGAGATAAACAATGTCGATATCCGCATCCTTGCCGATAAGGGTTATATCGGCGCAGGTCAAAACGTATATACACCAATCAAAGGGAAGAATCTGACAGATGAAGAATACGAATACAACCGTCGTCTAAACGGCTTGCGGGCACCAGCAGAACGAGCAAACGCCATGCTCAAACAACTCAAAGCCCTACGCCGTGTAACCCTATGCCCGAAGATGATTACAGCCATCGCAAAAACCGCACTTGTTGTCCTACGCCTCAACCACAAGAAGCTCTGGTGAGAAAACCTCACTGACATGTCTATCAACGAAGAAAAACAACTTTATCCGTTTCCGCCCACCAGAACCACGACACAACTGATAAATATTTATATGCACATACCCAATAAAATTCCTAGTTAATACTCTTCCAAATAAGCACCCTTAGCCGGGCTGGTTGTCACCGCCACGGCACTATGCAGCGATAATTCTGCGGCTACCTCCTGAGCTGATTGCGCATCGGCGCATAAAAACGCGCAGGTAGGACCCGATCCTGACACGATGCCAGCCAACGCACCCGCTTCTTCGCCCAGCCGCAGCGTCGTGCGAATTTCTGGTTGCAGACTGATTGCAGCGGGCTGTAAATCGTTATGAAGTAGTCCCGCGATGGTTTCTGGATTACCTGCAGCCAGTGCCTGTTGCAATTCGGTGGAATCTAGGTGCGGGGTATGACCTAGAGTATCCAAGGTACGGAAGACATCGGGGGTGCTTAAACCAGCTGAGGAAAACGCCAATACCCAGTGCAAGGTGGCACGGTTTAACACCGTGGTGAGGTTTTCGCCGCGCCCGGTACCGATCGCAGTACCACCAAGCAGAGTAAATGGCACATCGCTACCCAAATCAGCAGCAAGTTTTAATAGCTCTTCCTTTGTCAGCGGGGCGCCGATCAGGTGGTTTGCCGCAAGCAACGCGGCAGCCGCGTCAGCACTGCCGCCCGCCATGCCACCCGCGGTAGGAATCTTTTTCGTAATGTCGATGCATACTGCAGGCAGCGCCGCCGGATCCGGCGCAGCGGCAAAAACAGCAGCCACCGCTCGCCACGCTAAATTGGTTTCATCGGTGGGAACGCCACGAGTGGCGCAGGTTAATTCCAGGATTTCACCTGGCAAGCCGTCCATAACCTCTAAAGTGACTACGTCGTGTCGATCAACAGATTGAAAGATCGTCACCAGGTCGTGGTAACCGTCGCTGCGTAGCGATCCGACGCCAAGGTGTAAATTGATTTTCCCGTGAGCGTAGGCGGTAACAGTGGTTGGGGGGTACATGATTTTTATGGATGCCCTTGTGCTAGTCGGATGTAGTCGGCAATGGTGAGTGTTTCGCCTCGTAGAGTCGGGTTAATTCCGGCGGCAATTAGCGCCTCTTCGGCGGCAGCTCCGGAGCCATAGATGCCGGTGAGCGCCGCACGCAGCGTTTTGCGTCGTTGCAGGAATGCGGCGTCGATAAGCGGAAACACTCGTGCCTTTAACTCGGCTGGATACGGTCGCACGCAGTCGATGCGTACCAGACCGGAATCGATTTTCGGTGCGGGCCAGAAGACGTTCTTGCCAATCGCGCCGGCTCTGCGCACGTCACCGTAGAAGGCCGCCTTGACACTGGGGACGCCATATATTTTATTTCCTGGTCGCGCAGCTAGCCGGTCAGCGACTTCGGCTTGCACCATCACCAGCACTCGCACAATGGTGGGAAAAGTTTCCAAAAAGTGCAGAAGTACTGGTACAGAGACATTATATGGCAGGTTAGCTACCAACGCAGTGGGGTTTTCAATGTCGTCGGCTGTGATGTCTAAAGCGTTGCGTTCGATAACACTCAGTCGATCGGCGTAGTCGGGTGCGTGCTTTTCGACGGTTTGCGGTAACTGTGCAGCTAGTCGATGGTCGATCTCCACTGCCGTTACTTTAGGGGATTTTTCTATTAACCCTAGCGTGAGCGACCCGAGTCCAGGGCCAATTTCGACGATGTGGCTACTGGTTTCATCATCTAATTCAGCGGCGGCGATGATCATCCGGACAGTATTGGGATCATGGAGAAAATTTTGGCCAAGCTTTTTGGTGGGCGTGACATCCAACGTATCCGCCAACGCCCGAATGTCGGCTGGTCCCAATAATTGTATATTGTCCATGAGAGTCTAATTTACCCGCCAACCACGAACGATGGGTATTATCCCCAGCATGTCTTGATAACACTTTGTATTCAGAATATCCGCTGGTGAAATGCACCTATCAGAATTTTATCTATCAATCATAAACCCGTATCAAAGGGCCATGGGATTGGTCGGTGCCCTAGTGCTTAGCACGGGAAGAGGGCACCCTACCAAAGCTACTGACGGATCGAACTACCGCCAGGCCGGATTGTTTTCAAACGCGAAGCGATAGTACTCCTTGTGCTTAAGTTTGGCAGCGGCTGCTTCATCACAAATCACGGTTGCGTGCTGATGTAGCTGCAAAATTGAGGCTGGGCAGTGTGCTGATACCGCACCTTCAACTGTTGCCGCAATCGCATCGGCCTTATTCTCGCCAGTTGCCAGCAAGAGCAGGTGTCCGGCTTCACCGATGGTGCCCAAGCCCTGGGTGAGAACCCGAACCGGCACATCTTCAGCCGAGCCAAAAAACCGGGAATTATCGGCGATGGTTTGTGGATGGAGAATTTTCATCCGAGTACGAGAACTGAGCGAGGAACCAGGCTCGTTGAAACCGATATGACCATCGGTGCCGATCCCCAGCAATTGGATGTCGATACCCCCAGCATCCCGAATCGCAGCATCGTAGGCTTGGCCCGCTGCGGCAATAGCAGCCGGATCCGGATTGGTGCCGTCCGGGCTAAACACCTGAGCATCATCAATATCAACGTGACTGGTTAGTTCCCTCCGGATGGTGGCGTAGTAGCTTTGTTCGTGTTCTTTATCCAATCCGACATATTCATCCAACAGGAAGGCAGTGCAGTCGCTAAAACTCAAGCCCTCTTCCTTATGCCGCCGGATGAGTTCTTGGTACATGGCAACCGGTGTTGATCCGGTGGCTAGCCCCAACGTTTTTCCACCTCGGATGTATTTTTCGAAGATATTGGCAGCGAACTGCGCAACAGCAGCCCCATCCTGGGCGATGATTATTTCCATGTGATTTTCTCACCTTTCATTAGGTAATGCCTCTATAAGTTCGCCGCGCCGATACACTTCACGCAGCGTTAAATCCTCTTCCATGACGACAACATTGGCGTCTTTTCCAACCGCAATATCACCAGCATTAAGACCCAATAGGTCAGCAGCCGTAGAACTGACCAGACCCACCATGTCGCTTAACGCCCAACCGTTGGTGGTATGCCGCCGCAGCTGCTCATAAATAGTGGAGGTACCGCCCGCTATGGCGCCCCCATCGCTCAGTCGCGCCACACCATCAGCCACGGTAACCGCTAGCGCCCCTAACTGATAATCACCGTCAGTCATTCCCGCGGCTGCCATTGCATCCGTAATGAACATTGAATTTTCCGGGGCGCAGTTGCGCACCATTTCGACGATCCCATCATGCAAATGCACCCCATCGGCCACCAACTCCACCACAGCCTTACCCCGCGCCGCAGCATCAAGTAATGCCGCCGCGGCTCCTGGTTGCCGGTGATGAATCTGTGGCATTGCGTTAAACAAATGGGTAGCGGTTACTGTCACGCCTTTTGCAATCGCATGCTCTATCACCTGCCAGGTGAGATCCACACTAGCGTCAGTATGTCCCAACGATGCGATGATGTTGTAGTCGGCGCAGACGTCGATAAGCTCTAACGCATTGTCGGTTTCGGGCGCGAAGGTGACCGACCGCAAAAACCCCCGGCCAGCTCGTGCTACCTTCTCCAACAATTCGGGATCGCCTGGGATAATAGCGGCTGGGTCCTGAGCCCCACATCTACTGTGATTAACAAACGGGCCTTCCATGTGCACCCCAACAATTTCGCCTTCCTCGGCAAGACCTGCCAAAATGTCGGTTTGTCGCAGCAACACCTCCCTTGGTGCAGAAACTAGCGAAGCGAGCAATTGAGTCGTGCCAAACGCGAGGTGATGTCGGGCTGCGCGGCGGCATCCTTCACGATCAGAATTGGGAAATGATTCACCAGCGCCACCATGGTTATGGATATCGGTGAAGCCAGGGAAAATAATCGGCAGGTTGTCATGCTCTGTATCAGCGGCTAATTCAGTAATTTCCGTAATCTTTCCGCCCGATATAGTCAGTGTTGCTGGCGTCGGTTCCGGGTATCCGCGCCGGACAATCTTGCCAGTGATAGTAGTCATGAGAGTTCTTTCGACAGCACGTTGCGTGCCAAGTGCGCTGCCCCTACCAGGGGAGCGTTGGTTCCTAGCGTTGCTTGCGTGCAGGTTACTGATGAATGGGAATTAAGCAGCTGGGAATGAATGCCGGCTGCAAACGGCTCTAGGATTTCCGGCAAGGTACCTACTCCCCCGCCCACGACCACCGCGTCAACGTCGTAAGCAGTGATGAAACCACCTAACGCCGCACCAACACACCGCATGGCGTCGGTGATGGTAGAAATAGCAGCTGAGACACCGGATCGGTAATCCGCCATGACGTCTTCCAACCGGTCAGTCCCGTAGGCTTTAGCCATAGCTGGGCCGGAACCGACGTTTTCAATACGATCGCAACCGCCATCTGGCGTTGGCCCTAATAAATATGCGATCTCGCCACGACTGAAATGCGGCGAATCTATCAGTTGACCAGAACGAACGATCGCTCCGCCGATTCCTGTGCCGATGGAAACAAACAACACTTCTTTATCGGCGCCGATACCGTAGACGGCTTCGCCTAGGCCCATCACCCGAACATCATTGTTAACGGCGGTGGGCAGGCCACAAATGGATTGAATCCGATCCTGAACGTCGGTGCCCTGCCAGTTAGGCATGGTGACACCAGAGTGAAGAATAACCCCATCACCGACAACCCCCGGGGCGCCAACTCCGATCCGTTGGACTTCCCACCCCTTTGTGCGGGCAAATTCTTGCTGTTCGGTAATAGCTGCAATAGTTTCGGCCACCACCACTTCCCCGCCTTCCTTGGCTCGGGTGGGGCGTACCTGTCGATTATGAACAATTGTTGGTTGTGAGTCTTGGACAATGCCAGTGGCAATTTTGGTGCCACCGATGTCGACGGCGATAGTGACCATGATTAACCTGACGTTTTTGTTATAGCTTTGCTACTGCTTCCCGCAGTGGCGTGTAATGGTTGTACACGGCGGCGCGGAATGCCTCAACATCTTGGGAGTGCAGGGCGCGCACGATGTCGCCGTGGCTTTCGATAGTACGTTCCACATCGGCTGATACTGAAATATTCAACATCGGTACCACTTCAGAATGGATCAGCCACAGCGCTTCGGACAGCTCCCGAATGAATGCATTGCTGATGGGTTTTAACAGCAACGAGTGGAACTGCTGGTCTTCCTTGGCAAAATTTCCGTGATCTTCAAAGGAAGAACGCATATTGGCGACGATCCCCATGAGCTCACCGATCGTTTCTGCGGTGTGCACCCGCATTAATTCCTCGGCGACCGAAATCTCGAAGGCCTGCCGAGTGTCGACGACCTCAAGCAGATGCGCCGCCGAATGCGCGGTATCGAGCGTAACCCGCAACACCATGCCGCGCACCAGGGGGGAAAGGGACATTTTGGAAATAAAGGTGCCTTGCCCCCGCCGGATTTCCACGATATCGAGGGATTGGAGAGTACGCATCGCTTCACGGACCGAGGACCTGGAGCAATCCAATTCTTGGCAGAGCACGGTTTCGCTCGGTAATACGTCGCCGATCTGTAGTCGGTGGTCGCGGATGTATTTTTCGATGCCTTCGACGGCAGATTGAGTGGTGCTTTGCGCCAGTGCTTTCGTCATCTTTTCATCATCCTTAAACCAAACCGTACCGATATGATGTCTTCTTTTGAGGTTAGCGTGAAATGGCCTCGTTAAACCAGCGAGTGATCGATGTGGGGTGAGTTATAGCGGTTCCGACACAGGCAGCGTGAATCGGGCGGGTGAAAACTTCCGCGATATCAGCCACCGTGTGAATCCGGCCTTCGACGATGATCGGGGCGGAAATCCGCTCGCATACGGCGTCGATAAGCTCAAAATCGGGCCCCGGTGTCTTCGGACGATCCCCGGTATAGCCAGCCAAGGTGGTGCCGATGAAATCAGCGCCCGCCTCCTCGGCCGCCAGGGCGTCGTCAAGGCTACCGCAATCCGCCATCACCGCAACACCCGGAAACTCCTCGTGGATCGCGCGGCACGCGTCGGCAAACGTTCCGCCCAGCCGGGGGCGTGAGGTTGCGTCGATGGCGACTACCGACGCGCCCGCCATGGCGCACGCCCGAGCGTGTGCTACCGACGGGGTGATGTACACGCCCTCGTGTCCGTATTTGATCAGGCCGATCACGGGGGTTTCCACAGCTTGCCGGGCGGCGGCGATATCCACCACGCCTTGCACCCGCACCGCAACGGCACCGCCTTCGACTACCGCCTGGCACATCCGGGCGGTGACCTCTGGTGTTCGTAGCGGTTCGCCGGGATATGCCTGGCAGCTGACAATCAACCCTTTGGTCTGGGCGATAATTCTCGAAAGATCGGTGCTCATTGCTTCACTTTCCTATCCGTTAATCCAGCACGCCTGTCGCGCGCAGAATGTCCGCGATGCGGTCGACGGCCTCGCCTTCTAGGGTGCGAACCGGTGCGGGCATGGTGTTCGAGGCGAAGACGCCTTGTACCATCAGTGCGGTCTTGAACGACCCTACCCCGGCGCCGAAACCTTGAATGCCTTCCGGAGCGAACACAATGCGCATGAGCTGTGCCAATCGGTCTTGCTCGCTGCGTACCGTCTCCCAATCCCCAGCCTGGTAGGCCTGCCACTGCTTGACGTAGCCAACCGGATCGACGTTGCCCAACCCGGGCACGCAGCCATCCGCGCCGGAGAGATAAGCGCCGTCGACCACTACCTCGTGGCCGGTGAGAATCGTTAGCGGATGTCCGGCTTCCTCGTTGTCTTGGCACAGGAAGCGGAAGGCAACGTCATCGCCGGAGGAATCCTTGACCCCCGCGAGCACTCCTTCGGTGCCGAGCTTCACCAACAGCGAACCTGGAAGCTTCGTGTGCACGCACACCGGAATGTCGTAGGCGAACAGCGGCAGATCCACCGCTTCTTTGACCATGCGGAAGTGCCGTTCCACCTCCTCTAATCCCTGCAGCGCATAGAACGGGGCGGTGACCACGATGGCATCGGCGCCGAGTTCCTGGGCAACCTTTGCGTGCTCAATGACCCGCAGGGTTTCGGTGTCGATGCAGCCCACCATGACCGGCACCCGGCCAGCGGCGAATTCTACTGCCGCCGCGATGATTTCCCGTCGACGGGCATCGGTGGAGAAAACCACCTCGCCGGAGGAACCAAGAACAAAGAGCCCGGAAACCCCGGCGTCGACAAGCTTGTCGATCAGCCGCTTGTAACTGTCGCGGTCAAACTCCCCTGCTTCGGTAAGCGGAGTAACAACAGGTGGAATGACCCCACGGAAATCCGTAGACATGAACGAACCTTTCATAAGTTAGTGAACAAACGTGTGAAGCTTAAAACCCGCTATGCGGCTCTTGCACCAGCGACGGAACCGCCGACAGCAGCATCCTGGTGTAGTCGTCTTTAGCGTTGGTGAAGATATCGTGGGTGGATTGCTCCTCCACGATCGAACCCTTATTCATCACCGCGATGCGATCCGAAATAAACCGAACCGTGTTGATGTCGTGGGAAATAAACACCAACCCCAACCCCAATTGCTCCTTTAACTCCGTGAGCAAATTAAGCACCTGGGCGCGCACCGACACATCCAAAGCGGAGGTCGGTTCGTCAGCGATGATGATGTCCGGTTCCAGCACCAATGCCCGCGCAATCGCGACGCGCTGGCGCTGACCGCCGGAAATCTGACGCGGCAATACCTCCAACGCCGACTGTGGCAGGCCAACCAGATCGAGCAATTCCTTGACTCGTTCCACCCGCGACTGCGGAGTGCCAATGCCGTGGATCCGCAACGGGTCCGTCAACGCATCGCGCACAATCATTCGAGGATTCAAAGCAGTCGCCGGATCCTGGAACACGACGGAAACCGCCCGTCCGATCTCCTTGCGGCCAGCTGCATTGAATTTCGCGGGCGCACCCCTAAACAGCACCTCGCCCTTGGTAGGTTTTTGTAAGCCCACCATGACCCGCGCCGCGGTCGATTTACCGCAACCGGATTCGCCCACGATGCCGAGCGTCTTACCCTTAAAAATCTTCATGCTGACATCATTAACCGCGTGGACCTTGTCCGGCCTAAACAGCTTTCCGGTGCGCGACGTGTGGATGACATGCACGTTTTTGAGTTCAATGACGGGGACATCATTGCTCGTAGCGGTGTTAGCAGTAGTCATTATCGTTCTACCTCGTTTTCGCTTACGTATGCTTTTCGACGAACTCAGGCAGCTCGGCGTACCAATGCTCCGGCCCCACTTCCACCATGACCGTCGGGGTATGAAGTCCAACGGTTGGGTGGGAAGACCTCGGCGCAAACCGATCGCCATCGACGAATTCCCGTGGGCTCGGCACGGTACCCGGCACCTGATGCAGGTGACCCGCACCCGATTCGATGGACAACACCGCACCCAACAGACCCTTCGTGTATTCGTGGGTCGGGTTCATCATCAATTCCGCCGTCGGAGCTTGCTCCACGATCTGTCCGGCGTACATGACCGTCACCCGGTGCGACACCGACGCGACCAGCGCCAGATCGTGGGACACGAACACCATGGCAAAGCCCAGCTTTTGTTGCAGCTCGTGCAGCAAGTCGATGACCTGCTTCTGCACCGTCACATCCAGCGCGGTGGTCGGCTCGTCGGCGATAACCAGCTTCGGATCACGGGTCAGCGCCATGGCGATCAACACGCGTTGCCGCTGGCCGCCGGACAATTCGTGGGGATAGGACTTCAAGGTACGAACCGGATCTAGTCCCACCAATTCCAAAAGCTCTTCAGCGGTACGGGTACCGCCCCGCTTTGTCAACTGCTTCATCTGGGCAGAAATCAGCATGGACGGATTCAACGAGGACAATGCGTCCTGATAGATCATGGCAATCTCGTGGCCGCGCAGCGCGTTGTGCGCCTTGGGGTCCATACCCACCAATTGCTTGCCATCGAAATTGATCTCACCCGTGATCTCCGCCGTGTCCGGCAGCAGACCCATGATGGTCATGGCCGTAATCGATTTACCGCAACCAGACTCGCCCACCAGACCCATGGTTTCACCTGGACGCACCGAGAAGCTCACATTATCGACGATGGCAACATCGCCATGTGCAGCCGGGAACTTAATAGAAAGGTTCTTAACCTCCAACAATGGGGCCTTAGCCAACTCTTCCGCAGAAAGCACCAGGCGATCTGTGCGATTTAGCTCCGATACCCGCAGGGCATTCAACCGCTCCGCCAAAGATTCTTCCTGACGAACGTATTCCGCAACGATCTTCTCATTGGTCTTTTCAATCTCGGCGGCGGTCGGCTTCGCGGCGTTCGTGTTCGTCCGGGCGCGAGGCGCGGCCAATGCGTCCGTCAACCCCTCCGACAAAACATTCAACGACAACGTGGTAATCAGAATCATCAACCCAGGGAAGAAGGTTGGCCACCACCGACCGGTGGTCAACAATTGCTTACCATCAGCCAAGATATTGCCCCACGACGGGTTAGGCGGCTGGACGCCAGCCTGGATGAAGGACAAAGACGCTTCCAACACGATGGCATCCGCAACCAACACCGTGGCAAACACCATGATCGGGGCGATACAGTTCCTGGCCACATGCTTAAACAGAATCCACCAGGTCCGAGCACCCATGACCTTGGTGGCCGAGACATAATCTTCGCCGAACTGGCTCAGCACATTCGCACGCACAATACGAGACAGCTGCGGAATATACAGGAAGCCAATCGCGAAGACGATCACGCCCACCGACTTACCCAGCGAGGCAACGAATACAGCCACCAGCGCGATACCAGGGAAGGACATGATGATGTCCAAGATACGCATGAGGATTTCGGAAACCACCTTGCCAGCGGTAGCCGCAATCGAACCCAACACCGCCGCGATAGCTAAAGCCATAGCGGTCGATAGCAAACCAATAGCCAAAGAGTACCGCGCACCGTACGCCACCCGGGAGAAAATATCCCGGCCTGTTCCATCCGTACCGAACCAGAACGTGGAATCAGGTGCCACCGAGGGATTAAGCAAACCATCCTCCGGAACCGGATAAATCTCCGGGTCTAGTGGAAGAGATGTGGCCAGCGGGTCGAACTTAGAAATCACCGGAGCGAAAATAGCCAGCAACACCACTACAAACAGCACACCAATGGCAATCCGCGATCCAACGGACATCTTCGACTTGTTAAACCGAAGACCCGGTACGCTTAACTTTTCTGTCATTTTCCGCCGAATCATTAGATGCTCCTAATCCGCGGGTTGACCAATACATACAACAGGTCAACGATGATGTTGATAAGAATGAAAGCGATCGAAACCGTCAACGTAACGCCCTGCACCAAGAACACATCGTTACGGGTCACACCGTCGAGAATCAACTGGCCCATCGCCTGAATATTGAAGATGATCTCAATGACCACCGCGCCACCCATCAGGTAGCCCACCCGCAAACCTAGAACAGTAATCGGGGTAATAAGTGCATTGCGCAAAACATTGCGCCCAATCACAACCGGCTTCGGAATACCCGCACCAATCGCCGTGCGCACGTAATCCTTATCCAGCTCCTCCACCATCGCGGTACGAACCACACGGGTCAACGAACCAGCAACCGGAACCGCCAGCGCAAAGGACGGAAGGAACATGTTATTGATATATGTGCCCGGATCCTCGGAGAACGGCACCCACCCAGAAATCAGCGCCGGGAACCAACCAGTACCAGACGGAACGGTACCGAAAGCTTGAATGAGCAGGATCGCCAACCAAAACGACGGGGTTGCCAAGGATGCAATCGACAGCACCCGAATCAACTGATCCGGCCAGCCGTCCCGGTAAAGCGCGGCGATCACGCCGAGGGTAAAAGAAATCACCATCGCGATGATCAAACCAACAAACGTCAGCTGCAATGTGATGGGGAAAGCCGCCGCAACCAATTCGGTCACGTCCGTATTGCCCTTAGATGTTCCCAGATCAAAACGGAGCAACCCCAACAAGAATTGGAAGTACCGCACTAAAAGTGGATCATTGAGACCGTGATCCTCCCGGTATTGGTCGATAGCCTCCTTGGTTGCGGATTCGCCCAAGGCCAACCGCGCCGGGTCAGCCGGTGAGAAAGACATGACGAAGAAAACGAGGAATGTCACACCCAAGACCATGATGGGTAGTGCCACGAGTCTTCTTCCGATCAGTCGGATGAGATTTGACACAGCGAAATGCTCCCTTCGCGAGAAATGAAGCTTTTGGTTTGTATAGTCGGTTTTAGCAGGTTCACTAGTGAACGAAAGTGTTTTTAGTTGTGTACCCCAGAAGTTTAAAAATCCCCCTTGTGTAACCAGTGCGGGCGGCGCTAGCGGTGGTGCAGCGCCGCCCGGCGGTCATTTATTTCAATCCGACGTCGACGAAGGACAGGCCGGTCAGCGAGATAGGCTCAAAGCCGTCGAGTGCTTCAGAGTTCCATGCGGATGGGTTCTTGCGGTGGAACAGTGGGTAGAGCGGCACTTCATCGGAGATGAGGTCGAAGATCTCGTGCCACTTGGCTTCCTGATCTGCGACTTCCGCCCGAGCTGCCTCGTCCAGCAGGGTTTGTACCTTGGTGTACGACTCGGAGCCCTTCCAATGCATACGGGAATCAGTCCAGGTGTCGCCTGCGTACCACCACCGGAGGAGCAAGTCGGCGTCAGCGCCGAATACGGATGGGTCACCAGGAGCAATAACAATGTCCCAATCGGAGGAGGCGTCGATCTGGTTGTACAGATCGGCGGACTTCATTTCGGTGAAATCAACCTTCACGCCAGCGGCCTCGATGGATTCCTTCAAAACCGCGGTACATGGCTTTACCCAGTCGTGGTTGGTGACCAGCATCTTAACGTCTTTGAGTCCGGTAGCACTGAAGAGCTCGGTTGCCTTGGCTACATCGAGTGCGTAGACGGTTGCTGCCTTCTTGTAGGAATCGTGGTTTTCCTGGACGAAGCAGGAGGCGGCGGTGGCCTGGCCGAGCATCGCGGTCTTAATGACCTTGTCCATGTCGAAGGAGTACATGATGCCCTGACGGTTCTTCTTATCCTTCATGGCGGAATCTGCGCCGTTATTGAACATAACGAACAGCAAACCAAAGCCCTGTACCGAATCAACATCGGAGCTTGCCTTGACCTGGTCGATGGACAGGTACGGAACCGAATCGATTGCGTGAACCGACTTGGATTCGATCGCATTGGTGCGGGTGGAAGCATCTGGAAGAATCCGCCACGACATCTTTTCTGCCTTAGCAGGCTTCGGGCCGGTGTAGTCGGCGTTCTTTTCAAAGACGACGGTGGAGGAGGCCGCACCGTTGTCGACCATCTTCCAGGCACCGGTGCCGACCGGATTGGCGTCGAAAGCCTTGGCGTCGGCTTCAACTGCGGCCTTAGGAACGATCTTGACGGTTGCCAGGCGTTCCTTGATCAGGCTGAATGGGTACTTCAAGGTAAAGGTGACGGTGGTGTCATCCTTCTTGGTTACCGACTCGATAAACGGAATGAAAGAAGCGTAGAGGGAGTTGTTGTCCGGGTTGAGTACCCGCTCGAAGGAGAAGACAACGTCCTCGGCGGTGACCTTCTCACCGTTGTGGAATACTGCGCCGTCGCGGAGTGCAACTTCTACAGTTGTGTCATCAACCTTGGTGGGCTCGCCCTTAGCCAGCGCAGCGTAGACGGTGCGGTCTGGGGTTGGGGCGATTTCGTAGAGCCCCTCCATGGTGTGCCAGTTGGCAGCAACGGTCAATGCCGAGGTGGTCGTCATCGGATCGTAGCCGTTGGTGCCAAGCTCATAGGAGATACCGGCGGTGATTTCGTTGCTAGAGCCGGAACCAGTTGCAGACTTAGAGGAATCAGCCTTACCATCGCCCGTCTTTTTGTCGCCGCCACATGCACTTACAGTGGCAGCGATTCCTGCGGCTGCGGTGAATACGCCAGCCATCTTGAGAAAACCACGGCGATTCATGCCGTCTGCGGTATTCGTCATGTTCCAACCTCCTAATGAGTTGCGCTCTGTGAGCCGAGTTGTCGGACGTCTGATGTCTTGTCTGTGAGTTTACTAAATGACACAGCATGAAACAATGGACGCCAATCACAATTCAACCTGATCAGTTAGCCACCTCACAAACTCACCCCATTATCGCAGTTCAATGCCATAAAATACACATATCAATTTCAGGACGACCGCACCCCCTTTCCCACCCCTTTTACGGCAACCAAAAAGGCCTGGCACTTGTGGTGCCAGGCCTTAACTTTCCCACAGGAAAGGGTTAGATCTTAGGACTTGTGGTCTTTTTCGTTACGCAAGTTGTGCGCTAGTTGGCGAATTGGAGGACGTACACAACACCCCACACTGGGTGCTCGGCAACCCCCACGCCGAAGTGTGGCGTATCGCCATAGCCGTGGGCACTCTGCAGGTTGACCCGGTGGCCGTGCGAATTGTGCCACCGGTTCACGATGGTGTTAGGGGCGCCACCGGCTGCAATGTTCTCGGAGTTCCAGACCCCTGGGGTGCCGTGATGGAAGGCACCGGTTGCAGCCAAGTGATTTGCCCAGTCTTGAGCCGAACGATCCAAGTGAGCCGCACGAATGGAAGGCTTTGCAATGCCAGCCCGGTAGGCGATGACATCGTGTGCAATCTGATTGCGGGCAGCTTCTCGCCAGCCGCCATCCCGTACCAAAGCGCGATCAACTTGTGGGTTCGCCGACATGTCAGCACCAACCGAGTAGTTGACCTGAGCGTTCGGAATCGACATTTCCGGCACGAGCGAATTGACGGAGATTCCGTCGGAGCTCATGAAGCCGCCAACTGATGACTGTGCCTGTGCAGGCACTGCGGCAACCGGATTAAGGACACTGATGAGACCAAGTGCGGTCGCCGCTACTAGCGTGCGCACCTTAGCGCTTTTTGAAGTACTCATGGCCGCTACAATAATCACAAAACAGTAACGATTGCAAAGTGAAACCTATAAGCTGGGCTTTTTTTAATCCAATCTAGCAATCACGCTACAGTTTTTGGCTAATTATCATTAGACCAAACATGACCCCATTACACCAAATTCTCTATATAGTTTTACCGGCCAATTTGAATGAAAAGATTTTCATCTACGGCACTAAACCGAGGAAATCAGTGAAGATTTTTTAATAAGATTAACTAATAACAAATGAACCACAGCCGCCACGAGACCAGTCGTAGCAACTGCGGTTGATAGGACTTAACGTAAGCCCATTTTCGCGGTGCAGGCAGGCCACGCACCCCATCCCTGGGCGGCCTGAACCTTCTTAGCTATAGCAATCTGCTCCTCACGAGTAGCCATGTACGCATACGGCGCATATTCCCCACCGCCATACGCGGTCCAGGTCTGCGGATGGAATTGCAGACCGCCGTGGAAGCCATTACCGGTATTAATCGACCAATTTCCCGTGGATTCGCACTGAGCTAGCGTGTCCCACACAGAACCATCGGGAATAGCAGGCGCGGTGGAGATCTTCGTGCCACGAGAAATCGTCGCAGCTACCGCCGGAACCAGAACCTGTTCAGAGACGATCTCATTGCCGGTTTCAACACCATTGGTTTTGGTGATCTTTCGGGTGACATCCCGCTGCCCAGCGACGGCTTCGGTTACGACTTTCTCTATGCCCTGCAAAACGTTGGGATCGTCGATAAACTGCGGCTCCGCCTCATAAGCCTCAACGCCCTTAACCTCTTCGATCGTGATCCGGTCGACCGAAATTCGCTCGTTATTTCCCACCGGGGAATCCAGGGCGGGCGTTACTTTGTCGTGCTTCCCCAGCTTGATGCCGCGTTCCTTGAGCACATCAGCCACCGTAGCCGCGGCTAGGGATACGTGTGCGGTTTTCGTCCCGTCGGTGATCGAGACGATCTTGGGCGTTACAACGTCCACACTCATCCCGGAGTCTTGCAGCTTCGCATCAACCGGCGCACTGAGCCCCAGCGCTTTCAGCGCCGCCGGAACGGAGTCCATTTGCTCCACCAATTCGCCGACGGTAACGGCATTGGTGCGAATTACTTCTTCTTTACCGTCAACCACTACGGCGACTTGCTTTAAAGTGCGAACCGTGATGGTCGAGGCATCTGCCAGTTTTTGGCTTGGTGCCGGGGAGACGATGTCGTCTTTTTGCACCTCAATTCCTGCGTCGCGCAATGCGCCAGCAACATCACCGGACAAGGTGGCAAGCGTTATCTCTTCACCATTGAGGTCAACAACAACGTCTTTTTTATAAGCAGCTACTGTCACGCCGCCAATAACAAGAGTCGCCAACATTCCGCCGGTGGCTAACCGCAATGGGACTGAACGGGTAGCGTTCAAATCGTTGATTCGGGTTTTCTGGCGAATGGCCATTGATTCACTTTCAAAAATTAGCGGACAAGAATTTAACGTTTATAACAATACGGCAACATTTTAAGCTTGTCCACTATAAGGGCTGCTCAGATGCTATGTTTCTGGACATTTTCGCAGCTCGATGGGATATACATCACAAGAAACAGCTTAAAATCGCATTTATGTCATTCATTATTCTCTGCTAATTGATATACCCGACGGAAGTTTTGGTTAAGCTGCGTAGCCAGCTCCGTTACCGCCATCCCCCGCTCCTTAGCGATACACAGCGCGGTATAGCCAATGAATTGCGGCTCATTACGCCCGCCCCGGAACGGCTCCGGCGTCATATACGGCGCATCCGTCTCGATGAGAATCTGCTCAATCGGTGCCAATGCTGCGATCTCCCGCAATTCGGTATTGCGTTTGAAGGTGACGTTTCCGGCAAAGCTCAACACATATCCCCGATCAAGCGCCATCCGCGCATACTGCATCGGGGAGGAAAAACAATGCAGGATGGTGTCGCGAGGCGTGGGGGCGTTGGCAAGCACGTCGAAAAGCTCTGCGTCCGCGTCCCGATTATGAATCATCAACGCCTTATCCGACTCAACCGCCAGATCGATGTGCCAGCGCAGCGCCTCTTCCTGCACACTAAGCGGTGCCGTCGTCTCGGGTGCGTGAGTAATCCAATAGGTATCCAGCCCGGTTTCGCCGATGGCAACGCACTTCGGGTCGGCCGCCATTTCGCGTAACCGGCGTCGTGCGGCATCATCCAATTCGCCAGCCCGGGTCGGGTGGATAGCGCAGGCGGCCACCACCGCCGGGTGAGACTGGGCGGCGGCAAGCGCTAATTCCGCCTCCGCCAGGCCATCGCCAACGGTGCAGATATTGGTCACTCCGGCCGCTGCGGCACGCTCGACAATCGCCGCAACTTCCGCGGCAGAACGCGCCCCGCAGGAGGCTAAGTGCGTGTGGGCGTCGATAAGCTGCGGGATCGGCTGCGCGGCGCAGGGCGTTGGCCTGGGTTTTTTCTTCGCCATGTTACTGCTTTTCGACGGGGGCCCAGGCGGGTCCGGTCTCCGCCAATTCCGGATCTAACTTGGCAATCAGCGGCTTCGGCTTGGTCAATTCCACACCGGGGACCATCTCGATCCGCCGCCACACCGCCTGCTGATCGGCGTAGTCACCCATGATCACCGGATAGCTCGCGCCCTGTTCGGGCAGTCCCACACCCACCGGTTCCGTTGGCATGTCGTCGGTCACCTCAACCACCTGCGGCTTGGCGGCCCACACCCCGGCTCGGCCCAAGGTTTCGTGCACCGACTGGGCGATATGCGGCAGATACGGGGTAAGCAGCACGTTAATATCGGAGACTACCTGCAACGCAGTCCACAAAACGGTCGCTAACCGGTCACGCTGCGTTTCATCCTTGGCCAACTTCCACGGCTCTTGCTCCGCGATATAGGCATTAGCCTCCCCTACCACGTGCATCGCCTTGGTGATTCCTTCTTTGAAACGCGACTGTTCTAACGCCTGCCCCACCGTGTCAAAAGCATCGGCGGCGGTTGCAAGGATCGCCTTGTCGGCGTCGACAAGCTCGCCGGGGGTCGGAACCATCCCGAAATTCTTATGGGCCATGGACACCGTGCGGTTAATCAAATTGCCCCAACCATTGGCCAGTTCATTATTAACCCGGCGGACGAACTCATCCCAGGTGAAATCCGTGTCGTTATTCTCCGGGCCCGCCGTCGCGATGAAATACCGCAGCGGATCGGGGCCAAATTCAGCCAAGAAATCCTTCACATAAATCACCACGCCCTTGGACGAGGAGAATTTAGAACCGGACATGGTCAAAAACTCGGAGGAGACGACCTCGGTCGGCAGATTCAATTCGCCATACGCGCGAACCTCGCCACCCTTAGCGCCTTTACCCTGGTAGCCCAGCAATTCCGCTGGCCAAATCTGCGAGTGGAAGGTGATATTATCCTTGCCCATGAAATAGAAGGAACGAGCGCTAGGGTCGGTCCACCACTTCTTCCAGGCTTCGGGCTCACCGACCCGGAATGCCCATTCGATCGAGGCAGACAAATAGCCGATCACCGCATCGAACCAAACATAGAGTTTCTTCGATGGGTTTTCCTCCCAGCCTTCCACCGGAATCGGAATGCCCCAGTCAATATCCCGTGACATCGCGCGCGGCCGCAAATCTTCCAGCAGATTGAGGGAGAACTTCAGCACATTAGGCCGCCAATCTTCCCGGCCCTGCAGCCACTGCGCCAGCGCATCCGCGAGGGCGGGCAGATCAAGCAGGAAGTGTTCAGTTTCAATGAACTTGGGGGTTTCGCCATTGATCTTGGACACCGGATTGATCAAATCTGCCGGATCTAACTGATTGCCGCAATTATCGCACTGGTCGCCCCGGGCACCGTCCGCACCGCAGATCGGGCAGGTTCCTTCGATATACCGGTCCGGCAATGTTCGCCCCGTCGACGGCGAAACTGCACCAAAGGTGGTTTCCTTGATCATGTAGCCGTTGTCGTACAGTCCCTTGAACAGTTCCTGAACCACCGCGTAGTGATTGCGGGTGGTGGTGCGGGTGAAAAGATCGTATGACAAACCCAAACCGGCTAGATCTTCAACGATCTGTCGGTTGTAACGGTCGGCGAGTTCTTTGACAGAAACGCCCTCCTTGTCAGCCTGCACCAGAAGCGGCGTGCCGTGCTCATCTGTGCCGGAAACCATCAAGACGTTTGCGCCTGACATTCGCTGGTAACGAGCGAAAACATCCGATGGAACACCGAAACCCGCCACATGTCCGATGTGGCGGGGGCCATTGGCGTATGGCCAAGCAACAGAGACAAGCACATTATTCATGGTTTATTACCTTATCAGTGTGACTCCAAAACAGCGTTGTAGAGTTCTTTCTTGCTCACCCCATGGGTTTGCGCCAACTCCGCGCACACGGTTTTCAACCGCTCCCCTTCTGCGACTCGGGCGTTGGCTTCGGCGACCAGATCGAACACGTCAACCGCCTTTTTTCGATCCACTCCCGCGATCACACAGGTGATCTCCCCCTTGAGCCCATCCGCCGCCCACGCCGCCAATTCCCCTAATGGGCCACGCTTTACCTCTTCAAATTTCTTGGTTAATTCCCGCGCCACCGCAGCTAACCGCTCCGGGCCTAGAATATCGGCAGCCTCGGCCAAGGTGTCTGCAATACGGTGCGGCGACTCGAAGAAACACACCGCGCGTTCCTCCGTTTTCAACGACTCCAACCACGCCCGGCGTGCCCCGGACTTGCGCGGCGCGAAACCGTCGAAGGCGAATTTCCCCACCGCTAAACCCGATAAGGCGATCGCGGTGGGAACAGCTGAGGGCCCGGGGAAACAGGTCACCGGGATGCCTGCGTCGTGGGCGGCTTGCACCAACGGGAAGCCGGGGTCGGAGACGATCGGCATTCCGGCGTCAGTGATGACCGCGACGCTGGCGTGCTTCGCGTGCTCTATGAGCTGCGCTACCCGCCCTTGCTCGTTGTGGTCGAAATTGCTCACCACTTTACCTTTGATGGTCACGCCCAGTGCCTGCGCCAGATTGCGGGTGCGGCGGGTATCTTCGGCCGCGATGAAATCCGCCTGCGCCAGAGCCTGGGCCAATCGGGGGCTAGCGTCGGCAATATTGCCCAGTGGGGTTGCCACAATAATGATGCCCACCGGCAAGGGTTCTAATTCGTGCATGGTTATAGTGTGGCACGGTGGCGTCGAAAAGCTTAGCCTTTCACCCGTTTTTTCGCTTTTCGACGTTCCTCGATCCGGCGTCGCCGCTCATGATCTAAGTGGATACGGCGCTCGCGGGCCAATTTCGCGGCGAACCGTTGCTGCTCGCGGTAGTCGAGATAGATCTCATCGTTGCGTAGATCGCCTACGATGGCGAACATCAAAACGAAAATCACGACGAGGAACGGTGAGGCGGCGATGATCGTGATGTTTTGCAGATTACTTAAGACATCGTCGCCGCCGCTGATCAGCATCGTCATACCGATTAGCGCAACGATAATGCCCCAGCCTGCGGAAATGTACTTGTTGGCGTCGGTTTGTCCGCTTTGGCTCATCGAGCCCATGACGGTGGAGGCCGAATCCGCGGAGGTGATGAAGAACGTCGCCAGCAGAACCACTGCCAGAACACCCACGATCTGACCGCCAGGGAAAGTATGCAACAGGGCAAAGAGTTGATCTTGAGCCACGCCTTCACCCCAAATGGACTTATCGGCCTGATCCAGGTGAATCGCGGTGCCGCCGAAGATGGCGAACCACACCACGCTCACCGCAGATGGAACCAGCATCACGCCGAAGAGGAATTCCTTGATGGTGCGACCGCGGGAGATCCGGGCCAAGAACATGCCGACGAATGGGCTCCACGAAATCCACCACGCCCAATAGAAGATCGTCCAACTGCCCAGCCAATCGCCAGCAGTACCGTCAGCCGACTCGGCGGTACGGCCCACCATTTCGAAGAAATTGGAGAGATACGCGCCGATGGAACCGGGAATGAAATTCAAAATGGTGACCGTTGGGCCCAACACGAAAACGAAGATCGCCAACAAGGCGGCAAGCAGCATATTCGCATTAGAGACGTATTGGATTCCCTTGCCCACCCCGGACATGGCGGACAAGAGGTAGCACAGTGTCAGGACCGAGACGATCATGATGATCGTCGACATCGAAGGGTTAGACACGAGCCCAGCGGCACGCAACCCCGCGCTGATCTGGGTCGCGCCCACCCCTAGGGAACAGGCGGTACCGAAGATCGTGGCAATGATCGCCAAAATGTCGATGATCCGACCCGGCCACCCCTTGGCGCCGTATTCCCCGATAAGCGGGATAAACGCCGAACTTAGAAGCTGCCGCCTGCCGAGCCGGAACGTCGAATAGGCGATCGCCAAGCCGAAAATTCCGTAAATCGCCCACGGGTGCAACGTCCAGTGCAGCAAGGTGGAGCTCATTGCTTTGCCCACGTCCTGCGGGTCGTAGCCCGGTACGCCGGAACGGTAATGGTTCAGCGGCTCCGCCACCCCATAAAACATCAAGCCGATGCCCATGCCTGCTGCGAACATCATCGCGATCCAGCTGACCGTCGAAAACTCTGGTGCTTCGTCTTTTCGACCCAACTTGATCTGCCCGAAATTACTTAAGGCAATCACGATGGCGAAAACCAAGAAAACCGTCGTGCAGAAAACGAAGGCCCAGCCGAAATTACCGATCACAAAACTCAATGCACCCGCCGAGAATTCTGAGAAGCTACCAGGCGCCAACAAACCCCACGCAACGATGGCAATGACGATGATAAAAGTCGGGATGACCACCTTAAAGTCGATCCGCGCCTCGGAATCCTCGCCTTCGAAAACGATCTCGGGTTCCGCGGGCACCTCGACTGGCGGTGACTCCAACATCTCAGCCAATTGCTGGGTCGCAGTTACCTCAGTTTTCTCCGTCGAAACAGGTGTATCCGGTGAGTTTATTGATTCGGTCATAAATCCACCGTGCGTGAGAACCTCGCAAAATTCAACAGGAAAAACCTATTGAAACCTTAACGTTAACCACAATGACCACCAATAGCAGAACCGACACCGCCACCTATTTCCAGGTCACAACACCGAAACGTGCAATATAAGAAAACTGAATTACAAACAGGTAACAATTCCACCCTATTAGGGGAATCACCCGTGCGAGACGACAAAGCCGACCCGCGCCCCCTACAATGGCACAAGTGACACTCTCCACCACGAACACCGGAACATTCGCCAAACCTGCCGTTCCCGCCACCCCCAAAACCCTCAGGTGGACAAAACACGACACCCACACGTTCACCCTGATCGGTTTATGGGCACTTGTCACCCGGTTCGCCTGGCTCAATTCCGCCAGCGCCCAAGGCACCCCCATCTTCGACGAAAAACACTACGTGCCCCAAGCTTGGGACATGGTGCAAAGCTGGATCAATCCCCTAATAGGCGGGATTGAATCCAACCCGGGCTACGGGTTGGTGGTGCACCCACCGCTCGCGAAACAAATAGAAGCACTCGGCGAACTGGTCTTTGGTTATACCCCACTCGGCTGGCGATTCATGGCCGCGCTTTTTGGTTCCGCCACGATCCTCCTCATCATGGGGCTGGCCCGGCAGATCAGTGGTTCCACCACGGTGGCGACCTTCGCTGGCCTATTAGGGCTTTTCGACGGCGTCCTGCTAATCGCATCCCGCTACGGAATGCTGGATATTTTCCAAACATTCTTCATAGTCGCGGCCGCCTACTGCCTTATTAGGGATTTTAACCAGCTGCACCACCGCCTCCATGATGCGTGGGAGGCCGACAACCTCGGCACAAGCCCGTATGGCCCCCGTTTCGGTTTCCGTTGGTGGCGCTTCGCTGCGGGGATAAGCCTCGGGTTAGCACTATCCGTAAAGTGGTCCGGGTTGTACTACATGGCGTTCTTCGGTGTTATGAGTGTGTTTTTCGACGCCTACCTGCGCCGCAAATACAACACCCCCCGCCCTATTAGGGGAATGTTGCTTCGCGACGCCGTGACTGCTTTTGCCTCGATTGTTCTTCTTCCGCTTGCCGTGTACGCGTGGAGTTGGCGCGCGTGGTTCAGTTCGGAAACCGCCGTATATCGCCACGCCGCGACAGATGGCACGATCGCCGCAGATTCCTGGCTGAGTGCGCTCCCCGATACACTCGCCAGCTGGCTCTACTACCATCAATCCGTATTAGAATTCCACGCCTCGCTCACCACGTCGGCAGGCCACGTTCACCCCTGGGATTCCAAACCGTGGACCTGGCTCGTTGCAGGTCGGCCCATTCTCTATTTCTCCGCCACCGACATCGAATGCTACGCCGGGACTTGTCGACGCATGATCTACCTCTTCGGCACCCCGGCCATCTGGTGGTTGACTATTCCCGTCCTTATCTGGACCACGTGGCACGTGATCTCCACGAAAAACATCCGAATGGCGATTCCCCTAATAGCGTTTGCTGCCGGTTTCCTCCCCTGGCTAATCGGATACGACCGCCAGATGTATTTCTTCTACGCCACCCCCCTGGTCCCGTTTACGATCATCATGATCGCCTACGTATTAGGAACCATGCTCGGACGGGGTCGGCTTGTTCATCTCCGGGTATTCCCCGCCCCGATTCACACCGGTTCTTTGGCAGTAGCAACCTATCTTGGCCTCGTTTTGGCAATGTTTGTGTATTTTTCCCCGATTCTTTACGGCTATCCAGTCCCCGATTTCGTTTATGAATCTCTTATGTGGCTGCCGAGTTGGCGCTAACCCCATCTAATATTAGAC
Source organism: Corynebacterium sp. (assembly GCF_030532965.1). GTDB lineage: Bacteria > Actinomycetota > Actinomycetes > Mycobacteriales > Mycobacteriaceae > Corynebacterium. Next base: position 194,774 of record NZ_JAUNKC010000001.1, read on the forward strand.
TCACCGAACCACCCTATTGGTTCCCAAAAACGGAAAAATCGAACACAGCCTTTGAACTGCAAAAATTTCCAATTAAACTTCCCGGCACCCCTTGAAAACTGCAGTTCACAGGGCATAGCGTTGAAGCTATGACGACCACACCGATCCTCGATAGACTCGCCGCCATGGCACCGCTGGCCGCCGCGATGCTGCGAGAAATCAAATCGGCGGGTCTCGACAAAGCTGAGTTAGCCGCGAAGCTGGACATCACCACCGCCGAGGCAAGCCTGCGGATTGCCGTCGCAAAAGTTTTTGACGACGACGAGCTTCAGCTTGCTGAGGATCTTAAACTCAGCTTCGCCAAACTCCACACAATCTCCTCCACAACGAAGCGGCTATCCAATCCGGATGTCGATCCTCGAAACTATCGTCAAACCCTCATGCACGACGCCTGCGGGAAAACTTGCGCCGAACTCAAACAGCAGATCAATGCCGAGATAAAGCAGCTTAACGACGGCCACAACCGGCCGCGTAAATCATGGTTACGGTACAGCTCCATCGCCGATGAAGACGGCATGAAATATCTCATCGCAAAGATACCAACCGTGATCGCCACCCGCCTTCAAGAATCCCTCACGCCCCAAGCGCGCCGGTTGGTCGTCGAAAAGCAAGCTGTCGACGAGGCAGAAGGGCACGCCAAAGCCCTTATCGAGCGTGCCCTCGGCCACTACGACATAACCACGCTAGAGGAACTCGGCCCCGGCGAAAATCCCGACAACCCACGCGACCTGCGGCAACGGCCCTGCTATCTCATTCCGCTGTTCGGCATTCAGGAAAACATCGACGGCACGATCACCGACAGCAATGGAAGCATCATCGACATCCATGAACGCATGACCGAAACTCTTAATGAATACGGCTTCGCCGTCGCCATCTACAAAGACAAAAACGGCCATCCCCGGCCGCAAAAAGCATTCGAAATTAAGCGGCTTGCCGACGCCGACGACCGCCTCATCAGCGTAGTCAGCCACCTTGTATGCCAAAATCCGCAGTGCACCGCCCCGGCGGTACGCTGCAATATCCACCACATCACCGCATTTTCGCAAGGCGGCACAACCACAAACGACAATCTGTGTCCGCTATGCCGCTACCACAACCTACGCAACGATGACGACCCCGACCACGTCCAACACGGGCGAGTAATCACCGACCCGGACACCGGAACAGTATGGTTCCGACACCCCGACGGCACCATCGCCCGTAATCTACACCCCGCAAATCAACGCAATGCACTAACGTACGCGCAACAGATATTCGGGATTTACGAAAGCGCGACGTGATATATACCCATGCCCTAATATCCCCGGTATCGGCCTATTAGGGCATGGGTGATGCGCCCAGCAGTAAAACATTAGAACGCACGGTTGCCCAACCACGCGCAGCAATCCACGACCACGCAAGGGCGATGACGGAAAAGAGCAGCAACCCCAACCCTATTAGGGAATCCATCATGACCGTCCCAACAACCAAGTCGCGAACCTCGAAGCCGAGGCTAAACATCCACAAAGCCCCATACAGCGGCAAAACTCCACCCACGATGCGAGTCTGCCAGGCTGCAAATAGCAACCCGAATCCCAAAGCGCACCGCATAGCTGCCGTCTCCACCACCAACTCTGCCAGCAGCGGATCAGAATCCGACACCCCAGAAACCCCTAATAAGTAGACAGCCCACAACATCCACAGCACACCAACAATCGCCATTGCAACCCGCGATAAAGCAAGTCCTAAAGCACGGGCGCTGGCAGAGCTTCGCCACTCTGGCTCCACCCCAGCAATAATCACCTCTGACAGATCCGGCGCTGGAACATCAGCTGCGACGTTGAAGGCAAGTTTTCGATTGACGATAGCCGCATTCTCTAAGAACGTTCGGCAACTCTCACATGCTTGAAGGTGAGTATCTATGATGTCGTCGTCAATTGTTGGACGCTCACCATCTAAACGAGCAGAAACCGCAGCTTGTATTTGTTCACAATTGATCATTACGTTGCAGTATAGCGTCGACACTGGCGCGGCCTGAACCAAAGACGACAATCATGAATAACCCACTTATGAGGACCAAAACAAATTCGAAGCCACCAGAGGAGACGAAAAAACCGGAATCCAAATGAACGAAATATAGGGCGGCTACCATCATTAGGGCTAGTGCGCCCGCAACCAAGGTCGTGAGAAAACCAACAACGAGAAAAGCCCCACCAGCTATTTCACCAATAGCGGATAGGTATGCCGACAGTTTTGGCTGCGGAATCCCTAATGCGCTGAACTGGCCGGTGGTCTCTACCATCCCGTCAATCAGGAATTTTTTGCAACCGTGTGCTACAAAGACAACCCCTAATACCATTCGGAAGATCAGCAAAGCAGCGTCACGAACAACAGGCTTATCCATCTAATTAGCTCACCCGGAGGTTTTCGTAACCACTGTTGAACTCGTCGTCGGTGAGATAGTGCTTGGCGTCGACAACATCAAGGTGGACAAAGTCGGGCGATTCGTCGTCGATTTCGAGAACCACGGCACCTGGCCGACGGAGCCGTTGCGGGATCCCTAATTCGCGGTCGGACGCGTTACGAACCCCCAGCCGCGAGCGTCGCAGCTGTTGAATTCTCCGGTGCCGGAGTTGCTCTTCGGCTTTCACCTGGGCTCGCAACGCAATGAGGTACAAGGTGGTGACCGCTACCGCAACTGCCGGGGCAATCCACACCAAATTCCCTAATACGAGGGCGGCGATCGTCGTCACCGCCACGATAATCCCTAATGTGATGACGGTCCGTTGCCGCCGCTGGTAACGGTCGTTGGCGTAGCTACGGTCAGCTTCGGGGTCGTATCCACCTCGGCCTTTTCGGGCTGCGGCGTATTGGAGTTCTTCGTCGGTGAGTTCTTCGTCCTCAGTTTCGGGGATGTAAGTTTCGTAGTCGCCGGTTTCCTCTAATAAGGTGATGGTGTCATCTGTCGGGTAGAGGAGGTCTTCCGGGGTGATGAAGGCGTCGTCGATGTCGTAGGGGGCAGTATCGTCAATCTCTTCGTCGATGAGGTAGGTGTCGTCTTCGAGGTCTTCGACGTCGAGGATGACGTCGTCAAGCTCGGGTTCCGGTTCGTCGATGGAGACGGGTTCGTCGATGGTGGCGTCGTAAAGCGTGCTGCCGTCAAGCGGCCCGGGGCGGGGGCGTTTGCGCGGGGTGAGTGCACTGCTGCCGCCTTCGTGGATGACGCGGGTTTCGTCGAACGCTTCGCCTGCTTTGCTGATGGGTTTGTGGCTGCGCAGAATCCACGGTGCGAGCATGAAGATCCATACTGCTGCGATCAGTGCGATTGCTATTGTTCCGGTCACGACTTCCTCCTAATCCAATTAAGGGTATCGACGTTGGGTGGGTGGTGCTGTCTGCCACGCCGTGTATTAGGGGTTTATGTATTCCTCAATTGTCAGCGCCATGAGGTAATGATCGCGCCATTTCCCGTCAATGTGGAGGTTGCGTTGCAGGTAGCCTTCTTGGCGGAATCCGGTTTTCTCTAATACGCGGCGCGATGCGGGATTAGTGGGGAGATGGGTCGCGGTTATCCGATGCACTCCGATGCGTCGAAAAGCGTGCTCGACGCCTAATTGGCAGGCTGCGGTGGCGATGCCGTTTCCGCTTTTCGACGAATGCAGCCAGTATCCAATCCAGCAGTCCGAAGCGGTACCGTGCTGGATTCCCCCAATGGTGACCTGCCCGTAAAAGCGGCCATCGACTTCAATGACCAGCGGCACCATCTGCCCGGACTGGGCCGCGCGACGAATGTGCTTATAGAATTCGCGCCAATGCTGGTGGTCGTGTGCGGTGTGCCAGTCGGTTGCGATGGTGGGCTCAACGGGTTGCAGGATGTGTTGGTCGTCGATGCGCTGCCAGGACCATTCGGCACCGTCGCCCTTATTAAGGGGTCGTAGTCTTAATACGTGATTGCCGATTGTACGGGTGGCGGTGTATTCGGGCCAGCCGGGGTGGAGTGGATGCCGCGGCCCGACTGCGGGTTTTGGTGTGGGGAAGAAAATGGGCATGTACCGGTTAAGTTTGGCTGAGGAAGATGACTTCTACGATGTCGCCGGGGCGAACTTGGGTGACGTCTTCGGGTATCCGGATGAGGGCGTTGGCGTCGGAAAGCCCAGCGAGCAGGTGTGCGGGCGCGCCGTTGGCGCCGCCTAATCCTTCCACGAGGTAATCCTGTGTTTGGGTGTCGCGCATGAGTCGAGCCCGCACGTAGCCGCGGCGGCCGAGTTTGGAGCCGACGTGGTTGAGTGCCCGTGCCCGCACGGTACGGCGTTGGGTGTTGGGTTTGCCGAGGCTGAGCCGCACCATGGGGCGAATGAACATTTCGAAAATAATCAGCGATGACACCGGGTTTGCTGGCAGCAGAAACACTGGCGTTTTTGAATCCCCTAATAAGCCGAAGCCTTGGACCGAACCTGGGTGCATGGCGACTCGGGTGGTGTCAATGGTTCCTAATTCATTGAGAATTTCCCTAATAGGGGCGGAGCCGGTTCCGCCTACTGCGCCGGAAATAACGATGATCTCGCTGCGCAGCATTTGGGCTTCGATGATTTCCCGCAGTCGGCGCGGCTCGCCTGTGGCGATTCCCACCCGGTGCACGTCAGCCCCTGCGGCTCGCCCGGCTGCGGCAAGCGCGTAGGAGTTCACGTCGAGGATTTGCCCTAATGAGGGTTCCCGGTCGATGTCTACTAGCTCGTGCCCGATGGAGATAATCGACATACGCGGCCGCGGATACACGAGAACTTTCGAGCGGCCCACCGCCGCCAGCAGGCCAATGTGTGCTGGGCTTAGGATCATTCCGGGGGTTACGGCGACGTCGCCGGGGCGGATGTCGTCGCCTTGTTTGCGCACGAATTCGCCGCTGCGCACGGGTTTGAGGGCGGTCATGCGTTTGCGGCCACGGTCGGTCCAGGCCAACGGGATGACGGCGTCCGATAGTGCAGGCAGCGGCGCACCGGTGTGTACTCGGACTGCTTGTTTGGGTTGGAGCCGCATGGGGCGGCCGGAGCCGGCGGCGACTTCGCCGACGACGGGGAGGGATATTTCGGTTGCGCGGGGCGGTTCGTTGGGGTCTTGGCCGAGACCGCGTTCGCCACCAACGTCGACGGCCCTAATAGCGTAGCCGTCGATTGCGGCTTGGTCGAAGCCGGGTAGTGGGCGTTGAGCTTGTACTTCTTCGGCGCACATCATTCCGAGTGCTTCTGCTATGGCAATACGCACGGGTTCGGGCGTGACTGCAGCTTGGGTCACTAGGGCGAGTTGCTCCTCGACTGAGCGCACTGGTTGGCCTCCCTCGCTGTGTGTGCTTAATGTGTCAAAGGTACCCGGCGTGGGTGCCGGGCACCTTTTTGTTAAGTGTATTATGCCTGATGCTCGTCGAGAATTTCGCGAAGGACTTTCTTAAGCGTGGGCCCGTAGGTTGGGTCGGCGAGGCCAAAGTCGACGACCGCTGGGATGTATCCGCCGGGGTTTCCGAGGTCATGGCGTTTTCCTTCGTGCACGAGGATGTGCACTGGGTGGCCTTCGTCGATAAGCAAGGCTATTGCGTCGGTGAGTTGCAGTTCGCCACCGGCACCTGGGGTGATGCGGCGCAGCGCATCGAAGATGGCGCGGTCGAGCAGGTAGCGGCCTGTTGCCACGAAGGTCGAAGGGGCTTCGTCGACGGCGGGTTTTTCCACCATGCCTTTCACTCGCTTTACGACGTACTCGCCGTCGTAGTTTTCCACTTCTTCGATGTCGAACACACCGTAGTTATAGACTTCTTCCTGCGGCACGTTGAAGGCGCACAATACGGAGCCACCCAGCTTGGCGCGCACCTCCACCATCTTTTCCACGACCCCCATCGGCAGGACCAGGTCGTCGGGCAACATGACGGCTACGACATCTTCGTCGTCGTCAAGGACGGCTTCGGCGAGCCCAACCGCATGGCCGAGCCCTAATGGTTTAGCTTGTTCCACTGCCACCGGCTTCGGCAGTTCCACCGCCCGATGTACCTTGGCTAATTGAGTTGTCTTGCCGCGCTCAGCGAGGGTTTTTTCTAACTCCGGGCAATCGTCGAAGTGTGCCAACACTTCTTGTTTATTGGGCGCGGTGATAATTGCCAATCGAGTAGCTCCCAGATGGGCCGCTTCTTCTGCGATTATTTCGATACCGGGGGTGTCGACAACGGGCAACAGTTCTTTTGGAACCGTTTTGGTGGCTGGGAGGAATCGGGTCCCCATACCAGCAGCAGGAATGATAACTGTACGCACTGCTGCGGAGATATGTGTATTGGCAGAACTCATAGTAAAGAGTTTACGCCGCGCCGGTGCCTAATACCCGCAACTTGGCAGTTAAGAAAGCGTTTTTTATAAAATCAGATCATGGTTTATCCGGATTTTTCGCAAGGATTTATTAGTAATTTTCCTCAAAGAATGAGGTTAGCTGATGTACCTGAGCGAAAGTCGGCGTTGCGCTCCCGTATTAGGGAATCTCGGGGGAAAATTACCCCCGAATTAAAGGAGCAGCGCGACAGGAAGCTTTCCGAGCGGACTGTAGCACTTATTTCCGCCCTCCCCCATTCGCGGGTTGCGGCGTTTGTGCCAATGGCATCGGAACCGGGTGGTGCCCATTTGCTGCCCGCGTTAGCCGACGCCTGCGAAGAGTTGTGGCTGCCCGCCTGCCGCCCTAACCATCAGCTGCAGTGGGGCCGTTATACGGGGCCGGATTCGCTGCAGCCGGGGGCGTTCGGCATTCTCGAGCCGGTCGCCGCCGCGGCCGATTCGGCGGCGTTAGCTTCGTTCGACGCGGTCATCGTGCCAGCGTTGGCCATCGATGAGGCGGGGTTCCGCCTTGGCCAGGGCGCGGGTTTCTACGACCGTGCATTGGAAAAGTTTCCGGGCCTCATAGCGGGCGTGGTCTACGCAGAAGAAGTGCTGCCAGCAGGAATGGTCCCTACCCAACCACACGACATTAAATGTTCTGTGATTATGACGGATAAGGGAACCATTTGGTGTGCTGGATGAGTCCAATAAAGTATGAAGACTTTTTTGACTACTCCGAGCTACCGTCGTTCGCTTGCTTTTCGACGCATCGTTGCCGCAGCACTCGTTTTTGCCGCGGTTTGCTTTTCGACGCTCCACTTCGCACAACAAGAAGCATCAGTCGTTGTATATTCCACGACCGTGACTGCGGGCAATCGTCTCCACGAAGGCGACGTGAAACTCACCCGCATGCCGCGCTCGCTGGTTCCTGAGGACAGTGTCACAAATCCGGAAGAAATTATTGGGAATGTAACTGTGGTTTCACGCCCGAATGGATCCATTGCAACGCACCATGATTTTGTTGAAACGACCCTAATATCCTCAAAAGTGACCAACGACACAGAAGAATTTGGGGATGGGGAATCCAACATAATTCCCATCAAATTAGCGGAACCGACACTGGTGGGTTTATTGCGACCAGGTGACGTAATTTCCATTCTCACAACCGAATCGGAGCATTCCGATCCGGTCATGATCGCCGCAGGTGGCCGCGTGATTTTCGCGGTTACTGAAGCCAGCGAACTCCCCGGTGCAACACCGGGCACCGTGTTGGTTTCATTGCCCGCAACCGACGCCCAACACGTCGCTGCCGCTAGTTTATCGTTACCACTAGCGGTGGTCGTTACAGGCGATCGATCCCATGAATAAGGTGTGGTGTCCTCCCCATCTCGCATTATTTGGACTAATCTATAATCCTGCTAACTGTCCGTTTATTTTTGATTGGAAATATCATGCTTAAGGGATTTAAGGATTTCATCCTCCGCGGTAACGTTGTTGAACTTGCCGTCGCTGTTGTTATCGGTACCGCGTTCACCGCGATTGTCACCGCCTTCACTGACAACCTCATCAACCCAATGTTGGCTGCTGTTGGTGGCGCAGACGTTTCTGGTCTGGGTTTCCAAATCATCTCCAGCAACCCGAACACCTTCGTTGACTTCGGTGCAGTTATCACTGCAGCGCTGAACTTCCTGATTATCGCAGCTGTTGTGTACTTCATCTTGGTTGCACCGATGAACAAGCTGAACGAAATGATGGCAGCTCGCAAGCAGGTTGAAACCGAAGAAGAAGAGCCAGCTCCAATCGAGGTCGAGCTTCTCACCGAGATCCGCGACCTGCTCAAGCAGCAGAAGACCCTGTAAGGGCTTTCGCACAATAACAAAAACCGGCTTTTATAGCCGGTTTTTTTACATTCCATAGTGCGGTGGTTGCTGTTCCTTGTAGTAATCCAACGAATGCTGGGGAGCATCGGCGTCGATGTCGTCGTCGAAAAGCTCAGAATCCAGGATCACCATCCGGTCGTGATCAATCAGGGACGGCCCGCTGTCGCGGTCGGCGGTGCGATCGTAATCAACGGCATCGGACAGCCGGGTTATGCGCCGACGTTTTTTCTTCTGCGCCATAAATTACGTCATTTCCACCCGGCGTAGTTGATCCAGCAAATGGTGCACCAGTGGGGTCATCGTTGCCATACCATCCCGAATAGCCTGGCGGGAACCAGCGGAATTAATGACAACAGTCGAGCCAGAGACGCCGGAAAGACCACGGGAGACCGCCGCGTCCACCGCCCCACATTGCAGTCCCGAACTTCGTAACGCTTGGGCGATGCCGGGAACTAATTGGTCCAAAATATCGCGGGTTGCCTCCGGCGTTTTATCACGCGGCCCCACCCCGGTCCCGCCGACGGTGAGGACTAAGTCAACGCCACCGATAACGCCCATTTCTATGGCTTTTCGAATCTGGGAGCGCTTCGAACGCACCCGCACGACGGCATCAACAACGAAGCCGCCTTCAGATAGCAATTCCGCAACCAATTGATCCGCATCAGGACCAGCCCCCACAGCGTGATCTGCAACCAGAATCACCAGTGCCCGCCGGGGTGCCAGCCGTTTCCCCTCTGCGCGAGCTTGGTCAGCGGCTTCCTCGGCTCGGAAAAAATCCTCATCGGGTTCGCCAATATCCGCCAGCTTTTCCGAGGCGTCTACTGCATCGACTTCTGCGAGCACGTCGTGTGGATCCATGGGTACCGTCTTTCTTGAATCAACAATTCGTTTCAATATGAAACTTACTCGGTTGTTAACGTAACCTCTACCGTTCTCGAATTATTTCCTTCAGAATCCGTAACCTCTAATGAGATTTTTTCACCAAAATCACTGCTACGAACTGCTGCGATTAATGCGTCGGCGCTGTCGATGATCCGGCCATTCATTCCGGTTACGATCTCGCCACTCTTCAATCCTGCCTGATCTCCTGGGCCATCGGGCGAAACCTCGACGATTTCGGCACCGTGAACCCGAGCATTCTGCGACAACTGAATACCGATCATTGGTTGCGTGGCTTTCCCGTGCTCAATGAGTTGTTGAGCCACTCGGCGGGCAAAATTCGCGGGAATTGCAAATCCTAACCCGATCGAACCGGCCGAATCAGGAGTCACAGAATTCGACACGATCACCGAGTTAATGCCGATCAACGCACCGCTCATGTCCACCAGCGGGCCACCGGAATTGCCCGGGTTAATGGCTGCATCCGTTTGGATGGCGTCGATAAGCGAAGTCTCACCGGAGCTGCCGCCACCAGCCCGCACCGGCCGGTTCAGGGCAGAAACGATACCGGAGGTCACCGTTGAAGAAAGTCCTAATGGTGAGCCGATTGCCACGACCTGTTGGCCGACTGCCAAACCATCGCTATCCCCCAGGCTGATTGTGGGAAGGTCAGAAACCCCCTCAATCTTGATCACCGCAACGTCGGTCGTAACATCGCCAGCGACAAACCGCGCAGAATGCGTCGCACCGTCGCTCATGGTGACGTTAATCTCGGCGGTCTCTTGGCCCGCAAGCTCCACCACATGGTTATTGGTAAGAACGTACCCGTCTGGCGAAATAATCGACCCGGATCCCTCGCTGGATTCCGAACGCGTAAGCACCTGGATAGATACCACGGTCGGCAACACTGCCGAGGCCACAGCTTGTACCCCACCAGCGTCTTCGGCAGCACCATTGTTACCTACCGGCTGCTTTAACGCCTCAACAACTGAATTCCGCGAATTGCCTACCGACGATTGCTTGGAAACATAAACCCCCGTGATGGCGCCGGACCCGATAGCAGCTACCAAAGCTAAGGCTAGTGCAGGCACCAAACCAATGGTTCGGTCACTCGTGGTTTTCGGTGAGTCATCCCCCTCAGCTTCCGGTTGCGGCGGGGTCGGGTTCACTGGTTGCTGCACGGTGTAGGGATTAGAAACCTGATTATACGGCTGCTGGTGCCCATTCGTGGGCTGCGACCATTGCTGCGGGAATCTACGGGTTTCATCATTGCCGAAATTATGAGATTGTGTGTTCATAGTGAGTCAGTATCCCCCTAATGTATTGAGCCAGACTGGCACCCGGTTGGAGAAACCGTGTGAAAGCCTGACAGGAAGCTGTGAATAAGACGATATTCCCTCACCCATGATGCGCAGGGTGAGGGAATTGACTAACTCTCAATCGAGTCGTGTGCGTTACGGAACATTGTAGCGCGGCCTTGTTTCGGCCGAGACTCATGAGCATTAGCAATGAACTGATCCTTGCTTGGCTTCTTAGGAGCACGCGCCAAGTCCTCCGGGTGCTCGTAACCCGGCATTATCAACCGGAACATCGCGCCACCGTCGTCTGATTCTTCGGCCGTAATCGTTCCACCGTGGCGTTCCACCACCTGATGCACGATGGCCAAGCCGAGACCAGAACCAGGCATACTGCGCGCTTGGATGCTTCGATAGAAGCGCTCGAAAACCTTCTCGCGGTCTTCTACCGGAATGCCAGGCCCCGAGTCAGACACCGTGATTTGGACTTTGTCCTCGCTAATACGCTGCATATCGATGCGCACCACGCCGTCTGCTGGTGACCATTTCGCCGCGTTATCCATGAGATTGAGAATCGCACGTCCTAATGAGTGGCTATCGCCCCACATGTACCACGGCATGGTATTTAATCGGAATTCCACATCCGGCCGTCGCCTGCGCACACGCTCCAAAGCGGTTTGGGCGACTTCGGCAAGATCGGTTTCTTCCAATTCCCGTTCCGGCGCGTCTTCGCGCGCGAGGTCGACCAAGTCACCAATGAGCGTCGAAAGTTCCTCCATTTGCGCCATGACGTCATGCTCTAATGCTTTCTTTTCCGCATCGGAGATCTGTGGCGCGCCTGGTTTTTGCATCAACATCAGCAATTCGATATTGGTGCGCATGGAGGTCAACGGGGTTTTCAATTCATGGCCCGCATCGGCCACCAATTGCGCTTGGCGTTGCCGGGATTGGTCGAGTGCCGCCAACATCTGGTTAAAACTAACCGTCAACAATGCCAATTCGTCGTTGCCCACCACCGGGATCGGAGTGAGCTTTTGGGTTTTGGTCACTTGATCCACCGCGGACTGCAGCCGCACTAGCGGGCGCAAACCTGCGGACGCTACCACGATGCCGGTCATGATGGATAGCAAAATACCCAAACCGCCAAAGGTCAACAGCGCTAATCCGAGTGTGATAATCAGGCCTTGAGTATCCGTCATATCCCGCGACAGGATGACCGTCGCACCTGCGTCATTGGTAGCACGGAAAACTCGATCCCCATTGACGGTAGCAACAGCTGTTTTCTCCCCTTTGGGCAGCGCCAGCAGCGGCAAGTCGTCACCAGCGGTGAAGTTCCAACCTGGCAGTCGAATCGAGATGCGGGTATCGGCATTATAGGCCCGGAAGTAATCCACTTCGCTTTTTACGTTATTGAAAAAGCTTGGGTCGACTGTTTGGGAAAGCAACGCGTTTGCCTTGGCTTGGAGGTCCTTATCCACGCTATTGGTCAGGGTTACTGATACAGACCAATATGCAAGAACCGTCATTACGCCAACGGCGATAGCCACCATGCTCGCAGTGAGCATGGCGACGCGCCACCGAAGCGATGCCTGTTTTCCCCACCCGTCGTAGGTGTCACCAGCAAAAGCCCCCCAGTCGAGCGCATTTGGCTCAACTTCGGGGGACGGTTTCCTCAATATCACGGAGCAGTATCTCGCAGCACGTAACCTACACCGCGAACCGTGTGGATCAAACGAGGTTCACCCTCTTGCTCCGTCTTACGACGCAGATAGCCGATATACACTTCCAGAGCGTTACCCGAGGTTGGGAAATCGTAGCCCCACACCTCTTCTAGGATTGTGGAACGGCTCAGCACTCGGCGTGGGTTGGTCATCAGCAACTGCAGCAACGCAAACTCGGTGCGAGTGAGCGAGATGGTGCGGTTACCACGAACCACGTCGCGAGTTTCCGGATTGAGCTTGAGATCCTCAAAGGTGATCTCGGTTTGGTTGGTAGCCCCTACGGCCTCGGCAGCTGCCCGGCGTAGCAGGGACCGCACCCGCGCTAGGAGTTCTTCCAATGCGAATGGTTTCGGGAGGTAATCGTCCGCACCTGCATCCAAGCCAGCAACCCGATCGCTCACCCCATCGCGAGCGGTAAGAACCAAGATCGGGCGGTCATCGCCGTGGCTGCGCAAGTGGCGGCACACCTCAAGGCCATCCATCTTAGGCATCATCACGTCGAGAATAACCAAATCTGGTTGTTCCTTCTCGATCACTTCCAGGGCCTGTTCACCATCCTCGGCGGTAACGATTTCGTAGCCATTAAAGGACAGGGAGCGGCGCAGCGAATCGCGTACGGCCTGCTCATCATCTACTACAACGATTTTCATCTTCCCAAGTATGCCCCATCTGCTCTATTTGAGCGGAAAGCGAATGTTTGTTTACAAAAGCAACCAAACATAATTGATAAGGTAACAACCAAATTATATATAAAAAACGGCGTTATTCGCCGAAAACCAATAAAAATAAACCGCGTTTACCATAAGAAATTGCTGTATTTTGGCCGGTCATTCACTTATATATAAAAAATACAAAATGGCAGACACTCTATACATTAGGTGTCTGCCATTGCATACAATTATTAAGCGGTGTTCTTAGAACTGCTCAACCTCGACCAGTCCGAGCTGAGCCGCCTTGACCAGACGACGCGGGATGCGTACGACCTGACCGTCGATGGTCACCTCTTGAAGGGCGACATTGTCAGCCTTCCACTGGGAACGACGGGAGCGTGTGTTAGCACGCGACATACGACGCTTTGGAACTGCCATTGTTTATTTCCCTCCTTATTACTTAAGACTTCTTTTGGCGGCGAGCCATGCCACCAAATCGACGCTGGAACTTCTCGACACGACCTGCGGTGTCCATCACGCGCTGTGCACCGGTCCAGAATGGGTGCGATTCGCTGGTAACGTCAACCACGATGAGTGGGTATTCGTTGCCATCTTCCCATTGAACGGTACGGGCGCTGGTTGCGGTGGAACGGGTCAGGAACTGAAAACCAGTACCTGCGTCCTGGAACACAACCGGATGGTAATCCGGGTGGATATCCTTCTTCATTTTTCTCCGATTCCCTCAGGATTGAAACTTCAGGTCGCTTCAATAATGAGTTATTGATCGTGCCTGAGTTGGGTTTCGTTTTAACATACAGTGGATATGACTCAACAGTGATGTCGAGACAACTTGATAGAGTTTAGCGTCCTTGCGGCTAAAACAGAAATTTCACCTTGGTAGGGCCGTCGAAAAGCGAATATCCGTCTCCGCCAGCCAAAAATTAGGCATATGCGCACACATTATGTAAGATCGTTTTTTGCTGTTGTCGAAATTGTTCGTTTTACGCCCCGGTCAAACTCGCATAATCGCAGGTTGAACAGTGGGCGGCTAGGAGAAAGTTTAAGTCCATGTCGGCTATTTGCCAGGTTACGGGACGCAAGCCGGGTTACGGCAAGTCCGTCTCGCACTCGCACCGACGCACTTCCCGCCGTTGGAACCCCAACGTGCAGCGTCGTAAGTTCTACCTGCCCTCCGAGGGCCGTACCATCACTTTGAACGTATCCACCAAGGGTCTGAAGGTCATCGACCGCGACGGCATCGAAGCTGTTGTTGCAAAGATCCGCGCCCGTGGAGAGAAGGTCTAAAGATGGCACGTAATGACATTCGTCCAATCATCAAGCTGAAGTCTACGGCTGGCACCGGTTACACCTACGTCACCCGTAAGAACAAGCGCAATAATCCTGATCGCATTACCTTAAAGAAGTACGATCCGGTAGTCCGCAAGCACGTCGAATTCCGCGAGGAGCGATAATCTATGGCTAAGAAGTCCAAGATCGCCAAGAACGAGCAGCGCAAGGAAATCGTCGCCCGCTATGCGGAGCGCCGTAACGAGCTCAAGGCAATCATCAAGAACCCAAATACCTCTGATGAGGATCGTCTGGATGCGCAGTTCGAACTGAACCGCCAGCCACGCGACGCCTCCCCAGTCCGTGTCCGTAATCGCGACGCTCACGACGGTCGTCCGCGCGGCTTCCTCCGCAAGTTCGGCGTGTCCCGTGTCCGTATGCGCGAGATGGCTCACCGCGGTGAGCTGCCTGGCGTTCGCAAGTCCAGCTGGTAATTTTTGGGAGTATCTAATGAAACGCACTAACATGAAAAAGGTGCGGATGGAACAATCCCGCCGCCCTAAGAAGAACCCTCTCAAAGCTGCAGGCATCGAGAAGGTGGACTACAAAGACATCAATACTCTTCGTCAGTTCATTTCTGATCGCCACAAGATCCGTTCCCGCCGCGTCACCGGCCTGACCCCGCAGCAGCAGCGTCAGGTCGCAACCGCAGTGAAGAACGCACGCGAGATGGCTCTCCTGCCGTTCACCAGTCGGTAAATCCGAAACTGGGACGCAACGCTCCAGATTTTCCTGGAAGCGATAACAGCGCAAAACGCTCGACCTTCGGGTCGGGCGTTTTGTCGTATCTTGAGGCCTTCCACACCGCTGCCCCGTCAACAATCCAGTGACAATAGAATGTCGGGCTAGTATCTATATCACTAACCCGACAGCACGACGTGCGCTAGTTTCCGGCCCGATCTAAAATCCGTCGCGCTTGAGCTATGAGCGGTGCGTCAATCATCTCGCCGTCGAGTTTAAAAGCCCCTGGATGATTCCTCGCTTCCGCCACTACCGCCTGCGCCCATTCAATCTGACTATCTTCCGGGCGGTAGGCAGCACGCACGGTAGCTACTTGGCTCGGGTGAATGCAAGCCGACGCCGCAAATCCGGAGCGCGCCGCGTCGACGGCTTCGGCAAACATACCCGCTTCATCCCGAAAATCGGAATGAACCGCGTCGATGGTGATCTTCCCAGCCGCAGCGGCGTGGATATGCATGAGCGATCGGGTCAGTCGCATCGTCTCGCGATACATTCCGGAATTCGCTTCACCCCGCCCGAACCGGGAGTGAGTGCCGCCTAACCCCATCGTGAGGTCTTCCGCGCCCCAAAACAGGCCGACAACCGAGGGGTGTTCGGCGATTTTTTGAATATTGACCACCGCTTGTGGCGTTTCAATCATGGCAATGACGTCGAACTTTTCTAAGCACTGCGGAATTTCGGTGTACACCTTCGGCACCATGACCGTGGTGTACGGTGTGCTTGCGACAAATTCGACGTCGGCTAGGAAGTGCGGATCGGTGGGCCCGACCACCCGCACGATGGTTGCAGCTGGGTCAAGCCCACAGTTTCGAATATTTGCATAGGCGACGTCCCGATCGACATCGCCTGCCCCGTCTTCCAAATCGAGGATCACCATGTCCGCAGCTGCGGCGGCTTTCGGGATGATCTCAGATCTTCCAGCTGGTGCGAATAGAATGGCGGGACCTGGAATGTGCAGTGTCATAGTTTCTTATAGTAGCCGGGCTACACGATGTAGACCATGGCGTTATACCCGCCGTTGCAGGCAACGAATTGTCCGTGATCGAGGCAGGTCATTTCGTAGCGGTAGTTCGTCTCAGGCGATACGGCCATGAAGGTTACGCTGCCGTCATCGAATTGATCCAGGTGCACCAGGAAGGTGTTGTAGACGCTTTGGGCAAACCCGTCACTGGTTGAATCGTTTCCGGCATAGTATCGGCTGTGTTTCCACGAATCGAGATAAACCTGTATCGGTTTTTTCTCAACCATGCGCGCGGTTGGCGGTAAGAAATCCGGGACCTCTGCTGGCGGCGGTTTATTAGGGTCGAATGCTCCGTCTCCCCCACCGCCCGACTGGTTCCCTTGCTTGGTGTCGTCGCCAGTTTGATTACCTTGCCCGGGATTATTCGGACCGGGCGGGTTATTCCCAGTATGTCCCGGGGTCGCGGTGGGTGGTTGTGTAATCTGCTGCCCGTGGTTTACCGGTGGGGCGACGGGGTGTGCCGCGTTATTGCTTTTCGACGCGACGGCGCTGGCTGATGGTGGTGCATCGCTTCCGGCATTAACGTTGTCGGCTTCGCTGCCTTTGAACACATACAACAACGCTAGGACAAGCACGATTGCGCTTAGGCTCACGACGGCGGCGATCAGTGCGGCGGTTCGGTTTTTGGAATCGGACTCATATGGCTGTGACATCGGAATGTCCTCCTTTCTGTAGCTTCGGTGGAATATATCTCTTACCTGTATTATCGCGGTTTTTGTGGTGTGTATTACTTCCGATGACAGTGACAAGCTATTGAGGTTCAAGTATTATTAGTTATACAAGTTATACTAGTAATACGGAGGGCGGAGAGATGATCCCACCACAAGAACAGCCACCAGCGGGAAAATTCGCAGCCACACTCACCATCGGCACCAAAGGGCAAATCGTCATCCCCCAAGGAGCGCGCGAACTTTTCGGATATAAACCAGGCGACAAAGTCCTCCTCCTTGCCGATCAAGAACGCGGAATAGTCATCCTGCCCGCCTCCGCCATTGATTCTTTCCTGCCCAACGTCCCCATCCCTTAAGCAGTAGTGAAGGAGCAAAAATCATGACCGCAATATCGTGCACCAACCTCAGCCGAAAGTTTAAAGATCTACGTGCGGTAGACGACGTCACTTTAACCGTCGAAAAGCATCAAATTTTCGGGCTCCTTGGCCCGAACGGCTGCGGGAAAACAACCTTGTTAAACCAGATTCAAGGGTTAGACACCCCCACCGCAGGCAGCGTCTCGGTATTGGGTCTAGATCCACGAAACCAACGCGAAGAACTCATGCCGCGGATTGGCACCCAACTACAGGAAGCCGCAGTCATCCCCCGACTGAAGGTGCGTGAAGCATTAAGCACCTACGCCTCGTTCTACAGCGAAGCAACAACGGACCCTTCGGAATTGTTAGCTGCGGTGGGCTTGGCGGGAACTGAAAACCGACGCGTCGATAAGCTATCCGGCGGCCAACGGCAACGGGTCTTTATTGCCCTTGCCCTCATCCACAACCCCGAATTGCTATTTTTCGACGAGCTCACCTCCGCATTGGACCCACAGTCGCGGCTGACCATCTGGGAGATCCTGCGCAACCTCAAGGCTGAGGGTCGAACCATTATGCTCACCACCCACTCCATGGCCGAGGCGGAAGCGCTATGCGACCGGGTGGCAATCATGGAAGCAGGGAAAATCATCGCCGAAGATACCCCTCAGGCGCTGATAGCGGCCCACACTGGCGGCTCCGCACTACGGCTAGAGGTCTCAGCCCCACCACAAATCGAATTACTCTCCGCAATCCCTGGACTGCGTCGCATTGAATGCACCGACAACGTGGTCACCGCAACCGGCACTGCGGACTTTGCGCCAGCAGTCATCACAGCACTGGCGGAACAAAACATCACAGCAACAAACATGACGTTTACCGAGGCCACCTTGGAAGATGTTTTCCTTGGCCTCACTGGACGTCCTCTAACCCCACGGAAGGAGCAGTAACAATGCGCGGCTATGGTCACCTCACCCGGGCGTTTTTGCTCTCGCAGCTTCGCGAACCGGTCGGCTTTTTCTTCCTCCTCATCCTGTCCCCCATGTTGTTAATAATCCTGGGCTTGATCTTTGGCAATGACCCGAACCCAGCCTTCGGCAATCGGGGATTCATCGACAATATGCTGCCTGGGCTAACCATAATGTCAATCCTCATTTTGGGTGTCTCCTCCGCACCGCTCAATCAGGTCATGTTGCGGTCCACCGGCGCCCTCACCCGGCTGCGTGCCACCCCACTGAAGGCACGTACCTACGTGGCGGCAGATCTCACGGTGAATTTCGCGCTGGGACTCATCGGCGCGATCGTGACCCTACTCCTGGGAATTGTGGCGTTCGGCGTTGACTGGCCCAAGCACTTCTTCTTGGTACTGTGCGGTTTAGTGCTCGGTTTAATCACGTTCCTAGCCATCGGCGCTTTCTTGGCGGCGGTTTATCCCAGCGTGGCCGCGGCAACAGGCATCAGCAATGGGCTGCTTATCACGCTCATCATGACGTCCGGGATCATGGTTCCCACCGAAGTCATGCCGGACGGATTGTCCACGGTAATGAAGTTCTCACCGGGCTACCACCTGGCCGAAATCATTCGCGCATCATGGTCTGGCACCTCCTGGCCATGGGTGTCCGTCGTGGTTCTTTTAGGCGTCACGGTCGTCTTCGGCGGCCTGGGAACCGTATTGTTCAAGTGGGAATCAACCAAATAAAAGCCACGAGCACCCCAACCGGTGGCGCGCTACTCGGCAGGAGTGGCGGCAAACCTCCAGTACTAACGACAAAGATAGCCCGTGTTGTAATGAACTACGGTTTGTTCATTACAACACGGGCTATCTCGTTGTAGACCACCACATCTTAGTTGTTTTGTAGTGGTGTTCGGTTAAGAAGCGTCACATTTTAGTGGGCGAAGTGGCGTGCACCTGTTAAGTACATGGTGACACCGGCAGCTTCGGCGGCGGCGATAACCTCGGCGTCCCTAATGGAGCCGCCGGGTTGAACCACTGCCGTGACACCAGCATCGGCGAGGATTTGGAACCCATCTGCGAATGGGAAAAAGGCGTCGGAGGCGGCAACCGCACCGACTGCGCGCTCGGCGTCACCGGCAAGGGTGTTGGCGCGTTCAACGGCCAATTTCGCCGCATCAACGCGGTTTACCTGCCCCATGCCCACGCCAACGGTTGCGCCGTCTTTGGCCAGCAGGATGGCGTTGGATTTCACCGCACGCACCGCCCGCCAAGCAAATTCGAGTTCCGCCAATACTTCTGGTGTGGCTGCGGTTCCGGCCGCCAGCGTCCAATTCGCCGGGTTGTCGCCGTCGGCATCGATCACGTCGCGTTGTTGCACCAGAAGTCCACCGGAGATTTCGCGGCGTTCCACCGGCTGCTGGCCGGTCGGGGCCTGGGCCTGAAGAATCCGGATGTTTTTCTTTTGCGTGAGAATGTCCACCGCCTCGGCTTCGTAGCTAGGGGCGATGATGACCTCGGTGAAAATGTCGGTGACCTGCTGCGCCATCTCGGTTGTCACTTCGCGGTTCGCGGCGATTACCCCGCCAAAGGCCGACACCGGGTCGCAGGCATGAGCGTTGCGGTGTGCCTGCGCGATTGAGGAATCGGAAACGGCGATACCGCAGGGGTTCGCGTGCTTGATGATCGCCACGCAGGGGCGGTCGTGGTCCCACGCTGCCCGCCATGCAGCATCGGAATCGGTGTAGTTGTTGTAGCTCATTTCTTTTCCGTGCAGCTGCTTCGCCCCCGCCAAACCGGTGCCAGTGGAATAAAGAGCAGCTTGTTGGTGCGGGTTCTCGCCGTAGCGCAGCACGTTGCTACGCTCCAAGGTTTCACCGATCCAAGTTGGGAAGACCTCGGCGTCGTCGGCGATCTGCGCCCCCATCCAGGACGCGACGGCAACATCGTAGCTGGCGGTGTGGCGGAATGCGTCGACAGCAAGCGCTGTGCGTTCCGCGCGGCTGAAGCCACCGGCAGCGATGGCCGCAGCGACGTCGCCATAGCGGTTCGGATCAACGATGACCGCAACCGACGGGTGGTTTTTGGCTGCTGCCCGCACCATAGAGGGGCCGCCAATGTCGATTTGTTCCACGCAAGCGTCGAAATCCGCGCCGGATGAAACGGTCTCAGAGAATGGATAGAGGTTCACGACGACCAGCTGGAATGGTTCGATTTCGAGGTTATCTAGTTGTTCCAGGTGATCGTCTTTGCGGGTATCGGCAAGGATTCCGGCGTGTACGCGTGGGTGGAGGGTCTTTACCCGCCCCTCTAGGCATTCCGGGAAACCGGTGAGCTTATCCACTGGGGTTACGTTGATCCCAAGCGCTTGGATCTTCGCGGCGGTTGAGCCGGTGGATACGATTTCTACGCCTGCGTTATCTAAAGTGCGGGCGAGTTCTTCCAATCCGGTTTTGTCGTAAACGCTGATAAGTGCGCGTTTGATTTCCTTGCGATCGCTCATAGGCGGAAGTTAACCTCTCCTTGTTGATTCCCTCCGCTGCCATGACCTAAGGTAGCGGAGTTAAGTACTGTCACGATGAGTTGACGTTCGACCTGTTTGATACGTTCGTGCAGGTCCGCTTCGCTCTCCCCGGGCATAACCTTCACTGGTTCCTGGGCGATTATCGGCCCGGTATCGACCCCTTCGTCAACGAAATGAACCGTGGAGCCTGTGACTTTGACGCCGTATGCCAATGCATCTCGTACCGCATGCGCCCCCGGAAACGCAGGTAGCAACGCGGGGTGAGTGTTAATGATGCGCCCGGAGAAAACTGCCAGGAAATCTGGGCCGAGAATTTTCATAAAACCGGCCGATACCACCAATTGCGGTTGCAGCTTTTCGACGACACCAGCGAGCCGACGGTTCCACTCCGCCCGGTCCGCACCAGGGGTGAGCGGAACACATTCGGCGGGTATTCCGGCAGCTTCGGCACGCCCTAACGCCGGGCACTGACCATCAGCAACCACCCCAACTACCGTGTAACCGGTTCCCTGATTATCGATAATGGACTGCAGCAAGGTGCCGGAACCAGAAACCAGTACGACAATGGGCAAAAGGTGATTATGGGGTTGGGATGCATGGGTGCGGGTCACGCCCACTTACTTTAGTTCCTATCCTCTAAACCTTCTACTTCAGGTTCCCCCGACTCCGTTTCATTCCTTATATATATTGCACCTTCAGTAACACTGTTATCTTTAGTCACATTTTCAACATTGGTCACAGGTTCGTCCGAAGCTTCCTTGTCGCCCTCTTGAGCTTGTTCAAAGGTTCTTAGCTCGACCACATCCGCCAGTTCGCCATCCTCACCCTTGGCATTTGTCATAAGGGGGCCGGATTCTACTTCGTCGAAAAGCACATCACGAGGCTTCAAATCTTCCGGCTCGGCCATTTCCTCTTCGAAGTCTGGAGCAGAGATTGTCTCAATCTGCGAAGAAACGCCGACCTCCGACATCTCTTCAGCAGCCGTTATCTCATCGACAGCCAACGCCTCGTCAAACTCTGCGTATTCGTCACCCTCGGGGATATCGTCGGATTCTGATATCCCTTCGGGTTCCACCGAAACGGCGGTGTGCTCTTCCGATTCGGCCGATTGTACAGCCGCTAACAGCGGTTTTTGAATAATGTAACCGACGGTCGCCATGATGACTCCCACGACGGCGACCCACGCGGCGTAGAGCCCCGTCGACAAGAAAATTTTAGGGCCCGTAACGCCGTAAACCCCCACGTCGCCGTGGGTCATCACCGTTAACAAAAGCATCCATAACGCCGAGAACGTGATTAACGCCGGCAATTCAGTAAAACGCGGTACCGACTTAAACACCGCGATAACGACGGCCACCGCAGGCAGCGCCAGCAACCCTGCCCCGAGCGGATGGGGCGCGGCTGGCACCCCTGCCAGAAGCGGCAACGGCGGCAGCGGAACCAAAGTCACGCCAAACAAACCCACCACGGCATCACCCATAGCAAATTCCGAACCGGCCGTGACAGCTAACGTGACAATCGCGGCGTTGGGCAGATACAAAACGGAAAGCAACAGCGCGCCGAACAGCCCCCAACCGTGGTAATTATCCATAATCTGTTGCAAGGTTCCGTGGTGGACACCGATAGAAACCAGATAAGCCACGGCAGCCAGAATCAGCCCGATAATAATGATCCAGCCTGCGGAAACAGCTTGGTCCACCACCCATAACGGCACCCCGAGTCGACGAGCGATCGCCTTCCATAGCCTTCGCCCCATACCGAACGCCATCACTACCGAGTGCACGAGCACGGTCTTCAACAGCGTCGGAAGAAGCGGTGGTACCGCTACATCAAAGACATAAGAAGCGTCATATAACATCGCAATCGCCGTGAGCGTGAGCAACAGCGGAATACCCACAACACAGCCGCCCAGAACAGCCAGATCAGCGATGCTCACCCGGTCTTTGACAACATCATGCACTCGGCGGGAAAGCACGGCGATCAGCACCATACATGGCACCAACGGCATTACCCCGACAACATAACCACCACCAGCGACCGGCAACCCATTAACAGCCAGCCACGATTGCGCAATAGTTGCAGGCAACGCCGACATCGGCGCCGAAGCCAACAGTAAGCCCACAATAGACAGCGCAATAATGAGGAGAATCACCACGCCAAGCGGAAACAACACAACCGGAATGTAGCGCCGCAACCGTCGACCCAGCGTCGGGTCGACGATATCAACGCTGGCGGTGGGATTTTTCCGGCCGGTTTTCCGCAACCCCCCACCGGGTCGCGCGGTCGAACCCGAAGCTTGCCCCGATGGCCCCCGCCGGGGACGTCGACTCATTCCAATGTTCAGGTTCGACTTTTTACTCATTCTTTACACTCTAGCGACAGCGCTCCACTCAATTGGGTGTGACGCGGGTACGAATGAGGAAGAATTTAAAGAAAAAATTACCTTTTTGTAAATTTTTTACATATCAACAAACTGCCATGTAGTAACCTATTTTCATTGAGGCTTAACCATGGGAAACGTTAAGGAGATTCATATAGAGTCTCCAAAACGGCTTGCTTGAGTTGAAAGAACCCGCTAGTGTTACCTCTCGGAAGATAACAAGATGGTTACAAACTGATTCGGAGCGTAACGCGAACGGATCGTAACCAAGATTGATAAATGTAAGGGAAGTAGGGCTCCATGCAGCAGACGCGACCAAACAATGGTGGCAAGCACCGCAAGCAGACCACCCCAATTAAGGGCCGGGTCGCTTTCGTAGCAGCAGCAACCGGTGTTGTTTCTACCGCAGGCGCAACAGGAGCCGCACTGGCTCACACCGCGCAAGCCGAAACCGTAGGCATTCAACTCGCATCTAACGATCTCCCAGCGATAGGCTCATCAGCACCGCAGATCCTAGCCATCGCCGAGTTTAAGCCGGTAGTTAACCTCCACGACCAGCTCAACAAGGCTATCGCCTACTCGCAAGAACTTGCTCAGGCAGACGAAGCGGCACGCACCCCTAAGGTTTCCGTCGCTCGCCCAGCAGAAGGCGTATTCACCTCCGGCTTCGGCCCCCGTTGGGGCAGCTTCCACGCTGGCATCGACATCGCCAACGCAGTGGGCACCCCAATCCTCGCCGTTATGGACGGCACCGTCATCGATTCCGGCCCAGCGTCCGGTTACGGCAACTGGATCCGCATCAAGCACGATGACGGCTCTATGAGCGTGTACGGCCACATGGAGACCCTCGCTGTTGCCGTTGGCCAGCGGGTCCAGGCAGGCCAGAACATTGCAGGTATGGGCAACCGTGGCTACTCCACCGGTTCGCACCTTCATTTCGAAATTCACCCAACCGGTAACGGCGCAGTTGACCCCGTTTCCTGGTTCGCAGAACGCGGAATCACGATTTCTTAACGCCCTAAACTTCCAAAAACCTCGGCGCCCATTTAGGTGTCGAGGTTTTTATTTTTGCCGCAGCCCCAACACCAGGGCATTTGCTGCAAAATAGCTAATACCCCCGCGCGAGTTCACCCGGTCCCCACCCCCACCATCCCGCAATATGAGAAAAACCTTAACTTTTTCCGCGGGCGTTTACAGGGAAATGGTTACCGAGTAATCTTTAGGATAAGTTACCCAGTAACCATCACCCCATTTCGCATATCTCCCCAGCTAGGAGCTAGAAATGTCAATAAAATTTGCGTTGCTAGCATTACTATCCAATGAGCCGCGCACCGCCAGCGGGTTGCAACAGGAATTTTTGGAGCGCACTGCCGGAACCCAGAAGCTCAATATTGGACAAGTGTCGCAAACCTTAAGCCGCTTAGAACGCGACTTACTCATCCAAACCGCAGGTTCCATCACCGGACCAAACGGCCATCACGCCGACAGCTATACACTCACCGAAGTCGGCACCCAAGCTTTACAGAATTGGTGGAATGATCCGGTAACCAGGGCGTTGAGCGACCGCGACGAACTAGTCACAAAAATCATCCTCGCCACCACCAATCCAGAACTCAATTTTCTCGATATTCTCGATACCCAGCGCGCCGCCATCCTGGGGCAATTACGCACGCTCAACGCTCACAGCCGCACACTCCCCCACACCCGCAACGCTGAACGATTGCATATTGAACGCAGGATCTTTGATCTTGAAGCGGAAGCACGGTGGCTCGACCGCGTCGAATCACTTGCCGCTGACACAGCCAATCCCGCCAATTCTCATCGTGACGGAGAACAACAATGAGCACTTTTCCCGTTGAATTACAAGATGTCTGCTGTGTATTCGGCACCGAACCACACACGGTTACGGCTCTCGACCACGTATCCATGGCGGTACAACCCGGCGAGCTGGTAGCGGTCATGGGTCCATCCGGCTCCGGAAAATCCACCCTGCTTAACGTTGCCGGTTTGCTGCAACCACCCACCTCAGGTCGCGTACTCATCGATGGCATTGATACATCGACCATGAGTGACGCCAAGACAGCACAGCTACGACGCACCCACATCGGCGTCGTGTTTCAGCGCTTCAATTTGGTCCCGACGCTCACCGTCGGTGAGAACATCGCGCTCCCGCTTGAACTCGACGGCCACGACGTCGACAAGCTACGAGACGACGTGGAAGAAGCTCTTGCCTCAGTTGGGTTAGCGGGATTAGCCGACCGCTTCCCCGACGAAATCTCGGGCGGTCAGGCCCAACGCGTCGCTATCGCGCGGGCGCTCATCGGACCGCGTCGGCTTTTGCTTGCCGACGAACCAACCGGCGCGTTGGACACCGCCACCGGCGACGAAGTCCTGCGCATACTGCGCGATCGCATCGACCAAGGCGCTGCCGGAATCCTTGTTACCCACGAACCCCGGTTCGCGGGCTGGGCTGACCGCGTCATCCACGTTCGTGACGGAAAAATCACTTCACGGGAGGTGAGTCAACCATGAGTTCGCTCACCGCCGCTATTCGCCCCACCATACGCGATGTGCGAAAACACCCATTCAGCAGCCTAGCCGCGATCATTTTGATCGCTATTCCCGTCGCGCTGGCGTCATTTCTGTTGGTTTCTCACGCATCAAGCAACCAGTTCGATCAATTGACGTCGCTTGAGACGGTCGCCACCAAATACGGATCTAGCTGCGAACAGAATTACAGGGGTTGGGATTTCACCTGCGAAAACGGGATTTCGAGTGATTCTCGGGGGCACGGGGCTCAGACGACGCGGCAAGGAGTCTCCGACCCTGAGTTAGCGAACCAGAAAATATCCCGGGACGAAATCGCTGCCGCGTTGGGCGAGGACTTTCATGTGGAATTACGCGCCACAGCTAACGCTGTTTTTGAAGCTGGTGATAGTTCCATCCAGGAAACGGTGACCCAATTAGATGGTGCACATCTTCTGCCGGGGAATCCACATATCCCCGCCGACGGCGTCGTTCTTACCGAAGAAACTGCCCATCGACTAGGTGCACACATCGGTGACAAGGTCCGGATTGCTTCACTTGTCTGGGGCAATAATAAAGACAATAACGCCATTGAGTCCAACGTACCGACAACGTTAACCGTCGCCGCCATCAGCCCAGGCTGGCATAACTACGTTTTAGCACCGACACTAGTATCAGATGCACAGGTTTCCGCCGCGCACGAGGCGAAGTGGAGCATTTCCGGCGCACCTGACTTCACTTGGCAGGATGTCAAGGCTCTCAACCGGTTAGGGCTCGTGGTTCAATCTCAGGATGTATCCCAGCACCCGAACCGCATCGACCCTGCTGACATGTACGAACAGTATCGGGCATCCCTGGAATCTGACCAAACCGATTTCGTGCCGGACGATCCATTCGCGTTCACCCTCACAGTTGCGCTTTTCATGCTTTCCGTTTACGCGATCGCCTGCCTGCTTATTTTGGCGGCGATCAGTCCGGTATTCGCCGTTGCGACGTCCCGACAAACCGCGGTGTATGCGCTTATGCGTTCCCAGGGCGCAAGCCGACGGCACATCCGGTTAGCCGTGATGGCGTATGGCACAATCTCCGGTCTTATCGGTGGTGCCATCGGCGTGATGCTTGGCGTTCTCGCCGCAGTGATCCGGTGGAAGACCGCCTTTGTCGGATGGCCGATGGCTTTTAACGTTGGTTGGTTGATTCTGAGTTTCGTCCTTGCTGTCGTAGGCTCCACCATTGCGGCTGCAGTACCAGCGATCCTCGCAGCCCGAGGCAGCATCATGTCTGGTGTGGAAGGAAGTCAACCGGACCGATTGCGCAGGTGGCGTAAGTGGATGGCCATTGGGCCCATCGGTTTAGTGGTCATTGCAATTGGCAAGGTAGCGGAAAACACCATCACCTACGATTGGGATTTCCACTCCACATTCGATGAAATCCTGTTTTCGCTTTATTCGATTGCATCATCCTTGGGCATCGTAGGAACTGTTGCGTTTCTTATCGCTAGCGTCCCTGCGCTAATTTTCGCCTTGGGCACCGTGCGGAAACCGCTGGCGGCGAAGCTTGCCGGACGGCTGATACGTCGACAAGCGCTAAAATCCTCATCGATCGTCGCAGCGATCATAGGCATAGTCTTTGTCGCCACTACCAGCATTGTTGTGGATTCGACGTACTCATTGGACAATCACGCACATGCTTCAGCATCGTTCAATGAAAAAGCTATCGTGGCCAAGCCCAGCAGCAGGTTCCAAGAAACAGCACCGTCCGTGCCTGCTGAAAAGCTCGCCGCCGATGAAAACAACACACCGTCGCCGCAGATCAAGGAAGCACTGGACATCGTTTCTAAAGTGATTGCGCCAGGAGACGAAAACCTCCCCACCATTCCGCTCTACACAATGAGTGAGAACGAACTCCCGTCTCCCGATCTCGACCTTTTGTACTTTAGCCTCGATGATGGCTGCTCGAAAAAGCTCGACGAATTTTATCAATCCACTGACCCTTACGCGCAACTCGATTCAGAAACCGCACGTAAATGTCGGTATCACCGCTTAAGTACCCGCTATACTCCGTCGTGGTTACCGAGTGGCGACTCGGTTCTTATCGGCGGGGTGGAACTCTTGCAGTTAATAAACACCGACCCAACCGCCATGTCTGAGGACAAACTGGCGGAAGCAACCAAGGTGCTCGAAGCCGGTGGTGTCGTCGGATCGTCGGCTATCCCACTTAGCGGTGATCAGCCTTTCATTGTGACTACTTTTCCCGCCAGCGATGATGCGGAACCAAAAGTTGCCGTCAAAGCCACGGTACCGTTTAGCGCCGCGTTACCCGAAGAATTCGGTGGTTGGATCATTAGCCCACAGGCTGCAAAGAAACTCGAATTATCCGCAAGCTATATCGGCCACGCCGTCATTGGCGACCGAGCAATCACGTATGACGATATGACCGAAATTTCGGAACGCATCAATGCTCGTCACAATTTCGTCGAAGCGTGGGCGCTCAATAACCCGATGCCGTCTCCACTTATTCCGCTCCTTATCATCAGCGCGATAATCCTCGCCATCCTAGGGCTCATCGTCGTGCTTTCCATTGCCCAGGTACGTGCCCAAAACGAGCAGCTATACGCACTGGGCGCCCCAACGAAGCTCATGCGTCGCGTTGGTGCCTTTTATCTGGGAATGATGGCGTTGGCGGGAACAGTGCCAGCCGTCATCCTGGGGCATATCGCGGCATTCTTCTTACTCGATCCCTCAGAATATGACGAAAATGGCGAGATCATTACTGTCGGAAGTGTGGAATTCTGGCACATCCAATGGCAACTAGTGGCGATATTGTGCCTGGTTGTGCCACTCATCGCAGCGCTGATGGGGTACTTCGCAACCAGAAGCAATAAGTATCTAAGCTATCGGCACGACTAGGAGCGTCGACAAGCGACCCCCGTTATGCCCACAGCGCCTAGCCGGTTACCGGAAGGCGCTGTGGGTTTTTCAGTTACAGCTTTTCTATCTGCACCCCGCCGATGAGCATCAGCCGCACCTTGCCAGCGGAGCCGAAGTCAATCATCACCGAAGGATAGGGCCCGGCATTATCCACGCTCAAAACCGTTCCCAACCCGTATTTTGCATGGTTGACCCGATCGCCCGCGACGAGTTCCACATCGCTGCGATTCAGTGGTTTCTTCGGTATTCCCGAACGCTGGGTTGCCGGTTTGGACGAACCATAGCGGGAGCCGGAACCGCCGGAGAAATACCCCGATTGGCTCAGCCCGCCGTAGCTGTAGTCTTCACCCCACATCGAGGACGCAGTTGGTTCTTCCCGACGCCAATCAATCAGGTCGCTTGGGATGTCTTCCAAAAACCGCGACGCCGGGTTGGTCACCGCATTGCCCCACGACGAGCGCAGCATCGCCCGGGTGATATAGAGGGTTTTTCGGGCCCGCGTAATACCCACGTACGCTAGCCGACGTTCTTCCGCCAGCTCGCGCGGATTGCCCAGGGAGCGTAGGTGTGGGAATTGCCCATCTTCCCAGCCCAGTAGGAATACCACCGGAAACTCCAAGCCTTTGGCGGTGTGCAACGTCATGAGTGTGACAACACCTTGGTCGTTCTCTGGGATCTGGTCGGCGTCGGCCACCAGCGATACCTTTTCTAAGAACGCCTGCAAAGATCCTGGTTGCGGCTCACCAATGTCGCGGGATAGGGCGATGTCGTCGCCTGATTCTGACTGCTCATAGGCCAATTGGTTCGCGGCTTCGGAACTAAATTCCCGAGCCACGGACACCAACTCGTTGAGGTTATCCAACCTGGCACCGTCCTGCGGGTCATTGCTCACTTCCAGCTCAGCCTTATAGCCGGTTGCATCCAAAATCCGCGACACCACTGCTCCGATGTCCGGTAGCCCGGTAACGTCATTGACCAGTTCGCGCGATTCGGCCCGCAGGTTATCCATCAATTCGACGAAACCAGCGACCGCGTTTTTGGCCCGGCCGCCGAGCATCGAAATCTCGCCCGCGCTGGCGTCGATAAGCGCTTGGCTGAAACTCACGCCAGCATTGTCCACATGCAATTGGATAAACGCTAAAGCTCGGTCCCCGATCCCCCGGCGCGGCGTGTTAATAATGCGGCGGATCGACACTTCATCGTCGGGGTTATCGAGTACCCGCAGGTAGGCGATGATGTCGCGGATTTCCTTGCGCTCGTAAAATCGGGTGCCGCCAACAACTTTGTAGGGGATGCCGGTGCGAATGAAGACGTCTTCGACCGCGCGGGAGGAATTATTGGTGCGGTACATGACGGCGATGTCGCCGAAGTGTGTGCCGTCCTCTATCAGCTGATCGATCTCTTGTGCCACGAATCGTGCTTCGTCGTGTTCGTTGTCGGCGACGTATCCGATGATTTTGTTGCCAGCGCCTTGGTCGGTCCAGAGTTTCTTTTCGCGTCGGTTTTCGTTGTGGGCGATCACCGCGTTGGCTGCCGACAGGATTGTTTGGGTGGAACGGTAGTTTTGTTCCAGCATGATGGTGCGTGCCTGCGGGTAGTCGCGTTCGAACTCTTCGATGTTGCGGATCGTGGCACCCCGGAAGGCGTAGATCGACTGGTCGGAATCGCCGACAACGCATAATTCGGCGGCGTCTTCGCCGGTTCCGACAAGTTCGTTGATGAGGACGTATTGGGCGTGGTTGGTGTCCTGGTATTCGTCGATGAGGACGTGGCGGAATCTGCGCCGGTAATAGGCGGTGACCTCCGGATGGCTGCGGAATATTGTCACTACCTCGCCGATGAGGTCATCGAAGTCGAGGGAATTAGCCGCCCGGAGTCGCTTTTGGTATTCCTGGTAGACCGAGGCGATCGCTTTATTGTATGGGTTGCGGGTGGTTTCGGCCTCCTCACGTGCGGAATCGGGGTCGATTAATTCGTTTTTCAGCGCCGAAATTCCGGTTGCAAACAGCCGTGGCGGAAATTTCTTTGGGTCTAATTCCAGGTCTTTGGCGATCATGGCCAACAGGCGTTTGGAATCGTCGGTGTCGTAGATGGTGAAATTGGTGTTTAGCCCGGGCACAAGGTGCGCTTGTTCCCGAAGCAGCCGCACACAGGTGGAGTGAAACGTTGCCACCCACATCCGGTTGGCGACGGGTCCGACCAGCCCGGTGACGCGTTCTCGCATTTCGGCGGCCGCCTTGTTGGTGAAGGTGATGGCGAGAATTTGGCCGGGGCTGACGCTTCGCTGACCCATGAGGTACGCGATGCGCCGTGTCAAAACGGCGGTTTTTCCGGAGCCTGCGCCAGCGATAATCAGAAGCGGGGTGCCGATGTGTTCCACCGCTTTGCGTTGTTCGGGGTTTAAACCGGCGATCAGTTCTTCGGCAGGCACGAGCGGGCTGCGCGGCAGGTTCGCTGGTTTAAACGGCGAATCCTGGGCGGGCGCGCCGACGTTCGGCGGGGTAACCGGATAGCTGGGTTGGTGCCATGACGCTTCGCTGTCGCGTGGTTCTTCCGGCGGTGGCGGGACGGCCGGAAATGGTTCTTCCGGTGCGGGTGGTTCTTCCGGCAGCGGTGGCTTTTCCGCCGCCATCGTTTCGGAGGGTTTCGGCGCGGTAGTGAATTCGCCGAATCCGCCTAATGCGGAGAAAAGGTCGGGCTGTTCGGCGGCAGAGTTGTTGTGTGGCAGGAATGGGGAGGCGCTGTTTTCACTCATGGTTCTTCCAACTTACAACGTCGCCCTGACATGAGCGGCTAACACCTCTGAAGTTCTCGTTGTGCCAGCTAAAAATCTGGTGTTCGTACTCCCCCTAACTGGTTGAATGCGCTACCTGATCGTAGGTGAATTCTGGCACAATAACAGCCATGAGCACTGATGCGCAGCCCTTGCCGGAAAACTTTGATATTCGGTCCCCATCGGGCACCGACGATCCGTTGTCGGATGCAGAAATCCAGCAATATCGGGAAGAAATCAATCGGTTGGATCGGGTTATTTTGGACGCCGTTAAACGCCGTACGGAGATCTCGAAGGCGATTGGTAAAACCCGGATGTCCTCCGGTGGCACGAGGTTGGTGCACACCCGCGAGGTTGCGATTATCAATCAGTTTCGGGAGGAATTGGGCGACGAAGGCCCCGGCTTGGCGCAGATTCTGCTGCGAATGGGGCGCGGCCGGTTAGGCTAACATTCGTCCGCCCCACCGTTGGCTGTGGTTGATCCCACATGCCACGTCCTGGGCAGGGAAAACTATGGCCTTTGCCACCTTGCGAAGTTCTGCGCCGGAAACTGGCGGCATAATTGACTACCGTTAGAAGAGGTTTGTGGTTTCTTACGGCCACGTACGCACCGTTGTTTAGAAATGGAGATTCTTTCACTATGTCCCTCGACATCACTTCAACTCCCCAATGGCACAAGGTTGTGCAAGCGCAGAAGCAACTGAGCACCACCACGTTGCGTGATCTTTTTGCAGCTGATCCTGATCGTGCGACGAAATACAGCCTGGATGCCGCAGGGTTGCATGTTGATCTCTCCAAAAATTTGCTTGACGACGCCACCCGCGCGGCGTTGGTGGAGCTCGCGCAGGCGGCCCAGCTCCCTGACCGCATCGAAGACATGTACAGCGGTGTTCACATAAACGACACTGAAGATCGAGCTGTTCTCCACACCGCCCTGAGGTTGCCGGTGAGCGCCGATTTGGTAGTTGATGGTCAAGACGTCGCCGCCGATGTTCATGAGGTGCTTGGTCGGATGCGGGATTTCGCAACCGCCCTGCGTTCCGGTTCGTGGCTTGGCTACACCGGTCGCACCATTAAGACCGTGGTGAACATCGGTATCGGTGGTTCCGATCTTGGCCCAGCAATGGCGGTCAAGGCGCTGCGTGCTTATGCCACCGCGGGTATCTCCGCGAAGTTTGTGTCCAATGTCGACCCGGCAGATATGGTGTCTGTTTTGGATGAGTGCGATCCAGAATCGACACTTTTTGTGGTGGCTTCCAAGACGTTCACCACCCAGGAAACCCTCGCGAATGCCCACGCGGCGAAGCGCTGGTTGGTGGAAAAGCTCGGTTCGGAAGATGCGGTGGCGAAGCACTTCGTGGCGGTTTCGACCAATGCAGAAAAAGTTGCGGAGTTCGGTATCGATACCAAGAACATGTTTGGGTTCTGGGAATGGGTAGGCGGCCGCTATTCGGTGGATTCCGCCATCGGTTTGTCGCTCATGGCTGTCATTGGGCCTATGGATTTCATGCGGTTTTTGGAGGGTTTCCACGCCATGGATGTCCATTTCCGCACCGCCGACCTGGAAAAGAACATCCCAGTCCTCATGGGCCTTTTGGGAGTGTTATATAACGACTTTTTCGGTGCAGAAACCCACGCGGTTCTCCCCTATTCCGAGGACCTCGGTCGGTTCCCGGCCTATCTGCAACAGTTGACGATGGAGTCCAACGGCAAGTCCGTACGCCACGACGGCAGCCCAGTGACCTGCGGCACCGGCGAGATTTACTGGGGTGAACCGGGAACCAACGGTCAGCATGCGTTCTTCCAGTTGATGCACCAGGGTACGAAACTCATTCCGGCGGACTTCATTGGTTTTGCCCGTCCAAAGCAGGATTTACCCACCGCTGACGGAACCGGCAGCATGCACGATCTACTGATGAGCAATTTCTTTGCCCAGACCAAGGTGCTCGCCTTCGGCAAGACCGCCGAAGAAATCGCCGCCGAGGGCGTGGCGGAAGAATTGGTGAATCATAAGGTCATGCCGGGCAATCGCCCGACCACCACCATCCTTGCCGAAGAACTCACCCCAGCCGTGCTCGGCGCTTTGATCGCGCTGTACGAGCACATCACCTTCGTTCAGGGTGTCATTTGGGACGTGAATTCCTTCGACCAGTGGGGCGTGGAGCTGGGCAAGCAGCAAGCCAATGATTTGGCCCCTGCGGTTTCCGGCGCCGAAGATGTCAATTCCGGTGACGGCTCCACCGATGAGCTGATTAAGTGGTTCCGCGCTCACCGGAACTAATCACGCAATCGCACTGGTGGCAGTCTGCTAATGTCCTGAGCAGGCTGCCACCAGTGCGTTAGTGCAGATAACTCCGGATGGCTGTAAGAAGCGAATCCCTAAACGCGATCATGCGGCTGTTAGCTGGGTTTAAAATATCGGCACCGTGATACATTCCCGGTACTGTCACTAATTCGCATTCCGGTAGCCGCATCGCATAAGCCACGTCTTCGTCATAGAACAGGTCGAGGGTTCCAACCCCTATCCATGTCGGCGGCATTGCGTGGAGATCATCGCGACGCGCTGGTACCGCATAGGTGCCGGTTGAATCGTGGTTTCTGTTCGCCCCCAGGTAGCAGCGCCACCCGTAGCGGTTCGCGCTTGGCCACCACAGAGGTGCGAATGAGTTCTTCCCCGGGGTGCTGCCGGTCATGTCATCCAGCATTGGGTATATCAACGCCTGGAAATCGATGGTGATGGTGGTGTCAACCGCCCGGTGGACCACCGCCGCAGCCAGGCCACCACCAGCGGAGCTACCCGCGATGATAATCTTGCTGGGGTTGTGGGAGTGTATCCACTGAAGTGCCGCGTAGCAATCATCAAGGGGAATCGGATAGGGGTGTTCCGGGGCGAGCCGATAGTCCACGCTTACAATCACGCAGCCTAAATCCCGCGCCATTTCCGAGCAATAGGCATGATCGACCGCTGCCCGCCCCATGATGAAACCGCCACCGTGGATCCATAGCACCACCGGCGAACCGGACATTGCCACAGGAACCGATTCCGGGGTGTATTGGGTTACGGTGATTTCTGCCCCGACGCTATTGATCGCATGCTCGGTCAGCTGCACGTGTGGGATCGGTTCGGTGGCGGCGTTTCGAAATCTTCGAAAATACCACAACCCCCAGCGGTTATGTGGCTGGATTAGTTCGCGGCAGGCCGGGTGGCGCAATTCCGGCGGAATGCGTGAAAGTACCTGGTGTCGTTGGATAACAAACTGGCAGAAACGCCAGATAAAAAGAAACATGATCTCGCTCGCCTACAGGT
This sequence comes from Corynebacterium sp., assembly GCF_030532965.1. GTDB lineage: Bacteria > Actinomycetota > Actinomycetes > Mycobacteriales > Mycobacteriaceae > Corynebacterium. The sequence continues at coordinate 229,083 of NZ_JAUNKC010000001.1, forward strand.
CGGCTGGTCCTAAACCCTGTTGCGGTTGGCAATGAGGGCACCACCAGATGATGCGTTCAAGATCGTTATAATCCCCGCCCAATTCGCCTTTCTTGATGCTGGTGCCGCATCGGCGGCAAGGTTTTCCGTTTCGGCCGAACACATAGGCGGATTCCCCTGCCCGCCGAACCCCGGTCGTCACCCTAAGCGGCGACATTCGGTTGGCCCACATGAGCTTCCGCCCGATGCCAAGCACCGCAGCGACATCGGTATCCGCCACCACGGTGGCGGGATGGATGCCCGCGATGAAACAGATTTCTGCCCGATATTCATTTCCAATGCCCGCCACGTTGCGTTGATCCAACAGCGCGGTTCCGATCGTCCGGTCCGGGACGGCCGTGATGCGTCGTAACGCTTCGGCGGCACCGGAGTCCGGCCAGTCCGGGCTCAAAATATCCGGCCCGAGATGCGCGATGTGGTTGGCGTATTCTATGGCGGGAAAGACCCGAACGAAGCCTAAGGAATGACCCACCAATTCGATCGGGCCTGCCGCATCAGCCAAGCGCAACACCACCCGCGCCGTGTGGCCGGGCTTGCGCCACTTCGCGCCAAGCCGGTGCATCGACCACGACCCTTCCATTTTCAGGTGCGTGTGCAAGATGGTCGACCCAAACTGCATGAAGAGGTGCTTGCCATAAGGCCACACCCGGGTACAGGTGGTGGCGGTGAAGTCAACTGTGGCAAATCGGGGTACCCGAATGTCGGTGCCTAGGACTTCTCGCCCCACCATGAATTGCAGCCGGTGCGCGAGTTGAAAAATTGAATCGCCTTCGGGCATTGCGTCGCCGGTGACCCCTACATCGACACCATCGGCCGGTAGCCGAATGGGATGGCGTCGGACGGCACGATCCGCTTGCCGAATGGGAAACAGGTCACCGGAATCATCTTGATATTGGCGATCGCCAAGGGAATACCAATGATGGTAATGGCTTGCATGGCTGCCGTGACCACATGTCCTATGGCCAGCCACAACCCGGCGACCAAGAACCACACAATATTTCCGATGCTTGACGCCCCGCTAACTCCGGTGGCGGGCTCCACCACCGTGCGGCCGAACGGCCAGAGCGCATAACTAGCCATGCGGAAACTTGCCACCCCGAAAGGGATGGTCACGATAAAGACGCAGGCAATTAACCCGAAAAGAAAATACCCAAAGGCCAATGCTAACCCCGCGAACAGGAACCAGATCACATTCAAAATAAGATTCATGTACCCCAGAGTAACCAATCACATGGTTTCTGGCCGATAGAGTTACCAGATCTTGATTGATCCGCACCAATATCTACAACAACAGGCCAATCGGGAACAGTATCGCCTCAAAAATCGTCCGTTACCGCCGATACCGGTTCGTCCACCGCGACGACTGGGTTGACCGTGCTTCGGTTTCCGGCGGCAGATCGGCCAAAGCCTCGGAGAGGCTGCGGCCACGGGTCTTGTCCGTCCCCTGTACGACCGGGCTGATCGTGATCCCCCGGGGCGTGATGTGGGCACCGGTGGATCGGAAAGCGTCGACAAGTAAGGAGGTTAGCGCAGGTTCCCCGTTGATCTTTTCAATGGTCAGCCTGCTGCGCACCCCGGCGGCAAGCGCCGAAACAATCACCGACACCGTATCCGTTATCCCGGCTGGCGGCGGAAAAACCGTGAGGTTCTTCCCACCGCGCGTGAGGTGGGCGATGAGCACGCCGTCGCACAGCACGACCAGCGCACCGGCAGCACGGGTGGGGCCTTTCATCGGCCACGGAACCGCCGCACCGTACGGGTTAGCCGGGTCGCAGGCGGCTAAAACATAGCTGTCCGGTTCGGTGGTTCCCGACGGCCAGCCGGTCACGTCCGGGCTATCGGTTAGTGCCCGCAACCGGTCGATAACCGCCGGGGTGGAAAACTGCGCCGCACCCAGATCTTCGATGAAATGCCCCCGCATCGCACGGCCTGCTTCCTCAAAGCGGGATAACACCTTATAGGCCAACGCAAAACCGCCGACTACCTCCTCGGACGTAACGGCACCCCGTGTGACCACCCCGTAGCGTTCAAGTAGGCATTCTGCCTGAATCAACGACCGCGCAGTCGCATTGGTGTCGGCGGAAGGCGTCATCGACCACCGCCCCACCATGTCAGGCGGGCAGCTATTAGCCACCGTAACCGGCACCCGCCCTAATCCGGCCCCCATCCGGCGGAAACCACGGCTGCGGGAACGGTGAGGCTTACGCTTCGCCCGATGCGCAGTATTAGCACCGCTAGCCAACCGGGCCCGCACCGGCGCGAAACTATCCGGAGAAATCGCACCCTGTTCAAATAACCCCCACATCGCCTCCCGCAGATGTGTTTCCGAACGATCACCACCTATAACCGACGCTTGCACGGCGGAATACAGGTGCGCGCCCCCTAAGCCAATCTGCGCCAGAATCTGTTGCTGCACCTGTGACAGCGTGCGGTTTTCGTCGTGCGGCGGCTCGGCATCCGGAACGTCGATCAGCTCGGCGGCGAACTCGGTAGGCAAAAGCTTCACCCACGGATCTCCGGCACCAGCTATGCCACAACCAACGATGACGACCTCGCCATTATGGGTTAATTCGTCCAAATCAGCTGGGTTGTAGTTTCGCACCCGGGCAGGCAAAATGACCTCCTCCCAGGCGCTTGCCGGCAACGCAACACCGGCTAGCTGTTCAATCACCTGATACACCCCATCGGCACCGCTCAACTGGGGGTTGCGGCCAACCGCAGCTACATGCTGCCACTCGGTAAGAAACCGCGCATAGGCCGCGTGCGACACTGGCTGTGCCTGAGCCCGCGCCGCCGCCAAAGACTTCGACCGAATCAGTTTCAACACATCCGTGGCCACGTACTCCGTTTCGGTTATCCCGTGTCGATACTGCCCCGCCTGCGCCACCCCAGCGTCGCACAACGCGGTCAACGTACTGTGTGCCACCCCGGCAGGCAGTCCAAACGCGGCGCAGACCTCATGCAACGTCACCGGGCCGCGGGTACGCAACCACCGGGACACCAATTGGTGAACCGCATCAGTGATCGTCTCAACCTGCGCGAACACCCCAGCCGGAACTGGGATTCCCAAACCATCGCGCAGCAATGCCGCATCAAGGCTTTGGGCTATGTGCTCCTTCCCGGCAATCCGAACCCGCATCACCCGGGAAGTGGCCAGAAGTGCGGCCAGGTCGACGTCGAAAAGCACATGTTCGGCTAGCTTTTCGACGCTTATCGGCCCCAGCACCCGCAAGGCGTCGATAAGCGCCTCGTTATCCCGCGCCCGCCGGTCGGGGGTCACCCGCCGCAACTGCGCATCCACTTCCGCGATGATTTCCGGATCAAGAAGATCCCGTAACCCCTCCGAACCCAAAAGCTGCGCCAACAAACTCGGATCCAGAGCCAAGGCCGCAGCCCGTTTTTCCGCCAGCGGGCTATCGCCCTGATACATAAACGCGCCGGTGTAATTAAACATGATCGACGAAGCAAACGGCGACGGCTGCTCAGTAGTAACCTCCACAACCGACACCCGGCGCGCCCGAAGATCCGCCAGCACCTCCGCCAATGCCGGAACGTCGTACACATCCTGAATGCATTCGCGCACCGTTTCCAAAATGATGGGGAACTTCGGATACTTTTTCGCCACATCCAACAATTGGGACGCCCGCTGCCGCTGCTGCCACAACGGTGCCCGCTTACCGGGATTCTTCCGGGGCAATAACAACGCCCGCGCCGCGCATTCCCGGAACCGGGAGGCAAATAACGCCGAATTTCCCACCTGGTTAGCAACAATGTCGGAAATTTCCGCCGGATCTATGTCGAATAATTCCGCGCCGGGTATCTGCTCTGCCTCCGGTAGCCGCAAAATTATGCCGTCGTCTGCGGATACCGGCTGCGCGTCCAGGCCCGTTTCTTCGGAAATCTTCGCGCCCACCGCCAACGCCCACGCGGCGTTCACACCGCGACCGAACGGGCTGTGCAGGACGATGCGCCAGTCGCCTACCTCGTCCCTAAACCGCTCCAACACGAGGGTTTTTTCGTCCGGAACCACCCCGGTTGCCTGTTGTTGCTCGGCGATAAACCGCACCAGATTATCCCGTGCGTAATCGGTGAGGCGATCGATCGTCGCCACCGCCTCGGCCGGGTTGTGGGCAACTGCCCGCCGGAATTGTCCAATTGCCTTTCCTAACTCCGCCGGGCGTCCCACCTGGTCCCCGATCCAGAACGGTAATCGTCCCGCATGCCCTGGGGCGGGGCTCACCAGTACCTGATCCCTGGTGATCTCCTCGATCCGCCAGCTACTAGCGCCTAGGGTGAAAACGTCGCCGACACGGGATTCGTAGACCATTTCCTCATCTAATTCGCCCACTCGACGCGCCCCGGTTTCCCCGCCAACCAGATACACCCCGAATAAGCCCCGGTCTGGAATAGTGCCGCCGGAGGTCACCGCGACCCGTTGCGCGCCAGGCCGCGCCGATAGGGTGCCGGTGAGCCGGTCGAAGGTGATTCGGGGTTTGAGGTCGGCGAAATCGGTGGAAGGATACACCCCCGATGCCAGATCGATGACGCTATCGAAGACTTCCCGCGATAGCGTGCGGTACGGGTAGGACCGGGTGACGGTGGCATACCAGTGCTCAACGTCGAGATCGGCGACAGATACCGCCGCGATGGTTTGTTGTAGGAGCACGTCCAGGGCGTTGCGCGGCACGGCGAGTTCCTCGATGGCACCGGCTCGCATTTGGCGCACGACCACCGCTGTGTCCACCAGGTCTGCCCGGTGTTTGGGGTAAAAAATACCGGTCGATATAGCGCCTACGTCGTGCCCAGCACGCCCAACGCGTTGCAAACCGGCGGCTACCGATGGAGGCGATTCTACCTGCACCACCAGGTCAACGGCCCCCATGTCGATGCCTAGTTCCAGCGATGAGGTAGCGACGACTGCCTTGAGGGCGCCTTCTTTCAGCATGGCTTCGGTTTGGGCGCGCTCGGTTTTGCTCACCGAGCCGTGGTGGGCGCGGGCGATGATATGGCCTGCGTCCTTGAGTGTGTCCGCCTGCGCCATGACCTGGGCGGGGCTGGTTAATTGCTGCGGGGTGGTCAGCGATTCCGGGTCGATGCTTAAGGTGTAGATTTCGTTCAACCGGGCCGTCAGTCGCTCAGCGCTGCGGCGGGAATTGACGAAGATCAGGGTGGATCGATGCGCCATTATGTTGTCGAATAGGCTGGCCTCGATGTGTGGCCAGATGCTGCCGCGGCTAGTGTCGCCGTCGGTTGCCAGGCTGGGCAGTTGGGCGATCGCGGCGGTTGTTTGGCCTTCAGCGTCGTCGATCTCCTCCGGCTGCAGTGGAGTTGATAGCCCCAGAGAATCGTCGAGGGTTATCTCGCCGATCGTGGAGCCTAGTTCCCGGCTGGGTAGGTCCGACATGTCCGCTACAGGTACGTTGACCTCTAGGTCCCATTGTTTTTGTGCTGGCGGATTGATTATTTCCACCGGGCGATCGCCGCCGAGGAATTGCGCCACGACCTCCAGCGGGCGTACTGTTGCCGACAGTCCGATGCGTTGGACTGGCTTGTCGACGATCAGGTCCAGCCGTTCCAGACTCAACGCCAGGTGGACGCCGCGTTTGGTTCCGGCCAGCGCGTGGATTTCGTCGATGATGACGGTATGAACGTCGGTTAAAATTCCGGCGGCTTTGGACGTCAACATCAAGTAGGCGGATTCCGGGGTGGTGATGAGAATATCCGGCGGGTTGCGTAGTTGCGCGGCGCGTTGGGCGGAGGTGGTGTCACCGCTGCGCACCCCAACCGTAATCTCCGATGCCGCTACCCCCAATCGGGCGGCTGTGTGATTTATCCCAATGAGTGGGGCGCGCAGGTTGTTCTCCACGTCCACCCCTAGCGCTTTAAGTGGGGAAATGTAGAGAACCTTAACCCCGGAACGCTTCTGTTTCTTTTTCCCGGCAGTGGTGTTGGACACAGGAAGTTCCAGTTGTCCGTTTCCTTCGACCAAACTATTTATCGCCGATAAGAACGCCGCCAGTGTCTTACCCGAACCGGTCGGAGCCACAACAAGGGCGTGTTCACCTGCCGAAATTGCATTCCACGCCGCTGTTTGCACGCTAGTGGGGGTGGCAAAAACATCCTGAAACCACGTGGCAACTTCCGGCTTGAATCGTGCTAACGGTGTGGTGGGGTCGGTTGGCGGGGCGAACTCGGACATGTTCTCATTCAATCAAACAACTAAGCTTGATAGCTATGACAGCTCATTTCACCGATGCCACTTTGACCTACCGTCTTGCCAAGGGAACAGGCGATATCCTCAAGGGTATCCGCACCGTCGGTGTGTTACGCGACCGGGCACTTGGCGACGCTGGCGACGACCTCGCACAAAACTGGATTGCCCGAGTGCTTGACCAACACCGCCCCGACGACGGATTCCTATCGGAAGAAGCCGCCGACAATCCAGAACGCCTAGGCAAAGATCGGGTCTGGATTATCGACCCACTCGATGGAACCAAAGAATTCGCCACCGGTCGGCAAGACTGGGCTGTGCACATTGCCCTGGTAGAAAACGGGATCCCCACCCACGCGGCCGTGGGGCTACCGGACCTCGGGGTTGTTTTCCACTCCGGTGAGGCTCGTGCGGTGACCGGCCCGTTTTCCAAGCGGATTGCCGTCTCCCACAATCGGGCACCGGCGGTGGCCCATTTCGTGGCGGAGAAACTCGGTTTCAGCGCGGACCCTCTCGGTTCGGCTGGTGCTAAAGCGATGCACGTTTTGCTTGGCGATTACGATGCCTATATCCACGCCGGCGGCCAGTACGAATGGGACTCCGCAGCGCCGGTCGGGGTGTGTAAGGCTGCGGGTCTGCATTGCTCCCGCTTGGACGGCACTGAATTGACCTACAACAATAAAGACACTTACCTGCCAGATATTCTGATTTGTCGCCCAGAGTTGGCGGACGAAATCCTGGAATTGGCGGCCGCCTTCCGGGAGGAAAACGGCTGCTACTAATCCGTACTTGGGTTTATCCAGCTCGCACCGGTTTGTGAATAAGATTCTCCTCACTGCCCGGAGCGGGCTGATTGTTTTTGACTCAAGTACCAGTACACTTGTAAACCATGTCTGATGCGATCGCCACCCCATATGAAGATCTCTTGCGGAAAATCCTGGCGGAAGGCACCCACAAGGATGATCGCACGGGAACGGGCACCACGAGCCTTTTCGCGCAACAGATGCGATTTGATTTGGCGGACAGTTTCCCGCTGATCACCACTAAGAAAGTTCATACCCACTCGGTTGTGGGTGAATTGTTGTGGTTCTTGCAAGGATCGTCCAACGTTGGTTGGTTGCAAGACAATGGCATCCGTATCTGGAACGAATGGGCTGACGAGGCTGGCGAATTAGGGCCAGTGTATGGCGTGCAATGGCGCAGTTGGCCCACCCCGGATGGGCGTCACATCGACCAAATCTCCGGCGCTTTGGAATTATTGAAATCCGACCCGGATTCGCGCCGCAATATTGTCTCCGCGTGGAATGTCTCCGAGCTTCACAATATGGCGCTGCCGCCGTGCCACCTGTTGTTCCAACTGTATGTCGCCGACGGAAAACTATCCTGCCAGCTGTATCAGCGCAGCGCAGACATGTTTTTAGGCGTTCCGTTTAATATCGCGTCGTATTCCCTGCTGACCCACATGTTTGCCCAGCAAGCCGGTTTAGAAGTTGGCGAGTTTATTTGGACTGGCGGCGATTGCCATATTTACGACAACCACCACGACCAGGTCGCCTTGCAGCTAAGCCGTGAGCCGCGCCCCTATCCGCAGCTTGAGCTGACAAAAGCGCCGGATCTCTTCAGCTACACCTTCGATAGCGTGAATTTCGTAGGCTATGATCCGCACCCGACAATTCGGGCGCAGGTGGCGGTGTAAGAAATAATGCTGCACGCAATCTGGGCCCAAAACGAGGCCGGAATCATCGGCGATGGTGCGACCATGCCCTGGCACGTTCCGGAAGATCTCAAGCACTTCAAAGAAAAAACGCTCGGTGCCGATGTCATCATGGGCCGCAAGACCTGGGAGTCGCTTCCCAAAACCCCGCTACCGGGGCGAAGGAACATCATAATCTCCCGCAGACCCGCCGGGGAGTGGTCGGCCGGTGCCGAGGTCACCGATACGATCCCCACTACCGGCTGGATTATCGGCGGCGGCCAGTTGTATGCGGCAACGATTAACGAGGTTTCCGTCATCGAGCGCACGCTTATCGACGCCCCTGTAACCGCCGCCGATTTAGCGGGCACCGCAGTCTACGCCCCGGAAATCCCCGCCGATTTCACCTGCCGCGATCGCAGCGAGTGGTTCACCTCGACTTTAGGGCTCCGCTACCGGTTTGAAACGTGGGTCCGAGGGTAATTCCTCGAACCCACTCCTCAACCGAATTAGTCTTCGTCTTCCATAAAAGGCTCTGCCACTGCTAGGAGACCGGCAACCGAGGGGCATACGTACCAAGCGCCGGTGAGGGCATCCGTAAAGTAGGTCAACGCATCCCGAGGACCACCATCGGCACCAGCCATTTGACGCAACATCTGCTCCAACCGCCACTGCTGGAATGAGAAACCAACAAAGGCCGTACCGTGATTGGTCAACTCACCGTACGAGGTGTTACGCCGAAACACGTCTTGCTCTTCGCCGTCAATTTCCACGACAGACCGGGAGACGTGGGAGGAATCGGGCATGGTATCCTCCGGCAATTCGACGCTGTCCTGTTTGGTTCGACCGATCACAGCCTGTTGTTTGTCGGTGGACAAATCGTCCCATTCTTTGACCCGGTGTCCCCACTTCTGGAATAACACCACCGACGAACCGGCACCGGGTTGCCCGGCGGGGACCCCAACGAGCCCAGGTGCTTCGAGTGCGCCCGGATTTTCGGTGCCGTCCTCAAAGCCGGTGAGGTCACGGTTAATTTCATACGCCCATCCGACAGTTTCGTCGGCGATGGTGAAATGGTCAGCCAGTTGCTCCATGATGTGTTTCGCCACATCAAATGACTGGGACCTGGAAAACGATGCCACCCACAGCCACGCGTCGTGCTGGGTGGCGGGCATTTGGTAGTGGTCAGCGCCTGTGATTGGTTCATTGAACCCGTGGACGTCGTTAGGCACAAGTTCGCTCGCGGCAACCTCTGCCCACAGTTCGGGGCGCACGCCGACCACGGCATTTGCGCCCACGGTGGTGGGGAGGTTGATTGCGGCGGCGAGTCGGCCGACGGCTTCTTTCGCATCGATACCGTCGACCAGGTCGAGTTCTAGATACAAATGATCGGTGGTACCTAGGGCGGTAATTCCAGTTTGGTGAGTCATAGATCTATTATGCCCACACCGTCTAACTCCGCATAACCATAAACGACACAGCTAATAACCCGTTTCGCCAATTTACGTGCCGGCTTGAAGGAACCGAACACCCAGTGCCTTCACTCAGGGTTCAGCATTTTTGGGTGCCCGGCTACATCGAAGAGCTATTGCTCATCACGCGCCGTAACCGTTCAATGTGGAGGGCGAGGTATCCGATTTCGTTGGGGCTGAGTTCGCCGTGTTGGGGTGCCAATTCCTCCGCCACGTGCTGTGCGACGACGTAGGCGGTCGGCGCTTCCTGCGCGATGACCGCGCCGAGCTTTGCAATGGGCCCCTCAGCCAGCTTCCCTTGTTCCAGACGGATAAAGAGATACCGAAGATGAGTAATGAAACGAGCAACGTCGATGGAATCTCGATCAAGGGCACTGCCAATGCCCGATTCGACGATGCGGAGAACGTCGGTCAAACTGTGCGGCAGGGTGTTTGCCGCCCCGAGACGATTGAACTGGGCATTCACAAAATGCATGGCGAGCAATGCAGCTTCGTCGTCAGGCAATTGAACACCGGTACGCTCCGCGATCAATGCCAACGACTTGCGCCCCACCGCGAATTCAGTGGGAAATAGTTGGGCGATTTCCCAGCGTAACGGATACTCAATGACCACGTTCCGGGCCACCCGTTCGACGGCGAAGCTGATATGATCCGCCAGCCCAAGAACTAACGCCTGGCTATCTTTCCGCCCCACCAATTGGGCAATCTCAGCCGCTAGTTGGATCATTTCCAGCGGAATATCCACGGAAAGTTGGGTGAGGTTGGCGATGCTCTGGGCGGCATTAGGCACGAATACTTGTTCGGCATTCGCCGGATCGATGTCATCCCCCAGGCGTTTGCCAAACCCCAACCCGCGTCCGAGGAGTATCGTCTGGCCGCAACCGTCAGTACACAACACAGCATTGTTATTGAGAACGCGGATAACTTCCATTGATACTCCACGGGTCCTGGCTTTTAAAGGCCTTCACCATTGGTGGCTATGACATTGTGATACCACGCGAAAGAAGGCTTCTTTTTCCGTTCCATCGTACCGTGACCAGCGTTATCACGATCCACATAGATCATCCCATACCGCTTTTTCATCTCACCAGTGGTGAAGCTGACCAGATCAATGATTCCCCATGGGGTGTAACCCCACACGGTAACCCCATCGTCAGCAATGGCCTTGCCTACCTCGGCGATATGCGCGGCAAGATAATCGATACGCGGTTGATCCACAGCAATGCTGCCATCGGGAAGCACCTCATCCACCATGCCGAAGCCATTCTCGACGATGAAGATCGGCAGGTTATAGCGGTTGTACAGTTGATTGAGCGCGAAGCGAAGGCCGACCGGATCGATGGGCCATCCCCAATCACTAGCCTTCAGGTGAGGGTTGGGGACAGAATTGCGCATTCCGCCCGAAACACTTTCCGAAGCATCGGCCCGGGCATCAGCTTTCACCGTGCCGGACATGTAGTAGCTAATGCCCACGTAATCCACCGTGCCAGCTTTGAGGATCTCCGCGTCCCCGTCCTCATAGCCAAGGTCGATCCCTTCGCGTTCAAAAAACTTGAGCGCATAACCCGGATATTCACCACGACAATGAACATCGGCGAAGAAGAATCTATCCCGATTGGCGATTTCGGCAGCCATGATATCTTCTGGATCACAGCTAAAGGGGTACATGGGAACCATGGCGATCATGCACCCGATCTGGAAATCGGAGTTGATGTCCTTGCCGACAGCCACCGCCTTCGCGCTTGCGAGAAGCTCATTATGGGCAGTCTGGTACAGCACCTGATAGGGGTCCTCCCCCTCAGCAATAGTGACGCCAGAATTGGTCCAGAGGAATAACGGATTATCAACATTCATCTGATTGTTGATCTCGTTGAAGGTCATCCAATACTTCACCTTGTCCCGGAACCGGGTGAAACAAACCGTGGCGAAACGCTCAAAAAACGCCACCAGTTCGCGGTTTCGGAACCCTCCGTATTCCCGCGCCAAATGCAAGGGAAGTTCAAAGTGGCTGAGTGTGACCACCGGTTCGATACCATGCGCGAGCAGTTCGTCGAAAAGCTCGTCGTAGAATTGCAACCCTGCCTCATTAGGCTCAGTTTCGTCCCCATTAGGGAAAATCCGACTCCATGCGATGGAGGTACGGAAGCACTTCAACCCCAATTCAGCGAATAGGGCGATATCGTCCCTAAACCGGTGGTAAAAGTCGATGGCCTCATGGTTGGGGTAAAACTCCGTCGGCTCGATTTCCTCAGTCAACCGGCGTGCAACACCGTGCTTTCCTGCAGTCAATATGTCCACGACGCTGGGGCCCTTGCCACCGGCGTTCCATCCGCCTTCAAGCTGGTGGGCGGCTACTGCCCCGCCCCAAAGAAATCCAGTGGGAAAATTGCTCATGATCTCTCTCCTTATCGTTGTTGAGCTGCTTCAAGTTCTGGGACGAGGACGAGTATTTCGTCACCATGACGGGCCTTGGCAATGGGGCGAACAACAAGGTCGCTAAACATCTTGCTATTGGTCACCAGTACTGGTGTCACGGTGCTCAGCCCCGCCTCTTCAATTGCTGTAGAGTCGAACTCCAGCAAAAGCTCACCTGCTTCTACCCGATCCCCCTTGGCAACATGGCTGGTAAACGGCGCCCCACCAAGAGTGACGGTATCAATGCCGACATGAATGAGTACTTCCACTCCGTCGTCGGAAATCAAACCGACGGCGTGCCCCGATGGAAATAGCGTGGCGATCTCACCAGCAAAGGGAGCATACACTTTGTTGTCGGTTGGTTTGATGGCAACGCCACGTCCCATGGAACCGGTGGCAAACACCGGATCGTCTACGTCCTCCAATGCCATTACTGCACCGCTGATTGGGCTGGTGATCTTTAACACGCCGGTTTCCGCAGCCTTAGCTGCATAGTTTTCCGCTTCTTCCGCATCAACCACCTTCGCGTCCTTATCTACGGGATCAATAAACCCGATGAACTGCACCAGCAGGATTGCGCCGAAGAAAGACACGCAACACCCAATAACCTCACCCAACAACGAATTCGTCCCCGGGCTATAGGCGTTCATGATGGTCAACGGACCTGGCAAACCCGCATATACATATTGTTTAGAGCCAAACAACGCCACCACAACAGCACCGACGGCACCGGCTACGCACCCACAAACAAAGGGCTTCTTCAACCGCAGGGTCACACCATAAATAGCCGGTTCGGTAATACCGAAAATACCCGTTAGCGAGGCAGAAGCCGCTACCTGCTTCATCTCTTTGCTACGCGATTTGATAAATACCCCGAAGGCGGCACCTACCTGACCGATCACGGCAACAGTTTGGAATGCCTGGAAGCTGTCGAAACCGTACTGGTCGAAGTTTGCAAGAACCATTGGGGTGACACCCCAGTGAACCCCGAAAATAACCAGTACCTGCCAAAAACCACCGATGATCGCCGCAGCCAGTGGCGGGAAGAAATCAACAAGCCAGTTGTATCCATTAGCCACAAAGTTCGCACCGCCTGCGGAAATCGGGCCGATGGCAAGGATAGTTAACGGCACCATAATCGCGATGCAGATAAGAGGGGTGAACAGTTGCACGACCACACCTGGCAGTACCTTTCGGCACCAACGTTCCAAATAGGATAAGACCCACACCAAGATCAGTGGCGGTAGAACCGTCGACGTGTAGGTTGTTGGTGAGAGCGCGATACCAAAGAAGCTTACAGTTTCACCATCCGCAATACGTGACGCAATGGCTGTGAAATCAGGGTTGACCAGTGCCGCCGCGCAAACCACTGCGATAAACGGATTGACTTTGAAAAACTGTGCCGCTGTGATGGCAATCAAGATAGGCAGGAACGTAAACGGCGTCCAGGAAATGAAGGTGAAGATCTCAAATGCACCGGTTTGCTCCACCGAAGGGGATATAGATTTAGCGATGATAAGCAACCCTTGAATCAAACCAGCCGCCGCCAGCACGTAGATAAACGGCGCGAACACTGCCGACATCATGGCGATGATGCGATTTAAAACGGTGGGTTTGGCACCAGTTTCAGCAGCTTCTGGATCGAGATCAAGTTCGTCAACGACTACCTCATATACATCGCCAACGTGATTGCCGATTACTACCTGGAACTGACCACCTTTTTCCACCACGGTGATAACACCAGGCAATTCCCCAACTTTTTCGTGTGCGCCTTCGGGGGTGGTTTTGAGCTCTAGCCGAAGTCTTGTGGCGCATCGTGAGACTTGGCGAACATTGTCCCTGTCGCCGACAAGTTCAATTATGTCGCGCGCCAGTTTGGGATAGTCCCGCACTTTCTCGCTCATTTTCGAGACGTCCTTTCTGAAGTTTGCAAGACCATCCCCAAAGCGAAACCCCAAAAAGAAAAACTCCGCACGCAAAGCACCAAAGCAAACCCTTGAGGGGTTCCGCTTAAGGTTCTGCCTCGCTGTCGGAGTAACAGGCCTTATAGCCGATTAGGTCTAATACTAGGCCACATCCGTCACAATTTGCCGTAACTATGGCAGACATCATAAATATCAAAATCGCTGCATATTAACCCCAGCGTTCTCCGACTAAACAGCTGAAAATGCCGCGTTCAGTCACCAACCGATCCCCTATCTCACAGCATCATGACAACAGGGCGTCTCCCGGCATCATGGCCACAGGGATTCGACGGCCTCAAAGGCGGAGCCTGATCCACCGCATTCTGGGATAACGCACTGAGGACCTAACCGCTTTGGCTTAGTGGTTTCGACGGTGCAAATGTGGTTTTCGGCGCAAATATTCCCAGACCCAAGATCCAAAACCCCTCTACAAAAGCAGCAAGTCGCGCTGCGGCGGAACCCCAACTCGACTTTTACGTCCCCAAGGGCTCGAATCCAACCGCCGAACCACGAAAAGGTCGAGTTGCCCTCAAAAATGCGCACCGCACCCAGATTGGTGCAGGTTATAGCCCCATCCCCCACAGTTTCAACGCCAATGTGCAGCAAATCGGGTCATGTCGCGACCACAAGTTTTCGTTCCCCCGACCAAAACACGGGTGTTGTACAGCACACCAGAATGCTCTCAAAACTTATGGTTTAGCCGGGAATTATTCCCGCGCCACAAACGTTGGAGTAGTTATGAGCAATGAATTTGTCACCCTTCACACCACCACATGGTGCCCGTTTTGCCAGAAGTTAGTCGCAGCGCTTGATTCGGCAGGAATCCCCTACGCAAATATTGATGTCGAAGAAAACCCCGAGGCAGGCGAATGGGTGAAATCCGTCAATAACGGAAACCGAGTAGTACCAACCGTGCTATATTCCGACGGCAGCCATGCCACCAATCCACCTGCTAAGCAGGTGATTCGCCGCTACGAAGAGCTATCGAGTTCGCGCAATAAGTAAATGTCCATAATCCAGCCGTGTTCGGCACGTAGCTTCTTTTTGCGCTCGGCCAATTCGGCTCCGATTTCAGAAACATAGCCGTGAACCAACACCTCATGAGGTGTTCCCACATAAGCCCCCCACCACATATAGGTGTGGGGGTTTGCTGCTTCCAACCACGCGGCACCGCCATCAAGCATCACCACGCAGTTACGGTGCCGGGCACCTTCTGACACCTGACGGCCCGTTGTGATAACAATTTCCTCACCTACCCGGTTAAGGAGAATCTTGTGCGCAGCAGTCAACGCTTGGACCGCCGTGATCCCAGGAATAACCGTCACAGTCATCGGCTCGGTGAAGCGCTCAATGATGCGCAACGTCGAGTCATATAACGATGGGTCGCCCCAAACCAGAAACGCAGCCACCCCATCTGGATGGGTGTTGTCGATAATGGTTCGCTCTAGAAGTTCCGCTCGCGCGTCATGCCACCGGTGCACCTCCGCGGAATAATCCTGCGGATTGCGATCCCGGGGCGGGTCAGCAACCGCTATTAACGGGATGTCAGGGTTATGCGCGTTAAGAATCTCCCGCCTTACGCCCAGTAAATCGTCTTTTATATCCCCTTTGTCCAGCGCCACCACAACATCGGAACGTCGTAAAGCGGAAATACCTTCCAACGTAATATGTTGCGGATTACCTGCACCAATACCAATAACTACGATCTCACGCATGTTTACCTTTGCCCAACATTTAAAAAACCTGCCTCGTGTATACACGTAGGCAGGTTTTAGTCTAAACCGAAACGGATTAATCTTCCTCGTGGAAAATGTCATCCCGGTCGGCTGGCGTAAGGTGGCCGGAGAAGTCAGCGAAGTTACGGGCAATACTGCGCTGCATGAATAGTTCACAAGCCTGCGAAAGACGCTTTGCGTCGTACATGTTTAGCTGCAAAATCTGTTCAGCAGTGGTGCCGTCCTCGCTGATCTGCTCCACCACAAGATACTCGAATGTGTTTTCCTCAATCAGACGAGTGATGATCTTGCGTGATTTCACATCGGTGAAAGTTGGCTTCAATTCGGACATGGTAACCCCTTAATTTCGCAAGTGGACAATTACTTCAATCTTAAATGTTCGCTGCCGACTGCGGTGGGACACAGAAACCATTTACCCGAATTGGGGGTAACTGCCGTAACTGATCCGGCGGGCGCTGCGCTGGCCGTCGAAAAGCAGTCAGCGAAAACCGTGCTAATCCACGTATTGCTGGCATACTGACAGCAATTGGTGCGCATCGAAATCATTCAATGTCAATATCCGCGACGACGATCCATCCTCATGCAATAGATCCAAAACCAATAGCCGTTGGCCGTTTTCCTCAATAATCGTCGCTGCAACCGCGCGGCGCTCCACATCATGAAAAATCGGGTGACGATCTGGCATGCTCAAACCCTCCTTAACCAAAACCCAGCAAACGTTCCTGCAACCAGCATAAGCAGAACCCGTGCCCAAGCGATACCACTTGGGGCAAAGAAACCAACCAAATCCGCTGCCACCACACGCCTACAAGGGAACTACCCGGTAGCCCCAATCCGCGTAACGATATCCGTTGGCAACGTAATCGGGCGCTCCACACTAAGTATCTGGTGAAGTGCAGCTTCGTCGCCCTCCCTAATGGCACGCACGGTGTCAGATATATCCGTAATGGTCACCGTCCACTCGTCAACATACTTTTCGACGGCCTCACCACTCAATCCAATCTGAATGCTGCGATGCGAAAGCTTCTCCAACGTTTCCGACCGCTCCGGATCCCATTGCACCCGCACCGGTTGCGCCACCATGTCCGTCCGCCACGCTTCCTCACTATCGTGCAGATGTGGGTCAAAATGCGCCCAGGCCGAATGCCGCAACGCCCACTCAAACCCCGACTTGTGAATGTCAATGGCCAAAACATGCTCCTGGCCGGGCTTCATTCCCCACCCACAGCGGTACATCATCCACAGAAACGACGGCTTAATCCAGGTCATTCGGTCACGCTTAAACGGCGGCACGAACTGTTGCGCAGCCACTGCTGGCACAGCGATCGCGGGCGAATACGCTTGATACACGCGGATAGTTGATTCTGTGGTGTAGGCCCGAATTTGCCGCAATGGGATCTGCTCGTTTTGCATTCACAAAAGACTACCACCCTGCTTTTTGTTCCAAACTTACTGGGTGCGCTACCCTAGGAAAGTCACTGCCCCAGTAGCTCAGTGGATAGAGCACGGCTCTCCTAAAGCCGGTGTCGGAGGTTCGAATCCTCTCTGGGGCACTTTTGTCATCAGTCGGGACATAGTTGACATATCAGTCGCGACATGGTGGACATAACCGGTGGTCTGTGTTCTGAAATAGGAACACGGATCGCCGGTTATTTTTGCGTTAAGGGCTCGTGCTGGGTGAGGGTTCGTATTCGTTTTTCTGGCATGTTCTGACAGTCAATAGTCGGCAGGTAGACGCTTCGGAATGAGGTTGTGGCAAGGGCTAGGCGAAATAGTTGCTGCCTTTCCACACGCTTTGCAACCGATAGGTATTGATTCCTGCTTGGCGCATTATGTGCGTCGACAAGCAGGACGCAATCGATTCTGGCTGTGTTTTCTTTCCCTAAGGTGTGCAAAAACGACAACTGCGCGATTGTTGGCGGGAAAGCGGAATCGGGCTGGCATGTGAAAGGTCCAGGCGTACTTTTAGGCTTTTCTTTGGTTCAGACGCAACCGGCAGATTGGTGATTTTTGCATAAAGTTGCGCATTTTGCTGGAGTTTTATTCGTTTTCCGATGGTGTTACAGGCACGGGCGGCGGTATTCAGGCACGTTTGTGACCGAACTTTTATCAAATTCTCTGCCCCCATCCGGCATTGAAAAACGTAGATTTATAGCGTCTGATTTTCAATATTCCCCTTTGCAGGGGTGAAAATTCTCAATGCTCATCGTTTGCATAAATTGGTCGGTCGTCTGATCTAAAAAGATTCAAAAGCGCCAATCAAACTTTAGGCTACCCCTCAAAACATAAATGTTTCATTAACGGTTACCCCCTTATTTCCCACGCTGAAGAATTGCTAACCAGTGAATTTGCATCAAAGATGCAGCATAGCGCGCCTGCTGTATTAAAATTCACCTCCGGCCCGCTTAAAAGAGCATTACAACCGGTTTTTTCGCAGCAATACCCCCGTCGCATTTTATGCAGTTTTTACGCAAAATGGGGCTACACTCTGTAATCATCAACATTGATAACGGCCAAAAAATTCCGTTGTGTATTCCGGAATTTCACCGCAACACCAAAGGAGCAGTCCATGAAAAGGTTTTTCTCAACCTTCTATCTTGCTCTTTTTGGTGCACTTGGAGTGTTTAGTTTCGTTCCGTATTTCGCATGGCAGTTATACAATTCCCAGCCTTACCCGTCGGAGGTTATCGACGCGGGCCAATACGCACATGGCGATGAAAGCGACTCTTCCACGTTCCTTGCCCCCATGGCTGGCGGCAATCTTGCGGAAATCTCCTATGGCGAACCCAATGTTGCATATTTGATGAAGTCGGTAGCTTCTTACGGCGGGATGCAAATCGAGGAATGTTTGCACGATCAATCCCCTGGTGCGTCCTTGATGTATGACGGGACGCTACTGTACACCGATTATTGTTTCACCGAATCCCAGAAGTCTTTGGGGGCACGGATGGAATCGCAAAGCATCCAGGTACAGCTCGATCAGAGCCCTTCGGTTTCCACTACTAATATGGCGGTGGTTGGCACCGCCACGGTCACCCCTTAGGTGCATTTTTCTTAACCGGTTCCAGGTTATTTCACCACCAAGGTACTGGTTTTGTAGTTTCTGCCATAAACTACTTCCCTATGATTACCGTGTCTTCTTCGGATACCTATGTCCTCGCGGCAGGTATTGTTGAATCCGGCCCATTGGTGTCGTTTGCGTGGATTATGAGCGGCGCCGTTTTAGCGCCGTTTGTATCGTGGATGACTGGTCGGAAAATACCGGCTGTCGTATTACTCATCGGCTACGGAATTTTGATTGGCCCGTATTGGCTGGGCCTAGCCTCCACTGAAGGTGGCGTGGGGCTATTAAAACAGCTGGGATTGGGCATGTTGTTTTTGCTAGCTGGCTACGAGATCAATCCGCAAACACTGCGAAGCAAGGAAGGGCGCAGCGCCGCATCCACGTGGATTATCTGCATGATCTTAAGTTTTGCGGGCGCGTTTTTGCTGTTAAATCCTGATAATGCATCCACGGCGGTTGCGCTGGCTATCGCAGTCACGTCCACTGCGGTTGGCACCTTAATGCCGATTATGAAGCAGCAAGACACGTTGCATAAGCCGGTGGGCAAATCTTTGCTGGTGCATGGCGCGATTGGTGAGGTGCTCCCCATTCTTGCGATGGCATTGCTATTGTCCGCCCGCGCTACCTGGGTGACTGCAGTTGTGTTATTCGGTTTCTTCCTGATCGCAGGCATTGTTGCGATGATCCCCCGCACGGTGCAGTTTTTCCTCCCTTGGATGCATAAAGCGATGGTAGATGAGGCAGGCTCGACCAACCAGACTGTTTTGCGGCTGGTGCTGTGGATGTTGGGAATCTTGATGGCGGTGGCCGCCGTATTCGAACTGGATGTGGTCTTGGGTGCATTTGCGGCGGGTGTTATTTTGCACCAGATGGTGCCAGAGAAGTATCAAACAGCAATGGAACAACGGTTGGATATCGTCGGGTATTCGCTCTTGATTCCGGTTTTCTTCATTTGTTCGGGCATGTCGATCGACCCGAAAGCGGTTCTTAATAACCCGTGGATGCTCGTGATCTTGGTACCACTCATTTATGTCACGCGCGGACTTCCGGTTCTGCTGCGGGAGCTTTTCGGCAATACGGGTTCGTCCCTGGGCAGCGTCCGGGAAAAGATTCAGTTGAGTTTATATACGGCAACCGCGCTGCCGATTATTGTCGCGGTGACCGAGGTGGCTGTCGCTTCCGATTTGCTTAGCGACGAGAATGCGTCGCTGTTGGTCGCCGCCGGTTCAGCCACAGTGTTGTTATTCCCACTTTTGGCGCATGTGCTGAAGCCGCGTGGTGAGAAATCCGCCGTTTCGACTGATAACACGGTTGAGGAATCCGCCGCCCCACACAGTGATTAGCAATAGCGCTATCCATGGCGGTGATTCTTGTAATTTTCGGGGGCGGTCTTCGGGTTAAAACCTAAAACAGCACTTTATTTACACCCCAGACCCTGTTACTGTTGTTGACTAGTGTTAATAAAGTTGCTGAAGGTTTAACGGGTTTAGCCCGTTACCCTTGGCTTTCCGAGACTCTTTTGGGAGATCCATGAGTATTTTCAGTCGCCGCCGTTTCCTTAAAACAACCGCTGTGGCTCTCGCCGGTGCGCTCACGCTTTCCACCACCGTCGCCCCCACCGCCCACGCACTCGGCCCCGTCCTGGGAACAGTCATCGACTACGCTGCGGGCGTTCCGAGCGCGACCGCTATTCGGGATGCGGGGCACATCGGCACGGTACGTTACGTTTCCCAGCGTCGCCCCGGAACCGAAACCTGGATGGTCGGTAAGCCTGTCACCATCGGCGAAACTCAAGCACAGGCACGTCAGGGTCTCAAGACCGCTTCGGTCTATCAATTCGGCAAAGACGCATCCGCCGACTGGAAGCAAGGCGCTGCTGGTGCGGCGATTCACGCGCCACAGGCTATCGCGTTGCACGTGGCGGCGGGCGGGCCAAAGGGACGCCCAATTTACGTCGCTATCGACGACAATCCGTCACGACAGCAGTACGAACAGCAGATTCGCCCATACCTGCAAGCCTTCAACACCGCTTTGCGCAGCCAGGGGTATTCCATGGGCGTGTACGGAAATTACAACACCATCGACTGGTCGATCCAGGACGGGTTGGGGTCGTATTTCTGGCAGCACGACTGGGGTTCTAATGGGCGAATTCACCCACGCACGACCATCCACCAGAAAGCCGGTTTCACTCAGGTCATCGGCGGGGTCACCGTGGATGTGAATAACGTTTACGCGCAAGACTGGGGCCAGTGGACCCCGGGTGAGGCAGGTACGACACCGGCTGCGCCAGCGGCACCTGGTAATAGCTCGCCATCTGGTCAAGGCGGCAGTTTACCGTTTGATGCGCAAACCCTCAATCAGATCGGAAACACGCTTAATAGCATGTCAAGCCAGATTCCAGGCGGACGGCAATTCCCAATGCCTTCAGCAGATCAGATCAATATGGCACTCGAAATCGCTAAGAAATCGAGCTAAGCAATCAACCACCAAATTCGGTGTTCTTGCCCTCACCAAGCAACTGGTATTCGACCAATTTGGTGAGGGTTTTTGCATCGCCGTGAACAGCAGCCACCGCCACGAAATTATGCCCAAAACTAGCCGAAGAATGCAGATCCTTGTCGTTCGACCACGCCCACTTGGAACCGAGAACCCCTGGTAGGACGACAGTACCGAAGTCCTGAGTCGTTCCGTCGGATGCTTTAACTTTCGCTTCCCGCATGGTTTTCAGCACTTGTGAACTTGGATCGAAAGTTTTGAGCTGGGCTAAAAAATAGGCAACATCGTATGTTGAGGTCACCGAATAGCCCCAGGCAGGATCGCTTTTTGTGGAATCAAGGTTGAAATCCTTGGCCACAGAATCGATGGATTCCGGGTAGGTTGCGAAAAGCTCGTCGGCGGCAGAATCATCAGATTTCGAGATCATGACCTGCGCCAATTCTTTGTCCTCTTTCGTTCCGTGTTCAAAGACGTAATGAGCAATATACAGCTTGATCAGGCTTAACGCCGGCCGACTATCGCGCTCATTTGCCGAACCAATATGCGCCCCGGTAGCGAGATTGACGTAAGTAATTTGATAGCCATGGGTATCCAGTTCCGGGTCAGACAGTGGGGTGTAATGGAATCCGGAAGTGTCGAGTTTCTTAGTGGCGTTAGCGGGCGCCGCCATCACCTTCGGCGTAACGACGATCGGGTCAGCGACGCTGCACGACGTCAGCATGAAAACGGCAGCCAGTGCGACAGCTGCCCTGGCGCTGGTGGCCATCGTCGAATACGCTCGGCGCGTACCACTAGCTAACCTCGAATTGGACATGCGAATTATCCTAGCCTGATCGTTTTTAGGAATGGGAAATGCCCCTGGTACGCACTGTCAGCGCTGGCAAGAATTCGCTGAAACAATGGGGGTACCAGGGGCATTGTCGCCAGTTTCTTCAGTTATTGACACCCGCTTAGCGAAGTGCCAATTCCTCAAAACGTTTAGTGGTCAACTGCCGCCTCAACACCGACACCGGTCAGGGAGCGGACTTCCATTTCTGCCTGCAGATCGTCCAGGTTGTCTGGCTTTCCGACGAAGGTACCGACGATACCTGCGATGAAGGCCAGCGGGATGGAGACGATACCAGGGCTGGAAAGCGGGAACAGGGCGAAGTCCACGTTCGGCAGCATCGAGGTTGGGGAACCGGATACAGCTGGGGAGAAGATAATCAGCAACAGTGCCGCGCCAAGGCCAACGTACATGGAGGCCACTGCACCGGTGGTGTTGAAGCGCTTCCAGTACAGCGAGAGCAGAATGGTTGGCAGGTTAGCGGAAGCTGCGATGGCAAAGGCCAGCGATACCAGGAAGGCAACGTTCTGACCCATGGCCAAGATGCCCAAGATGATGGAGAGGACACCGATGACGATAACCGTGATCCGGGAAACCCGAACCTGCTCTTCTTCTGAGGCCTGGCCGTTACGCAGCACCGCATTGTAGATGTCGTGTGCGACAGACGCGGAAGCGGTAATCGCAAGACCCGCCACCACAGCCAAAACCGTGGCGAAAGCAACAGCGGAGATGGCGGCCATGAAGATCGGACCAGCCAGAGCAAGTGCCAACAGTGGGGCCGCAGCATTTGCACCACCAGGGGCGGCGGTAATAGCGTCGGGGCCGACCAGCGCGGCGGCGCCGTAGCCGAGAACCAGGGTCATGAGGTAGAACGCACCGATGAGGATAATCGCCCAGGTAACGGAACGACGGGCCTCGGTAGCGGTTGGCACGGTGTAGAAGCGCATCAAAACGTGAGGCAGACCAGCGGTACCCAACACCAGCGAGATACCCAGGGACACGAAGTCCAACTTGGTCAATTCAGTCTTTCCGTATTTCAGGCCCGGTTCCAGAATCTTGGATGCCTCATAGCCCTTTTCAGCGATGTAGTCTGAAGCTGCGTGCTTGCTTACCGCGAGATCCATGAGGGTGGACATTCCGCCCTTAGCTGCAACGAATACCAGGATGGTCATGATGCCAACGCCGCCGACCAGAAGAACAGCTTTGATCATCTGGACGTAGGTGGTGCCCTTCATGCCGCCGATAAGTACGTAGAGGATCATGATGACACCGACGACAGCGACAACGATGGACTGTGAGGTGGTGTCGTGGAGGTCAAGCAGCACGGAAACCAGCGAACCAGCGCCAGCCATCTGGGCGATCAAGTAGAACAAGGACACGAACAGCGTGCCGAACGCAGCAGCCACACGAACTGGCTTTTGCTTCAAGCGGAACGAAAGCACGTCGGCCATGGTGAAGCGGCCCACGTTTCGGAGCGGCTCGGCGACCAGCAATAGCGCCACCAACCATGCGACGAAGAAGCCGATCGAGTACAAGAATCCGTCGTAACCGTTGAGCGCGATCGCGCCGACGATACCAAGGAAGGAGGCTGCGGAAAGGTAGTCACCCGCGATGGCGAGGCCATTTTGTTTACCGGAGAACGATGCACCACCGGTGTAGAAATCGGAGGCGTCTTTAGTGGTCTTACCAGCCCGAAGCACCACCGCCATGGTGGCGACGATGAAAACCAGGAATACCGCGATATTGAGGATAGGGTTTCCGGCCGAGGTGGTAGCGGAAGCGAAAATTGATTCAGTCATGAGTGTTACCGTTACCCTTCCATTGCCTCACGAATAGCCGCTGCCTGCGGTTCGATGTTCTTATTTGCGTAGCGAATGTAGATCCAGGTGATCAGGAAGGTGGTAGCGAACTGGGCGAAGCCAGCAATCACTCCCATATTGATCGAGCCGATTACTGGCTGTGCCATGAATGATGGGAAATAGATGGCCGAAATAACGTAAGCCACGTACCACACGAAGAAGGCTACCGACATCGGGAACGTAAACGATCGATATGTCCGCTTGAGCTCGGCAAACTGCGGGCTCGCTTGCATATCGCGAAATTCTTGTGCAGTGGGCTGACGCCGCTGCGGTGCTTGAGCAGCACTCATAAAAAAACTCGCTTTCTCAAAACCAGGGGAAACCCCCAAAGAAGTGTTCATTCATCGTGAAAGAGGAATGATGTGAAGAAACTGGCAACTCAGCACAACGTTAAGCCGAGGCAATAACACCATTACTTCGACAGAAAAATCTGTTAGGTTGGCTGCGTCACACAGAAAAAGTTACCTAACTCACTTTGCAATGGAGAACTAAAATAGTGATTTAGGTCATTTACAACCATTAGCTCACCCCCAACAACGGCCATGAACTCGGTTTTCCATCCCCAATACCCCACCCCCATTATCTCCCCGGACTGGGAGTTGTTAATTTTGCGAAGACAACATTCACAATCTAGGTTGCAAATTTTGTGAATTCACAACCTAGACTCGCGAATCTACCGGCCCCGGAAAACAGGTGCCCGCTTCTCACGACGCGCGGCCTTCGCTTCCGCCGCGTCTTCGCTCGCCCAGCACACGTCGTAAAGCTCCTGCTGCTGGGCGTCTAAGTTATAACTACCGTCGCGCTCGTTCAGCACCCCCTTCAGCTGCTTCATCGCCAATGGTGCAAGCGACGCCACTTCCTCGGCGAAATTCAATGCGGTTTGACTATCGCCAATCTTTGTCACGAATCCGACGACAGCTGCTTGTTCAGCGGTGACCCGCTGGTGGGCAATCAGCATGTTGCGAGCAATCGAGCCTCCCAAGAGATCCTGCGCCCGATTAATCGTCCACGAATCCAACGCAAAGCCGAGTGCTGCGGCGGGAACCCCGAACCACGCATTTTCGCCCGCCACCCGAAGGTCGCAGGCCAACGACAACTGACTACCCGCACCGACCGCTGGCCCTTGAATGTCCGCGATAACCGGAACCGGCGAATTCACAATCGCCCGCAACATGGTGTGCAACGCCTCATGGAAACCACCACCATAAACGCCACCAGTTGCCTCCGCCTGAGTATCAGTTGGGCCGAGGTCAGCTCCGGCGCAAAAGGCTTTGCCATTGCCGCGGATCAAGACCGCCCGTGCGGTTTCACCTGGGCCATGCGAAGCCTCATGCACCGCGACCGCGATCTTGCGGCACATATCTGTATTTAACGCATTGCGTTTTTCCGGGCGATTAAGAGTGAGGATTCGCACCTGCCCACTCGTTTCTACCAGCAATTCTTCATCAGTTTCCGATTCCGCCACTACCCCACTGCCTTCCATGTTTTTCAGTACTGTTTTATTATTCGGCAACGCGTATCGTTATTACCCAGTAACCCGTGGCGCGTTTATCACCACCGCGTCACGGTCATGGTCGCCCATCAACCGGCCGAAAATGTCGCCCGCTTCGATAGCGCGGACGACCATCACATTCGTCTCGTACTCGCGCGCCGCGCTAGTCTACCTCGCCGGGAAACTCGGCCGGATCTGCATACATGCGCCCTGCGATGTCGCTATCGTCCAAGGCGGTCAGTGCCGCAACATCTTCGGGTGCTAGCTCCCAATCGAAGATCTCCAGGTTTTCCACTTGCCGCTCCGGGCTGGCGGCTTTCGGCACCGTCGACACCCCTAGCTGATACAGCCACCGCAAGACCACCTGTCCGGGAGTCTTGACAACACGACGCGCAATCTCTTCAATCACAGGGTGTCCAAGCACATGGCCCCGGGCCAGCGGCGACCACGCTTCGGTGATGATCCCTAATTCGTCATGTGTCGCGCGCATGCCAGCTTGGGAGAAACCGGGGTGCAATTCGATCTGGTTGAGCACCGGAACAACGCCGGTTTCCCGATGAATATCCGCCAAATGCTCAGCATTGAAATTCGCCACCGCCACGGATTGCAATTGTCCCAGTCCTTGAATTTTGGCTATCGCCGCGAAGCTCTCTACGTATTTGCCGCCTTGCGGCCATGGCCAATGCACCATATAGCAATCGAGGTAATCGAGCCCGAGATCGGCAAGAGACTTTTGGAATGCGGTTTGCACCAATCCTTCCCCGTGGTGGTCGTGCCACAGTTTGGATGTGACGAACAGTTCGTCGCGCGTGACATCACCTGCGGCAATGGCCTCGTTGATGGCCTTACCCACTTCCACTTCATTGCCATAAATGGCTGCGGTGTCGATATGCCGATAGCCGACTTCGATAGCCCTGCGAACGATGCCTACCGCTTCCGGCCCCGTTACTTTCCATGTGCCGAATCCAATTGCGGGCATCTCGGTGCCGTCGTTAAGCGTAAAACTTGGAATGTTTCTAACTGCCATACCCACGTTTGTACCCCTTTTTGAGTAATCACGAGTGAAGTAAGGCTGATTCTTTTCCAAATACATCCACAATAGGGGGTGTCAAGGGGCTAATCTGTACCCCATGACACGCATTTCCGCCCAGCAACTCATTTCCGAAATTCTCGACCCACATTCGTTCATATCGTGGGACAAAGCCCCTCATTATGGGGATATTTCCGACGACTACGTGGCAGCCCTGGCCAAAGCCCGGGAGAAGTCCGGCGTCGACGAAGCAGTGGTCACCGGAGAGGGAACTGTCTTTGGCACCCGCGTTGCTTTCGTGCTCAGCGAGTTTGCGTTCCTCGGCGGTTCCATCGGCGCGGCAACCGCGCGCCGCATCATCGACGCAATCCATCGCGCTACAGAAGAACAACTCCCCCTGCTTATCTCACCGTCGTCGGGTGGCACCCGCATGCAAGAAGGCACACCCGCGTTTGCACTCATGGTGTCGATCACCACGGCTGTTTACCGGCATAAAGACGCTCACCTGCCGTTTTTAGTGTATTTGCGCAATCCCACCACCGGCGGCGTTATGGCCTCCTGGGGTTCGGCCGGTCACTTCACCTTCGCCGAGCCCAATGCCCTGCTCGGGTTCCTCGGCCCTCGCGTTGTTGAGCTCACCACCGGCCGCCCGATTCCGGAAGGCGTGCAGACCGGTGAGAACTTGGCAGACAAAGGCGTCATCGACGGCGTCATTTCGCCGCAGCAACTGCGGGGATCTATGCGCAAGATCAACGACGTTTTATTGTCCCCGCCCGCGATCGCGGAACCTACTGTTCATGTTCCGGTCGCCGCCGCGCTTCCCGCCACCGCCTGGGACGCAATCACCGCGACCCGGCGCCACGACCGCCCCGGCTTACAGCAGCTTCTCGACGCGCTCGGCGCCGAGCAGGTGATCGCGCTGTCCGGTACCGGCGATGGCCGCACCTCCCCCACGATAAAGGTGGTATTGACCCGGATCGGAGGTCGGCCGGTCGTCGTTATTGGCCAGGATCGTCACAATCAGCCACCGCTTGCAGAAACCGAAATGGGGCCTGCCGCACTGCGGTTCGCCCGGCGCGGCATAGCGTTGGCGCATCAGCTCCAGATCCCGCTCATTTCGATCATTGATACCACTGGTGCGGAATTGTCGCAGGCGGCTGAGGAATCCGGGATGGCCGGTTCGATTGCCCGAACGCTCGGCGAGCTTGTCGATGTCGACGTGCCTACCGTTTCCGTTATTCTCGGCCAAGGCTGTGGCGGCGGTGCGTTAGCGATGCTGCCCGCCGATAAGGTATTAGCCGCCGCGAATGGCTGGTTATCGCCGTTGCCACCGGAGGGCGCGTCGGCGATCATTTACCGCGACACCACCCATGCGCCGCAGATGATGCAGGACCAAGGCGTATCCGCGCAGGCGTTGTTGGAGGCGGGAATCATCGACGACATCATCCCTGAGGCCCCCGATGCGGCCGAGGAACCAACGGAGTTTATCCAACGGGTGATTGAGCACATCACCCACGCATTGTGGGAGTTGGAGAATAATCCCAAGCGGGTGGGCCGGGAGCAACGTTTCCGCCATTACGAGCGGTTGGCTGATTCGTTGATTGGCGACTAGGGAAGCAAAAATCCGGTTACCTACCGAAAAACAACTGTTCGGGGTAACCGGATTTTTCTTGCGGATTAACCGACGCTGATCAAGTCGATGACGAAAACCAAGGTGTGCCCAGCCAGTGGGTGGTTAACGCCTTCGGGGCCATAGGCGGCCTCTGGCGGGATGATTAACTGACGACGCCCGCCAACCTTCATGCCGGGGATGCCCTCTTGCCAGCCAGCGATGAGGTTGGCTAGCGGGAATTCAATTGTTTGGCCACGATCCCAGGACGAATCGAACTCCTGGCCGGTTTCGAAGTCGACACCAACGTAGTGGACTTCCACCAGACCATTCGGCAGTGCCTCCGGACCGTCACCTTCGATGAGGTCGGTGATGACCAGGTCCTCTGGGGCTGGGCCGGTTGGTTTTTCAATAACTGGCTTCTCCATGGGGGATGAATCTCCTTTGGACTGTGAAGAAAGAATAAAGCAACCGACAAGAGCCGGTCACGAAAACTCCCATCCTATTGTAGTGGGTGTTTGCGTAACCGGCTCCATTTTGCAGCTCAATTATGATTCCGCATCACAATTGTTTTGCATCGAAGTGGGTGTTCCAGCCTGACTATGCCCGCTCGGAACGAGGGGTCACCTTGCGCAGGGTTTCACCGGTGTAGATCTGCCGTGGACGGTTGATCTTGGTGGTGGTAGCCAGCTGCTCCCGGTACTGTGCGATCCAGCCTGGTAGACGACCGATGGCGAACAGAACGGTGAAGAAGTCGGTTGGGAAGCCCATTGCGCGGTAGATCAGGCCGGTGTAGAAGTCTACGTTCGGGTAGAGCTTGCGCTGGATGAAGTACTCGTCGGACAGTGCGATTTCTTCCAGCTTCATAGCCAGATCCAGCAGGTGGTCGCCACCGAGGTGATCCAGGATCTCGTGTGCGGTGTCCTTGACGATGGCTGCGCGTGGATCGTAGTTCTTGTACACGCGGTGGCCGAAGCCCATGAGGCGAACGCCCTTTTCCTTGTTCTTCACGCGGTTCATGAAGTCGGTTGCGTCGCCGCCGTTCTTGTCGATCTCTTCCAGCATCTCAAGAACAGCCTGGTTAGCGCCACCGTGCAGCGGGCCGGACAGGGCGTTGATGCCACCTGCGATAGCGACGAACATGTTGGCCTGTGCGGAACCGATCATGCGGACGGTGGAGGTGGAGCAGTTCTGCTCGTGATCTGCGTGGAGGATGAGCAGCTTATCCAGGGCCTTGGTGAGAACTGGGTCGACCTCATAAGGCTCGGTTGGGTAACCAAACATCATGCGCAGGAAGTTTTCACGCGCGTTGAGGGAGTTGTCTGGGTACATGTACGGCGCACCCTTGGATGCCCGGTATGCGTATGCTGCCAGCATTGGAACCTTCGCAAGCAAGCGAACGGTTGCCTTATCCAGCTGTTCCTCATCCAATGGATCAAGCTGATCCTGGTAGTAGGTGGAAAGAATATTGACAGAGGAAGCCAGAACGCTCATTGGGTGCGCATTGCGCGGGAAGATGGAGAACTGGGCCTTGAAGTCCTCATCCAACAGGGTGTGGTGGCGGATTTCGTCGTTGAACTTTTCCAGTTCTTCCTGATTTGGAAGCTTGCCCTTGATCAGCAGGTAGGAGACTTCGTTGAAGGTAGCGTTTTCAGCCAGGTCTGCGATGTCATAGCCACGGTGACGCAGGATGCCTTCATCGCCGTCAATGTAGGTGATCTTAGACTCGGTGGAGCCGGTAGAGACATAGCCTGGATCGAAGGTAACCAGACCGGTCTGTGCCAGCAAATTGCCCAGAACTACACCATCATTGCCTTCGGTGGCTTTGATGATGTCCATCTCGAACTCGCCACCAGGGTAATGAAGTACAGCCTTTTCGTTTTCAGTAGCCACAGCTTCCCTTTCATTTTTATTGAGGACTCACGACACCGGGAATGGTAACTAGTTCCCAGCGAAGTTGAAGAAACTATAGTAGTGCCAAAACTTTATGCACAATACATACGTGCAGTTGCGCATGCAGTTGGTAGCTAAAACGGCCTGACACCTTCACCAATCAAAAGTGAATGTTTATACACTGTTGATTCAGTTGTATTGGCTTAGACGACAAAAACGTTTTAAAAGATTTAGTTGTATTTCGCAGCGGCTGCCCACCGTGAGGTGTTGTGGTTTTTGGCGAAACCTTCGCGGCTCCACCACTCCACAACGAAAGGTTTAGGTGGGTGAAATCACCAAGTTATTTTTGGGGATTATCAATCAGCCTTGCTCCTCGTATGACAGTACATACTTATAGCTGCGCGTGGGGCATTGCACAGTGTACCAAAAGCTGTGATACGCGCGACAGCTAATGAATTCCCTGCATATTTACCCTGTTCAGCCCGGAATCAATCACCCCCTACCACCCCCTTAACCTGACGGATTGCTAAGGGCATATTTACAAATTATCCCCTACGCATGGCTTCTGAAAACCTAACCCGACTAACCCCCACTCCCTTCGGTGCCCGCACCGTTACTGCCCACAGATGGAGGTACCGGGCCAGCTTTCAGGCTGTTTGCAATAGCAATGTCCAAGATGAAACCGCTAAGCTTTTTAACCACTGCTGTCGGTTTATGACATTAGGTAGTTTTCCCTTTTTTCGGACAAGAAAGTGTGAACATGAGCGATCAGTTCCCCACCCTGCCAGATAATCTTCTCCCTTCCGACGGCCGCTTTGGTTGCGGCCCGTCCAAGGTTCGCCAGTCCCAACTTGAGGCAATCGTCGCCGGTGGCCGCGACATTATCGGTACTTCTCACCGCCAGGCCGCAGTAAAAAATGTGGTCGGTGACATCCGCACCGGATTGGCGGAGTTGTTCAGCTTGCCGGAGGGTTACGAGATTATCCTGTCGCTAGGTGGCGCAACCGCGTTTTGGGACGCCGCCACGTTCGGCTTGATTGACAAGAAGTCGGGTCACCTTTCCTTCGGCGAATTTTCCTCGAAGTTTGCCAAAGCATCCGCACAGGCACCGTGGCTTGATGAACCTACCATCGTCACCGCTGAGCCGGGCGACGCCCCAGCCCCAACGGCGATGGCGGGTTGCGATGTCATCGCCTGGGCACACAACGAGACTTCGACCGGCGCTATGGTGCCGATCGTCCGGCCTGAAGGATCCGAAGGCTCGCTCGTGGTCATCGACGCTACCTCCGGCGCGGGTGGTTTGCCAGTAGATATGGCCGAAGCTGACGTGTACTACTTCTCGCCGCAGAAGTGCTTCGCCTCCGACGGCGGCTTGTGGTTCGCCGCCGTAAGTCCCGCGGCATTGGAGCGGATTGCGAAGATCAATGCTTCCGACCGGTTCATTCCGGAGTTTTTGAACCTGCAGACTGCGGTCGATAATTCTTTGAAGAACCAGACCTATAACACCCCTGCCGTGGGCACGTTGTTGATGTTGGCCGACCAGGTTCAGTGGATGAATAACAACGGCGGCCTTGCCGGAATGGTTGATCGTACATCCGCGAACGCGGCTGCGTTGTACTCGTGGGCGGAATCGCGCGCCGAAACCACGCCGTTTGTCAGCGATCCCGAGAAACGCTCGTTGGTTGTGGGCACGATTGATTTTGATGACACCGTTGACGCCGCGGTTGTTGCAAAGATTTTGCGGAGCAACGGCATTCTTGATGTGGAGCCGTACCGCAAGCTGGGCCGAAATCAGCTGCGTATCGGCATGTTCCCCGCCATCGACACCGCCGACATCCAGACATTAACAAAGGCTATTGATTTCGTTCTTGACGGAGGTTTTGCCAATAAATAATTCGAGACGCCAGTAGTTTTCGCAGGAAAAACGCACGCACACGCGGACTTTCTACCGCAGTTGCGTGCGTTTGTGCGTTAAGGTGGGTACTTAAATCACATGAGCAACACCAATTAAGGAGCTGGTGTATTAATGCAGGAACTCTTCTTGGTACCCGCCGAGTCGACTGCGCGATCATTGGTGCTTCGCACCGAGGACGATCAACAGTTCTTCCTCGTCGTCACCGATGAGCTCCGCTCCGCGCTCGTTGAACAGGAACCAAAACACAGTTATTCCCCGGCTCACGCCTTGAAAGACGACGAAGAATCAACCACCGATTCTCACGTCGGCCTTGGGTTGAGTTCGGTACAGACAGAAGACAGTGGCACCGCAAGCCAATCACCGATTGATTCCATCACGCCGCTGCAACCAATGACCCCGCTGGCCGAGATCGGGGACACGGCGACCGCCCGCGAAGTAGATCCGCGTTTGTCGGCACCGCTTAAAATGACACCCCGGGAGATCCAGGAACGCATCCGCGCAGGCGCATCGGTCGCCGATATTGCTGAGCTTAACGACGTCCCCGCGTCGCGGATCGAAAGCTACGCCCACCCGGTACTGTTAGAGCGGGCGCGACTTGCGGATCTCGCCAAACGGGCGCACCCAGTTCGCGACGATGGCCCCGCCAAACTGACGCTGTGGGAAATACTTGCCACAGCTTTTGCCGCCCGTGGTCTTGACCTATCCACCACCCACTGGGACACCTATCGCGATGGCGCCGGGCAATGGGTGGTTACGGTTAACTGGACGGTTGGGGTCAGCGACAACGTCGCCGAGTGGTCCTATCACCGGCACGGAACTTCCAGCGCAACCGCCGTCGCCCGAAATAGCCTGGCGGCCGATCTGATAGATCCCGATTTTGTGCAGCCGGTGCGCAGCCTGACAGCGGTCACCTCGCCGATCCCAGTGGTTCGCGACGAGGATTTACCAGAGGATTTCCACGAGGAATCCGAACGTCCACCTGCCCCACCCGCGCAGGAAACAACGGGTGAGGATCTGGTGCAACATCCACCGCCGCAAACGAAACGGCGTCGAAAAGCAGTCACCCCACACTGGGAAGACGTGCTGTTAGGGGTTCGCACCAGCACTAAGCGGCCTCGGAAATAAAGTCACTTTCCATCACATTGCAGGAGGATAATACGTGGATTCGCAGCCACAAGATCTCGTTATTACCTTGTGGTTTGTCACTGCCGCCGATCCACAACGGGTGATTGCCGCTACCCCGCGCGCAGATCGCGGTTTTGGGCGCAAACTGTTATCCCAGCTCAATCCCCGCTGGTCGGTCACCCCCATCGGCCAATTCGCCTTAAACCGCTCCGCCCAAGTGTCGCCGGGTGAATTTTACATCGCAGGTTTCGCCGGGTTGTCAGTAATCCAAACGGTAATCACCGGAACGACCACATTATCCGCGCTCAATGCCCGGCTGCGCACCGCGATTCCGGCGTTGGACGTCTACGCTTTTGCCACCAATCCGGCAACCGGTTTCGGCGGCTTCGCCCACTGGCGAGCCGGAACGTTGAAGCGCTCGTTCTGCGCCGAACCGCAACGCGTCTATGAGGACATCGGCCTGGTGGAACCCTTCGAAAACCAATTCTGGGCGGGAACCACCAGCTCCAAACACAGCGGGATTGCGTTGCCTTTTGAGCCGATCGCTCTGGCGGACGAAGCCCAACGCTATTGGTTAGGGTTCGATGTCTTAACCGCGCCAGACATCAATGTCGTTGCCTACGCCATCGACGGTCGCCCCGAACCCAAAATCGCGCAACCTAAAAAACCCGACGTCGGTCAGCTTTCTGCAACCGCTTCCGCCCAATTAGGACTGGGACGCACCCGGCGCGACTATGACGATTACGAGGGGGTTCATGAATTCGACGAGCTGATAGCGGAAACCGATTTCAGCCAAGAATTGCAGCGCATCGCCCGTACGACTATGTCCCGCGCTAAAACTCGGGCCAGAAAAGTAGGCAAGAAGGTGTCGGTGACATTGGGCCAGCTGCATGAGCGGTTACGCCATATCGACCAAGTTACGCCACCAAAACGCCCCGAGAAATAACAGAGTCTTAGCCGCGTAGCCGTTCGTAAAACGCGATGGCCGCGGCTGTTGCCAGGTTCAGCGAATCTGTACCTGGCGACATGGGGATTTTAGCCCTCACGTGGGTGGCGCGCATCGCATGTTCGGTCAGCCCTGGGCCTTCCGCGCCGACTAATAACGCGACTTTGGGATAGGGTGTGCCGGTGTCGTCGTAAAGCGCCTGCGCCAGTGGCACCGCGTCTTCGTGCGGGGTGAGGGACACCAGGTGGAATCCGGCGTCGATGAGTGTGCTCAGCCCCCATTGCCAATTGGTGAATTTTCCGTCGAAGTGGGCAAACGGGGTGCGCAAGACGTGTCCCATGGATACCCGAACGACCCGACGATATAGCGGGTCTGCGCAGCCATTGCCGAAGAGAACCGCGTCGACTCCCATTCCTGCGGCATTTCGGAACATGGAACCGATGTTTTCGTGGTCGCCTACCCCTTCCAACACCACCACGGTTGTTGCGTCTGTGATCGCGTCGTCGATGCTGAGCGCCGGTGCCCGGTCGGCGGAGGCGAGTAAGCCACGGTGCATATCGAAGCCCGCTGCTTCGGCTAGCGTGGTCCGGTCCACGCTGTACACCGGGATGTCCGCTGCGGCGATCTGCTGCGCGATTTCGGGATCGGCTAGGAAGCTTTCGAGCTTGTGGGGGAACCCGACGATGCAGCGCACGGGAAACCGTGAGGCGAGTAACCGCCCCACCACAAGTGGGCCTTCTGCTATCACGAGACCTTTTCCGCCGGGCAGGTCGGGGCGATTATCGGAGTGTTTGAGGTCGCAGAAGTCGGCGAGCCGGGGGTCGGTGGGGGCGGCGATATGCGGGAAATCCATAGCTAGTTACTCTAAAACAGCCAGCGCATCTGCCGCACCTTCGCCCACGTTGAACCTCTATGCCTGCGCTTAAAAGTCGGTCGCCGCACCTGGAAAAACCAGCCCGGGTGACCGGTTGGCCAAAGCAACCCATATGGTGTCAGGAACAGGTTCCGGTGTGCATGAAAAAATCCGCGCCGAAGCGCGGATTAATCTGATCGGTGTTAGCCGATTGCTTGGAGAATTGGGTCAGCTGCGAAGAAGACTAGGAAAAGCGCAGCCAAGAGCCACATGATCCAGTGGACTTCCTTCACCTTGCCAGCCGCGGTGGTCATCAAAACGTATGCGATGAACCCAACGCCGATGCCGTTGGCAATGGAGTAGGTAAATGGCATGACCACGATGGTCAAGAAAGCAGGAAGTGCGATGTGGAACTTAGTGAAGTCGATATCCCGAACTTGGGAGAT
This sequence comes from Corynebacterium sp., assembly GCF_030532965.1. Lineage (GTDB taxonomy): Bacteria > Actinomycetota > Actinomycetes > Mycobacteriales > Mycobacteriaceae > Corynebacterium. Next base: position 264,167 of record NZ_JAUNKC010000001.1, read on the forward strand.
CATCAACGCACCCACTACGACCAATACGGGTGCTGCTGCTTCGATCGGGACGATGGAATACAGCGGGGTTAAAAACATCGCCAGGAGGAAGAGCACACCGGTGACGACGTTAGCTAAGCCGGTTCGGGCACCATCGGCGATGCCTGCTGCGGAGTCGATATAAACGGTGTTGGAGGAGGCGGAAGCGCCGCCACCCACAATTGCGCCCGCGCCTTCGACAATCAGCGCTGCCTTCATGTTGGGCAGGTTGCCGTTTTCGTCTACTAAGTCTGCCTGCTTACCCAGCGCGGTCATTGTTCCCATCGCGTCGAAGAAGTTGGCAAGAACCAGGGTGAACAGCAGCATTGTTGCGGCCAGCACGCCCACCCGGCTGAATGCGCCGATAAGGGAGACATCGCCGACCAGCGAGAGATCCGGCAGACCACCGATCGAGTCTGGTAGGACTGGCACCGCGAGCGACCAACCGGTTGGGACTGGCTTGCCGTCGACGAAGGAAGGGCCAGCGCCGGTTGCGGCTTCAACGATCATGGCGATGATGGTGGTTGCGACGATACCGATGAAAAGTCCGCCTCGAACATTACGCACTACCAAAACACCGCAGATCACGAGGCCTATGACGAATACAAAGGTCGGCCAGGATGCAATCGAGCCACCCATACCCAGGCTGACTGGCACGGTGGTTCCCGCCGCGTCTGGAATACGGCGGACGAAACCGGCGTCGACTAAACCGATGAGGGCGATGAACATGCCGATACCCACGCCCATGGCGGCTTTGATCGAGGACGGGATCGCTTCAAATACGGCGGTTCGGAAACCGGAAACTGCCAAGATTACGATGACAATACCGTCGAGGACCACCAGGCCCATCGCTTCTTCCCACGAGAGTCCTTCGGAACTGACCATGGTCACAGCAACCAACGTGTTAATGCCCAGGCCTGTGGCAATGCCGAATGGGTATCTGGCGATTAACCCGAATGCAATGGTCATCACGCCGGCGGCTAACGCGGTTGCGGCTGCGACCTGTGGAATTCCTAGTACTTTGCCATTGACATCTTCCCCGGTGCCAATGATGAGTGGATTCAGGATGATGATGTACGCCATCGCGAAAAAGGTAACTACACCAGCCCGAATCTCGGTGCTTAAAGTGGAGCCCCGTTCCGTAATGTGGAAAAAGCGATCCAGCGCACTTTGTTGCGCGGCTGACCCCACGGTGGATTCTGCCATTTCTTCTCCAAGTAAGTGTGAAGTCCTCGATATGGTTGTGAGGACACCTGCGGATGAGCGGAAAACTTTCCGCAATCAGAATCCCATTTCAAGTGCAGCAACAACAAACCCAACCACCTATAAAGTGTTACAGCTCACATCAATATGGGGCACATTGTCGCCGTAATAGTGCTAGAACTCCACCTCGATTGGTTTTTCGTCGTCGAAGGCCTCGGATTCCACCAACCCCAGCGGTTCCGCTGGCGGGGTTAGCGAATGCGCGCCGCAACCATAATCCGATGCGACGACGGAGCCGTCTGCGGAAAACTCATTCGCGCACACCCCGACCTCCGTCGCGGCGGGTGCAACCACCGGAAGATAAAAGGCGCAGCTGGCACAGGAATATTCCGCACGCTGGGCAAACGGCGATTGTGGGCCAAATTCTCCCTCCCGCCACCTGCCGATGGCTTGCTGCAAACCACGTGTCGACAACCGCCGTGCGACCGCAGTATCCGAAGCATCCGAGCCGCCAGCGTCACCGCGATTGCTTGTAGGGGCACCGCTATCCGCCATTCCGGCGGGCGCTGCGCAGGCAGCTGGTGCTTCCGGCAGGGCGAAGTCAGCCGGATCGGTGGTCAAGCGTTCGTCGTCCACACGGGCGGGCATGTGGTCGCCGGGGCCCAAATCGCCGGGCTGCACGCGGTCGTGGTACGGAACCCATTCGGGTGCTTTCAGCGCCGTGCCGCCGGGAACCAGCGCTATCTCCGAGACGGTGATCCATTGTGAACCTGCCGCGCAGGCGGTCACTACGTTCCATTCCCACCCGTTATAGCCCGGCACGTCTGCGGCGAACCTGTGGGTTGCCACATGGGCGCTGATATTTGTTACCCCCTTGTGGTCACCGATGTCGCCTTCTCCTAGTTCTTCCAACGCTTCGCGCGCAATGCTGATAGCCAGCGGACTTAGGAGCAGTCCGGCTTTCTTCCGGTTTCTCGATCGTTTACGTGGCACCAGTCCATTATTTCCTATCTAGGTTTTGAAATGCACAATCGTGCATGATGGATAGCATGATTCGCCGCAAAATTAGCCTTTGTGTTGCAGCCAGCTTCCTCACCATTGCGGCTGGTTGCGCCACCCCTACCGAAACGAATGCGCCGTCGCAGGGTTCTGCTTCACACTCGCTTGTCGACGCCGCCGGAGCCGACGTTGCCAGGTATAGCGTGGAAATCGTGGACACCCATCCATTTGACGCCAGCTCTTTTACGCAAGGACTGGAAGTCGATGGCGACCGGTTACTGGTGAGCACCGGATGGAATGGGGAAAGCCGGGTCTATCACTCGTCGATAAGCGGCGAACAGGAGCATTCCCAGTCGATTCCCGCCGAGCAATTCGGCGAGGGAGTCACCCGGGTAGGCGACACGGTGTGGCAATTAACGTGGAAAGCCGGGGTTGCCTATAAACGCGACGCCGATACCTTGGAACGGCAAGCGGAGGTTACGTACTCGGGCGAAGGGTGGGGCTTGTGTTCCTTCCCCGATGTTGTTGTGATGTCGGACGGCACCGATGAATTGCGGCTACTTGACCCTGAGACTTTTGCCGAGCGATCGCGCATTCCGGTCACGGTGGGCGGTTCGAAAGCCCAGTCGCTCAACGAACTGGACTGCACCACCGACGAATCTGGTAATCGCATCATCTATTCAAATGTTTTCCTATCCACCGACATCTACCGCATTAGCCTCGATACCGGCGATGTAACCGGGATCATCGATGCATCGACGGTACCTAATCGAGCCGCCACGGACAGTAATAATGTCCTTAATGGCATTGCTAGCATTCCCGGAACTGACCGGTTGTACCTCACCGGAAAACGGTGGCCGGATCTCTACGAGGTTCGGTTCGTGCCCACACGCTAGGATGAACAACTATGAGCCGTAAGACCAGGCGTCGTAAAAATGCTATTCAGATCGTTTCCCTTATAGCCGCCGTCATTATCGTCATCGTGTGTTCGGTGCTGTTTCAGAACTGGTGGAATAACCGCCCCGGACCCGACCCGCGCGAGGTGACAATCACAGTCACAGCGGGCGAGCACACGCAAGAGTTTAAACCCTATAGCTTGTGCGAACCCGGCGTGCCGTGTGAGGAATCAACCGTAACGACGCTTGATCCCGCAATTGTGGAGTCGGCCGAGCAATTAGAAATCTCGGTTCCCAAGGAAATCTACGACCACGATTGGTCGCTATTGGCCATCTACGATAATCCGGCGGCGAACGACGAATTCTATTACGGGCCTTACGAAAAACAGACCGCTTCGGTACCGCTTTCCGTCGACCCGGTTTCGAAAGAATCCGCAGAACGACCGAAGCTGATTGTCGCCGAGATCAAATCAGTCATGATCGGGCCGGATAAGGCAGGCAACGAAACCCCTTACACGGTTACCTGGTCGATCGCCGCTGAAAAGCCTGGAAACTAAAAACGAATAAACGCCCTTGAAGTCTTCTGCAAGCTTTAAGGGCGTTTTGTGTTACGGGTACTAGGAGTCCAATTCCTTAGCAACAACCCGAAGTATTTCGGCTATTTGCTTTCCTTCTTTACGGTCCGGGTAGTGGCCAGCAGTAAGCTTTGGTTGCACCTTAGCTTCGAGCATCGTGACCATATCGGCAATCATCGACCCAAGCTGTTCCGGCGAAAACTTGTGTTCCGCCCGCCGTGGCCGGGGTTCGTCGACAAGCTGAACCCGTAGCGCCTGCGGCCCCTTCGAGCCTGCGGCGAAGTCGAATTCAATGCGCTGTCCCCGGTGCAATTCCGTGACCCCTTTGGGCAACACGGATTTACCAACGAAACAATCCTCAGCACCCGGATTGGAGACGAAACCGAAGCCACGCTCCGCGTCGTACCACTTCACTTTGCCAATGGGCATAATCCGTCAACCTTCCTTTCACTCTAGTGAGGTCCCCGATTTTCATTACCCACACAACCTAAGGCCACACGTTATTGCTATTTCCGTACCCGCTCGGCGTCATTTCCCCATCCCCCGACCCGCAGACTCAAACCCACATCGCCACGAAGGGCAATTCCCACTGTGCGCGGGTCCGGGGAGAGCTGGATCGAGAGAATATAAGAAACACACCAACCACAACCACCATCTTTAGTGTTTGTGTGATGTACAGATGCGCGCTGCCCCGGCTGGTTTTATGAAAATCGCGGAGTAGAAGCTCAATTATAGCGAATCAAAATCCCGGTTCAACTACCGCCAATCACAGGTGGTATGACGACTGCCGCGTAGATCACATTTTTGAATTCTGTATAGGTTTACCAGCAGAAAAACACCCCATAAACCTTAAAATTTAGCCGCAAATATCTAAAAAACGTGACAGAAACGTTATAAAGCGTTAGTGTTATTCATCGAGCACCGCTTCAGGCACCCTTGGTTTGTCTCCGCAGCCCCTTGCTTTGGACACCAAGACTGAGGCATACGGTGCACTTGTGTACTTGGACCATTTCGAGGTGTACCACGAAGGACGCCCACCTACCGAAACTACACAGCAGAGCAAGGGCAAGAACATCACACGATGATCTTTAGGGATTCAAAACGTTCCCTAGCGGCTCACGAGAGGATATTCACATGGCACGACACGCACGCAAGACTGTATCGCCATTGGCAAAGTTTGCAGCTTCCACCGTTGCAGTCGGTACCGCCACCGCCATTTTCTCCCCAACCGCTTCCGCAGCTCCCGACTCCGACTGGGATCGTCTCGCACAGTGCGAATCCGGCGGCAACTGGGCTATCAACACCGGAAATGGCTACCACGGCGGCCTCCAGTTCTCCCCTTCCACCTGGCGTGGTTACGGCGGACAGGAGTTCGCTCCATACGCATACCAGGCAACCCGCGAACAGCAGATCGCTGTTGCAGAGCGCGTTCTTGCTGGACAGGGCTGGGGCGCTTGGCCAGCTTGCTCCCGCAAGTTGGGCCTGAACTCCGCACCAACCCCACGCAACGTTGTTAACGGTGCCCCACAGGCTGTTGTTCAGGCAGTGGAGAACGCTGTCGCAGCTTCCTCCGAGTCCGAGGCTTCCCAGCGCGCATCTGACGCTGTGTACAAGCTGCTCGAAGCACGTTTGGCTTCCTACGGCATGTCGGTTCCAGCCGAGGTGCAGGCGTTCTACACCGCACATGGCGATGACTTCAATGCGTTCTACACCGCCAACCGTGAAGTAATCGACACCGCTCTTCAGACTCAGTAGAAAAACGGGGGTAGTCACCTCCCCCGCTTCTGACGTAGCTTTTGCCGCCTTTCCGCAACGGGAAGGCGGCTTTTTTCGTGTCAACTACCCCCATTCGCACCGCCCCTACCACCTGATTTATCAGTTCTTCGACTGGAGTTGAATATAAAAACCAATTAGCAGATTTGAGATCTTCACAACTCTGCGAAGTTTTATGTGTAAATAATTTCCCCCCGTTTATCAGCATAACTAAGACAAGAACGCGAATTTAGTGTGTAATAAGCCACATCACTAAAAATTCGTGAGATGCCTCCCACCGGCCGTCGGTATAGATGGAATTAGAGGTGTGAGTAGCATCTACGAAATTTTAGATTGATCTTCCAGATAGAAAGTGAAAGGTCTGTCGTTTAAAATGTCTTCACCTGATCGCGTTAAGCATGTTCCAACGCCTGACGAGTTCATCGCGATGAGCGAATCACAGGAATTCGCTGCCCTGCGTAAAACCTTCCGCAGCTTCGCCTTCCCCGTCACCATCGCGTTCCTGGCGTGGTACATCTTCTACATTGTCACTGCTACCTTCGCGGTTGATTTCGTAAAGACACCGGTCTATGGAGCAATCAACATTGGAATGGTGTTGGGTCTGGCCCAGTTCGCAACTGCTGGCCTGATCACGTGGCTTTACGTTCGCTTTGCCGACAATAAGATCGACCCAGCCACCGAGGCCATCCGTTCGCACATGGAATCCCCAGCCGGAAAATAGGGAGGGAATCAACTCATGACACACATTCATGCCCAAGAGGCGATCGAGACCGGTAACCCGATTCTCAACATCGCTATTTTCGTCATCTTCATCGTTGCAACCTTAACGTTCGTTATTCGTGCAACACGTAAAACCTCCCAAAAGGGCTCCGACTTCTACACTGGCGGCGCTTCCTTCTCCGGTTGGCAAAACGGCCTCGCCATCGCTGGTGACTACCTGTCCGCCGCCGCGTTCCTCGGCGTTACCGGCGCCATCGCACTCTATGGCTACGATGGCTTCCTCTATTCGGTAGGCTTCCTGATCGCATTGCTGGTGGCATTGGTTTTGGTTGCCGAGCCGCTGCGTAATACCGGCCGCTTCACCATGGCCGACGTGTTGTCCTTCCGACTCCAGCAAAAGCCAGTGCGCACCGCCGCCGCGATCTCGACGCTGTGTATCTCGTTGTTCTATCTCATCGCCCAGATGGCTGGCGCTGGTGGCCTGGTGGCGTTACTCCTGGGAATCTCCGGCGGCGCAGCACAGGCTACTGTGGTTGCCGTGGTCGGCGTCTTGATGATCGTCTACGTCTTGCTGGGCGGCATGAAGGGCACCACCTACGTTCAGATGATCAAGGCTGTCCTCCTCGTGGGCGGTTCGCTTGTTATCGCGTTTTTGACCTTCTTCTACATCAAGGGTGGCTTCAACGCGACGCTGGAAGCTGCGGTTGCTAACCACCCGAAGGGTGAGGCAGTGCTCGGCCCTGGCCTGAAATACGGCAAGTCCTTCCTGACACAGCTCGACTTCGTTTCCCTAGGCTTGGCGCTGGTATTCGGTACCGCAGGTCTACCTCACGTTCTCATGCGGTTCTACACCGTTCCTACCGCTCGTGAGGCACGCCGTTCGGTAACCTGGACCATCGGAATCGTCGCGTTGTTCTTCTTGCTCACCGTTGTCATGGGTTACGGCGCTGCAGCACTGGTCGGCCCAGAAACCATTCAGGCCGCACCGGGTGGCGTTAACTCCGCAGTGCTGCTGCTGTCCGCCAAGGTGGGTGGCACGGTGTTCATGGCTATTATTTCCGCTATCGCCTTTGCGACGATTCTCGCCGTGGTCGCCGGTCTTGCAATTACCGCATCTGCATCGGTGGCACACGACATCTACAACTCCGTCCTACGTAACGGTGAAGCTACCGAAGAGGAACAGGTTCGAGTCTCCCGCATCACCGTTGTGGTTATCGGTGTCCTCGCTATCGTCTTGGGTATCGGTGCGATGGGCCAAAACATCGCCTTCTTGGTGGCACTTGCCTTCGGTATCGCCGCCGCTGCGAACCTACCCACCATCATCTACTCGCTGTACTGGCGCAAGTTCAATACCACCGGTGCGTTGTTCTCGATCTACGGCGGTTTGTTGACCTCCATCATCCTCATCGCGTTCTCCCCTGCTGTATCCGGCGCTGAGACCTCTATGCTGGGTGCGGACATCGACTTCGCGTGGTTCCCGCTGACCAACCCATCGATCATCGCTATCCCTGCTGGTTTCTTGCTGGGGATCATCGGCACCTTCATTGGCAAGCCTGATAACTTCCCAGAGAAGGCAGCGGAGATGGAAGTCCGGTCGCTGACTGGCGTGGGCGTGGAAAAGGCCGTCGAGCACTAACCCCCACGTAACGCGTATTCCCCCAAAGAATCAGTCTTTGGGGGAATATTTTATTCGGCTAGCTTGGTGGATTCTAGGGGTCGTGGAAACACCTGACGTGTGTTAGGAGGTAGTTTTTCAAGGCTTAAGTTTGGTCACCGTGGATTTCCACGCACGTGTGAACATAATCGGCAAACTCGGCGAAGCCTGCTTTAAGCGCCGAACGCAATTCGGCGGCCGAGGTGACGAACACCGCTTCTTCTTCCATGGCCGCCTCCATCTCAGCAAGTTTGGCGCGGTCATAGGTCACGTTCGGAACAATAATGGACGGATTTTGTTGCAGGTTAATAACCACCCACTGCCCGGCCACGCACAGATCGTAGAGAAAGTCGCATTCGCTGCGGCCTAGCGTGGCATGGTCAATTCCGCCGGACGGCGGTTCGTCACCGACAAGGCCAGTGATATACAGGTCTGTTGGTTCGCCATCAAATTCCAGCGGCCTATCGCCGCACACCACTTCGCCGCTTTCATGATCAATATCCAATCCCCGATCACGAAGAAATCTCAATATCGCTTCCCGAGCCGTCTCCGGTGCGGCGTCCTTCTGAAATGAGTGGAATCTTAAGCTAAAACCCATTTCTACCTTTCAAAGCGCTATAACCCATGCGTGTCCGCCCTGAAAACCTAGCGCAGGTATCAAGGCGGCCACGCAATAATTACTGATGAGCGGTTACTTGTTCACCCGGGTATAGGGATGGACGTAGCCGAGCTCTTCAGCTGGGACTGGGAATTGAATATCGCCGTATGGGCTATTTGCGCCCACGAACTTCGCGACAATTTCTGTAACATAATGCCCGCCACCTGGAACCTCGGTTGGCCAGCCCGGATCGACGTAACCTTTTTTCTCCATGTTTGCCATGTGTTCTATTGTTCCAAACCTTGGGGCTAAAGTCACTTGAACAGGGGCTAAAATTGAATCCCATCATGACAAAACAGCAACCGGCCACTACAACGCCACATGACTTTCGCAGTTGGTTGGGCACGTTACCCGACGATGCTCTCGCAACGGTCTTAAAAAACCGCCCCGATGTAACCCACCCACTACCACCAGGAATACCGTCTTTAGCTGCGCGGTTATTGCTTCGCCCCTCGATCATGCGCTGCCTGGTAAAGCGCAATGCGCAAGCCCTGGCGGTTCTAGAGGCATCTGCCCAGCTCGGGGGTGAGATCGAACCTGTGATTGCCCCCGATGTGGTGGCTGCATTAGCAAGTCATATCCCCGCGCCAGATGTCGCATCGGCCATTGCCGATTTGCTCTCCTGTGCCCTGGTTTTTGGAGATGAACAATCGTTCCAGATAGCGCCCGAGGTGATGAATGCGCTTCCGGCTGGTTTCCGGTTGATCCCGGAGAACAAGCTGCCGCATGACGCGATTGTCGCGGCCGTCGCGGATTTAACGGCGGGTCAGCGCAAAATTTTAGAAACATTATTGGACTCCGGCGGCGTGGGTTTGAGCAAGGACGCGGCACCCGATGCCGATCCGTCGCGCCCCATCCCCATGATGATCGCAGCCGGGTTATTACATCGGGTCGATGGGCGCACGGTTCGGTTGCCGCAGGAAGTGCGGTATGCGCTCACCGGCACCACCCCACCGCTGTTGCCGCTGCGGCTACCTGAGGGCGTCGAAAAGCTCCAACAGGTACCGGCGCGGATCGATAATTCCAGCGCCGCTTCGGGTCTCGAAATCGTCCGGCTGTTACGCCGCCTGTGCGAATACCTCTGGCGGTCACCGCTACCGCTGCTCAGGGACGGGGCGCTTGGGGTGCGCGCGCTGCAGACCCTCACCCAAGCTGTCGGCTGTGACGAGGCGACAACGCTGCGGTTGATCGCGCTAGCTGGCGCGGCGGGGTTGATCGACCGCGGTATGCCCGCATCGCTTTACGTCGACAACCTTGCCGCAACCGCAACCGTCGCCGAATTCTTGGCCGCCGACCTTGCCACCCAATGGGCGATTGTCGCCACCGCTTGGTGGGAACACGCGAATTTTGCCACCTGGTTGGTAGTCAAACCGGTGCGGGCGTTGGCACCTGAAACGTTCATCGAGCAATTACCCCAAACCCGACAATTACTCTTGCAGCACTGCACGTCTGCTGGGACCTTCGACGACATCCGCGCCCGAACCGGTTTCTATTTTCCGCTTCGGGCGGCCCGGATTTCCGAATCGTTATGCCAGCACATTGTCGATGAAGCCATCTGGCTGGGCATGCTCATTCCCGATGGCGACCAGCTGGTTCCGAGTTCGGTACTCGGCGCGTTGATTGCTGGCGAGGATCCAAAAGCCGTGACGGCTCAGCTCACACCAGCCCCGGTGAGAACATTAATTCCGCAAGGCGACATGACCGTTTTGGCACCTGGTCCGCTGGAACCGGACGTGTACCACGAAGTCAGTTTGCTAGCGGACCTGGAATCCCCGGGGCTTGCCAGCGTCTACCGATTGAGCGAACACAGCATCCGGCGCGGCTTCGACGCGGGCCGGACCGCGGACGACATCAAAGAATTCTTGCGCAGGCACATTATTGGTGACCTGCCCCAAACGATTGATTTCCTCATCGACGACATCGCCAGGCGACATGGGCAACTGCGCGGTGGCGTCGCCTTGTGTTATCTGCGGTGTGCAGATGAGGCGCTCATGCTTGAAATTAGCCGCACAAACGCCGCGGCTGACGTGGCGTTGCAGATCATCGCGCCCACTGCGGCAGTCGCCCAGGCGCCGCTCGCGCAGGTCATCGCTTCGCTTCGGGCCGAGGGGTTCCACCCAGTCGCCGAGGACGCCACCGGAATGCGCATCGACATGCGGCCACCGACAATTGAGCTTCCGGCCCCTGAATCGAAGACCCAGCACCGTGATGATGTCACCCCGGCGCACATCGCAGACGCGCTATCCGCGATCCGGCGCGGCGATGCCGCAGCCACAGCGGCCGAGCAAGGCACAAAGACCGGCAGCCACGGCGGTGGGGCGGTAGGGGTGTTACAGTCCGCCATTCGGGCTAATCGTCCGGTCACGGTGGGGTTCGTCGATAAGCACGGTACCGCAAGCCACCTGTATGTCACCCCCATCGCTGTCACCGGCGGCCAGGTCTCGGCGATAGACGAAACGACGGGGCAATTACACACCTTCAGCGTGCACCGGATCACCGAGGTGCGGTTAGCAGACTCCGGGGTACAATAAAGGGTCTTTCCACTACCCAAGGAGAATTGCTTGTGGGTCCGCTCATCGTCCAGTCAGACAAGACCATTCTGCTGGAAATCGACCACCCCGATGCCGCTGCCGCCCGCGCGCGGCTTGCCCCGTTCGCCGAGTTAGAACGCGCCCCGGAACACGTCCATACCTACCGCATCACACCGCTTGCATTGTGGAACGCGCGCGCCGCGGGACACGACGCGGAACAGTTGGTGGACGTGTTAGAAACGTTCTCCCGATTTCCGGTTCCGCAGTCCTTGCTTATCGACGTCGCCGAGACCATGTCCAGGTACGGCCGGGTGCGGCTAATCAAGCACCCGGCGCATGGTCTGGTTCTGGAATCATCTGAACCCGCCATCCTGGCGGAAATTACGCGGCACAAGAAAATCGCGCCCATGCTTGGTGCCGCGATCGACGCCGAATCCATTGCGGTTCACCCTTCCGAACGCGGTCGGTTGAAACAAGAGCTTCTGAAAATCGGATGGCCCGCCGAGGATCTGGCTGGCTATGTCGACGGTGAGGCGCACGACATCGCCTTATCGACGGCGACCGAGCAGTGGCAATTGCGCGACTACCAGGAACAAGCCGCAGAATCGTTCTGGGAAGGCGGCTCGGGTGTTGTGGTGCTGCCTTGCGGTGCCGGAAAAACGATGGTCGGTGCGGCCGCCATGGCCAAGGCCAAAGCCACCACTCTTATCTTGGTTACCAATACCGTCGCCGGGCGGCAATGGCGTGACGAGCTTCTTCGGCGAACCACCTTAACCGAATCGGAGATCGGCGAATATTCCGGCGAGAAAAAGGAAATCCGGCCGGTGACGATCGCCACGTACCAAGTAGTCACCCGAAAGACCAAGGGCGAATACCGCGCGCTCGAACTTTTCGATTCCCGCGACTGGGGATTGATTATCTACGACGAAGTGCATCTTCTGCCCGCCCCGGTCTTTCGCATGACCTCCGATTTACAATCCCGCCGTAGGCTCGGCCTCACCGCCACCTTGGTCCGGGAAGACGGCCAAGAAGGCGATGTCTTTTCCTTGATCGGCCCCAAGCGATACGACGCGCCGTGGAAAGACCTGGAAGTACAGGGCTTCATAGCAACAGCGGAGTGCATTGAGGTGCGGACCACGCTCACCGAAACCGAACGCATGCTGTATGCCACCGCCGATTCTAAGGACCGGTATCGCCTGGCAGCCTGCGCCGATTCAAAAATCGCTACCATCGATAGCATCATGAAGTACCATCCCGGCGCCCCGACGTTGATTATCGGCGCTTATGTCGAGCAATTGGCAGAGATCGGCTCCCACCTGAATGTTCCCGTGATCGACGGTAAGACGTCGACAAGCAAACGAGAAAGACTCTTCCAGCAATTCCGCGACAACGAAATAACAACCCTCGTGGTAAGCAAAGTTGCCAATTTCTCCATCGACTTACCAGAAGCCGCCGTGGCTATTCAGGTGTCCGGGACCTTCGGCTCCCGGCAAGAGGAAGCACAGCGCTTAGGCCGGTTACTGCGACCGAAATCAGACGGTGCCGAGGTCTACTTCTATTCCATTGTTAGCCGCGATACCATCGATGCGGATTACGCAGCCCATCGGCAGCGTTTTCTCGCGGAACAAGGGTATGCGTACCGCATCATTGACTCCGACGACCTTAAAAGCGGAAAGTTCACACCATGAATTCATTTACTTTCGACGTCGACAACGACTACGCCAAGAAACACAACGAGCTGCTCAAAGACACCAAGCGGCTGCAGATATCGGCAATTATTTTTGGCCTGATTCTCGTGGCAATCGGCTATGGTCTGCGCCTGTATTTCGGCGGCACCATGGGCAATCTCATTATCGGGTGTTTTGGGGTTATGGCTCTGATTAGCTTCGCCCTAGTGTTTGTCATTCCCCGACAAGTCGGCGATGCTGCTCGCCTTTATAGCCAGTACGAACTTTGCCCGGCGATTATCGCACAGGTCAATAGCCGGGACCTCACGCTACTAGCGCTGGTGAATATCAATAGCGACCCAACTGCCCCACCGCGCTTGGGCCTGGCAACGCGTACTGTCACCAGGATTGAAGGGCACGAGCGCCGCAAAGGCGAGCGGGTACCCGCCGTCGCGGTGACCGGGCGTCGATCCGCCCATACTCAGGACCGCTGGGATGAAATTTCGCCAATGCCGATCGCATGGGCGACCTCCGACCCTGCTGTTATTAAAGAGGCACAGAAAGCAATCCCGCACGAGAAGTGGAATAAATTAGAAAAGAACGCCGCTAAGCTTGACGACGTTCTTGCAACCCGTTTCAATCTCCTGGAAATATGACAAACAGGAGCAAACCAAAGCCAAAGGCCGGTTTCCCGTCACCGTAGAGTGGGAAACCGGCCTTAAAACCTCTATAAGGAAGTTTTCTTTAACGAAAGCCTAGAAGACAGGCAGACCTGGGATGAGACGGCCCTGGATGTGACCGTGGTTGACGAGGAAGTTATAAACGGTGCCCCAGAAGCCCAGGAAGATTGCCAGGCTCAAAACGGAGCCGATAATCGACAGGATGATGCTGAGGGTGCCGGTCACAAGCTGAGCGTTAGCTGCAGGTGCGAGGTAAGGAGCAGCAGCGAAAGCGAGAGCCATGACTGCGCTGCCTGCGATGAGAGAACGAGTAACCTTCATAACGAATTCCTCTTTCTTGAGTAGAACAAAACCACCAACGAATCGCGGTGGCGACATTCAAGAACGTTACAGCACTTCTAACCAGCTACAACAAAAATGATGTATTTTACCCCAGATAGCACCCCCTTTTTCAGAAAAAGATGAGCAACCCGTCCCTTAAGCAACAATTTAATTATTTTTGCATAAAGTTTGCTAGGTCTTGATTTAAGTTTCAATGATTTTATAAGTATAAAATTTTAATCTTGTAAGGGCTCTACGCAACAGAAAATTCGGGTGCGGCACGCAACTGCGCAGGTAGTTTCCTCTATAAAACTATAATAGATGTGTAATAAATGTTTTAACCCCCACCTGTGGTGTTGGGTGGGGGTTGGTTGTTGAGTTTTATATGTCGGCGGTGTCTTACTCTCCCACAAACTTCCGTTTGCAGTACCATCAGCGCTGT